>CAZMBP010000001.1:0-55272 GCA_964564545.1 uncultured Saprospiraceae bacterium
CCTAACAAGAAATTAAAATTACTCTGGGGTTCTGGTTCTCCAGTAAGAAATCCTTCACCACCAGGAACAGTTGCAAAAGAAAATTGACTTTCCAAGGCGAAGTTGTTAGATAAACAATAGGCTGGATTTACTCCAATAAAGAATCCTACTCCATTATCAAGAATTGGAAAATTTAAACCTATGTTTGCAGATACAGAGAAGTCGCCTTTTTGGGCATTCGTAGTTAAACTAATTGTAAATAAAAAAAGAACTATTAAAATTGATTTAAAATTAAAATTCATTCTGTGTTTTGATTTTTAAATTGTTTTTCAAAATGACTGTATTTTTTTGTTCTCATATGGAATTGAAATTTTAGAAACAACATAAAGTCTTTTATGTTTAGGAACACTATTTTTGAATTTTTGTTCTTAAATGATAGATAAACTCTTAATTAATATAAGCCATGAATAATTATATACATTTAGCGAGATGTACTTATATTTAACTCTCACTTTTAAAACCACTCCACCCCTATTCTAAAATCTCATTGCGAATTTAGAATTTTCTATAACAATACTTTTACATTTTCATAAAACCTAGCCCTACAGATTTAATATCTAGGTATTTTTCACGTATATTCCGAATTTTTTCAAACAATGTTTGGATACTATTTTTGCAATCGGTTATTAGCAATTAACACAAGCCAAATGATTCAATCATAGTTCCACTTAGAAAATCAAACAAAATGGAAGCATTAAATCAAGTATCGATAAAAGAAAAAATTGGCTATGCCTTAGGAGATGGAGCTGCAAATATCGCATGGCGAGGTGTGGCTACTTTTTTATTTATTTTTTATACCGATGTGTTTGGGCTTAGTCCAGTTACAGTCGGCGTACTTTTTTTAGTAGCAAGGTTTAGTGATGGGATTAGTGACGTTTTGATGGGAATTATTGGAGATAGAACAAAATCAAAATACGGAAAATTCAGACCTTGGATTTTATGGACAGCCTTACCATTAGGGATTATCTTGGCACTTTTATTTACAAGTCCTGAGTTAGGTTCTACTGGCAAAATAGTTTATGCTTACATTACTTATATTTTCTTTACCCTTTTATATACCGCCAATAATATTCCTTATGGTGCATTAATGGCAGTAATGACAGGAGATGACAAAGAGCGTACAACAATTGGTTCCTATAGAATGGTAGGTGCTTTTGCTGGAGGAATGTTGGTACAAGGTGCTTTACTTTTTTTAGTAATTTATTTTGGAAATGTAAATCCTACAACTACCGTCACTCAACTAGAGGATGAAAAATATAAAGTTGAACTAACTGCTTCAAAAGATGTTGAACACGTAAATATTAAAACTGAAGAAGGAATAGGATTATTCACCTGGGAGAATACCAATATTTCTCCAGAAGAAAATACACCTACTAAGGGTAAGAGTTTTAAAATGGAAAAAGGTAAAACTTACTCATTTATAGTCTCAGGGGAAAAAGTACTTACCAATGAATCAATAAATATCATTGATCAAAAACAAGGATACAGTAAAGCTATGTATTTCATGTCTGCTTTACTTACACTACTAATGCTCGTCACTTTTTTCACTACAAAGGAAAGAGTTAAACCACCGAAAGATCAAAAGACAAATCTAAAGCAAGACTTCAAAGATTTAGTTTCCAATAAACCATGGGTAATCTTACTGGGTATTGGATTACTATTTAATATCTATAATTCTATCAAACAAGGAATTGTAATTATTTACTTTACTCATTATTTAAGTGACCAATTGCTTTCTGCATCCTATTTAGTAGGATTGATGTTGGCTTCAATCGCTGGGGCATTTTTCACGGCACAACTCAGTAAGAAATTGGGGAAACGTAACTTATTTATTATTGCATTGATTTTATCAGGAGCAGTTAACGCTTTACTTTATTTTTGTGGACCAGAAGATATTACTGCCATTTTCACAATTGGTATTATATCCGAATTTGGAGCTGCCATGTTCCCGACCTTGTTTTTTGTAATGTTAGGAGATGCAGCAGATTATTCAGAGTGGAAAAATGGAAGAAGAGCTACCGGACTTATTTATTCTGCTGGTTCTTTCGCTACTAAATTTGGAGGGGGTATTGCAGGAGCAATTATCGGTTTCATCTTGGGGGCATTTAATTATAATGGACAAGATCCGTCAACTATTCAAGATGCATTTCCAGGAATGATAATGCTGATGAGTTGGGTTCCTTCAATCGTTACTGTAATAGCAGCAGCACTTATGTTTTCATATCCATTAACAAGTGAAAAAATGGATGAAATTACAACAGAATTAAATTCAAGAAGAGAAATTAATTTAGCAAATGGCTAGAAAGTTTTTTAAAAATGATAAATCATTTTTAAAAATTAAATAACGATTAAAAAACAAATTCAGAATTAAAAATACGAAATGAAAAAATTTCCTAATGATTTTATTTGGGGTACAGCAACCTCATCATATCAGGTAGAAGGCGCTTCAAACTTAGATGGAAAAGGTCCTTCTATTTGGGATGCATTTGTAAGTATTCCAGGAAAAATCCTGAATGGAGAAACGGGGAATATTGCTTGTGATCACTACCACAAATTCAAAGAAGATATTCAACTCATGAAAGATATGGGAGTGAAAGCGTACCGTTTTTCCATCGCTTGGTCGAGAGTCATGCCTACAGGAAAAGATGTTGTCAATGAGCAAGGAGTTCAGTTTTATTCTGATTTAATTGATGAATTAATAAAAGCGGATATTGTTCCTTGGGTTACTTTATACCATTGGGATCTTCCCCTTGCTTTGCAATTGGAAAATGATGGTTGGTTAAGTAATGATATTCCTGACTACTTTGCTGCATATTCAGAATTATGCTTTGAGCGATTTGGAGATCGAGTAAAAAATTGGATTACTTTAAATGAACCTTGGGTAGTTGCTATTTTAGGTTATGGTCAAGGCGTCTTTGCGCCTGGTAGGATTTCCACATCAGAACCGTATGCTGCTGCGCACCAATTAATTTTAGCACATGCTAAAGCGGTACATGTTTATCGTGAAAAATATAGCCATCAAAATGGTAAAATTGGAATGTCTAACAATTGTGATTGGCGAGAACCTCTTACTAACAAACAAGAAGATATCGAGGCATCAGAAAGAGCACTCCTTTTTTTCGTAGGTTGGTTTGCTGATCCAATTTATAAAGGCGACTATCCTAATGTCATGAGAGAAAGACTTGGGGATAGACTGCCCCAGTTTTCAGAGGAAGAGAAATTAATGATAAAAGGAACTTCTGATTTTTTTGGACTAAATCATTACACTACAATGTATGCTGCTCAAGCTGATGAAAATGGAAAAGAAACAAATGTTTATGGTAACGGTGGAATTTCAGAAGACCAAGACGTTGATTTGTCTTTAGATAAAGATTGGAAATTGACTTTAATGAATTGGGCAGTAGTCCCTTGGGGTTGTAAAAAACTCTTAGATTGGATCTCTGATCGATATGATAATCCAAATATTTATATTACAGAAAACGGATGTGCTTACCCTGATGAAATCATTGATGGAAAGGTCAACGACCAAGATCGATTGGAATTTTATAAAGGTTACTTACAAGCTTGTCAAGAAGCAATTGAAGGAGGAGTAAATCTGAAAGGATATTTTGCTTGGTCCTTTATGGATAATTTTGAATGGGCTTCCGGTTATGAGAAACGTTTTGGTTTGCATTATGTTGATTTTAAAACTTTAAAACGAACTCCCAAAAACTCAGCATTATGGTTTAGGAAAGTCCTTGAAAATAATAGCGCTGATGTTTAATTACAATTAATAAAAAAAAGCCACTTTAATAAGAAGTGGCTTTTTTTTTTGATTATAAATGGTCTCCTTAATATGTATCACTCTAGTTATTCCTCCAATTTTGTCTCTTGATTAATATCACTCTAAATAGTTGAGATTTGTCACCTTTTTTCTAGGCAATACAAGATAATTTCATCTTTAAATAGAATGCTTAATCCCAATTAGGTCTAAAGTCTATTAAGGAGGATAGTGTGTTATTTACTACTATTACTAAAGAAGTATTAGGCAATAAATGTTTCTTGTGAATTAATAGTATGCTCTATCTATAAGCCAAAACAAAATTCATTTTAAACTTTAAACAAACATAACTTACCAATGGAAATCTTTTATCTCGTCATCGTAGTCGTTTTATTCCTATTAGCTATTTCAGACCTTGTTGTAGGTGTCAGTAATGATGCTGTTAACTTTCTAAACTCAGCAGTTGGTTCTAAAGTTTCAAGCTTTAAAACCATACTAGTCATTGCTGCTTTAGGTATCCTTGTGGGATGTACCTTTTCAAGTGGAATGATGGAAGTAGCGCGAAAAGGAATTTTTCATCCCGAACATTTTTATTTTTCTGAAATAATTTTGCTCTTTCTGGCCGTAATGGTTACGGATGTAATTTTGTTGGACATGTTCAATACTTACGGGATGCCCACATCGACTACTGTTTCAATCGTATTCGAATTATTAGGAGCCGCAGTCGCATTTTCTTTTATCAAAATGTATACTTCACCTGATGCGCTTGGATTAGGTGAATACATCAATTCTGGAAAAGCACTCGCCATTATTTCGGGAATACTCTTGTCGGTCGTTGTCGCCTTCTCGACAGGAGTAATTATTCAATATCTAACCCGACTTTTATTTTCATTTGATTATGAAAAGAAGATAAAATACTTCGGTTCTCTTTGGGGGGGAATGGCTATTGCTGCTATCACTTATTTCCTTTTGGTGAAAGGATCTAAAGGGGCATCTTTCATGGATCCTGATCTAAAAGCAGCAATTAAAGACAACACCTTTACTATCATCATGATTAGTTTTGCGGTTTGGGCAGTCATACTTCAATTACTCATTATGTTTACTAAAGTGAATATTTTTAAACTAATCGTACTCATCGGTACTTTCTCTTTGGCTATGGCTTTCGCTGGAAATGATTTAGTCAACTTCATTGGTGTTCCTTTAGCTGGATATAATTCCTTTGAACTGTGGAGAGCTAGTGGAGGTGCAGCCGATGCATTATTGATGGATGGCCTGGCAGGCAAGGTACCCACTCCTACCTTGCTCTTATTATTGGCTGGGATTATTATGGCCATAACACTTTGGACTTCCAAAAAAGCGAGATCAGTTGTTAAAACTTCTCTTGACTTGGGAAGACAATATGAAGGAACGGAGCGATTTGCATCTTATGCAGTTTCTCGACGATTGGTTCGTAATTTCAGTAAAATGGCTACATTCGTTAATTCAGCTTTGCCAGAAAAGGTTACGAAAACCGTTGAAAATCAATTTGATGAAAGACCCTTTGTAGCGAAGCAGGCAGTCCTGGGAGCGGATGCACCAGTATTTGATTTTGTAAGAGCTGCGGTAACTTTAGTAGTTGCAAGTATTCTTATTTCCATAGGTACAAATCTTAAATTGCCCTTATCAACCACTTATGTAACTTTTATGGTTTTCATGGGAACTTCATTAGCAGATGGAGCTTGGGGAAGAGAAAGTGCTGTTTATCGAGTGTCAGGAGTTCTTTCTGTGATTGGTGGATGGTTTTTTACTGCCTTTGCAGCATTTACAGTAGCATTTATTTTTGCAAATATTTTTTACTTCGGAGGTACTATAGCTATTGGGCTAGTATTAATTCTTGCTGCGGTAATTATTTATCGTTCACATAAATATCATGGAGCACGAATGGAAGAACAATTGGCCTTTGAAAAAGCAATAGAAGATGGTTCACTTACTAAGGAAAGAATCGTTAAATTAAGTGCCAGTAATTTAAATAAAATATTAAAAAATATTGGAAGAATCCTTGATGACACACTAGATGGATTGGCCAATGAAGACCTTACAAAACTTAATAGTACTTATCGAGAATTGCAAAGTTTTGAAAACCAAACTGCCTACATAAAGGGACGAGCTAATGAGGCCATTGATAAAATTGATGATGATCAAATTGAAGCCATTCACTTGTATATTTTAGTAGCAGATTACTTGAATGAATTAATGGCTCACGTTAGACAAATTGTTAAACCGAGTTTGGATCATATTGATAATAATCATAAGCCTTTAATTCAAATTCAAGTGGAAGAACTTAAAGACTTACAACAACAATTGAAAGTCAGACTTGATAAGACATGTCATATTTTTGAAACGTTAGATGCATCAGAATTTGAGCAGTTACAAATAACGCTACAATCTTTTGTTAAGGTCATTAGAACTTATCGAAAAAATCAAATCAAGCGAATCAAAAGCCATGAAGTAGGAACTCGAAATAGTATCCTTTACTTAAATCACTTAGGAGAGTATCGAAATATTTTCCTCTATTCAAATAGGATTTTAAAAGTCCTAGATGAATTGATTATTAATCCTGAAGAGGAGATAATTGAACTCTAAGATTTAGATAAATAATAATATAAAAATGCGCTTGGTGAAAATTTCATCAAGCGCATTTTATTTGATTTCTGATTATGATTAATTTTCTACCGATCGCGATACCTCCAAGAGGAACCACTAGTGGGAAATTGGTACAGTTCCTAAATATTTAAAATACTTTTATTTATCTTCCAAAATAAAAAACCAAACCATGAAAAACATTTGCAAATATTCTTTCCTTTTCCTCCTAACTTTTTCCATACAATTTCATCTCGTCGCTCAAAATGAAACATTTACTTTGGATGACATCAATCGTTTAGTAAATATTTCTTCCCTTCAAATTTCACCTAATGGGAAGTCTGCTTTATGGATGGCTTCACGAAGGAATTTGGAAATGAATAGGTATGATCGTGAATTAGTGCTATTGGATATTGTCAGTAAAAACAAAAAGGTTATCGCTCAAGATATCAAAGGTATAAGTTCGCCATCTTGGACAAAAGATGGTTCATCCATTTCAATGATCGCTAGAGGAGATGATGGAAGGCAAGTATATAATTTTAATATTTCAACAGAAGAAGTCCTTCAAATTACAAAAAGTGAAAATGGGATTTCTCGATATACTTGGAGTCCTGACGGCAAACAAATTGCCTATTTTAGTAAAGATAAAAAAGCAGAAAAAACTGGTGCAAATAAATTCAACGATTCCTATGAAGTAGGAAGTGATGATTATTTGAAAAAGGCGCCAACTACAAATACTTCCGTTTGGTTGTCAAATGCCGATGGTAGTAATCCTCAAAAAATTACGCCCGATGGGTTTACCGTTGCTACAGGATTAACAACTTCTGCATTGGCTTGGTCTCCTAATGGAAAAATGATCACCTTCACATCTTATCCCTCGGCTTCTTCTGGTGACTCTGATTTAGGACGAAATTTTATTTATCAACTTGATAGTAAGGAATTAAAACCTGCCACAAAAAATACACAACAAGAATCAAGTCCACGATTTAGTCCCGATAATTTGTCACTAGTTTATCGGTATCCAAGAGATGGTTTTCCTGCTAACTTAACGGATTGGAATCAAGTTGATTTGGCAACTGGAAAAATTAATAACATTACACTTACATTAAATCGTAATACTTCAGACATCCAATGGCTAGGATCCGTAAGTATATTGTTACGAGGTATTGATAAATGGGGGAATACTATTTTTAAAATAAAAGATAGTGAAATTACGACACTTAATTTTGGAGACTTGGCTTCCATTTCCAGATGGAGTTTGGCAAAGGATGGAAGTATGGTATTTACCGGAGTTAAAAAAAATTACCCCGTAGAAGTTTATTATAAATCTAGTTTAGAGGCAGAACCAATTCCGTTGACTAGTTATAATAAATTTGTCAAAAACATCAAACTTGGAAAACAGGAAGGTATAGAATGGACAAGTAGTGATGGATTATCCCCGACAGGAATCCTCACCTACCCTCCTCATTTTGATCCAACAAAAAAATACCCATTGGTTTTAAAAATTCATGGTGGGCCAAGTGCTTCTTCTTTGTTGGGTTTTAGTCCTCTTTCCCAAGCGATGGCTGCCAAAGGCTGGATTGTTTTCGAACCTAATTATCGTGGAAGTACTAATCAGGGAAATAAATTTCAGGCTACCATTGCCAAAGATCCAAGTGAAGGACCGGGGCATGATGTCATCACAGGCGTAAATATGTTGAAAGAAAAACCTTATGTCGCTGATGATAAAATATGCGTTTCAGGATGGTCATATGGAGGTTGGATGACTTCCTGGCTGATCGGACGTTATCCCGAAGTTTGGAATAGTGCCGTAGCTGGTGCAGCACCTGTTGATGTTACAGATATGTATAGTCTCAATGATCTGAATCGGATGAAACGACATTCTATGGTCGAATCTCCCTACATAGGTGACAATATGGAATGGGCATTTAAAAACTCTCCTATTTCCAATTTTTCTAAAATAATTGCCCCTACTTTGATTATGTCAAAAACCGGTGATACCAGAGTTACGATTACAGGATCCTATAAATTATATGGAGCTCTTAGAGATAATAATATCCCTGTTCAATTTATCGCTTATCCAGGGCCAGGGCATTTTCCTCGCGATCCAGTCAGATCCATGGATGTGTATACAAGATGGATTTCTTGGTTGGAAAAAAATATCAATGGGGAATCTATCATTCGCAATGAAAAGCCATAAGTGAGGGATTTTTGTGTATCACTATTTTAGGACGGGACACTATTTCGATAAAAAAAATCCCAAATTTTCAAATTGAAAATTTGGGATTTTCCAGTTTTATGATAATCAATAAAAAAAAACACTTCGCAAAGCTCAGTTACTTTTTCACAAAAGAAGCATTCAAAACCTTGCTTTTATTGGTTGCAGAAAGTCGATAGAAACCTGAAGGAATATTGTCAACAGGAAGAGTTATTGAACCAGAAGAACTAGTAAAAGAGTTAATCATTTTTCCATTGAAGTCATAAATAAAAATCGTAGTTTCTCCCTCCCAAAACTCAGGAAGGTTGATGTTCAAATTCTTAACTGTAGGGTTCGGATAGACCTGAATTTCACTTCTATCTGCTTGAAATTCTATTGCAATAATATTTGAGTAAGACTTCTCACCATCAAAATCTACTTGAAGTAATCTATAATAATTCAACCCATCATTTGGCGATTGATCTACCCAATTATAATAAGATTCCAAGGTAGTAGTACCTCTACCATCAATTTCGGTCAACTCTTCAAAGTCAATGCCATTTGTACTTTTTTCTACTGCAAAATAATCATTATTAGTTTCAGAAGCGGTTACCCATTGGAGGTCGATAGTTTTCACTTTTGGTCTTCCCTCGAAGGAGGTTAATTCGACTGGTAAAAGATTGCCAGTATTGAGAAGTAGGGTTTGGTACGTATCATATGGAGTTGAATTTGTAATAGTGTTGTTTTCACCATGCCAATTCAATCCACGAGTAAAGCCAGTTGTAGCACTTGGAGAAGGGTTTTCTGCAAGAATAGCTATTTTGGCATTTAAAACTTTTTCCGCTAAAGTGGCTCCCATAAATGGTATTAACCCTGTTCCATTAAATATAATATTATCAATTTCTCCTCCCCCGTCGCCAACAGCCATCGCTGTCGCATTACCTGGAGTTGAATTATCATCTGACAATCCTGTTGGTATACTTGTTCCAGAACCATCATTCTGTTGACCACCAGAAGGAGAAGGATAATAAGGAGCAGGATTAGTAGTAAAATTACCAGCATCTCCATTTAAGATAAATATGAAGTCAGGATTATCAGATGGATAAGCTCCTCCTAAACTAGCTTGAAAAACAATAACTTGATCGCCATTTGTATCAAAATCTATTGAAGAACCAGTAATCTCCATATCAGTATGAGGGGTAAATTGTGGTCCAGGTGCAGATTTAACATATTGAAATATACTTCCAGCATCTATTGCTGCTCCTGCAACAAATTTTACCGCTCCCTCAGGACAATCTGGATACGATGTATTAAAAGTGGGATCTGTGAATGTTCCTGTTGCAGGAAAAACACCACAATCCGTAAAGTAAATAGTTGTCCCAACTTGCAAATCAACAAAAGTCACAAAAATAAATTTATCCTGTTCATCGATTTGCAATACCATAATATCACCAGGATCTAAGTCCGTCTGCCCAGAGGAAGTAAAAGAAAAACTAAAGGCCAGAAGAAATATTAATGAAAGTCTTCTAATAATTAGAGTTGTTGTAATAAAATTCATGGTTACTTATTTTTTTTGTACAAAAAATTATTTAGTATTAGAATACTATAATCCCCTCTCAATATCAGCTGAGGGATATAATAGATTATAATCGTCAATATTGGATTTAGAATTTTATTTTAACTATTCGGACTAGAGGGAATTAAGGTTGATGCCTTATTCGGATTGGAATTTATTATACATTTAATATTTTACCATACGATGTATGTATATGTAAAGTTAGGAAATAAAATCTCCAAAAGAACATTTATAGGATAAAATATATTGATTAAATTATTCTGAATTACTTCAGCATAGAACAAAAATCTCGAATTTTCTAATGAAGTTCCATCCTCCCAATTTTCAGAAAGATTGATATTCAATTCCTTATTAATTGGATTTGGATAAACTTGGATTTCACTTCTGTCTGCTTAAAATTCTATTACAATTATTTTAGAATAAGACTTGTCACCACTATAATCTACTTTCCGTAATCTATAATAGTTCATTCCTTCTTTTGGGGATAGATCAGTCCAATTATAATTGGATAATATAGTAGTTGTTCCTTTTCCATCTACTTGGGTTATTTCTTCAAATTCAACCCCATTAGTACTTTTTTCTATGGCAAAATAATCATTATTAGTTTCAGATGGGGTTGACCAATGGAGGTTAATAGTCTTTATTTTTGAGCTTCCAATAAATGAGGATAATTCAATTGGTAAAATATTTCCTGCATTATTTAGTAACGCTACGCATTCGACATACTTTCTATCTTCTGGGTCACCACCTCCCGTGTTGCTTTCACCTAACCAATTATATCCAATACTCTCTTCACTTTCAATACCACCAGTTCGAAGTCTAAGAATGGCTTTTTTTGCTTCTACAATATTTGCAAATGGTACTATTGGTGGCACTGGTGACGGTGGTCTGCCTGATATCCATAGTAGTTTCCCTGTCCCATTAAATATAACATTATCAAGTTCTGCAGTCCCTTCACCGACTGCCAATGCTGTAGCACCACCATCGTTAGGTGAATTTGGGACTCGCAACCCTAACGGAATACTTGTTCCAGAAAGTTCATTTTCCTGAGGGCTATTAGGTGTAGGAGTAACATAAAAAGGAGAATGATTAAAATGACTAGAAGGATCAAGACTAAAAACACCAGCATCTGCATTTAAAATAAAAATGAAATCAGGATCTTCAGAAGGATACATTGTTCCAGGCTTTTGTTGAAAAACAACAACTTGATCTCCTTTTGTATAAAAATCTAATTCACCAGTAATCAAAGCATCAGTATGTGAAGAAAATCGTGAATCAGTTGTCCCATCATAATATTGAATGATAGTTCCTGCCTCTATAGTTGTTCCTGTGGGAACCACAAATTTAACTGCTCCTTCTGGACAATTTGGATATTCATTTACATTACTTTCATTTGTAGTAGCTACTGGATCTGTGAACTTTCTTGAATCAGGAAAAACGCCACAATCCGTAAAGTAAATAGTTGTCAAAGGATCCAATTTAACAAAAGTCACAAAAATGAATGAATCTATTCCTGTTCGTTCAGCTTCATCGATTTGCAATACCATAATATCACCTGGCAATAGGTCTGTCCCCTGACCAAAGGAAGCAAAAGAAAAACTAAAGGCTAGAAGAAATGTAAAAAAAAGCCTTTTAATAATAAGTCTTTTTATTTTCGTTGTTACTGTAAAAAAATTCATGGTTACTTATTATTTAGTTCAAAAAATTATTTAAGTTTTATTAACTCACACTATCAGCATGTATTAATAGATTATTATCTTAATAATTGGATTTAGGTTTTAATTGTAACTATCGGAATGTGGGAATTAAAATTTCCAAAAGATCATTTTTTTATCAAAATCTACTAATCCTCTTATTTCTATTTACTTTGAAACAAAACAAAAATCCCGAATTTTCTCATTAAAAATTCGGGATTTAACCAGTTCTATTTTAATTAAAAAAGAATATACTCCGTTAAGTTTAATTACTTCTTACAAAAGAAGTATTCAAAATCCTACTTTTATTCATAGCTAATAATCTATAGTAACCTACGGGAATATTGTCAACAGGAACGGTTAATGAACCAGAAGAACTAGTAAAAGATTTTATCAATTTTCCATAAGAATCATAAATAACTATCGAAGTTTCATCGTCCCAATTTTCAGGAAGATTGATATTCAATTCCTTATTGGTTGGATTTGGATAAATTTGGATTTCACTTCTATCTGCTTGAAACTCTATTACAATTATTTTAGAATAAGACTTGTCACCATTATAATCTACTTGGCGCAATCTATAATAATTCATTCCATCATTTGGTGATTGATCAGTCCAATTATAATTATTTAAACTAGTAGTTGTTCCTCTACCATCAACTTGGGTTATTTCTTCAAAGTCAACCCCATTAGAACTTTTTTCAATTGCAAAATAATCATTATCAGTTTCAGAAGCAGTCACCCAAAGTAGGTCGATAGTCTTTATTTTAGGTCTTCCTATAAAGGAGGTTAATTCAACAGGAAGTATACTACTTGCACTATTTAGCAAAGCTGCGCATTCGACATACTTTGCATCTTCTGGATCACCACCACCCGTATTGCTTTCACCTAACCAATTGTACCCTTTACTCTCATCATTTGCAAGACTACCAGTTCTAAGTCTTAGAATGGCTGTTTTTGCTTCTAAAACATTTGTAAATGGTATTATTGGTGGGCCGGGAGCCGGGGGCGTTCCTGATATCCATAATAATTCTCCTGTCCCATTAAAAATAACATTATCAATTTCAGCAGTACCTTCACCAACTGCCAATGCTGTAGCAGTAGGATCCTGATCTGACGTTGGTTCATTCAACCCTAACGGAATACTTGTTCCAGAAAGTTCATTTTCCTGAGGGCTAAGTGGAGCAGGAGTAAGATAATAAGGAGAATGATTCCTATTAGTCTGATTAGGATCAAGGCTAAAAAGACCAGCATCTGCATTTAAAATAAAAATGAAATCAGGATCTTCTGAAGGAAACGATGTTCCATCCCCTTGTTGAAAAACAACAACTTGATCTCCTTTTGTATAAAAATCTAATGTACCAGTAATCAAAGCATCATTATGAACAGAAAATCGAGTATCTGTTGTACCGTCTAAATATTGAACGATGGTTCCTGCCTCTACGGTAGTACCTGTAGGAACCTCGAACTTTACAGCTCCTTCTGGACAAGAAGGATATTCGTCTACCCCACTTCCATTTGTAGTAACTGCTGGTTCTGTGAACTTTCTTGAACCAGGAAAAACACCACAATCTGTAAAATAAATTTTTGTCCCTGCCGTCAAATCAACAAATGTCACAAAAATAAATGAATCTATTCCAGTTACTTCAGCCTCATCTATTTGTAAAACCATAATATCACCTGGAACCAAATCTGTCTGCCCAGAGGAAACAAAAGAAAAATTAAAAATCAGAAGAAATATATAAATAAGCCTTCTTATAATATGGGTCGTTGTTGTTGTAAAAAAAATCATGGTTAACTAAACTTATTAATTTGGAAATTTATTTTCAGTATCTAATAATACAGTACACTCTATATTACCATATAAAGTAAAAACTTATTAAATTTTAGGATTTTGGAAAAATTTACGGTTGGTGCTCTATTTAGAACTTGATTACAAAAAAAGGTATTAATTGAAATATAAGGTTTTTGTCATTTGGTTATTCTTTAGATGTTTGTGTAAAACTAGAAATAAAATTTCAAAAAATAAATTTTATTGAATAAAAAAAAGGAAGCATTAAGAGTTTCCTTCTTATGTTTTTTCACTATTTACTGACTTCTGGAGATGGAAATATTTTATTTTTGAGGGGGTAATAAAAATTGTCACGATATCTTTAAATATCACACAGAAAACAAAAAAATCAGTATTTCATTAGAGTTATTTTAATTTAGAAAAATTATTATTCACCAATCTCAATACCAAAATGAAAAATATAATTCAAACTTCATAATCCTTAAATGGAATGTGAAGTTTGAATTTCCTAATAATTATTTTTTATAAAAGGGATCGTATATTCATTCTCTTTAGTTGTTACTCTAATAAAGTAGCACCCTTGATGCAAAAAAGAAATATCAATTTGGTTTTTTGAACCAAAAGTTTGAAGTTCTTTACCCATGATATCATGAATAGTTAGACTTTGAACTTTTTCATTTTTTGTAGAGGTAATATTTAATATGTTGCTAACAGGATTAGGAGATATTATAAATTCATGATCCATTTTATCTGATAAGGAATTTATCCCAACCTCAATTATTTCAAAATTCGCAGTAGTATCAATATATATTTCATCATTAGTAGTTGAGCCTTCAAGGATATATAATTTTTCTCCTGCAGGTTGGTCAATTAAAATATCTGTATGACCAGAGGACCAAAGTACTTTTATAGAATCAACATTATTTGCATTTCCTAAACCAATGATTTCTGTTTCGGAGTTTTGTCCTAGATATCCAATTCCACAATGGGTATATCTTATTTGTTTTTGTCCGTCATTATAAACTTCAATTCTACTACCAATGCCATCTCTATTTGAAACAACACCTTCCAATTTTACTTTTATCCAATTGTTATTTCCTCCTTGGTTTTCCCAAACAGCAGAGGGATCTTGATAAGTATTGGTCAAAATATCAGGGTATCCATCATTATTAAAATCACCAATGGCATTGGAAAAAACCGTTACCGTGTCTCCTACAAAACCAGCATCAGGTTGTGAAAATGTTCCATCTCCTTCATTTTCATAAAAAACACTAATTTGACTATTAGCTCCAATAATCATTGCTGAAACATACAAATCTAAATCACCATCATTATCTGCATCTAAAAAATTTGACCCCCAACCTGTTCCTTCAAACAAGGTTCCTGAAGTTGCTGCAACTTCCTCAAATGTATCATCTCCATTATTTTGTAACAAAGCATTTCCAATTGGAGTATTAGTTACGTAAATATCTGAGTAGCCATTATTATCATAATCACCAACTGCAACACACATAGCATTCATAACCAAGTCAGAATTCGAATCTTCACTTACATCAGAGAAAGTGCCATCACCATTATTTTTGAGTAGTGAATTTGTGGTTGTTTTATCTTGAGCTGTATAAATATCTGGCCAATTGTCATTATTGAAATCTAGGAAGGAAGAACAAAAAGGAGACTTTCCATGGTCAGCTGAAAAACTAGAAAATGTAACTTCATAGAAAGTACCGTCTCCATTATTTTTATATAAAAAATTTCTATTGGTAAGGAAGTAATTCGTTTTATATGTAAAATATAAATCTAAATATCCATCTCGATCATAATCACCAAAACAAGCACCATAGGTAGGTGTAGCAATTAATGGTAATCCAGAAGAAAGGGTGATATCAGTAAATTGCATATTACCATCATTCTCATATAATCGATTGACTCCATCAAAACAAGCAACAAATAAATCTTTATCACCATCATTATCAAAATCTACCCAAAGGACTTGTTTTGCTTGTGTTGTATTATCAATTAGATCCGGTTGAAGAATGAAATGACCATTGTCATTTAGATATATTTGTAAATTATCTCCATCTTGTGTTGCAAGTGTCAAATCATCCCAGCCATCATTATTAATATCTACTAAACTCACTCCACCTCCTGAATATCCAACTCCATAAGAATGATTTACCCCAACTGAATCTGCTTGATTAACAAAATTAATTTGACCAAATGAGAGACTATAAATCCAACAAATTGATGATAAGATTAAAATAACTTTATTCATGTAATAAATATATGTAAAAATTTTAAAGCTATAGATTTATATTTTATTTCACATTTACTTAATGAAGTCGTTTAAACTAACTCCAAACTCTTCGAAGAAATGAAATGAAATTCTGATGCATTATATTATCAATGTCCTCTTGATTAAATCCTTTATCTGCTAACATCTGCGGTACTTTTTGCAAATCAGCAATTGTTTCTAAATCACTTGGAGTTTGCTCTTTTCCAAAACCGCCGTCCAAATCTGTACCAATACCAACATGAAGAGAGTCTCCTGATAATTGACAAATATGATCGATATTATCGATCATTTGTTTTAAGGTAACTCCCATACTTTCAGGAGTTGATTCTCCTCTTACCCAATTTGGAACCATCATCCATGCATCAAGAGCAATTCCAATAACTGCATCTCTGCTGATAAGTTCCTTTATTTGTTCATCAGAAAATTGTCGATTATGATTAACGAATTTTCTACAATTATTATGACTCGCCCAAACTGGTCCATTATAAACTTTCATGGTTTCCCAAAAACTTATATCGCATAAATGAGTAGCATCTAAAATCAAATTCAGTTCTTCAATCTTCTTTAATAAATCTTTGCCTTTTTGACCAATTCCACCTATAGAATTTGTTCCATGAGCATAAGTTCCAGGGCCATAATGTGCAGGGCCAATTGCTCGCAATCCTTGTTGGTAAGACAATTCAAGGTGATCAATTGTTACCATTGAATCTGCTCCTTCCAAACTTAAAATGTAACCAATAGGCGTTTTAGCAGAAGGGGTTTTCCATAATTCAAGATGAGTATTTAACTCTTCTAGATTCGTGATTTGAGTCATCTCACCTATCGCTTCCATAGCCTTGTACCAAGCTAATTGTCCTTGGGTTTGTGCCCATGCTTGATGAGGTGAATTCCAACCGGGGAGCTTACTTTCTCGTTTTACATATCTCGCAATTTGGGTAGCAACACAAATTCCAATATTACCTTTTCGCATTTCACCCAATGTGACCGTATTCTTTCCTCGATCAGGTTTGTCTAACATTCCTTTTTCACTTTTCCTGATATCTTCAATCGACCAAGTTAAATCTCTATTCCATTCTAATGCATTCATGGAAAGATCTAGATGTGCGTCAAATATGAACATAGTTTTATCGTTTTAGGATAGACGTTTTACGTTTTTAAAAATTAATTACGATGATTTTTTTTAAATAGTTATTTTTCATTCAAGGATCTTGGGAGAACGTAAAACGTCCAACCACTCTTAATGTAATTCAAACATCACTTCTATCTCAACAGGAATTCCATCTGGTAACATCATTCCAACTGCACTCCTCACTCCTATCCCATTTTCATCTCCAAAAACATCTGCCATCAACTCACTAAAACCATTAATAACAAATGGTTGATTTATAAAATCAGGTGTACAGTTCACCATTCCCAAAACTTTTACTACTCGTTTTACTTTATCAATATTTCCAAAGTGAGTTTGTATCGTTGACAGTACTGTTAAGCCAACTTGACGAGCTGCTACTTTTGCTTCTTCCTTTGTTAAGTTATCTCCTACCCTGCCCTGCATCAAACTTCCATCCATATTAACAGGTGCATGCCCTGATACATATAAAAAATTATCAACTACTAAAATAGGGCGATACACTCCCGCAGGTTTTGGAGGAGGTGGAAATGCTAAACCTAATTCTTTGATTCTTTCTGAAGGTAACTTGTTCATTTTATTTTTTTATAAAGACATTTTTAAACAAATAAATTCAATATTAAAACACCAATTATTCCCATTACTCCAACAGATGTTTCCATGAGGGTCCAAGTCGATAATGTTTCTTTTACCGTTAAATTAAAGTACTCTTTGAATAACCAAAACCCTCCATCATTGACATGAGACAACATCAAACTCCCTGCTCCAATTGCAATGACCATCAATTCAGGATTTGCTCCTGTACTCGAAATGACTGGCAACATGATACCTCCTGCTGTCATTCCTGCAACGGTCGCAGATCCAACACAGACTCTAATTACAGAGGCCATTAACCATGCTAAAATTAAAGGTGAAATGGAAGATCCTTTCATTAATTCTCCAATATATTCACTTACTCCGCTATCTACTAAAACTTGCTTCAATGCTCCTGCTCCTCCAATGATTAATAAAACCATCGTGATTCCTGTAACACCTTTTGAAACAGAGTCCATTAGTTCGGGCATTTTTTTCCCTTGAGATATACCTAAAGTATAGATCGCAACTAGAACAGAAATCAACATTGCAATCGACGGGTTTCCAATAAATTCTAAAACCTTTCTGAAAGCAAAATCTTCAGGAACAAAATTAAGTACCAAAGTTGAAAATGCAATCAAAATAACTGGAAGCAAAGCACTAAAAACACTAATCCCAAAGCCAGGCATTTCATCATCCTTCAAAATTACTGGATTATAAAATTCCTTGAGTGGTGTAGCCTCTACTTTCTTAAGTCTGCGAGTTAGTAATGGACCTGCAATGATGATTGTTGGAATAGCAATGATGATTCCATACACCAATGTCTTTCCAATATCAGCCTCAAACATTTGAGCAATGGCAGTAGGTGCAGGATGTGGAGGCAAGAATCCATGAGTTACCGATAAAGAGGCAAGCATAGGTAAACCCACATAAATTAAGGGTAATCCTGTTGAAGCTGCCACAGTAAAAACTAATGGAATTAGAATAACAAAACCTACCGTATAAAACATAGGAATACCTACTATAAATCCAGCTAATACAACTGCCCATTGAACATTTTCTATTCCAAAACTGGAGACTAACCTTGTTGTGATTCTTTGAGCAGCACCACTATCAGCAACCAATTTTCCTAGCATTGCTCCTAGTCCCAATATCATTACTAAATACCCTAACGTATTTCCCATTCCAACTTGAATAGAAGAAACGATAGAGGTCAATTCCATCCCCCCAGTTATTCCAACAAACAGGCAAACAATTATAAATGAAATAAATGCATTTAGCTTAAATCCAGCAATCAGGATAAACAAAATGACTATTCCTATTAGGACAAATAACAGGGGCATAATTTATTTTTTAGTTGATTAATTTTCGAATGTACAGATTAAATAATTAATTGAAAAATAAAATTTTACAGAATTTGTAAATATGCTGTTATAAATTCTTAATTCGTACATCCTTTTTTCCCATAAAGAATAGCATTAAAGTAAAAAAAGCGAACCATTTCTGATCCGCTTTAATTTTAATAACCCATTTGCATTCAATGAGATGAAATTTTATCAAAACACAATTATGTGTTTATTTTATTATTTAATTATTACCCATAATTACGACTCGTTCGAAATGGATTTCATTTCCGATTTGGAAAGTGATTAAATAAATTCCATTTTTTTCAAGTTGTAATTCTTTATTCCAATTTGGTTCATTAGTAATCAAATTACTTTCCCATACTCTCATCCCTAAGTTATTGTGAATTTGAATTTTCATTTTTTGACCTAAAGGATTTTTTACCTGGATATTGAAATTTCTTCTTGTTGGATTTGGAAAAACTCGGATGTCAAAATCAGACTTTTCATTTTCGATAGCAACCACATCTGAAAATCCATATCCACCATCAAAATCAATTTGTTTTAATCGATAATAATTAATTCCTCCCTTAGGTTGTTTATCATCAAAATTGTAAAAGTGTTGTTGAGTACTTGTACCATTTCCATCTACCCAACCAATTCTATCCCAAGAGCTAGCATCTGTAGAACGGTGAATTTCAAATCCTTTGTTTTGATTCTCTGAAGAAGTATACCAAGTAAGTTGATTCTCTTCACCTATTCTTTTCCCTGTGAACGAAGTTAGTTCAACAGGTAAAGGAGCATTATTTACAACCACAATATCCTTTGCTGCTATGTTGTTATTATCGTCTATATTATCTTCAACATCAGAGACTTCTGCCTCAGCCATAGGGTCATTCAAAGAGACTTGTCTTGCCAAAAGGCAAAAGTGGGAAGGATCACTATTACCACTATAGTCATCTGGATTTGGAGGAGTCCATTGAAATTCCAAAATTTTAGAACTTTGAGCAGCAATAACTGGAATTGTTAGAGTCCCGATTGTATTCCCCATAACTGTATATCCATTTGAAACACTTCCGTTCCAGTAGCCTGGCCAAGTTAATGATGTCTCTCCTTTTGACCAATGCAATGATAATGTTTCAGTACCTAACGAAGGTATACAGCCTCTATTCCTTACTCTTACGTAGACATATACGGAGTTACTTGATCCTGTATATTCCGTAACTTGATTAGTTCCATTTGTAAAACCATCTTGTTGAAGTCTAACCCAAATATCTTCACTTTCCCATATTTCACCAATATTGGGCTCTTCTCCTACATCTCTAGTATGTAGCATCAACTCAGCATTATCCTTCAAGTAAAGATCAACATCAGCTACAGTTGATTGAGGACAATTACATTCCCAGTCTTTCCACATATCATCTAGGTAAGCATGCCAATTCCAAAAAATTGGAGCTGCAGGTGAAGCATATGAAAATATAACTCCATCCATTTCCTCATGAACATCATTATGATAAGGAGTTTCAAGTTTTCTACTTAACTGATTTTCTCCACCATTATAAGGTACAGGAGGTGGGGACGGAGGCGTATAATTGTGGTCGCAAAGGTCTTGTAATTCAGGATATATAAATTGACCGTTTGGTTCTAGTCCGTGTTGATCTATCTCTGGAGACCAATCAATATTAGTATCGCAATAATTGTTTGCATTACCAGAAACCATAATGTCACAATCGGTATTCCAACAATCTGCATCTACCACTTGAAATTCGGAAGGTGTATCTAAAGGAAAAGGATGAGCAGGATCAAAATAAGGAAGAGGTACAAATTCTGGATGACCATTCAAAATTAAAAAATCTTCCATTCCCTCCATATAAGCTCTATGGAAAGGCAAGAAATTAAAATCATCATGAATTTGTAAACTATTAACATTTGTTAGATCTCTAAAATCGCAATGATATTCTACAACTTCAGCAGTAATATATTGCTGCATTAAATTAACTAAGGTAGTCCTTTGAGCTGGAGTAAAATCATACAAGTTAGGTCTAACCTGATACGTTTGAGCAAAAGAATTTAAGGTTAATACCATAAACAGGCTAACAAAAAAAATGGAGAGGTTTCTCATAGAATTTGATTTTAAGGGGAATAAGTGTTTATTAGTAATATGTTTATTTGCAGAAGTAACTAATGTTTTACATCAAAATACTGTGAGGATTTGGGATGTAAAAATAATGAATATTTTGATACGGCAAATTACAAAATCAATTTCAGAAAGTCCAAAATTAAAGTCTAATGTTTGATTTTTTTTCTTTAAAATAAATCAAAAAATATATGCTAGAAGGGACTTTAACTGCTCAATGATTGGCTAATCTGCTTAATTAATTGAAGTAATATGATATTGTTTTTTATAAAAAATATACTATAAAAATAATGGAACATTTACCATTTATTTTTTCTTATATTTATGCCGATTTTCTTACCGATTTAAAACCATTTACTAATTCGAAATAGTTGACCAAGCAGTAATTTGAAGAACCATATTTTTCTATATTTTGTTTAATTGAATTGAAAACTATTTGATTTTTTTAACAAAATTTATTATCCATAATTAAAAGAATTCCTAAAACCTTGTTTTCTAGAAAATGAATCATAATGGAAAAAATGAAATTTTTGATTTTTTTTCAATTTACTCCCATTGTATTCTCAGTATTCAAATAAAAAAGTGAACATTTTACCAAATGAATTGTAAATCTATTCTATCTCATCGTGCAGAAAAAGCCCTAGAAATAATTAGGTCTGATGTGTTTGTAAAACAATGGAAGAATTTAGCTATTGGACGTCCTGTTCATTGTCGAATGCAAGAAGCAGATATCCTTTCTGTTTGGTATCCTCAATATTCAGAAGTATTGGAACCTGTTATTTTCATAGCATATAATGATGCTGATGAATTAGTTGGTTTCCTAGGAATGGCCTGGGATAAAAAAAATAAAGAAATAATACATGCTGGACATCCACAATATCGTGGATGGTTAGCCATACCTGATTATGAACTATCCTTTCTCAAAGAAGTATTTCAATTAATCAAAAGAGAATTCCAGATTAAAAAATTAGAATGGTCTGTACTTTCACCTGGACTTTCAATTGATGTATTCAAATCTGCCCTTGGTTCCGATATGCATATGACATATGAGGAAACTGAAGCTCCTATGTGGAATCTTAAAGATCCTGCAAGGCTCAAAAAGTTATTGAAAAATAAATCGATTAAAGCCAACTTTAATCGATATAAACGGCAAGGAGATTTTCGATTTGAAATTATCGATAATCCTGATCGCTTACGTGAAATTCTCAATATCGCCAAAAATCAAATTGATTTTAGGAAGGAAGCAATCAACAACTCTCTCCCCTTCCAAAGTGATCCTAATAAGATAGATTATTTTTGTGAACAGTTTCTAGTACCAGGAACAATATTACCAGTAGCACTTTGGTTAGATGACCAACTTCTTTCTTTTAATCAAGGAGTAATGGCTAAGAATCATTTTACAGGACGAATTACTAGTTTTGATCCATCTGAATATAGATACTCCCCAGGAACTTTATTATTTATCAGATTGGCAGAATATCTTACTGAAAAAGGTTACGAAACTTTTGACCTGACGCCAGGTACTAATAGCTACAAGGATCGGTTCGCTGATACAAGAGTTAAATTATACAAGCCGACAATTCATTTTTCAACTATTAATTATCAATCAACCCTCCTAAAACAAAAATTGGTAAAAGGTTCGCGGAAATTAATAATTGACAAAATGGGGGTAGACATAAAAAGCTACCGCAAATGGAAAACCAATTTAGAAGAGTTACCACAAAAAATTAAAAAAATTGGTAAAGGGAAAATCCAGGGAAACATCACAAAAAAAACAACCGTTAATAAACAAGCTAAGTTAATCCATTTGGAAAGAGCTAATTTTCCTCTTCCTATTGAGAACGGTACTAAACAAGTGGTAAGTCAACAATATGAAGACTTACGAAAATACAAAGGTACTCAACCCTTCTTGACTAGAAGAGGACTCTTAATTGATGCACTTAATAAATTTGCAAAAGGTGATATTCTTTATTCTGTAGCAAATGATGAAAAACTACTTTGGTATGTTTGGAGAAAGAAAGCGAAAGGTGCAATCAAATACAATAACGCTTCAATCCCTGTCGAAAAAGATGGTATTTTATTATATGATCTTTATCAAACTTATTCTCCTAAGGATAAGGAATATATAAACGATATCACCGAAATAATTCCGCTGCTTGACTTAAAGGAAGTGGATAATATTTACATGTTTGAAACAGCTGTGGCAAAGAAATGAAAAACTAATATTGAGTTTTTGACCAACAAAAAAATCAAGGTAAAAAAAAGACACAAACTTAAAAGCTTGTGTCTTTTTTTCATAGAAGGAAAGTAATGTTAAGAAAAATACTACTAATTCACTTTGACAAACGAATGAGATACCCTAGCAGTTCTGGTATAAATATTAAGATAATGTAATCCCCGATTTAAGCTATCGGTATTAATCTTATAAATTTCATCTTCTAGATCTTCATGCTTAATCATAACCAATTTTCCCGTTACATCTCTAATCTCAAAAGTTACTTTTCCCATATTTTCTTTTGGCATTTCAACTGTTAGTTCATCCCAGATTGGATTAGGATAAATAATCGTGGCATCCAAAGAAAAATCAAAAGTAACTACTCTAATTGGTGAAAATGTTTCTGAATCATCATTATCTATTTGTCGAAGTCGATAATAATTCGTTCCATCAGTTGGGTTATAATCGGTATAGGAATACGATTGAGTGGTATTAGATGTACCTGCTCCATCTATCCAAGCTAATTCTTCCCAAATTTCTCCATCTTCACTTTTTTGTATTTCAAAACCTCTATTATTATCTTCAGATTCAGTCTTCCAACTAATCACAGAATGTTTCCTATCTTTTTTTACTTGAAAATTTGATAGTTCAACTGGAAGCGGTGCTGTCATATCATATGCTAATGTAAAGGGTTCAGAAATAGACCCGAAGCCTCCGAAATTGTTAGCAGCCGTGCCTCCCATATCTTCAAAGGGAGTATCTCCAAAAGCACCAAAAGTACCATCACCATTATCATGAGTGGGTGAATAAGTTGAAACTGTGATAGTGTTTGTTCCTGGTGAAAATTCCATAATTCGAAGCCAACCATTCCCTCCTTCTCCACCAGGAGGATCTTGATTCTGATAATCAGAAAGAAGAGTGTAAATAGTATTGCCATTCGTCCCCACATCATCTCTTTCCCCTTCTGTTGCTATATGACCACCTAGCATTAAAAAAAGATTTGGATGATGTTGTAACGCATCAAAAATTTCTTCTCCTTGAGGGCCAAATTTTCCTGGGTATGGATTTTCTGTAGTTGGGGTATCTCCTTCATTTCCGCGATCAATCATAAAATGAGAAGTAACAATAGCTCTTTTATCACTATTAGCAGTTAACAAACTATCAGCCCAATTTAATACATCTATTTGGTGTTGATATCCAATTGAATCTTGATCATACTCAAGGTGAATAATAATAAAATCAAGTCCACTAGCACTAAAAAATTGATAACTATTATCATTCTTTGATCCATAATTTCCTCCATAATAACCACGACCTGAAAATCGACTTACCCCAAAATGATTATTATATTCAGCAGTCATCCCAGTCCGCCTTTTAGGATATTGATCACAATTACCTACTGAAAGACCGTAAGGAATTCCATCTGTGAGGGTAGTTGTTACAGGATCTTCAATTTTGTTATAACAAGTATCTGCATGCTCCCATTCGTCAAGGTCATCAGCATTTTGAACAATATCTCCAAGGCTAGTAACAAAAACAATATTTTTGCTAACTCTATTAGCTACGATCCATTCCATTTGGTCAACAAAAATTTGATTTGACGCTGGACCATAATCACAATAATGTTGCGTATCTGGCAACGCAATAATGGTAAAGTTTTGAGCGACTGCCTGTATCGATATAAAACAACTAAATAATAAAAATAATAAACGATTCATGATTTTTTTTTTCGAGGTATAAGCTAAAATTAAACATATAATCTAGTTCATATACAATATATGTAACTAGAGATTTTTGAGTAAAAAAAATTTAATTTTTTCTTTGAGCCATCTAATTAAGAAATCTCTTAACAGCAAAAAGAAATAAAATCGGTTGAATTGAAAATAATCGGTAAGTAGAATTTGTATTAAACAACTCTTATAAAAGTTGTTTAATTTATTTTTTAGACCTGCTCAAAAAACGATTCGATCTTATTATAAAATTAAAAAAAATCTAAAAAAAAACCAATACTTTTCAATTTACGTTATTTCAATGTTTTAAAAACGACAATTCAATTCCTTAATTCGATATTACTTTTTTGCCTTTATGATAAATGAATGGTAGCATCCCACTTGTTTGCATATTTAAAACAGATGAAGTTGAAACCTGATTAAGACTAATCCTAGGCAAGCACTCCAAATAATTTTTATGTTGAGAAAAAATATTTCCAATTCGAGTAGTGGTGCCTGTTTTTAATCCAAGTGATTTTACCATTTCAAATTCTCTAAAAGTAGCTTCGGATACTTTTCCAAACGGATAAGCAAAATGCTCAACCGGTTGTTGAATATATTTTTCTAATATTTTTTTTGATTGTAAAATTTCAAATTCCAAATCTTTTGCATCTAATCTAGTAAGAGGAAAATGATTGACAGTATGCGCTCCAATTGTTACGAGAGGATCTTGTGAAATTAATTTTATCTCCTCCCAACTCATCGCCATTTTTTTTACATAGGAAAAATAGTCTGCTTCCATTTTCCCAAAAACCACTTCCAACATCTCTTGAAAATTTCCTTTGTCAAAAGATTGATTTATCAGAGTTCTAATTTGATCAAAGGCTGCTTCCTTTTCTGAAATTGATTTAGAAGCAATAGAATAATCTTTTCCTTCCCATTGAAAATTAATGCTCTTATTTTCTTTTATAAAATCTTCCAAAAGGTACCACCAAAGAATCGCTTTTTGATCTGGGAAATTTGTGGTCACATAAATGCAAAATGGAATATTATGTTTTTTTAATATTGGATATGCATTTGTGTAGTTGTCGCGATAACCATCATCAAAAGTAAACACCACAAATTTTTGCTTTGGTTTTTCCACCGTCAAAGCATGGTACAAATCATCAAGCGAAAAAAATGCGTAATTCTTTTTTCTATAAAATTGAATTGTTTCTTCTAATTGTTGTGGCGTAACTTCCAGGCTTTGGTGATTGTGAATTCGAAATTCCTTGTTATCTTCAACCACTCGATGAAAAGTCAAAATCTGTCCCATCCCAGAATAAAAAGGTTCAAATAATCGATGCATTTGCAAGCCTGAAATAACAGGTGCAACTTTCGATATGATCTTCTTTTTATTAAAATTACCCATGAGAAATTACTTCATTATATAAATCATTATATTTTTCTGCCACTCTCGAAACCAAATACTTGTCTTCAATAATTTGTTTTGCATTATTTGCAAACTCGTTCATTTTGGTTTCGTTTTCAAAAGCCCATTTTATTTTTCCTGCTAAATCATCGGCATTTTTTGACTCAAAAAATAAGACTTGGCCATTTTCTAAAACGGCTGTATTTTGAGGTATATCACTACAAATCATTGGTGTCCCAACACTCCCTACTTCCAGCAACATCATCGACATTGCTTCTAATTCTGATGGGAAAACAAAAAACTTTGATCTATGAATCAATGCATTTAATACTTTCAAATCAGACACATACCCCAAAAATTTCACATTCAATCCTTCAGCAGACTTTTTTAATTCTGCGGTGTAACTAGGAAGTTGTTCAATGTCTGCAGCGATGACCAATGTGCCTTGATAATTTATTTTCTTCAAAGCTTCAATCAACGTATGACAACCTTTAAGTGGGATCAATCGACGTGCTGCAAAAAATAAATATTCGCCTTCTACATTATTTTTTTCTAAAATTTCATCAGCAAATTCAGGAAGTACTTTTCCAATTGGATGAATACCATTTGGAATATGAAGAATTTTTCTTTTATATTTTTTATCAAAATATTCAACTTGCGTTTTTGAAACAGAAGTAAGTTTCGTATTCGCACGCATAAACATTTCTTCCATTCTACGGAAATAAAATTTTGCTCCACTCGACCATTTATCATTCAGATATGGTAATCCATGAGAGGTAGCCACCGTCTTAAATTTCAAATTTAAAAGTGGTAAAAAAAACGCTCCATCCATCTTATGTAAATGAACTATATCATACTTTCCATTTAACATCAAATGAAAGAAACATTTAAAATAAAATAAAAAAACTCCAATACCTTTTATAGGGGTTTCTGAAAACTGGATCGTTTTCACTCCTTCCATAAAATCTGCAGCTAATTCATTTTTATAACAATAGATGGTAATATCGAAATGGTCTTTCATTTCCCACAGTAGATTTTCCACCACCCGACTTGTTCCACCTTTGGACGGAAAATACTTGACTCCAAAAATTGCTATTTTTTTCTTATTCATAAAAAATGTTTGTTTTCATTGGTTGAAGTAGTAGACACATTATAACAATACATTTACATTTTTTCCAAAAATGCTTTTATTGATTCACCGTAGTGTATGTAATTAAATTTTTGTAATCCCAGTTCTTGTCCTTTCCGACCAATTTCTACAGCCCGTTCTGGATTTTCCATTACTTCTTTCATTTTTTCAGCATAAACGATTGGATCATATTTATCTGCGATAAATGCATTTTCTCCATCTTTAAAATAATGCTTCACTTCACCATAATTCGTAGCAATCATCGGATTACCTGTAGCTACATACTCACCAATTTTATGAGGAAATCTTGCAGCATCTTGAAGTGTATCTCGCAAAGGAATAAGTAAGGCAGAAGCTGCTTTGAAGTGTTTAGGAATATCTTCTCGAGGAATATTTCGGAAAATTTTAACTCGGTCTTTATATTTTAATTTTGCAATATCCGATTTGAGTTTTGCAAGATCTTTCTCTTCTCCTCCACCTACAATCAGATACAAATCCATCCTAGGCTCAGAAGGTAATTGATCATATGCTTCCAAAATAAAGTTAACCACTTCCCGATATGACAAAGCTCCACAATACAAAAAATAAGGATACTCCGTTTTCACCCTTGGAATATTAAACTCCTCAAAATCACACAAAATTGGAATCTTAAATTGCGGTTTGGAAGGGGCTATTTTTTTAAAATTATCAATCAATACTTCGCTGATTGGAAATGCACCATCCATCCTTTTCACCAACCAATTATCAAAAAAATAATCATTGATTTGATCTTTCCATCCTTTTCGATGCTGCATCTTAGAAGCCCACTCCACATAATTGAGGACAACTGGAAAACCTAAAACCCATCCATAAATTCGATACAAAAGTGTTTGTCCAAAGGAATGACAAGAGATAATTCCAGCACCAAGATTATTTTCTTTTTTTAATTTTCGCAAATAAAAAAACTCATTGACAATGCCTTTCAGTTTTAAAATATTCCGTGTTAAAAAAGATTTTGACTTATAAATACTCCCTGACGTATAAATATATTTAATTCCTTCATAATCACCTTGAATAGGTAGATCAAGTTGTCTGTCGGGATTGTAAACTCCTTTTCTATTGATTACCGTCACCTTTGCACCTGCACTCAAAAGTGATTGACTTATCATTATTAATTTTTGCATCGCAGCCATTCCATAAGGGAATGCTACCTCTCCAAGATATACCACGTGAAAGGGCTTATTATTATTTTGTTTCATTAAAATGTGTTAGCGTTAGTTAAGTTTGCTTTTGATAATTTATTAAGAAACTGTTTTAAAATTTGTGTAGAAAATTTCAAAACAGTCTCAAATGGTCAAATAATAATTCTTCAACTTGGTATTTCAGATTCATCCATCTCATGATGAATTTTGCTTTAATCAATAATTTTTATTGTCTTGGGTCAACTAAATGATACGCATCCAACTCATACTCGGGATGACTTGGACTCCTTGTCATCAATCGCAATGGCCCCATATATAATTCCACAAATTCAGCTCCTGCATTAATAGAAGCCTGCACATCACTAGGGCTATTTTTAAATGTGTGATGATAAATTCCCCACTTATTATTTCCTCCCCAAGGATAATCCTGTAAAACTGTTATATCTTTTCTTTCATGATATAAATCATGATTTAACCAAACCTGAACCAAGCCTGTTCCTGCAAATCCCCAAATAACATGAATAACTACATCCAATGTATCACCTGCCTCTGGTTTAACTGGATAAACAGTTCGCCCTGCAACATCCACTACTTGAATCTCTCCTCCTAATGCTGGAGATGGATCATCAAAAGCAGCAATTTCTAATTCCAAAATTGGCGATAGTCCTCCTATGCCAGGATGGTTTTGAAAAATCGTAATTGGGGAAGTCGTATCAATCACATAATTATTAGGGAAACAATATCGCCAACCAATCCATTGTTCCGTTCCCAAGGGATGGTTAATTTGCCATGGATCAGTATGAATTTCACTTCGATAATTATGAGGACTTGCAACACCAGGTGGTGGAGTTGGATTCACAGGATCCAAAAAAAATCTCATCTTATCATCAGTAATTGAAATTCCATTTGGATCATAAGTACTATTTACAAATAAGCCATCTCCAAAAGCCGTCCCATCAGGATAAGTGTAAGGTGGAATAGTAATAGTATCCCAAATCCAAGTTTTCAAGACAGAGGTATCCATAGAAATCGTTGATGTGGTTACTACTGGTTCCTCCGGTTCATCAGCTGGTACTTGTGAATTTGATTTTTCACAACTTGCTAAAAACAAAATCAATAGCGCAGCTGCTAATACATTGACAAGATTTTTTGACATGGAAAAAGCTAATTGATATTTCATCATAATTTTTTTTGTGGTGGATCGCTTTTTTAATTCCACCTTTTTATCAGGTTTTTGACATTTTTTTGAAAGTAGAAGTACTATTCAAAACATCAAATGCTTATGTTAGCAAGTTGCTGAAGCGAGCAGCGACTTTACCATAAATCCAAGTGATCAACTCCATTTACATACTTCGAATTTTTTGTCATTCGAAAGGGAAATGCACTACTTATTTTTCCTGCCTCTGGATCGTCCTCTACATCGTATTTCATTTCCATTACGACATCAGAATCATTTTTGGCGATGCGTAAAAAATAATTTTGATAATCTGAGATTCGAGTGTATTGCAATTTCGTATCTAGTGTAATCCTATATTTTCGATTCGCCGATAGATAATATTTTCGGAAATATCGGTTCAGCAAAGTCGGCTCTAAAAACTTTAAAGACTCTTGAATTTCCAAAGGTAAATCCGAATTTGCAAATACTTTTTTTAAATCTTTTTTGGAAATACCTTTTTTTAATTCAAACGGTGCAAGTTTAAAGTGACGCTTTGCCCCTGCAATTCCTTTCTTGATTTTAATTTCCAAAACTGGTTTTTCTATTTTACCAAATTGATCTCCGTACCATCTAATTCGAAATTTGTGTCGCAATGGAGAACCTAATTGGTTGTCTTTATAATTCCCATAACTCGATGTATCAAAATAAATATTATTGATAAACCGGCCTGGAAATGGTCTAAAAAACATCGCATGATGCGATCGAACTATTGACTCTACCACACCAACATCCATATTCTGAATCGCAAACTTGCGCTCCTTCCGAAAAACCAATGGTTTACTTACTGCTCTTTCCGTACTCTGCTCCATAAAGTATCTTTTTTACATTTTCATTATTTGACTCTACCATTTTTCCATCAAAAACTAATTCAGAATTAGCTTCGATTAAGTAGGCGATTTCAGATTGTCCCATTTCCACTCGCTCTGCCTTAATAAATCCTGGACCAAATTCTGGCTTTTTTTGAAAAAGAGCCATACCGATTCGGCTACCTGAAATCTTAGAATCTGTAATAGTTAAAAGTGATTGATCTTTACTAGTGATCGCAATTTCTGCATTTTTAATTTGGACATTACTCGCAATCATTTGGCTATTTTCCCCTGCACTTAATCCTTTGTCGCCTATACCATCCATTTTCACATTTACCACTTCGAGTTGCGTTCCTGAGACATCTATTCCATCATTTCCAACATTTTTAAAATCAGTATCCGAAACTTTTCCAGTACAGAAATCGCAGTCAAAAGCATCCGATAAAATATTTTCGAATTGAGATTTTTTTATAGAAAAATCAGATCGAACGATATTTAAAAAATCATCTCCAATTTTGTTATTGGAAAAAATACAATCAGTAATATCAACTGGTGATTCGTAAAAAGTTACTGCAGCAGAAAGTCGCCAACCAGTTTCCTCCGGTCTAGACAATTGATTAAACAAAGTATGCGACAGTTGTGAACGTTCACTTGCTCGCATAATAACCACGCCTTCAGAACTTGCATCTGAAGAATTAAATACAATAGGATTACTGGAAGTTCCATTAGAAAAAATTGGAGAGTAACTGATGATTTTTGCTTGATTGATTAAATCAATTTTCGCTCCTGCTTGAATTTCAAAACGTTTCCCTTTTGGAATCACCAAGTCTTTTGACAAAGTCCAATCGCCTTGCGGAATAATAATCTTGTTTTCATTTTTTTGTAAAAAATCAAAAGATACAAAATTATCATCTCGAACAATTGGGTTTGCAAAAGCATTAGATGTTTTATCAATTGGAGGGAAAACCAATGCTCGCTTCAAACCTTTTTCTAATCCTAAATAATTATAATTGATTTTCAACTCAGGTAAAAGGGTATCTCCCCAAGTGATATTTTCTGGAATTTTAAAATTAAAATCTTCCACTAGTTCATTTTCATCTTCTTTTTTCCCAGCCAAAACAATTGATTCTTTTGGATAGAAAAAGATAGAATCCCGGAAACTCACATTTGAAATTTCTAATGGTAAGAAGTGTTGGTTCGAAATTTTAATAGTGATTTGATCTTTTTCTTGTTTTACAAAATCACCTGAAACTCCTGTCACCCCTGAGTGCAACGCAGCTCGAAGGTAATCCTGATTTTCGTAAAGTGTATATTTTGGTAATTCATAAAATGTCCAATCTTTATAAATCCCACCCATCAACTCGTGTAACTTATCTTCATGTTTTTGGAAAAACGTATCCAAAAAGGATTCTTGCGAAATCGCCTCTACTTCGGAAATGTATTGTTTTTCAAATTCTAGATTATTAAAAATCTTTTGCAAAATTTTATCATTCTTCACCCAAAAATGCCAAGTACCTAAATTTGGTTTTTCCAAAAACAAAACCATGTCGGTAACATCAGTTTCTTCTAGATCTTCAAATTCACGTGCAATAGGTTCCACCAAACCTGTGATTGGATTAAAATAAAAACGCATATTATCACGTAACAAAGGATGCCTAGAATTCATCAAATCCGTAATGGCATAAAGCTTCGCCATTTTTCCTATATCAAAAAATTGGGTAGCAGGCATTTTTCCATTTGAAACATTTTGCCACATTTGCCGCAGCAAAATTACTTGCGAACGAGTGTCAGGTGTAAGCATCAATTTTTCTTCCTGATAAATATTTAAATCTTCCCCAATTTTGAAAATAATGCCTTCTTTGTTTTGATTATTTTCTAGTAAATGTTTGTCAAATCGCTCTTCCATATAATAAACCCCAACAGATTTTCCATTCACAGACAAATCCTTAAAGTCAGATCTTAAAGTAATCAATCCACGATCCTTCATGAGTTGTAATCCTAACCAATCCGTTAAATATCCTCTCGACCTAGGAACCAACATTCCGAAACGTCTCATGCCATCAATCGTTTTTCCACCTTTGACTTTTACTTGGAATGACCAATGATTAGGATGATGTAAATGAGGGAAAACCATCTTACCAGTTAAGCTGATCTTGACGTTATATTTTTTACCATCGTAAGTTAACTTAGCAGGAAATTCTTCTTCTTTTAAATGATCCGCAATGTATTTTCCATCATTCACTATCGCTTGCTCTCGCAAATAATTCAAGCGCATCATATGCTTGAACTTGATGTCTAAATCCATTTTATCCAAAGTTGAAAATTTCCCTTTGGTATAATTTTTCACAAAAGAAAAATCTAATTCGGAAGCGCGTAATAGGGCATGTTTGTATTGCGAAGACTCACCAATACGATTAAGATAAGCACCATAACCTAAGGTGGCAAAAAATAAAACAACCGCAATCAACAATGCAGCAATTCCCAAAAACAACGGTTTTGTTTTTTGGAATAACTTCGATTCTAGAATCGAGTTGGACGTTTTTTCAGTTTGCTTGATATTCATTTTTAAATTATTCCTTTGTGATCGAGGAAATTCATTTGGATAGAATCATCCAATTTCCGTAAAGCATTTCTAGTGTTATTTAACTCCGACATGTCATCAAATTCGACTAAAAAAGATGCTTCCATAAAATTTTTATTTTCATCTAACCGCTTGAGCTCCAAGCCTTTACAAAATGGATTGATCGTCTCAATAATTCTTTCTAATGAAATATTTAAGTGATTCTCTGAAAGGATGGTGAAGTTGAGATTCTTATTTTCTTTCGCAGGTTTTATCATATTTTTAAGAAAAATTACCATCGACACAAATGCAAAACCTGTAATTGTAATCAACCATTGATCTGCTCCAAAACCTAACCCAATCGCAATGTTGAGAAAGATGTATGCTAATTCTTCAGGCTCTTTTATCGCTGCTCGAAATCGAACAATCGACAATGCACCTACCAATCCTAATGACAAAGCCAATGATGATTTTACGATAGTAATAATTATCATGGTGGTCAAAGCAATGAGTTCAAAGTTGGAAGCAAATGATTTTTTATTAGAAAGTGATCTTCCATATTTAGCATAAAGTCTTCCCAATATATAGGCAAGTAGTCCCGTCAAAACGAGATTTACTAAAAAGATATAAGGAGAAATTTGTGGCGCGTAATTCGTTAGAAATTCTTCAAAGTTTAAAGTCTGATTTTCCATGATTTTTATTTAAAAAAAGATTCTGTGTATGTTTAAAAAAAAAATTTGTACTTAATGCAAAAAAAAATTTAAAGCCTCTTCTGCAGTTGAACAGAGTGGCTTTAAATTTTCCGGTACTTAGAGACTATATTATTAGTTTTTGGGATAAAAAGATTAAATTGTTTTATGTTTTGTTTCAAATTTTAAAAAGCATTCATCCTAGTTTTTTTACTAAAAACTGTTTTGAATATTATTTTTATGTCTAGCCAAAAACTCCAGTTTTCAATATACCAGAGATCATGTTTAATTCTTTGTTTTTTCTGTTCAACTGTTTGAGTAGGTCCTCTCCATCCATTCACTTGCGCCCAACCTGTTACACCAGGTTTGACATAATGTCGAACCATATAGTCATTAACTACTTTTCGAAAATCGTCCTGCAAATTATGGCGATGAGGTCTTGGTCCCACTACACTCATATCTCCTTTGAATACATTTATAAATTGAGGTAATTCATCCAAATCATACTTACGAAGAAATTTTCCAACGCGAGTAATTCGAGGATCATTCTTTACTGTTGACTTAGTTCCATTTTTAGGGTTATCGCATACTGACATAGTTCTAAATTTTAAACATCTAAAACTTTCATTCGCTTCCCCTTTACGATAAGGTTTGTATAAAATGGATTTTCCCCAACCATTGTCCATAAGAATCAAAAATGCAACGATAAGAAAAATAGGTGATAAGAAAAACAAAACTGCCAAAGAGAAAAAGATATCAAACGAACGTTTGATCAGAGCATTATCAAAAAAGTTTAAAGGCGTTTGTCTATGCTGAAAAATAGGAAGTCCTTCTAAATTGACTGGCTTAACCTTTTCATTAAAAACAGGAGCTTCAGGAACGATATTCACACGCACACCATGATAATCTGCATCGCCTAGGATGGCGTTGACTTTTTTCCTTTTCATATTTGCGGTAGCAATAAAAATTTCGTCCACATGTTTCGTTTGTAAGACTTGAGAAAGATCTTTTAATTCACCTAAAATATTGGATGTCTCAAAACTATTTTCCCCTCCCGATTTATCCAGAATATATCCTTCAATTTGGTAGCCACCTATCATTTGTATTCTTTTCGAAAAGCTTTCCATCTCATTCCATTTTCCTCCTGAACCAATCACAACTACATTAGAGTCGAATGGGTTTCTATTTTTTTTGCGTTTAAAATATTCAAGAACTAAGCTATATAGAAAAAAATTAAGAAAAGCAAAAATGAAAATCGGAAGCAAAAAGGTAGTTCGATTGAAATAATCAATTTTTAATAATATTGCAATTGTGGAAACCACACCTACAAATAAGAAAATATTAATTACAATATATTTTAATCGTTTTCGACTACTCTGGATGAAATAAACATCTTTATTACCATTCAAAAGAACGATAGCCATCCAAACTGAGTTGAAAATAAGAGCCAAGTGTAGGGATTCATTTTCTATTATACTACCTGTGATTGGTAAGGAAACATCTGGATTTTTGAGTAATAATACTGTACCTAAACAAATGTTAAGCAGGAGAAACTCCAGCAAAATATGGGTAAAAACTATGTAATGTCTATTTGGTAACATCTGAGGGATTAAGGGGTTAATTAAATAATAATTAAATAATAATTAAATAATTGATTATCTCGAGTTTGGGAGAAAACATTAAATTATTACACTTTATTTTTTGAAAAAATAAGGCCTATTCAGTAAATACCAATGTACTAATGAATGCATTGCATTCATAATTGGTTTTATTGATAATCTTTAACATTTTTTTTTATAGAAAATTCTTTTACGGAAAGATTTTCTTTGGTTTTTTTTAACCCATTATTCACTTCATTCTCACAGAATATTTCATGATAGAAATCTTGAATCTGGATCAGTTTTTAATACATCGGTTGAAGGAAATATTAAGTTTGGATTATTTCTTATAATTCGGTTGAAGGAAATATTAATTAAAACTTATTTATAGTAAAACGATTGATTGGAATTAAAGTCAAGTTAATTTAAATGATAGTTTCTAACAGCAAACTTAAGTACAATACTATCGAAACCAAAAAAATGACATTCACATGAACATGTGAAAAAGCAATATTAGAAAAACTCCAATATTTAATTAGGAAAAAGAAAATTCTTTTTCCCCTTCGGTGATCAACCAAATCTTCTCATTTTCATTCAAATCAACTTGAGGTATAACCTCCAATACGCTTTTCTCAAAACTTGTATCTTCCAAATTTGAATAGGAATAAAAATCATACAACACCTTGGCTTTGCCGTCAATTACTATAGAGTCATCAGATCCTTCTATTTCAATTTTCTCCTTCACTTCCTTCATCCAACAGAGCCATTCAAGTCGCCCATTTTCACTCTTGGAAAATAACATTTCGCCTTTCGAAAATTTCCTCAATGCAGTTTGCAATAATGCTCTTCGATTGGGAAAAGGTTGGTTACCCTGATAGTTTAATAGATCAGTATAATTCTGCTTTTTTATTGGGAATATATTATGATCAGATACTTTTATTTTCTCTAAATCAATCTGATGAAACTGAATTTTCTTTTTTCCTAACATAGTACTTCCAAAACCAGAAAAAATATTTTTTGGAAAAGTTTTTAACCTGCTTGGTAAGTCTTTAACATCTGTTTTCCATTTTCTCATTGTAAGAACATCTACATTTGCAAGCTGCAATATCTTCTTAGATTGAGTAGCTAACGACTTTTTAGCCTTTTCTTTTAGATATTCTTTTTTGGAAAAAAATATGGCTGGTCGATATAATTTCTCATAGCTGTTTGCAAATCTATCTTTGTAAGAATTTGTACCTGGAGTCATATCGAGCATCGAATAACCATCTTCTTTTAACACCTTTGCCAACTCGAGAATCAACAAAGTGCCTGGTGATTGTTTGCTCTCCGAAGGATCATAACTTATCATCCCAAAACAAACTCGGTCGCCATCATCTGATCCCACATGACAGGCCAATAATTGATCGTCTAACCATAATGCACTAATATGAAAAGTATTCGGATTCTCAACTACTCCTGCAGCAAGATCAATTTTAAATGGGTCTTCGGCGAAAGGTCGACTATTGTTCATAGCCTCCCGTCGGAGGTCACATTGATGCTGCGCTATGTCCAAAACTTCTCGAACTCGGCTACTGTTGTTTATAATTTCATATCTATATTCCCCTCTCCTTTTATAACGATTAACTTTTGATCTCAGAGATCTGCTTTTGAGTAGTTTTTTAAGTTTTTCCTCGTCCTTTAAATTCCAAATAGGCGAATCTTCGGCTTCAACAAACAGAAAAGCTTCTCCCTCTGCTGCTGCTTTCAATTTTTCAACATCAAGTCCTGATGGCATCCAATTCCATGACCACTTTTTTACTCCTAAATCATTTTTCACAACTTCCAAAACGGATTTTAAAAAAGGAACAGTCTCAGATTCAATTGCCAACCAACCATGATACTCTGCCATACCTGCATGTGATATTTTTTGCTTTTCTTTGTCCCAAGCTAATGCAATTAAACCGACTAATTCGTTTTTTTCATTTTCGGAAAAAATTAGGATTGGGTCAAAAAGACTTTGATATAATTGATACCAAATTGTTAAAAAATCAGATTCTTGCAATTTCGTATACCCAATCGATTGGGCAGCTAATTGCTTCCATTTCTTTTGAAATTCTGCATTTTGCAACAATTCAAAAACTTCTTTATTTTTGACCAAGGTTGTTCTTTGGTGCATGATTTTTAATACTAAAACGATGATGAAAAAGAAACTCAAAATTGGAATTGCTCTTGACTCGCTTACTGTCTCTGCTTGGAAAATTTCCTTAATGGAAAAAATCCAAGGGTCTGATCATTCCAGAATTGAATTGTTTTTATTATTGAATTCACAAAGTGGTAAAAACGCTTCGAACGCAAACACCACTTCTTTATTTAAACTTCATCGAAAATTCGACGCTCGTTTTTTTCCTACTTCTCATAATGGTTTTTTTCCAAAAAACATCCAAGATACTTTTCCTAAAATTGAACTAATAACGAATTTAGAAAATAATAAAATTGATGTTCTCCTTTGGTTAAAAAATGAAACTCCACCTACAGATTTTTATCAAAAATCTCTTTACGGAATTTGGTTTTTCAGCCATGGACATTTGGGACAAGAATCTACCAATGAATCAGTCATTGGTTACCATTCTTTTTTCCAAAAACAAGAAACTTCTACGTCTTCACTTCTGATAAAAAGAACGAAAAGTGATACTCCAATTATCGCTTATCAATCTTGGTCAATGCCTCATGCCTATGCTTGGACTCGTTCGCAAAATGAAGAAGTTTGGAAAATTACTTCTTTTGTTCCGCGAGCCTTGAAACAATTACATCAAGTTGGCGAAACTATTTTTTTTAGTTCTTCAAGAACTTTGGGTTCGGGAAAAACTATAATTAATAACAATACTCCTACATTTTTCAATAGTCTTCAAAACATAGTTCGTCACTTTGTTTTTTTGACCAAAAGAATCCTCCAAAATCTCCTTTCTAAGCGACAATGGATATTGTTGTTTCACATTCAAGAAGAGCGCTCTGAATCTTTTTCAAAATTTAAAAAACTGACCCCTTCAAAAGATAAATTTTGGGCAGACCCATTTTTATGGCAGCATGAAGGAGAACATTTTATCTTTTTTGAAGAACTTCCTTTCGCTACTGAAAAGGGACATATTTCAGTTTTAAAAATCGATTCATCAGGTAAAATTTCCACGCCTGAAAAAATTCTCGATTTGCCTTATCATCTCTCCTACCCTTTCCTTTTTGAATTTGAAAAAACACTTTATATGATTCCAGAATCTTTCTCGAATCGGAACATTCAACTTTTTGAATGTACTAATTTTCCTAATCAATGGCAGCACAAAATGAATCTCATGGAAGATCTAATTGCTGCTGACACTACGCTTTTTTTTCATCAAAACAAATGGTGGATGTTCACTAGTATAGATGAAAATAATGGCGAGAGTCTCGATGATGAACTCTTCCTTTTTTATGCAGATTCTCCACTCACTTCAGAGTGGACGCCGCATCCAATGAATCCGATTGTGTCGGATGTTAGACGAGCGCGACCTGCGGGGAATTTATTTATTGACAATGGAAAAATTATTCGCCCATCGCAAGATTGTTCTAAAGTTTATGGTCATGGCCTCAATTTTAATCAAATTGAAATCCTTTCTGAAACAGATTATCAAGAAAAACTATTAACCAATATTCGTCCTGACTGGGATAAAAATTTACACCGTGTTCATTCCTATAATTTCCAAAATGGATTAACAATTATTGATGGAATGATTCATCGAAATAAATACGTATAAGTATTGTTACAATTTTGCAATTTCTGTTCCTTCACTTGGAAATGTTTCAATGTACTTTTGAGCAATATTCATAGCTTCAAACTCTTGTATTCTCGAGTATCCACGCTGAATGAATTCATTACAAAGTGATTCATCTTCTAATAATAATTTCATAGCATCAGCCAATAATTCCACTTTCCCGACAGGAAATAAAATACCATGAGAACCATGCTCCATTTTATCTTTTAGAGAAATAGATAAATCAGATTTAGGGTGCAAAATTTCCCTAGGTCCTGAAACACAATCTGAAGAAATCACCGGCGTTCCACAAATCATCGATTCAATTAAAGTATTTGGCAGACCTTCAGTTTCACTTGCTGAGACAAAATAATCTGCTCTCGCAAGATATTGATATGGATTAGTTTGATAACCTAAAAAATGAACTCGTTTTTCCAATCCAAGTTGACTAGTCAATTCTTTGAGACGATTTTCTTCCTCACCATTCCCCACAAAAAGCAATTCCGCCTTCTCATCTTCTAAAGTTGAAAATGCTTCAATCACATCTCCTAATCTTTTCAGTTTTGCCAACCGTCCGATAGATATAAAATATTTTTTATTAGGTGAAAAAACAAAATCAGTAGGTACTTCTTCTGACATTTTTTTCACGTCATCCAAGTTGTGAGGGTTATATATTCTAATATGATTTGGATGATCTTTAAACCCTAGATATTCATCCAATTCATTCTTCATCACATCTGAAATCGAGATAATACAATCCATTTGAAAATGTACTTTTCGATAGATCCATTTAGAAAAAGCTCTAAGTGGCCAAGGTTGATGGTCGAAATTCATTTGAGAATGAATGATCGCTTGAGCATAATGTTTTGATCCTAGCATTTTGGCTAATCCATTAATAAAAGTTGCACGAATCAAATGACTCTGAACTATTTTTATATCGTTCTTTTCAATATGCTTTTTCAATTTAGATGCACAAATAAACAAGGAAGGAATTTTTAATGGTCCTTTTTCAAGAGAATTAAATTGAGTCAAATATGTGCTTGTTACATCTTTTGGTATCTCATAAAATTTTTCCTTTTCAATAATCACCAAATCCAAATCTTTTTTCTTCTGTTTAAATTTATCCAATAGAGTTAAGACTACTTTTTCAGCCCCGCCCGATGTAAATGAGTTGATAAAAATTGAAATATTCATACTTCGAAAATTTTAAAAGATAATAAATTACGGTAGGGATTTATAGAACCTTTTACTATTAATAGCAAAGATAAACAATCGAAAATTCGTGGTATTCCATTGCCTTTAAATTGAGTTAAGAGGGATTGATAATCAAATCTATTGCCAACACAATGAGTTTTTTGAATAGGTACTTCAGAGGCACTCATACTTGCCTTCGAGTAGTTAACTCGTGATACATTTAATTTTTTCATTTGGTATATAATTATAAAGTTTTTGTATTTCTCTTTTAATGTAATCTAGTTTGAAATTGATAAAATGATTTTAAATTTCCATTAATCATTTACCTATCCCAAATTCCTCTTGTCTTATTTTTCAAAATCATTCTCACTTGTATTGGTGACAAAATCGCTATTGGAAACATACTTACTACTGTTCCTAAAACTATCCCTACAGTTCCCAATCCCATTGTTGTCGCAAAGAAAATCGACATTGGAATATTTAGAAGACTTGCTAAAATCCATGCATACATTTGCAATCGAATTTTGCCTGTCCCATTGAGTACAAGGTTAAACAAATTGGCCCAATTCGTAATGCATACTGAAACGGCTACAATAATGGTGATCCCCATAGGGATTTCTATTTTATCACCTAGCCATAATTGGAAAAAGAGCGGAGCAATAGCAATCATCACCGTAATCATCAAGACAGTCCCAAACCAAATTTTGAGTACGTTTGTTACGGTATCTTTTAACCATTTCATATCTCCTTTTCGATAGGCTTCCACACTTGCTGACCATAATTGATTCGTAAAAATCACAAAGACCAATAAGAAAATTGACAAGTATTTGTAAGCTGCTTCGTATAATAAAACTTCTTCAATGGCTACAAATTTTGCAATCAAAATATTGTTGGTTTGATGAATAATTATCATTGAAATTTTGATAACAAAAAATTGAAAACCCAATGAAAACAAATTATCAAAATAGCCTCTTTTGACTAACTTGAATGATGGACGATATTTTTTAAATTCATTTGAAAAATAAAAAACACCAATGGCTAAGGGAATAAATGCGAAAGTAAAAGTCTTGGCTGCACCATAAAGAATTAAAGATTCTTCTGTCGTATACATCAATAAAATGATGAGTGCGAGAAAAGAAACTTTAGTAATCAATCCAAATAAGCTCACCATGGCAGTTCGTTGCAAAGCATAGAAAATTTGGTAGATCATTGAAGCAACAAAGTTGATCGCAAACGCTCCAAAAAGTAGTATCGCCAAAATCATAATTTGTCGATCTAAACTTGGATCTGCTTCCAACCAATTCGCCCATGGAATGATAAAACTCGCTCCAACTGCTATGAGAGAAATCCCTGAGAAAATACTTCCCAAAGCAAAATAGGCCGTACTGACATATCCTCTAGCTTCTTCATTATTATCATCTGCGATAGATTCTCCTAGGCGATTCCGTAATCCATTTCCAATACCAATATCAAACTCTGCGAACCAATCAACCATGGATACCATCACTAGAAAAATTCCAAATTTTTCCTCTCCCAAATAAGTGATGGAAAGTGGAAAATAGGCGAACCCAACCAGTATACCTAAGGCTTTGTAAACCATTCCAAGCAAAATATTTTTCTTTGCTCGAATCGTCCTTTCATGTCCTTCCTCCATTAGTCTTTTCCACAATCCTTTCAGCCTCATGCGATGGTTAAATTTTGATTTATATTTATATTTTCGGTTAAGGACTTTTTATTTTCTGAGGACACATTATAATACCTTGCTCCCAATCCTAATCCCAAATAAATGCCCATTTGCAATCCTAAACATTCGTCAAACAAAAGGGTATTTGTAATATTAGAAATACCAAATATTATGGTAAGAAAGAAGATGATGAAAAAAAACACCTCCCCTGTTTTCAGGAATAGTTTTCCAAAATAAAAGATGGATAAAAGAATAAATAAAGTAAAAGAAACAAATGCAGGAATACCATAATAAAACATGGCTGAAAGATAACCGCTATGTATTCCTCCTGTTTTTCCTGTTGCTCGATCTGGCATTCGAGTAATATGTAGCATGTTATAATAATACACTTCGTTATTATAATTACCGAAACCGAGTATTGGCTTATCTTCTATATTTTCAAAAACCATATTATAATATCCGAAGCGACTACCGACCTCTTCGGTGACTCTTTCTTTGACTAATGTTGAGTTAATGATCTCTCTTTGGTAAATAATAAAAATTAATAACAAGATCGCCACTCCTCCTGTCCCAGCAAGTAATAATTTGTCCCAATGAATTTGACCATGAATCAAAAAATAAATACCTAAAACCAAAAAATACAAAAGCCAACTCATTCGATGAAAAGTCATAAATATTCCCAATGAAAATAAAATAACCAAAGCTAATTTCGCTCTCTCATTCTTAAAAGTCAGTAGCACCCAGGTGGTCGCGATAATGAGAAAATAGGAACTATAGTACTCTGCATTAAAAATACCATTAACTCTATAAACATCTCCAAAGGCAATTCGGATATCTCCCATCCTAGCAAACATCGGATCATATCCCATTTGAATTAAACTTACAATACCAGTTGCGACTGCTCCGACTAGGATAGCTTTGGCCAGTATTTTTATCAACTCAGGGGTATATATTAATCGCAAACAAAAAATAATCAACAAGACATTTAATACATGCAAAGATTTGATGATTATTTCCGAAAGTTTAATTGTATCGATATGGGAAAAAAGAGAAATGGTTTTAAATAATGAATATAAAATCAACATTATCATAAACCATGGCAATGTCCAAGCATTTTTTGGGATAACCGCTTCATTAGAATAAAATGTTCTACGAACTAGAAAAGCTGAAAACATTAAAAGTAAAAATCGGTCAGGTTGAATTTCAAAAGCTGAAACACCGGGAATAGCAAAAGTAAGAAGATCATTCAAATTCCCTGTCATCAAATAGAAAGCTATAATAAAAGCTTCGAACTTGTATTTCAGGTCACTACGATACACCCAGAGCAATCCTAGTATCAATACAATTGCAAAATAACCGTAAATAAATGGCAAGCCAACTATTTCCCCATCAACAACTTTTAACTCATAATTTTTCATTTCCTCTCAGTTTCAATTTTCAATCTAGCGACACCTAACTGAGGGACTTTTTTACCTGGATTTGGAAGATAGTTCTTTGAAGTTTCAGCCTCAATAGGCTCTTTAGCATACTCTTCTCGTCTATTGAAACGGCCTTCTTTGTGATCATTGTAAACCAAAAATGTATGTCCCATATTTCCTTTTGCACTCAACTTCTCTATTTCTTTAATGTAAGAAATCTTAGATACATTTCGTCTGACAACAAATAAAAGTACGTCAATATATTTTGAGATTAATAAATAATCAGAAACTACACCTACTGGTGGAGAGTCAATAATAACATAATCATATTCACCTTTAAGTGAATCAATAAGCATTTTCAACTTTGGATTATTTAAATACTTATGAGGACTTTGCGATTCTTTTTTAGTTTTTACAAGGTATAGATTCGGAATCTTTTGGTAATTATAAATAATCTCTTTTTGATCAATACCACTTGTGTCTAAATATCTCGTTAAGTCAGTTCCTTGAAATTCAGTAGAAGAATTCCACAATTTTGGATTTCGGAAATTAAGATCAAGCACTACTACCTTTTTCCCTTCCGAAGCTAAACTCATTCCTAAACTTAGGCTACAAAAAGTTTTTCCTTCGCGCGAAGTATTGGAGGTAAGCCCGATCACATTTTTGGCCTTATTCGAAACAAGAAATTGAAAATTGGCGGAAAGATCTCGAAATGATTCCCTGACTGCCCATTGGGAAGTAAAGCTTTCAAAAGATCTTATAGGTTTTTTTGCATGTATTATTTTAGCAACAAGGGGTAAATGAGTTCTCCCGTTCAATTGTTCAGGAGTCTCTATTGTCTCATCTCTACCGCTAGTAAAAACGATCCAAGCTAGTGGCATCATCAAGCCAACCATCGCCCCTAAAGCCATGATTAATAATTTTTTTGACGCAACCGACCCACTTCCTATTCTTCTTGGTGTATCTAAAACTTTTACATCAGCAACATCTTCTGCTCGAGCAATCCCATTTTTTGCCAGCTCTAAACTAAGATAATTATAAAGGTTTTCAGAAAGGCTAGCTTTTCTTTCGAGGTTGATTAATTTTTTTTCATTACCTGGAAGTTGGTTAAGAGTTCTTTCTAATTTTGCAATTTTTTGATCTGCATTATTTAGTGCAATATCAGAGGTGGCAATAAGACTTTGTACATTTTCTTTAAGAGCACTAGTTGTGTTGGCAATTTGTTTTGCCAACATTTTCAAGTCATAACTTTCCTCTCCTCTCACAAATGAAAGCTGAGTTTTTTGGGTATGCAAACGTTTAAGTTCCAACAAATTCTCATTCAACAATGGATCGTCGATACCAGCCACAGAGGGCGTAATTGCTTTGTCAATATCTTTTTGGGTATCGATATAATTAAGTAATGAAGTATAATATTGTTTATTTAGAGCTATTTGACCGCGCTCGGATTCGAGTTTTTGCAATTGATCCAAACTCATTGCACCTGTTTTAGTCAGATCAACTGCTCCATTTCCACTTCTAAATGTTTCTAAATTTCGTTCTGCAGCGGAAAGCTGTTGTGTAGCTTTACCCAAATGTTTCTGGATGAAATCTTCTTTTTTCGCAGCAATTTTAGACCGGTCAGTTAGTTTATTATCAATAAAATTCTGGTTGAGTTGTTTGAGAAATTTTACTTCTTTGGCAACAACTTCCCCTTCTGTCTGGATGGCCAAAATACTTGATTGTAAGTCAACTTGTTTGACATCCAAATTTGCGATATAAGCATTTGCAATGGAAGAAAGATTATTAATTTTAAAAAACAATTTTTTCTCTTCAAATTCTCCTTTGACGTGATCGTCCGATTTTTTTATAACAAATTGAAAGTAGTCGTGCTCTACGGTATCTTGAAAATTATAGATTTTTGAAAATTTAATCTCTGAAGAAACCATACGATGTGTTTCAGTTTCAGGATTGTATACATTAAACTCTTCTGCTTCTATAGTCAACCTATATTTATCTTTAGGTAAAATTTCTACTTGGAATTCTTCCCCACTTACTTGACGTGAAGAATCTAAAAGAACAACTTGAAATGGAAAATTGTGATAAAACTCTTGCTTTTTATACCAGGTTCCTGCAAAGTAAGAAATACCAAAATCTAAATCTTTTAGCGTTTTATGGACAAGGCTATAGGATTTGATAATTCCAATTTCATTGTATAGATTTTTTTCCATCCCAATCAATCCTACACCTCCATCTACATATTTACTATTTCCTCCCATCGAGCGACTTTTACCCTCGGAGTCTATAAGTAGAGATGTTTGAACTAAATAAGTTGGAATAGCAATCTTGAGGTAAGTGTAAGCAACAGCTAGACAAAACAACATGCTAAAAAGAAATAGAAATTTATTTTTTAAAATCTTATTAAATAAAATCTTCAAATTAACCTCTGTAACGTTGTTCTCTTGATTTGGAATTTTAAGGGGATTCATATGGATTTTTTTAAGCATGTCTAAAATAAAAAATCAGTACTTACTATTTTTAATCACTAAAAAAAATGCTTATCAAAACATTTAAAACGGAATTTTTTAGCAAGTGAGGAATCTAGGATTCCTTGTTTTTTTTTTTTTAGTAAAGAAATAAAAACTTGTCGCAAGTAATTTTTTCTCTTTAAGTGTTTATGTATGTTTAGTTAGAAATCGTCTAGATAAAAAGTCAAAAATTAATAATTCATATACAATATAGTTGTATTTTTTTTTTTTTACAAATAGAATAAAACGCCACATAATCCTATTCAATTTACTTTTTATGGACTCGTTAATATTAAGTTTAAAATCAATGTTCCAACTGAAACAGCTGAGATCACTACTCCAACCACTCTTGCACTTCGATCTCTTGATTTTGCTTTAGTTGGTTCTATATATATTACATCGTACGGTTTCAAATAAAAAAATTCTGAATTAACGAATTCTGAATTCTGTAAATTTAAATACACAGTTTTTGAACCTTTATCAGTAAGACGTATTAATTTTACTTTTTCTCGATTTCCAAAATCTGTGATATCACCTGCTAGACCGATCGCATCAAATAAGGTTGTTCGTTCATCGTACAAATATTGAATGCCTGGTCTGTTGACTTCGCCAAAAATGGTGATTCGCATATTGGATAATTTCACAGACGAGGATACCATCTTCAAATGTGGTTCATATGCTTCATCAATTTCTAATTTTAGATCCGCTATGGTTTTGCCTTTCACATCAATCGATCCAATTAAAGGTAAAGTAATTTGGCCTCGTTCATCGACAATGTAACTATTAAAATAAAGAGAAGGAGGATCATAAGTGATGTCTCTACTAAATGTATTCTCCGAAGTAAACTCTCGATTTAGAAAATCTTCAGTATTTCCATCAAAGGCATTTACCTTAATCAATAGTTGGTCGAAAGCTTGAATTTTATACGGTTTATAATCTGGGAGTTCTTTGTACTTGACATTTGAAACATTACGTAAATCCTCTTCAATAGATTCATCATTTCCATTAAGAGTAATCAACTGTTTATGTTTGAGGCAAGAAGTAAAAAACGTTCCGCACAAAATGGCAAAACAAAGAATTTTATTCCAAGCAATAAATGATTTCATAAATATAGACTGTTGTTTTAGGGTTCTAAGCTCCTCAGTATTTTTTCAATAATTTCTAAATTACTGGGAAAAAACCTACTTGATTTTAGTTAAAAAAATCCATTTTCAATTGACTGAAAACAAAATTTAATAACTACTAGAAAATAATTATTCTCTGCATAAAAATTCATATATTATATTTTTTAAATAAAAATATATATGAATATAAAAAACTATTAATCAAAATAACGTTTGATTAATAAGTAATTTTTATTGTTTCAAGTATGTTTGTTTTTGGAAAAAATCGGAATTTTTGGAATAGTATATTGGGTAGTCATATCGAAATAGAATGCAAATTAGTAATAAGGATACGATAAAATCAAAAAAACTATTCACATGTTCATGTGAACTATCATAAATAAAATTAACTGGTCATAATGTTAATTTGATTTTGCCATCAAGATACATTTTCATTAATTCGGATCGAGAGTGAACATTTAATTTTTTATAAATATTTTTGACATGAGTTCGAATACTATTAATGGAGTTAATCATTTTATTGGCTATTTCTTTATAGCTCAATCCTTCGATCAAATGTTGGAGCACTTCCGTTTCTCGATTTGTTAATGTGACTCCAATTACTATTGGTTTTTTATTAAAAAATGCGATAATCCTTCTTGCAATTTTTGGTGATAAAGGAGGTGTTCCATCTTTTAAATCCAATACTTTTTGTTCAATCAATTTTATCGAATCATCTTTGAGCAGATAACCTGAAGCTCCAGCTCGTAATGCACCGAAAATATTATCACTATCATCAAATGCAGTTAGAATTACAATTTCAATATTAGGAGCTTTTGCTTTGATTTTTGGAATAGCTTCAATACCACTCATGCCTGGTAATTGAATATCCAAAAGTATAACATCAAGTTCCTTTGGGAAATATTTTAAAAAATTTTCAGCCGATTCTGATGATAAAACATATTCCAAATTAGAGGAAGTTTTGATAATATTAACTAACTCCTCTCGGACTATAAAGTCGTCTTCAATTACTCCTATTTTTATCATTTTATTTTTATTTGTCATTTGGTTCTCAGTTAGTTATCAATTATTCTTCTATCCTGTTTTTAATAAAATAGAATGAGTTCTATCTCTAGCTAATTTTTCATTAATTGCTAGAGCTATCTTGTACATATTCTCTGAATCATTTTTTGATTAAAATTGCATTTTTCAAATGATTTCTCATATGCTGAATTAAACTTCAAAAGTAATCTCTAATCTTAAAAAAATATAAGATTATATATTTTTTTACTTCAAATATATAAAACTATCAACTTTATATTTCATTACCCAAAAAACTAACTAGATTTTATGCTAGATTTATTTTTTTTACATTTGTTTTTAATTTAAATTTTGAAGTGCTAAGCTTTTAATTTTTTATAGAATGCATAGACACATAGATAAGGATTAATATCCCTTCTCTTTATAAATTAAAATTAGCATAAAAGACACCTTCCTTATTCATGAAAGTGCCATCCCTTCTATTCAAGTCCAATCTTCCTCCCTCAAAATTCGTTGCGGGCAGCCCCAACTCCTGGTAAATACAGGCCGTGGCAGCAAAGTCCCATACACTCCCCCCACCTATTTCTTTTTTCGGAAACTTTAACATACATGCAGGCCCATTTTCCAATACAAGAATACCATTCAATACTGATCCTGCTCCAGCTATTTCTTTGATCCCATTCAAACTCAATTTATTTTGTTTTTCATTTAACAACCTTTCTATTTCAGCTACACGAGATGTATCCTTTAGCTTTCGATCTGTCACATAAGTTAAATGTTTATTTGAATGCTTAATTTCCCATGGACTACCATTCTTAAAAGCCCCGTTTCCTTTGATCGCATTGTATAACGTATTGGTGCTGGGATCAAATACAACACCAATTAATGGGATCCCGTCTTTTGCAATCAAAGCAATTGATACAGAAAAACCCGGATATTTATTGATAAAAGCAAGTGTTCCATCCATAGGGTCAATGCACCAAAAAAAATCTTTTTCTAATCGACTGCCATCGTCTTCTGTCTCTTCTGATAAAAGTGCTAAATCATGCTCGTGACAGGTAGGAATTAAATAAGACAGTATCACTTTCTCGCATTCTAAATCCACGCTGGTAACTACCTGGGAGGCATAGCTTTCTCCCCCTTTTTTTTTCTCCACTTTAAGGTCATCATTCATATACTTCTGAATAACTTCTCCAGCAGCAAGGGCTGCCTTAATTGCTATATTATTAAGTTCTTCCAGATTCATTTCAAAGATTTTTGATTACTTCTGATGTAATACGTTCACTATAGGTATTAATCTTCCAGTGACCAGGGCTCCATCCTTTAAGAAAGCGATGAAAATCCGCCCAGGCAATTCGGTATAAAGATCTCCACTCAGTTTCCAGCGCTTCATTTTTTACCTTCAATTCGCCTTGTAAATGCTTAAAATAAGTATCCAGAATTTGCCCTTCTAATCGTTCACATTCGCTTTCATTCAAACAACTTCCTATAAAATAAGCTACATCTTTCATTCCACAACCGCCCCCAACATACTGATAATCTACTCCTGCAACCTGTCCACTATTGGCAAAACAAAAATTTGCCAGTTTAGCATCTCCGTGAACAAAGGTCTTATAAACACAAGAATTCAGTTTTTTATCAATGATTGGAGCCGCTTCTTTTAACCTTTGATCATCTAATACTTCTAACTCCTGTGGTCTGGTTTCTAAATGCCAATACGTCCCTACTTCCCAAAGTCCCTCTGGAATTTTCCCGAGATAACTTGCATGAAACTTTGCCAACCATGCCAAACACTGATCTATTTCTTTCCATGTCACAACATTCTTACGTAAAGAATATCCCGCTTCATCCAGATCTTCCATCAATAGCATTATCTCATCATTTTTCGTTTCTAAAGCTAAACATTGTGGCAAACGAGCTATGCTGTTTTTGCTGTATGTATCATACCATGTAGTTTCCACCTTATATGATTTCACCTTTCTTTGATGACCAATATCAGTGTTCCATCCTCGCGGGTGGTTTTTATTCCTGGGCATTTGAACATGCTTTAGAACCACATTGTCGACGGAAGCATTCTTCAACCCAATCCTCATTATTTTGCCATATCCACTCCACAGCTCCTGAATGACCTCCTTTTCAAATAAAGAAGAGGCCCCAGTTTTCTCGAGAATAATTGTTCTAAAATGTTGATTCATAAGTCAAATTTTTATGAATTTTCCTAAAGAAATTTATCAAAAGTTAATTTCTCTTGTTGTCCAATAAGATGGGTTCCTTTGTCAAGATTTGTGAAAGCGTTTATCATGACCTTTGCAAGATTTTCTGTAGATAGGGGTCTCTGAGATTTTAATATGCCTAGGGAATTAATAAATTTAAGTATTTTCAATCCCCAAACTTCTCCTGGTCGTTTAGAACCCTTCCGCTCTAAAAGTGGCGGTTTCAAAATTATAGTTTTTTCAAAACCGAGTTTTTTTATATCCTCTTCTAGTTGCCCTTTCATTTTAGTATAAAAAAATGATGAATCTTTTGATGCAGATGCAGAAGATACCAGCACATAATTAGAAACCCCATTTTGCCTTGCTGCTTTGGCAAATTCATATTGATAATCATAATCAATTTTCCACTGAGCTTTTTTACTCCCAGCAGCTTTCAAAGTAGTTCCTAAACACGAGAATAACACATCTCCTTTTACTTTTTTCTTCCATTCTTCGGGTTTATCAAAGTCTATGATATTAGTGTCCAACTTATTGTTATGAATTGAGGTTTCTCGCCTAACAAATATGTTTATCTTATCAAAGCTACTATCTGTAAAAAGCAAGTTTAATAAGTCGGTACCTGTTGCGCCTGTCGCGCCTACTACAATTGCATTCATTCTATTATTTTGTTCCAATTTTATACTCAATAAGAAAAGACTCATTTGGCCTACTAAATGATCACAAGAAGTATTTAACTAAAAACTAATTTTTATAATTTAAAACCATCTCATCAATGATTGAGTTCTTTGTTAATTAATTCTACCAAGTATTCAGCAAATATTTTTAACTCAGTCACCCTTTTTGTTGTATGCTCATGCCTTACAATTGCGCCTCGTAAATAATTTCTTCCTTTTGTTGATTCTATAAGGCTTATTAAATCACTTTTCCTCTTTTCATTACTTGCCATAAAGGGAAGGGCGTTTGTACCATAATCTCTTGTTGAGCTTGCTTCAAAATTATCGTTATAAAACCAATAGTTATAATACTTTAATGAGTATTCTTTATCCCATTCTAATAAGGTATCATAATAATTGAGTTTGACATTATAATACTCGTTGATTTCCTTATTGATCACCTCCGACCCCAAAAAATCTACAAGGCCAGCATTTTTAATTTTATCATAGGTTTGCCTCGTGGTCCTATTGGGCATATAAAATAAATTGACGAGTTTTAAGATTGAATCTACTTCTAATGTTTTGTATTCATTATTGATAAATAGCCGTTTATTATTATCAATGTCTGTTCGATAAGATGTTATGTTAATATTGTATTGATTGATGTCTGACTCTAAATCTTCCACCAGACTTTTCATATAACTTAAACTTTTTTTCCTATTCATTCTATCTTGATTCCAATTATTCACTTGCAAGGCAAGAAGAATACCGATCATTACAAGTACAATTTCTCCAATGGCGTATTTAAAGTATTTCCCAATTTTGTTTTTCCGCATTAGATCGTGGCGTATTTTTCGAAAGAATTTTATCATTGGTTCGTTGTTCTTGGAAAGATATAACTTTTAATTAATTCGAATTATAGAGAATTAAACCAAAATGACCAAGCTTGAACAAAAGATCTAGTTCGACCTATACTTCTCCCTGTATTCTGTTGGACTCATTCCTTCTTTCTTTTTGAAAAGCCTTGAGAAATATGGAGGGTACTCAAATCCCAATTCGTAAGCAACTTCAGAAATGGTTTTACTAGGGTTCAATAGCGTATTTTTAGCCTCCTCAATCAGGTACAGATGTAAATGTTCAGTTGTAGTTTTTCCTGTCTCTTTCTTAAGGGTATCACTGAGGTATCTCTGGGAAACCGATAACATGTTTGCAATTTCCTCAATGCTCGGAATTCCATTTTCTTGCAATTTTGTCGAAGCGAAATAGCTATCCAATTGTTCATTAAAACGTTGCAACAAATCGTTAGAAAGTTCTATGCGATTCATAAATTGCCTCTGGTAAAATCGTTGGGCATATTTTAATAGAGTGCTGAGATGAGAAACGATAATATCTTTACTAAATGAATCTTGATTATTTTGGTATTCAAGATAAATATTTTCTACAATTAACTCGAGCTGTTTTTCTTCTTTGGGTGATAGATGAAGTGCCTCATTTACGGTGTATGAAAAGAATCCATACTTCTTAATCTGCTGAGCAAGTTCAGTTCCTTTAAGGAAATCCTGATGAAAATTTATGGAAAACCCCTTTTGTTCAAAAACCATGGAACTTTCCCATTGCAATACTTGTCTCGGTGCAATAAAAAACAAAGCACCATTGCTAAAGTCATATTTAGTACGACCGTATGTTAAATCCCCTTTTACAAATTTCTTGAAACTTATGGTATAGCAATCGTTTGTAATTGGTGGTGAGCTCTCTTTAGGGCAAGGAAGAAATCCTTCATCTAAAGCACTGTATATACTAAACATAGGGTGCTCAGGCCTTGGAAGTTCTAGATAATTTAAATAGTCGGATAAGGATTTAAAATGCTTCATCTCAATTATGTACCTCTTGTGATTCTATCAATAATTTCTTGTTGTAATCTTCAAATCGTGCATGGGCCAAACCATCTATGAGTAATATAACTGTTAAAGTGGCAATAGTCGATATCATACTTGCGCGCCAAACAGCAGAATTTACAAAGAAAATTACCAAGCCACAGGCAACTATAATGAACGGTATCCCAGTAAATACAATAGTCTTATACTCTTTTAAAGTTGCTTCAGCACGTTTTAATTCTGATTGCACAAATTCTGATTTATTGGTTTCATAAGCTGATTTAAATTGCATAATTCTCGCTTTGTTGGTAAAAAATAATCCGAAACCTACAGTGATCAAAAATAATCCGCCTATCAATAAAGGAATTACATAAGCCTTGGCTAATTCTGTTTTTCCAAATTGCCAAAATCCAAAACTGCAAGAAATGAAAACTACCCCTATAATAATAAAGAAAGAGGTTGATACAAGTTCTGCCTTAGCCCATTCGATTGCTACCTTTAAAATATCCATAATTCTATTTTTTTATCTATAATTTATATGTTCCATCTAATGTTGGTTTCTTTTTCCGAAAGTTCCCACAGTTTTTTGGCAACTGCTCTGTCTTTGGCATGAGGTTCTAATTTATGCTCCCCTACTGGACCAACCCAATTGCTTCTTCCTGTTGGGCCATAAAATCCAGCCTGGTCAAGGTTTGACTCAGTGGCACACATTAATTGGGGATAGGCGCCCTTTTCTGCAGATTGCGTTAATGGTGATAATTTCATAAGGCCAAATATAAATTTCATCATAAAACTACCACTTGTGTTGATAAGATTTGTTCTCGAAGAACCAGGATGACAAGCATAAACTTTAACATCATTTTTACCTGCTTTTTTCAATCTATTCTGAAGCTCATACACAGACATGATCTGAGCCAATTTACTTTGACTATAGGAATTATTAGGTGTATAATCCTTTTCCCAGTTCAAATGGTCAAATTTGATTGTTTTAATACCCATATCATAACCCATACTACCTACTGTTATAATCCTACCTTTTGATTTTTCGATCAATGGAAATAGTAGCCCTTGTAAGGTGAAATTTCCAAAGTAATTGGTTCCCAATTGACTTTCCCAGCCATCCGAAGTAATTGTTCTTTTCGGTACTTGTGCTATAGCTGCGTTACAGATAAGAGCATCTATTCTAGGAACTTTTTCGATCACCTCTTCTGCGGCTTTAATGACAGAGGCTTGTATGGATAGATCCATTTGAATGAATGAAACATCTATATCATTATCAAGTTCCTGTTTTAAAGTCTTCATAACCGCTTCCGACTTTTTTTCATTTCTATTGAGCATGACAACTTTTGCCCCTTTTGATAATAATATTTTGGCAGCTTCAAATCCAGTTCCACTTGTTGTACCTGTAATGACGAGTGTTTTTCCTTTTAAGTTTCCAATTCTATCAGGCGTCCATCCTTTTTCCCCAAATTGATTCGTTTTCATTTTATGCTTTTTAATGTTTAAAATAATATCACAAAGATCGGGACGAAGCTGTTTATTAACCTTATACAGAATTTCGAATATTGTATACTATTTGGTTGGATCTCAACAGCTACTAGACTTTTTAAATCGATAGTTGGGTTACATTCAATGACTAATTTAATAAAAAAACTACTGATATTTTTAATTAGAATCTATCTTTAAGCGCAAGACTTGAGTTCGAGATTATTGCTGAACTACCTAAGAAAGCAAGAAAAATCAATGATATGTTAACATCGAAATGCAATTTTTCCTTCTAAAAGTAAATGTTGGCTATTGTCTCTAAAGAATTTTGTTATGGATTAGTGGTTTCTTGAAAGGTTGCAATAATTTAACCCATCAACTATGAGTTAGCAATACCTAATAATTCAAAATACTTCTTTGTGCGGGCAGGACGGAGCGTAAAAAATGTCTAGCAGACATTTTTAGCGAACGGGCCAGATGGCGCTGGGATCGCCCGCCAACCGGATTGTAAAAAAAAATCACTTTTTTGTATAAAAAAAGCCCTTCGCAATGAAGAGCTTCTTTGTGCGGGCAGGACGGAGCGTAAAAAATGTCTAGTAGACATTTTTAGCGAACGGGCCAGATGGCGCTTGGATCGCCCGCCAACCGGATTGTAAAAAAAACACTTTTTTGTATA
>CAZMBP010000002.1:0-154399 GCA_964564545.1 uncultured Saprospiraceae bacterium
CTCAGGAAGTGTGATAGCGATTCGATTTACTTCTTTAGGAACTACGTAAGGTTTTCCTTCCAAAATTTTTTGCACATCTTCCATGATTTTTTGAAATGGAATTGCATCATAATTTGTTAAAAAAACAAACTTATATTTTAATTCTGGATTGGAATGAATGTAGGCTCGTTTTCCATCTGTTCCTCCAGCATGGCCGATAATTCCGTCTTTATTTTTAAGATTAGAAAGAAAAGGTTCGTTGTCTAAATAATTTAAAAAGGTCATCAGGTCATCGACTGAAGAATAAATTTTTCCCATCTTAAATGCATCTGGGTGGAATTTTTTTATGGCAACAATATTTTCATCATCATCCAATTCATGACCATAAGCATACTTGGTTAGGTTACTATTATCAGCATAAAAGTGTCCGCCAGTATCATCCATTTGTAATCGATCAAAAAATATATGATGAAGATTTTGGGAAAAAGAAGTGTTGGCAATTTTACCAATCACATAATATAAAACTTGAAAACCAACGTTCGAATATCGGCCATCTGTTCCAGGTTCGAATTCCAGTTTTTGTTTTTTTGCCAAATCAATTACTTGCTCGTTGGTTAAGTCAGCTTCATTTTGAGTGAGGTCAGCAGCTTCACGAGGTAAGCCAGATTGATTGTTCATTAAATGTTCAATCGTAATTTTTTCTCCATTTGGAAAATCAGGAATGTATTTATTTAAAAAATCTTTCCGATTGATTTTTCCATCTTGTTCCAATTGGATGATACTTGCCTTTGCCATCAATTTTGAAATAGATCGGATATCAAATTGACTCTCAATCGTGACGTATAAACTGCTATCTTTTTGATCAGTAAGATTGAATGCTTTTTTGAAAATATCTTCTCCATTTTGCTGAACCATTACACAACCATTGAATTGTTTCAAAGAAGTCAAGGCTGTAAAATATTCATCTAATTGATCAGAAGTAGATAAAGATGGGGGAGGTGTATTGGTAGAATTTGAAGGTTCGTTTTTGCAAAAAGTAAAGCTAATACAAATGATCAAAAATAAAATTGTCTTGAAATTCATGCTATATTTTTTAGAAGAGAAATTGAATCTAAAAGACGATTTAGAATGCCAATAGTTACTGGGGAATTTATTTGTTTCTCTCTTTTTCCTCTTTCTCTTTTTTCATTTTTTCTACGATGGGCTGGAATTGTTCTTGGATATGTTCATTGAACCATGCATCGATTAAGTCCTTTCGGAATCGCCATTCCTTCCCTATTTTGGCCGCAGGGATTTTCCCTTTTTGCGCCCAAGTATAAATAGTTTGTGGTTTTAATTTAAGATATTTTGCCACATCCTCGATGGTCATTATTTCCCCATGCATAGTTTTACTTTTTTAGAGGTCAGAAGTCAGATCGTTCGCTTTGCTCTCTGTCAGAGGTCAGACTAACGAGAGTTATTTTATCTTTGGATTATTATCATCAGTCTGACTTCTGACCTCTTATAAATTAGACACAAAATTAATCTTTTTTATTTGAATCATCCTGTGTTGGTTCAGGAGATTCAGGTTGTACTTTTTCTTTTACAGGTTCCTCTGCTTGTTTTGGAGGTTCACTCTCTGGTTTTTCAGGAGCGTCATTTTGATTAGACTCTTTTCTTTTTTGAACATTTGAAGGCCCCATCATTTCACCCAGGGACTTTATCATACTGGAATAAAAATTTCCTTGTGTATCTTTTCTAAATAATTCATAGGGCATGTCTTTGTAACCGACAAATGGACGTAGATTCCACGCTAACTGAACTCCGACAAAGGCAAAAATAATTACCCAAACTCTGAAAATTCCTAATCCTATTTGAGGATAAACTCCTTGTTCGGCAAACGAATTTTTCAAAGCATCCAAAACTGCACGCATTCCAAAAAATCCAGAAAATACAAAGACGCCAACATGTAAGAATTTTAAAAAATTATAATTATCACCTGACAATTGAAATAATAAAACGATGGGAGCAAATGCCAACATGATGGTCGTCGTCATCAAAAAACCACTTAACATCATAACAGCTAATTGTTTGATTTTGACCTTGGAACCCAAAACTAATTGGACGATATAAAAGGAAGGAAAACAAATAATCAAGGTTAAAAAAAGCAAAGACATCAACTTTGCTCCAGAAGATATTGCTTGCATCCAAGAATTATAACTACCCATGATTAAGCCATAGCAAAATGAGAAAAGTGCAATGATTAAAATCTGGGCGCTTATTATATTAGTGGGATAAGTTTCTTGAGTGATTTTTTCAAAATGGTCATCACGTTCTTGAAGCACTTCGAACGCTTCTGCGAAAGGTATTTTCATGGTAAATCAAATTTTGTTTTGAGTTTGATAATTTAAAGTTACCATTTTAGAATGTGAAAGAATAAGTTTTATTGTTGTTTTTTACTGTTTTATGATGTTTTTTATTGAAATGAATAATCGTTTTAAGTGCTTTCATCAATTGAAATGATTAATTGATTCAGCTTTTCTTTCTCATTAAAGTCCATGATACTCTTTCAGTAGATTATTTTTTCTCAGCAATAACTTCGATCATCATTGGACAAAAAACAGTTGCTCCTGTTTTGTTTTCCCATTCGTTAGAGGCAGAAAGTGCTTCTGAAACTTCTTTTTGAGTTAGATAACCTGGCTCAATTAACCTGGGAAAATAACTATGGAAAAATGATTTTGGCCAATGCCATGTAGCCTGCTTAGGAGTGACCAATTTTGTCATAGGTCTAATATTTATAACTTTCATATCAAGTTCCTCCATAATTCTCGGAAGTTCTCGCCCTATGTCAATTTCACTATCAGAATCTTTAAAACTTTTTAGTGTAGCCTTGATTGCTTTGGTCAAAGCGGGCATGTTAGGTTCAGTTTGAAAAGTAGACCAATCATAATATTCATGAATGACCATTTTTCCTCCAGGTTTTAGAGCCTTCAAAACTTTGGCTAAAATCTCTTTTGGATTGGGTAACCAAGCCAAAGCCCAACGGCAATACATTCCATCCAAGCTGTTCTCCGCTAATTTCATTTCATCAAAATCTGCAACGATACCTTCAATATTTAAATGATGTAATTGAACAGTTTTATCTAAATATTCAATGTAACTGGCTGATCTGTCGATGCCGATGGTTTTACCTTCTGGGCCGGTGATGAATGCTAATTCTTTCGAGCAATAACCAGGGCCGCAACCTAAATCAAGAATGGTTTGGCCTGAGGTAAATTGAGCTAGTTCCCATCCTCGTTGTGCCTCCGAAGCCCAAACCTGATGTTGTAATCCAAGGCGATAAAGTTCTTGTTCATCCGTTCCTAAAATGTAGGCATTTTCTTCTTGGTTTGACATGGTTGGTATTTTTGTAGATGTAATGTTATTTAGGTAGATATTGTGGTTCTATAGTTTTGTTGAAAGCAATTCTAAAGATTTTGTCATGGTAAAATTCGTCATTGTCTAGTTTTAAGGGATCAACAACGACTGGTCGATTTTTATTATCAATTCCAACTATAACAAAATCCATTTGCCCAAATCTATTCTTTTCAACATAAGGATATTTATCTCCATATTGATCAACCGATTCATCAGGATTTCCTAGGTCTAAATATTTCCGATTGGTAAATTCTAAATGCTTGCCTTTTAATGTTGCATCCTTAAAAGAATTCTTGAAACTAATATTACCATCACAAATTATTTCAATTGACCTAAAAGGACATTTTAAAATTATTTTATTTTCCTTTGGCAAAACTTCAATGAATTGCTTATTCCATTTCGCTAAAAAATCTTTTCTCCCAAAAGAATATTTTTTTAGTCGAGTATCAAAGCGGGAATAATCTTTAATAGCATTAATCTCTTTTTGATAAGGTAAACGAAAGGTTGGCAGATACTCTTTTTTCCAAGATCTTTTTGAAACAGTATTTCTAACATTACCCATGTATTGATCTACCAAGAAAGCTTCCATAGAAAAACAATCTTCATCTCTTTGATTAGGATTAAAATTGAGAAATCCTTTTTTGATCAAAACATTTTCATTGTATCGATCACTCATCCAACGTTGCATTTCCATAATTTGGGAAATAGAAAGTCCGATTAATGGGTAATCAATATATTTTGGATTTAAGATATAATTTTTGAGAATGGCAGAAGAAGTTTTTAATCTTTCTTCAATTTCAAAGCCTGAACCAAAGTTAGAGTTGAATGAATTTTTTGGTAAAATGCTAATCACCTTTTCAGGGTAACTATCGCCATAGACCGAAATATACCAGCTCAAAAAAATTAAATATTCTCTATTTAAAATAGGCTTCACCCGAACTCCAAAAGTTTCTGTTTCGTGGAAGGTTGGATGATTTTTATTGGACTTTAATCCAGCTGAGTTTTTAGAAAAATTACAATTGGAAAAAATGATAATAAAAAGTAGATAGCATATTTTTTTAGCCATGGAGTTTAAAGTTTACGGGGATTTCGTACTTTACTTTTATTGGTTTTCCATTTTTCATTGCAGGTTTGAAAGGCAATTCAAAACCTCTTCGAACAGCATTAAGTGCTTCTGTGTCAAAATCTTTACCGAGTGATTTGGTAACTTTTGAATTTTCTAATTTGCCCAATTCATTGACGATTACTTCAATTTTGACTGTACCTTGAATTCCTTTTTGTCTTCCCTGAGCCGGGTAATTCATTTTGCGATACATGGTGAAAAGAAATTTTTTATCTCCAGCGATGGCTTCGGGTCTTTGATCAACTTCATCTTCGACAAATTTTCCGTTTTGGAAAATTTGAAAAGTTGGTTTGTTTTTAGAATTATCTGATAGGGTAGTGTCTTTAGTTGAAGTGCACGAAGCAAATCCCAGCATAATTAAAGTACTGAGAAGAAATGTAAGAATATTGTTTTCATGATTCATATTTATACAGTTTAATAGTAGAGGTGTTTTTTTGACGCTGACTTTTTATCTGTTTATTTTCCAAAGGAAAATTACCATTACCAGGAAAAAACATAATAAGTCATAACGAGTCATAAAAAGTCAGCGTCAAAAAAAAATGCCAACATCAAAAAATCAATCCTTCAACTTATCCAAAATAGCATCCACATTCACATTCTCTCGAATCAACTCAATCGCCCTCTGTGTTTTCCAAGGTGTTCGAGTATTTATTTTTACCTCAATTCTACTAATCTTCACCACCGAACCATAAGTGTCCAAGTCAGTTGCAATAACAGGGATATCATTTTCTTCAATATATTTTCTAAATGTTTCCGAAACATTTGTACCTGTGGTATGACGACCATCACCTGTGATAATAACTCCAGAAATTGGTGTCTTCGACAATCCTTTCAAACTCGAAATTAATTTCACTTTCTCAATGGCTTCATCCAATCTCTTAGAACTAACCACGAGCAAAATATTTTTAAAGTTGTTAAACTCATTAATGGCAACCAAGGAACCCGCCACAATATCCTCAACTCGATTGTCTAATTGATCTTCATTAAATAAAACAGTTCCCTTAATTGCGTTGGTGACGGTTTCCATCATAGGAAATGATAACCGCTTATCAAAAGGTAAAACCCCCATCAAATCCAATCCTAAAGTTTTGAGTTTTTTTCCAACATAATATTCAACATCTTTTATCTTTTCAGGAATCACTTTGTTGACAATTACACCAACTATTGGAATTTCATATCTCTGAAATTGAGCAATACTCATCGTCAACTTATCAATGGTACTTCCGATACCACCTTCGACAATCATCAGCACATTTGCGTTTAGTAATTTTGCTACATCGGCATTCGAAACATCGGCCACACTTCCTACACCTGGGTGACCAGTTCCTTCGTAGACAACCATTTCATGCTGTTTATTTAATTCTTTAGAAGCATGAATTATATTTTCTCTAAATTGAAATTGAGAAGGATCATCGATATATTTTTTTGTTACTCCACGAGCCATGACAACAGGACTATGTAAAGAACCGTCAATTTTGAATTTCAAGATTTGAGAAAACAAAGTCACATCTTTATCAATCATTTGACCTTCTACATAAAGATGTTGTTGACCAACTGGTTTGCAGTAGCCCACATTATAACCATGTTCCACGATGTTGGTGACAAGTCCAAGAGTGGAAGTGGTTTTTCCAACGTGCTGTCCAGTAGCTGCAACATAAAGAGGTTTCATACGTAAATTTTTTAGTGTAATTGAATGATTGATTTTTTAATCATTTTTTTCAAGTATTTATTTTTTCTTGGAAGAAAAACATAAGAATAAATAACTTGAAACCCGCAAATTTCAATCTATTTGCTACACCAGCCTTCACATGCTCACATAACAAACTGATTTCATTTCTTTTTGATTAAATTTTTTTAAAAGAATAAAGCCTAAATACCAAATGGTCGATTATTCTTTGACTTAAATTTTGAGATTACTCAAATTAGGATTTTTTTAATATTATCGGTGATAAATCCTAAAATGAAGAGCAAAAAAAATTGAAGTAGAATTACAAATCTAAACAATGCATGATAATTTTGAATAATATTGATATTTTTCTTCAAAAAAAATCACATAACCAATAATTATATCTTTTAATTAATTAGCTGTAGATTTGTATACCATTTAATTAAATAGACTGTAACCAATAAATAAGTCATTTAACGAATTTTTCATTCAATACCGATAAACACTTGATAGTCAATAGTTTAGCTGTGTCGAAGTTCGTTAAATGACTGTTTTCGTTTTAGGAATTCAAAACTATAGAAATTTAAAATAACTTTTTAACCCGAGAATTTTATGATAAAATCTTCAAATCAGAAACACAATCTTCAACCTGCAGCACTAGTTGAAAAAACGATCAGACTTGGTCAAGGAAAACTAAGTAGCGCAGGAGCACTCGTAATTAATACTGGAAAATTTACAGGACGATCACCTAAAGATCGGTTCATTGTTGAAGATGCAATAACTGAACACACGGTAGATTGGGGAGATATTAACATCCCAATTGCAAAATCTTCTTTTGATGCTTTGTATGAAAAAATGATGAAATACATGGAATCATGCGAAGAGGTTTATGTGCGAGATGCAGCAGCCTGTGCTAATCCAAATTACCAGTTGAACGTTCGAGTTTTTACTGAGTATCCATGGCAAAATTTATTTGTTTACAATATGTTTTTGCGACCAACAGAAACTGAGTTGGAAACATTTTCACCTGATTGGGAAGTGTATGCTTTTCCTTCTGTTTTAGCAAATGTAGATGAACACAATACTCGTCAAGAGAATTTTTCTATCATTAATTTTACTGAAAAGAAAATTATCGTAGGAGGAAGTGCTTATACAGGTGAAATCAAAAAGGGAATTTTCTCTGCTCTGAATTTTATTTTGCCTACCGAAAATAAAGTTCTTCCAATGCATTGTTCTGCAAATACAGGTGCCAATGGAGATACTGCACTTTTCTTTGGATTGTCTGGGACTGGAAAGACAACTTTATCCAATGATCCTGAACGAAGATTAATTGGTGATGATGAACATGGTTGGTCAAAAGAATCTATTTTCAATTTTGAAGGTGGATGTTATGCGAAGACTATTGATCTTTCACCAAACAAAGAACCACAAATTTATAAAGCAATTAAATTTGGAGCGATGTTGGAAAATATCGGTTTCGAAGAAGATGGTTGTACTGTAAATTATGCGGACACTTCGATTACTCAAAACACTCGAGTGAGTTACCCGATTTTTCACATTGATAATATCATGTTTAAATCTAGAGGTGATTTGCCTGAAAATATTTTCTTTTTGACTTGTGATGCTTTTGGAGTTTTGCCTCCGATCAGCAAGTTGACACCAGAGCAAGCAATGTATCATTTCATTAGTGGTTATACTGCAAAGATTGCAGGTACAGAAGATGGAATCGATGAGCCATTGGCTACTTTCTCTGCATGTTTTGGAGCACCATTTTTACCATTGCATCCTACTCAGTATGCTGAGATGTTAGGTAGTAAAATTAAAAAAGGAAGCCGAAGAGGTGAAGGAAAAATTAATGTATGGTTAATCAATACCGGTTGGACTGGTGGTGGTTACGGACAAGGTGCTAGAATGGAATTGTCGTACACACGTGCAATGATTAAAGCAGCATTGACTGGAAAATTAAATAAAGTTGAATTTCATAATCATCCAATTTTTGGATTGGCTATGCCTAAGACTTGTCCAGACGTTCCGAATGCAGTTTTGAATCCAAGAGACACTTGGAGAAACGAAGAAGAGTATGATGCAACAGCAAATAAGTTAGCGAATTTGTTTACTGAAAATTTTCAAAAGTATTCAGATAAAGCGTCAGCTGAGATTGTAAGTGCAGGACCTGCGTTGGTGTAACCCCTTCCCCTAAAGGGGAACGATAAAATATAGAATGTATTTAAATGCGAATTAAGTGAGAGCTTAGTTCGCATTTTTTTAGCCGCTTCCTCGTGCACTCTCCCAATAGGAGAGTAATCTAGGGAGAGGTTAAAATCTTTTTACTACTTTTGAAAAAAAAATCAAAAATGTTATTAGAACTTAATTCTCAAAATCCAAGTGCTCGAAAAGTACAAAAGGTCGCTGATACTCTAGAAAAAGGAGGTGTGATTATTTATCCAACTGATTCCGTTTATGGTTTAGGTTGTGATATCTTCAATCAAAAGGCAGTTGCAAGAATTTGCCAAATTAGAGGAATCAATCCTGAGAAAGCAAACCTTACTTTTATTTGTAAAGACATTCAGCAGCTCTCAAAATATGTATATCAGATTGACAACCAATTATTTAGGTTGCTTAAAGATAATGTGCCAGGAGCATTTACTTTTATTTTAAAGGCAAATAAAGAAGTGCCTCGTCATTTTAAAAATAGAAGAAAAACGATTGGAGTTAGAGTTCCTAACAGTCCAATTGCGTTGGCGATATTGGAAGCGTTAGGTCGGCCGATACTTTCAATCTCTTTGAAGACCGATGATGAGGAGGAAGATTTTATCGTTGATCCGTCTTTAATTCATGATGATTTCCAAAAACGTGTGGATATTGTTATAGATGGAGGGATGGGAAGTGACGAACCGAGTACGATAGTGGATTGTACGACAGATGATTTTGAGATAATTAGAGAAGGGAAGGGAGTTTTAAAGTGATTTGTTTTAAAGCTAAGTGTTATTCAATTAAAACCCTTTTACTCTTTTGAGAGTAAAAGGGTTTTTGATTTAGGTAATAGTATCACTTATTTTGAGTAAATAACTACAAAATTAGAAGAATAAGATTCTGTTCCATTAGAAATGATTACAAAATAGATTCCTTTTTCATATGTAGATATATCAATAACTTTGGTTGTTCTATCTTCAGATGAAGGTATCAACTCTGAAAGTATAACTTGTCCTACAGAATTTACAATTTTGAGATCAGTTCTTTGACTATCAAAAATACTTGAGTGAATATTAATCTTTTCACTTGCTGGAGATGGGTAAACTAAAATTTCAGGATTAGTTTTATTTTTTAATTCAACCACAATTGTATTAGAATATTCGAACCCTCCATCTAAATCCATTTGTTTTAATCGATAATAGTTTAAACCTGACGATGGATGCAAATCTCTAAAATGATAATAGTTGACATTATTAGTTGTCAAGTTACCATTTACAAATCCAATCATTTCCCATTTATCACCATCAGAACTATGTTCAATTTCGAATCCTGCATTATTGATTTCACTTGCAGTCTCCCAAGACAAAAAGGTATTTTCATTTTGTAAGTTACCTCTAAATGCCATGAGTTCTACAGGTAAAGCTGTTAATGCGGTAATCGTCAATATTTCTTGATTTGATCCAAGGTATTCTAATGTCCATGCACAGCATCCAGGAAGATTTTCTGTTGCAAAAGTTCCAGAGGTGCTTGTATTAGAATTGAGAAGATTATATTGATCTCCAACTGAAATTTGATAAGAATTAATAGTAGAAACATTGAGAGTACTTGTACCTCCAAGAGTTGTAGTTCCGTTAACTATTACCTGATCGGCAGAGTTAGTTCCTGCAACTTCAGTATTAATCGTTGCCTTGGACAAATCTACACTTGTACTAATTGTGAGTATACCTATATCTCCAGCACCTCCTGGTTCAAAGATTCCTTCACATTTAAATGTTACACCACTTCCCATTAATTTAACTGTTCCGTTACCAGAAACTTCTAAAACTGCCCCAGATTCATTATTAAATTTAGCATTGTTTTCCAATTTTAGCTTATCATGTTTAGTTGCATTTATGATTTGAATAATACCGAAGTTATTAAAGACCGCATCACTCTTTAATTTAATCCCTTCGTCCTTGACAGCTGCTGTAGATCCAATTTTAATAGTTTTTCCTGCATTATTAGTGAAAGTAGATGCACCCATATCCATAGAAATACCTTTATTATTTGTGTCTTTGATATCAATTAACCCATCATTTATGAAAAAGGTATCGTCATTTTTCATTTTAATTCCCTCCTTTTCTGAAGTGATATTAAGGGTTCCTTTATTTGTAAACCGTCCCTCAGATTCTATCTTAATTCCTTCCTTGCTAGTAGAGGTAACATTAGTAGTTCCCACATTTCTGAGAAAACCTTCTGATTTAATATAGATTCCTTCAGAATTTCCACTTATGTTAAGGGTTCCTTTAACTATCAATTTGGAATTGGCGTTCTCAATTTTCAATTTTTTAATAACAGGAGTAATACCGGTATTAGGAATGGTACACGTTCCGCCATTCAAAATTTCTACATCGTCTCCTGATACAGGAACAACGCCTCCAACCCAATTAGTAGCTACAAACCAGTTACCAGAAGAGGCATTCCAAGTTTTTTTTGCTCCAAAACTTGAACTTGAAATAGAGATGAGAAAAATTAATAAAAAGAATTTTTTCTTAGGAAATTTTGATATTGAATCCTCAAAATTGTTTAAGAAAAGAGGAAGCATATTCAGTTTGTAGTTTGTATTAAGTTTGTTCATGTTGAAGTTGTTAAGAGTAAAAAAATTATTTAAGATTTATTGGTTTTTGAAATATTAGAGATTAATTTTTGAGTACACTTTTTGAATGATAAATGTCAGGCTTATTACTGAAAATGGTTCAAGAATTGACCTATTGAAAGTGCATGGGATAGCATGAAAAATCACTATGAGACATAAGCAAATATTTCGAAACTGATTCTAAGTACTACACTCGTTCTAGTTGAATAAAAGATGTAAAAGTTTTTAATAAGATTTAGGTGACGGTCGGGATATGTTATGAAAATTCATTTAAGTAAAATCAATTTTCATATTCGGATATACATTTTATTCGGAAAGAAATTTGGATGAGTGTTTAAGATCCAAAGCAATGCCATATTTTATGTTTAGTCAAGTTGCTGGTATAGAGTTACTTACATATATGTAGTTATTCTCTTTATTCTAATTGTGAGAATAAAATCTCATAAATAGAATTTAAAGACTAAATACAAATGAGATTAATAATAAGGTTGTAAACCTTATTATTCTATTATTTCTTCAATTTAAACACAAGTAATGTATAAGGATCGGTTGGATTCAACCTTTTAATGAACTTCATTTCTAATCTCTTCTAATCTCTTCTAATCTTTTCTGCTACATATAATAAACAATATGTGCCTATAAATAGAAATAATAATTCTGGTAAAATAAGATGATAAACGAATTTAGATATTTTCCATTTGTCGAGATTTCCTCTTGTCAAATCGAAGAAAAAAGATTTGATTTGTTAAAAACTTTAACATTGTGGTATTCAATAACAATAGAATTACAAGTTTAATTTAATAACAAAAAATAATTCAAATCTAAACGAGACTATAGTTTCGTTTTTACAAAAAAAAAATAAGTTGGCGAATTTTTCAAAATCAAAGAGTACTACTTTGAGGAGGAGAGGTCTGCCCAAATCTAAAATAATCAGAATAGATATAACATTACATTTACAAACCTTTTAAATATTAAAAAATGAAAAACGGAAAATTAAATTTCGACGCAATTATGGATTCCGTTTTGGGATTAATTTCGCAGCAAAAGACCAAAGTTGATGAGCACCATGAGCGAATGTTGAAGCAAGCTGAGAAAATGGGAACCCAAGATGGTTCACTCGATTTACCTCAAATTGAAGACTCGCAAGTGAGTCCTCATGAAGGAATGCTTAAGCATGAATACCAAAAATTTATAGCTGAATTATGGAAGAAAGGGAAACCTTACCTTGATGGTCCACACATAGAATTTAAAACTCAATCAGAGAAAATTGAGGATTTGAAAAATGATCAAAACGAATTAATTGCTAGTGAAAAACAATTGATTGACCAAAAGAAAATGGAGGATGATAAATTTATCCAACAAGACTTTAACATTCAAAAACTAGAGATAGATAATTATGAAAAAGTCATCAAGCGAGATTATTTAGCAGCCAAATCTGAGCTTGAAGATGTGCAAGAAAGAACAGGAAGAATGGCTCCTATCATTCATTTTAAATCTACGATTCTTTATGTGTTATTATTAATAGGGATTGGTTTGGCGGAGGTGCCTTTGAACATGCAGATTTTCCAAAAATTTGGAGAGGCATTTTTTATCACCATTATTATGGCAAGTTCATTGGCGATTTCGATTCCAGTTTTAGCGCACTTTACAGGTGTGTTTATTAAACAGAGAAAAGAGAAGAAAGAGTTCTTGACATTTAGTGTGATCTGCATTTTGCTCTTTGTTATTTTCAACTTTGGAGTGAGCATATTTAGAGCATATGTTTTAGCAGAAAATATAGGAGAAGAGTCGAGTTATTTGAACATTGTGATTTTCACTTGCTTAAATTTGATTCTGTTTTTTATCGGAGTTTTGGCGGCATATTTTAGTCATGATGAGAGTTATGAGTTGGAGCATGCACATGCAAAATTTACGAAAGAGAAAGTGGCTTATGATAAGGAAAAGTTGAAAATACAGGACAGAATGAAAGGTTTGGAAGCAACAAAAAATACTCGTTTACAAGAACGTAATGAACAATATACCATAGAGAAAAAAGCGATTCTTCATAGGAAGGATACTTTGATTGTCGAGCGCAATCGTGCAGTTAAAGTTTATGATGAATTACTGAATGCATTTATCGCGCTGGAAGCGATGGTAGATGCAGGTTACCGAATTACTGTTGAGAAATATCGTGCAGCAAATTTGATGCATCGAAAGAATCATCTTTCTCCTCAAAGTTGGGCGAATGGAATCCCAGCTCTTGATTTGAAATTTGAGAAAAAACAGGAGCTAGATCCGAACTAAAAATTACTTATTAATACTACTTAAGAAACTGATTTGAATTATGTCGCTAATTTTTTTAAGCGTCTTTTTCTGCCATATTTCGTTTTTTTATCGAGCAATAGCTCAGGCTATTCCTCTCAAAAAAAGCCTCATCTGACAGAAAAATCCACAATAAAAAATCTTAGCACATAATACAATACAGTTTCCAAACAAAGAACAAAGCTATGATTACTTGTTCCCCTCCAATGCGTTTGTGAGTTCCGAGAATAGCGGGAGGGGGATTTTTTTGAATATCGAATATCCAACGCTTCGCTAAGGAATATCAATTTAAGAAGTGGTTCCCATGATTTATTTATCAACTAAAAAAAATAAGAGATGAAAAATATAATATTTGTTTTATCAATACTATTGCTGGTTGGGTGTGCTGATAATCAGCCAGTTACCAATACTGAACTATTTATTTATTTAGATTACACCGAAGGTCAGGACTACTCTGATTTATTGGAAAATGATGTTGAAAAATATTTAACTATGATGAATGTCTCTGAGGAGAATGATCGTAGTTTTGGAAAAGTTCGCATCTATCCTTTACATGATATTGCATCGAGTGTAAGCAAAACGGTAAAGCTAAAAAAAGGAAAATCGAAGATGGAAGGGAATAGATATATTCGACAAAAAGAGTTGGATAAATTTAAAACTCAACTCATCGAAAAGACTTCTGAAATAAACAGTTCGTTTACTGGGAAAGCGTTGAATTCGTCTCATATTTTTAATCCTCTTTGCAAAGGGATTCACAAAATAAATAACTCGAATGCTGACCGTAAAGTCATTGTTATTTATTCGGATATGTTGGAAAATTCGGAGTTAGCTAATTTTCATTCAGGCAAATTGAAGTATGAAAATTTGAGAACCAATTTTGATGGTTCTTGCGAGTTTGAAGATTTATCGGATTGTGAAGTTTATATCATTCATCCGATTGACAAACGAAATGATGTTAAGATTAGAACGGCTGAAAATTTTTGGTCAAAATATATGATGGAAAAAGGATTGGATAGTGATATGTGGCATTTTGATACGAGCATTGATATTTAATTTTTGCCATAAAAAAGAAAATGCTGTTTGAATAATTATAAGGTAAATCTTTAATTTTTCGTACCCTTATATGCGTTGTACTTTGTGGAGTGCAGCGCATTTTTTTTAAGAAAAAAGTGTAATTTAAATTTTTGTAAAACTTCAATTATTTATTTGAAATGGAAGCAATTGCTTATTTAGTCTTAGGGTTTTGTTTTATGATGTTTTTGTATTTCGGTTATCGAGATGACTTTCGAAGAGATCAAAAGAAGTTTATTACGACTGTTTTAGGTGTGTTAATAATTGGATCAATCCAAATGATTTTATCTCAGATTGAAATAAAAATACCATTGTGGATTTCATTATCATTTTTGATCTTTTTTGTTTTAATGAATATGTTTTTTCCGAAATCAAATATTGTGGAAAATGAAAATAATCCAGATGAATGAAATTGTCATTTTCAATTAACTTCCTATCTTTGAAAAATGTCATCACCAACTCAAATATTCATAGCCTACTCTCGAAAGGATTCCGAACTAATGGAAAAACTTCGAATTCACTTGCGCCCATTGGAACGTGCAAGGATGGCTAAAATATGGTATGATGGAATTATTGAAGCAGGGAGTGATTGGGAAAAAGAAATTAAAACACATTTGCATTCTGCTAATGTTATATTGCTTTTAATCAGCGCGGATTTTATAGATTCTGATTATTGTTATGATGAGGAAATGACCGATGCTCTCAAAAAACATGAACAAAATGAATCCAAAGTAATTCCAATAATTTTGCGTCCGTGTGCTTGGAAATATTCTCCCTTTGCAAAATTACTAGTTTTGCCAAAAGATGGTAAACCTGTAATAGAACACGAAGATTATGCTTTTACAGAAATTGTAGAAGCAGTTGCAAAAATATGTCAAGGAAAAAAAGAAGACATTAAAACGAATGAAAATGGACTTATACTCAAAGGGGAAATTCCTTCCAAACTAAAACCTATCGATCATTATTTAAAAAAAATTGAACCATCCTCAGATACAAATAAAGTTGAAGATAATATTCCATTTTTTGAAACCGAAGAAGCGAAGGAAACTCAAGCAATTGTTGATTCTATTTTGTCAGGTGAATTTTTAAAAAATAAGGTTGAATCAAACAACGAAAATTCATTTACTGATCCTCGTGATGGACAAACTTATAAAACGGTAAAGCTCAAGGATGGGAGAACTTGGCTGGCGGAAAACCTGAATTATGATTTGGGAAGTGGATGTTATTTTTATGATAACAATCCAATTAATGGACAAAATTATGGACGGCTTTATAAATTGGATTCAGCTCATAAATCAGTTCCTTCTGGTTGGAGACTTCCATCTAAAACAGATTGGGAATCCATGATTGGTGCTTATGGCGAATGGGAAGGAAATTTTATTAGAAAAGTTAATGCAACCGCCTCTCCTTCTTTAATTGAAGGAGGTAGCTCAACATTTAATGCTCTTTATGGAGGTTTACGAACTAATCTTGAGAACTTTAATTATTTGGGGAAGTCTGGAAATTATTGGATAGGTAAGGAAAATTTTTCACAAAATGTAATTCAATTTGATAGGGGATTAAATCAAGTGGTATTGACCAGTAAAAATATAGAATATGCTCTTTCTGTTCGATGCATCAAAGACGAATAATTTTTTAAATCAATGAATTCAACCATCACGCCTACACATCTTCTTCAAGTCTTCGAACATCAAACTCTTCGGGTTGGCGATGAACTGAACGGTTGTACTTTTTCTAAAAAACATTTCCACGCACTTACCCGCTATTCTGAAAAACATGGAGGTAAATATTACTCATTACTATTTAACGGAGTGAAATTTTCGCATTATGTTGGGGCAATTCAAATTGGACATTTAACCATTGAGATTTTACCGAAGGCGGATAAAAAAGAAAATGCGAATACTAGTCATTGGCATGATGTCTTAATGGATATGCTGAAAGAATGTCGATTGATAAAAGTGGAAACTCTTGCTTCGGCTCGCTTGCAATTGCGAACCAATTCTATTTTGGAACTTTACTTTGAAATATTTTTAAAAGAGATCGAAAAATTATTGCGCAAAGGGCTTTTTAGAAGCTATCGAAAAGTCGAGGCAAATGCGAAATTTCTAAAAGGAAAATTAATTTTTCATAAAAACATTCAAAAGAATTTTGCCCACCAAGAGCGATTCTATTCTGAATATCAGCAGTATGATTATAATCATTTGCTCAATCGAATTTTGCGTAGAGCATTAGATATTTTAGAAACATTAGTAATTTCTCCTTCGCTACTTTCGCGTGTAAAGGAGATGAAAACTTATTTTCCGGAATTTGGGAAACAGAATTTTACTGAACGAGATTTTCAACGATTTACTAATGATCGAAAAACAGAATCCTATCAAACTGCATTAGAAATAGCGAGACTTTTAGTGTTAAATTTTAGTCCAGATTTACGTGGAGGGAAACATCATCTTTTAGCAATTATGTTCGACATGAATGTGTTGTTTGAAGAGTATGTTTTTAGGCAATTGAAGCGATTAGAAAATGTAGATTTAGAAGTGAAAAGACAGCAACGAAAACCATTTTTTCAACGAAGGAAAATCCAGCCAGATATTGTTTTGACTTATTTTGGAAAAAAATATGTTTTGGATACGAAGTGGAAAGTAATGCGAGCAGCCAAGCCTTCCATGGTGGATTTGAAACAGATATATGTTTACAATAAATACTTTAAAGCAGAACGCAGTATGTTATTGTATCCGAAGGTTTATGAAGTGGAGAATTTACCTCCGACACCTTATCATCCTACCGAAAAATTTCCTTCAAAATCTAAAGCGAATGACGAAATAATGTTTTGCCAAATATGCTTTTTAGATATAAAATCTGAGAATAAATTAAATCGAAATTTAGGAAAAGACATTTTGAATGCACTCCTATAAGATTGATAGATTGTTTGTTTGTATTTTTTAATATATTTGAAGCCGGCATTATATTCAAACACAAATAAAATCAAAATTTATGCGATTAAAGTTTATTAAAGTAATTGCACTTGTAGTTTTTTCTGGAACGGCAATCCAGGCTCAAGTAGAGATGAAAAGCCCCAACTCTTACGGCTTTGAATCTGTAAAAACGGTTAATTGTACTCCCGTAAAAAGTCAAGACCGAACAGGAACTTGTTGGAGTTTTGCAACATCTTCATTTTTAGAAAGTGAAGCTATTCGAATGGGACATGGTCCACAAGATTTTTCAGAAATGTATGTGGTGAGAAATGTTTACAAAGACAAAGCTCGTAATTATGTGCTTCGTCAAGGAAAGGCAAATTTTAGCCAAGGAAGTTTATCTCATGATTTGATTAGAGTTATTGGCGATCATGGAATGGTTCCTGAGTCAATTTATTCTGGTAAATTAGAAGGAGATAAAAGACACGACCATAGTGAAATGGAAGCTGTGCTTAAAGGAATGCTGGATGGAGTATTGAAGCAAAAAAGGTTGAGTAAAAAATGGATGAAAGCATTCGATGCAGTTGTTGATACATACCTTGGAGAATCACCTCAGCAGTTTACTTATGATGGTAAAAAATATTCTGCTAGCTCTTATGCTAAAGAAATGGGATTAGACGCAGAAAATTATGTGAATATCACTTCCTTTACACATCATCCATTTTATAAAAACTTTGTATTAGAAATTCCTGATAATTATTCAAATGGTTCATTTTACAATTTACCAATTGAAGATGTCCAAGCCATCGTGGAAAATGCAATCAATAAAGGTTATTCAGTTGCTTGGGATGGAGATGTAAGTGAAAAAGGATTTTCTTCTAAAAATGGAATGGCAATCGTTCCAACTGATCCTAAACGAGATGATTTATTTGTAAACCCTGGAAAGGAAAAAAAGATCTCTCAAGAGATGCGTCAAGAACAATTTGAAAGTTATGCAACAACAGATGATCATTTAATGCACTTGACAGGAATTTCAAAAGATAAAAATGGAACGAAGTATTTTTTAATAAAAAATTCTTGGGGAGAGATTAGTGAGTACAAAGGATATTTATACATGTCAGAGGCTTACCTTCAGCTTAAAACTGTAGCTATCTTAGTTCATAAGGATGCTATCCCCGCAAAGATTAAGAATAAAATGAAGTAAGAAAGTTCTTACTTGTTAAAAATGTAAAAGCGTTGTTACAAACTTATTGTAACAACGCTTTTTTTATCTTTCTAAAAAAAAAACTACCGTCTAATCACAAGTGATTAAACGGCATTCTTAAACCCTAATAGATAAGAGTTTAGTATAACAAAACCGAACAAAACCTTTTTGTATAATGATGAATTATAAACTATTTAAAACTCTAATAGTCATAAATCATTCATAATTAATTAAACACTACTTCTTCCACTTCTCGCCAACTAACATAAATCGGATTAGTACTATCTTGATGAAAAACTAAGAGTCCTTCATTTTTAAATGAGACATCTTGAGAATCTCTTAGTTGTATTTGTTTTTTACTTTTTAGTTCTACTGTACAATTGCTATCACTTTGAGGAGAAATTCTTTTGATATTACGGAAAGGAATTTCGAAAAACATTTTACCAGAACCTCCATTTAAAACTTCAAAATCATATTGCTCATCGAGATCAAAAACGATTTTTCCTTTTAATGATTTTCCTTCTTTAGTTTTTACCGTTCCACTAATTTCACGAGGTTTATGGAATTGACTGTAACCTTTTCCAGCTTTCTTTTTGGGAACAAATTCTACTCTTTCCAATGTGGACCAATCAACATTGATATGACCAATTTCATCATTGGTAACTGTAATGCCACGATTTTTAAAATTGACATCATTTGTTCCGAAAACGTAAACCTCTTTTCCATCATCCATGGTAACCATACTTCCTGCTTGATGAGGTTTGATGATTCGAATTTTGGCAAAAGACGATTTCCATCTGCCAGTTTTTACTTCACCATCCAACTCATCTGTAGTCACTCTTTCATCCTTGTCCCATTCAATCACGCCACTATAATTTCCTTGGGTCGTAAAGACAGTTCCGTATAAAGGTTCACCGATAGATGATTTGAACTTTCTAGGTTCTTTCAAAAATTCCACTTGTGAAATTTCCATCCAATCAATTTCAACTTTTCCTTTTTTCTCATCATAAATGGTAATGGGAGTATCCATATCATTGGTTCCTTTCCCTGAGACAGTCACTTTTGAGCCATCTCGTAATTGTAAGTCTGCCTTTTGCCAACGGTTCATTTTGATGCTTTTTATTTCACCAAATTGGCAAGAGAACTGATGTAAAAAAGTGTATTCACTTTTGTCGTTTTGCATTTGGGAGTCATCTATGGAGCTATGAGTATCACCTTTGAAATATTGTTTTTCTCTCTTCAATTGAAGAATTTCACTATCTGTTAGAAAATCAATATTGTCATTGTAAACTTTATTAGCATTAAATCGATCAGTCCAAAAGGCTTCCTCATTCCCCCATCGAATTTGTCCGACATAGGTTTCTCCTAAGAAAGTAGAGACCTTTCCATAAATAAATTCTGTTTCTGCTTGGGCAGTAAAAATAAATCCGAATGTAAAAGAGACGAGAAGATGGAAGACTAGTGGTTTTTTCATATTTCGATTTTTTTGTTTTTGATTGGCCTAGCTTTGACCATTCAAATGAGTACTTTTTTATATCATCAAGGTGGCGCCAGAGATGATTGTTTCTTTATTTTATTGATGTTGAACGTTTTAACTATTCGTTTTTGTACAACTTCATTTTAAATAAAGTCTATTTTGTTCGGTTGGAAAAAATTGTAATTGTTTTGTTATGCTATACTAAAATTACTATTTGTCATTAGAGTTTTTCAAACAATAATCTTCACTTTCTTTTCTTCTGCATTAATGACAAACTCCGATTATCGAAGTTGCAATTTATTTCAAAATTTAACACTTTTTAGATGTTAAAGGGTTGTTAACGTTTTTTCAAGTGGATGACGGATTCAGGAAATAATTTGTTACAAGGATTGTTCTTTTAATACATTTTCAATTTGTTTTTGAGTAAATGCTCTTAACTCTTTTAAAATAGTATCGTCATCTTGATTTCTTAAAGTATAATAGTGTTTATAACGAGCAAAATATTCTTCAAAAAAATCACAAGAAGTATTATCTCCTTTTTTACATAATTCTGCATGTGATAAGATCAGACCTGTTAAACCAAAAGTGGTTTTATGATAATCTTTATTTAAAGAATTAAAGGCTAAAACTGCCTTTTCATAATCTTTATTCGCAAACGCTATGTATCCTCTTTTCCAATATAAATGCAGTCCTTTATAATGAGGAGGAGGTTTTTGTTCATAATGATGTGGTGCCAATTTCTTGTGTGTGGCTTCAACTTTGGAATAAAAATAATTAACAGAAACAAAAGTTAAAGGAACAAGAATCAAGGTGAAAACTAAAAATTGAATCAAAAGTGATCGTTGTTTTTTTTTCCTAATCCTAAATTTTGCTTGTTCACTTAGCTCAATCGTTGGCCTTATTTCAATCTCCTCTTTTGGAGTTTTCAAATCTTCCCAATGCTGTTTTTTTATTTTTTCAAAACCAGCTCTAGGTTTTCTAGTTCTATGTTCTTTTGGAACAATGTGGGAACTCATCTGCTTTATATTTTGATAGTTGAAAAGAATACCTTGAAATTCCGTAATAGTTACTCTTTAATTTATTTTTTTCGATAAAAACATTTTTAAATAAGATTAAAATTCTTCCAACCTTCGTTATATAGTTATTGTCATTACATCATTACACTTCTAAGCAACTATTTTCAAAAAATAAAACCTTTCAAAATGAAAAAGATTTTTTCGCCAATTTCATTGGCATTATTAGGAGTATTTATTCTATTTTTTCAAGTTCAAACTGATGCACAGAGAAAAGTACGGGGCAATGGAGACGTTACTACTGAAGTACATGATGTTAAAGCATTTTCGGAACTTGAATTATCAGGTGTGTTAAATGTGTTTATCGAGCAAGGCGATCAAGAAAAAGTCGAAGTCGAAACGGATGATAACTTGCATGAATATGTCATTATTGAAAATCGAGGAAAGACTTTAATTGTAGATACTCAAGAGAGAATTTCGATTAAGAGAAAGAAAAAAATGAATGTTTATGTGACAGTTCGCGATATTGATCGATTAAAAATTTCAGGAGTTGGAAATGTTGAAACATCTGAAACTATTAGATTAAAAGATCTTGATTTGAGAGTTAAGAGCGTTGGAAATGTGAATCTTGATTTGGAAGCTGACGAATTATATGCTCGATTAAGCTCGGTAGGAAATGTTTCCCTTTCTGGAAAAATCGGAAAAGCTGATATCGATAATACTGGTGTTGGGAAATTAGCTGCTTACGATTTACATAATGAAGTTTTAAAATTAAGAGCATCTGGAGTTGGAAAAACTGAAGTTTACGCTTCCAAAGAATTAGCCATCAAGTCGACTGGAGTTGGAAATGTATATTATAAAGGTGATGCGGTAATTACAGACTTGAATGTACGTGGAGTTGGAAAAGTGAAGAAAAGAAATTAACGAATAATGATGAATGGTTAATTCTATAATTTTGTTTTTTCATTTTAATGAATTAACCATTCATCATTTACAGTAAACCGTTCAAATTATTGCATTCTGATTTGAGCCAAAAGGATTCTAGCTTTTTTCATCTTACTTGGATCGCCTTGTGCTTCTTTCATCAATTCTCTCACCTTGTCCTCATTGTAAACAGCAATCGTTTCCATATTTATTTCAAATTCTTTATCGGTTACTTTTTGTTTTTGAACTAAAACTGAACGAGTGTTCACTTCTTTAGTTTTTACATTTTTAATCGACATTTCCATCACAAATCCTTCCATACTATTTTGAAGTGCTTTTGCAACTCTAGGCATAGCCCGTTGTTGAGATTTTAAAGTTGGGAAAAGATCGTTAGGTTCGATTTCAAATTTTTTAGTAATCCAAGCTTCCCCTTCATGTTTAGCATCGCTAGCTACGACTTTGTAACATTTATAACCATTTATTTTTTTGGTTTCGCGAGTGATCTTAACCATTACATTATTAATCCGAGGACTTTTTTTATTATATCTTTTATGAAGATTTCGATATTGCATGTCATTCGAATTTTTTACAATAGCAATCGTATCTCCGGTTTTACTATCAACAGTCAAAGTTATTTTATCACCATTAGATGTATTGTTGATCATTTTTACATAACCTCTTGATGTCTCTGTTTCCAACATAGCCATCTCATTCTTGATAGTAAAATGAGTATTAGAAATATGTGGGAAATTATTGATAATAGAAATTTTTCCTTCAAAGTCTTGAGCTACTACAAAGGATAATCCTAAAAGAAAAAATAGAGAAAAGGAAAAGTATTTTTTTAAGATGGTATGTCGCATGGTGTTCTTTTTTTAAGATGGTTTTATAAAATGTTGCTGTCATCTTATTTTTGAATAACTAAGATAATGAGATTCATATTTTTTTTTTAACTAAAAATTATTTTAGCTATTAGACGGCAATGATTTTTTGAAAAACGGTATGGGACAAGCTCCTGAAGATTAAGTTTTTATAAACTTGCTCTTACTTCTATTGCTTCTGGAATTTCGATATTTTGTTCTTGAGGGATTTCTTCTTCAGTTAAAAAAGTAACTGCTTGATAGGCTCCGAACCAAAAAAAAGCTGAGAAAATAGTTCCCATTATTAGACCTTTGATAAATGATAATTTTTGCATCGGATAGATATATTTTGGGGTTAAAAAGTACTTGAAATTGTTGGTTGATTCTTTGGTCGCAAAAACCTTTCCTTTTTTTAGAAATTGATTTTCAAGTAAATTAATAACGGATAAATATTGTTTGAGTGTTACAATTATCTAACTCATGTTAACGGAAAGGTGAACCCTATTTATTTTGTTAAAAGCATGAATATTGAACGATTGGATAAGTAGAAGATTGTTTTTGCCAAATAAAATATAGAAATTATTGGTTTTTATAAATAAAAAGGAGAGTATGGTTTTGGAGCCGTAATCAATTGATAATGAGCAGTTTGTGGTTTAATGTATATCCCAAGTATGGTCAGAAAGGAGAGTGACCGTAGCAACAAATTTAGCAAAAGGTATTGTTTTGCCCCATTCATTTGGCCCCACCATTGAAAGCGTTTCTTTTCCATTTTTTCTTTCATATAAATGATAGGTATGACCAATTAATGGTTTGAAATTAATATCTGCTAAATATATTTTTTCTGAGATTCTTACCCTTTGATGAATTTTTTCCGCTTGTGCTGCAAGTAAAGTTACCTGCTCTCGAATTTGATCTAATTGCATTTCTGTCTGATCATACATTGCAGATACTGCAAGACCTTTTACTCGACCTTTATCGATTGGTTTGATAACAGAACCACCAACTGTATGTGCGTAGGGGAGGAGATGAGGATTCTCTGCTACTTTATCAGGGTCAATTGGATTGAATTTTAATCCAGCTTCTTCTTTTTTCTTCGTGTCAGACATTTCTTATTTTTTAGATATTATTCGAAGGGTAAACGCTGGTGAAAGGAATATGTTTATATATGTAGCTGGATTTTCTAAATTCAGTTTTAGATTTTTTAAATGTTGGATTTGAAAAATATAACTACGAAAAAAGCCACGCTCCAAATTAATGAAACGTGGCTTTTTTTCTAAAACAAATTCTAAATAATTATTTCAATTTAAAAGTATTTGCTCCAGTCAAGTATCCTTTGTTATATACTTCAACTGTATAAGTTCCTTTAGAAAATTCTACACCTGGTTCCCATAAGAAACAAGAAACGGCATCTTCTGAATTATTGTAATCAACAGTTTTGATATGAGTGTATCTCATTTGCTCTTGAGCTTCAGTTGTTGTGAATACACCTGATCCCATTGATTCCGAAGCCAAAGTTTCCCCTTGAGGTGAAATCAATCTTACATGGAAATCTTCTTTTCCTGATTGAGCCACATCGTTAGGTTCAGCTGTAAAACATACTTTTAAACGATCAATATTTTTAGCAAATTTTTTCTTAACTGCTTTTCCATTACTTCGTACTTTCCATCCCGAAACGGCTAAGTCTCGAATATCTACTACAGATGCTTTTACTACAGTTGCATTTAAGTCAGCATTTCTAGCGTTCAGATCATCCTTTTCACTCATCAATGCAGCACGTGCAGTTGTTAATTCATCGTTCATTTTTCTTTCTTCAACTACCTGCGTCGTAAGACTTTCTTTCTCTTCAGAAAGTTGAACATTGGCAGCAGTTAATTGCTCATTTTCTTCTTTCATGATAGTCAATTCCGCCAAGTATTGGTCACGTTGAGTACGCATGTCTTCCATCATTGCACGAATCTCATTGAGTTCTCTTTTGGTTTTTTTACCTCCAGAAAGTAAAGCAGAGATTCTTTTATTTGCTTTAGCTAGTTCGTCTTTTTGAGTTTCGACTAAAGCATTGATTTCTTCATTCTCACCTTTCATTGCTTCGATTTCTTCCTGTGCAGCGTAGTGTAATTTTTCGAGTTCTCCTCTCAATTTTTTAGTTTCTACTAACTCTGCTTCTTGAGTTTCGATCGTATCGCTTTTTTGGTAATTGTTGTATAAAAGAACAGCATTGGTAGCCAACAAAAGTAAAATAATTACAGCTGCGATAGCGGTCAATTTTTGTTTTGAATCATTTGAAAAGCTCATAATAAATTATTTAAGTTTACAATTTTTAGATCCTACTGGTTTTTCAGATCATTTTAAAAAGTGTTTCAATTGTGTTGTCGTATTGAATAACTGGTTTTGAAAAAAAGGTGAACCAAGTTATTTTCAATGGACATGGTTTTTATTATTGTTGTAAAGATAACGCTATGCCTTTGTATTTGAGTGTTTTCTTACATTTTTTTATCTGTTTTTTTAGGGGTGAAATAAAACTAAAACATTGTTGAAACTATTGTAAACATTAGGTTTTTAAGGAAAAAATAACTTTATTAAATTTCAATATCAATCAAAACTTCAATATCAATATGAAATTTTTGAATGGTCATATTTTGAAAAAAAAAAGGTGGATGGATATTGAATGTGAAAATGAAAACATCATTTATAAATTAAAAATAAATATACTATGTTAGGACACCTCGATCTCTCTAAAGTTCTTTTCCTTGATGTAGAATGTGTCAGCGGAAAAGCTAATTATGAAGAACTTAATGATGATTTTAAATACCTCTGGAAATTAAAATCAAAGTCAGTTTTAAGAAAATATGATGAAGAAATAACAGATGAAGAAGCTGATGCAGCTTATAAAGACAAAGCAGGAATTTATGCGGAGTTTGGAAAAATCGTTTGCATCTCTGTTGGAATAGTAGGGAGAAATCCTGAGACCAAAGAACTATTCGTTCGTTTGAAATCCTTTGCAAGTGAAAATGAAGCTGAGTTACTTCGTGATTTTTCTCAAATGGTTACTCAATATTATAATAACACAGCCACTCATTATTTTTGTGGACATAATATCCGAGAATTTGATATGCCATATATATGTAGGAGGCTTTTAATTAATCAATTGCCTTTGCCTAATTCCATAAATATTGCTGGGAAAAAACCTTGGGAAACGAAACACTTCCTCGACACTTTGGAACTTTGGAAATTCGGGGATTATAAAAATTACACTTCTTTAAAGTTGCTTGCTGCAGTTTTTGGTTTTCCTTCTCCTAAGGATGATATCGACGGATCTGAAGTGGGAAGAGTTTTTTGGGAGGAAAATGATTTACCTAGAATTGCCAAGTATTGTGAGAAAGATGTTTTGGCAACGGTTCAGTTATTATTGAAATATATGTTGCAGCCTGTGTTGACTGAGGAGCAGGTAATTCATGTTTGATTTTTTTGCCGCAGATTGGGCTGATTTCTATGATATGTTATGATCTCATTAGAAGTTTGATGTTTAGTTAACAACTAAAAAGAGAAATCTTATTAAATCATGGAAATCAACCCAATCTGCGGCAAAAAAAAATCAAAAACCTGTGGAAGTCCCGCCCGAAAACTTAATTTTGCGCCATGAAGCATTTAATCGCACCTTCCGTACTCGCAGCCAACTTTCAAAACTTAGCAAAAGATTTTGAAATGATCAACGCTAGCGAAGCCGACTGGTATCATGTAGATGTCATGGACGGCAGATTTGTTCCTAATATTAGTTTTGGAATGTTTATCATTAAGCAGATGAAAGCTATGGCAACTAAGCCATTGGATGTTCATTTGATGATCGTTGAACCTGAAAAATATATCGAAGCTTTTCGAGAAGCAGGTGCAGACGTGATTACAGTTCACTACGAAGCATGTCCACATTTGCATAGAACTATTCAACAGATAAAAGCAACTGGCGCAAAAGCTGGTGTAGCTTTGAATCCTCATACACCTGTAAGTGTACTAGAGGACATTATCGAAGAATTGGATTTAGTATGTTTGATGTCTGTTAATCCTGGTTTTGGTGGTCAAAAGTTTATTTACCAAGTGATTCCCAAAGTCAGAAAATTAAAAGATATGATTATCACTCGAAATACTAAGACTCTGATTGAAATCGATGGAGGTGTTGGTTTGCAAAATGCAGAAGAATTACTCAAAGCGGGAGCAAATGTTTTGGTGGCAGGAAGCGCAGTTTTCAAATCAGAGAACCCTTTGGATACGATTTCACGTATGAAAGGTATTGAGGGAATGGTGATATAAGATTTTGCCACAGATTGGGCTGATTTTTATGATTTCTTAAGATTTCTCTTTTTAGGTGCTAACCAAAACACAAACCTCTGGGAGATCAAAATAAATCATAAAAATCAGCCCAATCTGCGGCAAAAAAAACTGACTCCTCCCAAATGAACTTTCCAAATCTACGTTAACATTGTTATGAAATTAAATTTTACGTTTTTATCCATCCTATTCTTTTTTCTTTTTGCAAATAATGCGATAGCTCAAACTGGAAAAACTTCCACTCTCAAAGGTCAAGTGACAGATGTCGAAACAGGAGCACCAATTGAGTTAGCTACCATTTATATCAAAGAAAATACGAATTACTCTACTGAAGCTAGTCTCAATGGTAACTTTACTTTGGAAGTTCCTCACAACAAAAGATTTACCTTATTGATTTCTCGAACTGGTTACAAAGAAGGTAGCATCATTATCTACCCAATGCGAACTGGTGAAACGAGAAAGGTAAATGTCAAACTCGCTAGTCAAACTTCCACACTTGAAGTAATTGTGACCTCAAGTAAATTAGAAGAAGCTGGAATGGTCAAAGAGGAAGTGGAAGAACTAAAATATATTCCATCGACGACTATGAATTTGGAAAATGTTTTACCTCATATTGCGCTTGGAGTTTCAAGTGGAACAGGTGGAGAGTTAAGTTCTCAATATAATGTACGGGGAGGAAATTATGATGAAAATTTAGTTTACGTCAACGATTTTGAAATATATCGACCACAATTAATTCGAAGTGGACAACAAGAAGGATTGTCATTTCCAAATATGGATTTGATTCGAGATTTATCATTTTCATCAGGTGGATTTGAAGCTAGATATGGTGATAAACTTTCATCAGTTTTGGATATAAAATATAAACGTCCTGATTCAACTCGAGCCTCGATTGGTTTGAGTGCATTGGGAGGTTCGGCACATATTGAAGGAAGTTTTGATGTAGATTCTACTTTTCGAAAGTTTAGATATTTAGTAGGAGCGAGGTATAAAACAACTCGATATTTATTAGGAAGTTTAGATGTACAAGGAGAGTATGTTCCAAATTTTGCAGATATTCAAGGATATTTTACTTACGATATAAATCGAGATTGGCAATTAGGTTTGATTGGTAATTATAATAGGAGCGAATACCAATTTACACCAGCTTCAAGAGAAACAGCTTTTGGTTTGATCGATTTCTCTTTGGATCTTTTTACTGTTTTTGAGGGACAAGAAGTTGATGATTTTACGACCTACATGGCAGGTACTTCATTAACATATGTTCCAGATCGAAAGTACAATCCTTTATTTTTAAAATTTCTAGCATCTGTTTATCAAAGTAATGAAAATGAGCGAATTGATATCATCGGAGATTATATTTTAGGGCAAATAGAAACTGGACTGGGAAGTGATAATTTTGGAGAAATCGTCGCAGTCTTAGGGACGGGAACACAACAACAATTTGTTAGAAATTATTTGACAACCATCGTTTCCAATTTCGAACACAAAGGTGGTTATGAAATAGAAAAATTACATGAAACTTGGGAAACATCAAGTAGTCATTTTTTACAATGGAATTTAAAATTTCAAAACGAGCAAATTTATGATGACTTAAATGAGTGGGAAAGATTGGATTCGGCAGGTTACTCATTACCCTTTGATACCACAGCTGTTCAAGTTCAAAATGTTCTCAAAACTCAAAATGAATTAGTGACCAATCGTCTCTCAGGTTCATTTCAAGATACCTACACGTTGCGAAAAGATAGTATCATGGAAATGAAAATTATGGCAGGTGTCAGAGGTGCTTTTTGGAATGTAAAAAATAATTTTACAGACGAATCAAATAATAATTTTTTAATCACTCCACGTGCGCAATTATTATATAAACCTTTGAATTGGAAACGAGATATGTCTTTCCGATTTGCGACTGGAATGTATTTTCAACCAGCCTTTTATCGAGAGATGCGTCGCTTAGATGGAACTGTAAATGTAAATCTGGACGCACAAAAATCATTACACATTTTAGGTGGTTTTACTTGGGATTTTTATTCTGGAAAACGTGACCCAAAACTTTTTAGATTCATCACAGAAATATATTATAAAAAACTTTGGGATTTGGTTACTTATGATTTGGATAATGTACGAATTCGATACTCAGGTGAAAATGATGCGACTGGATATGTGGCTGGAATTGATTTAAGAGTAAATGGTGAGTTCGTTCCCGGTGCGGAATCATGGGTCAATATTTCCTTTCTTCGAGCGCGGGAAAGTATAACTGGAATTCAACATTTAAGTCGAGGAATTGGTGATACAATTGATACAAAAATAAGTTCTGTTCGACGACCAACGGATCGTTTTATGAACTTAAATGTTTTCTTCCAAGATTATTTGCCGATGAATGAGAACTTTAAAATGCATTTGAATTTATCAGTTGGTACAGGATTACCATTTGGACTAAAAGAAAATAACATCGTGAGAAGAAACCAATTTGAATTTTCTGCCTATCATCGGGTAGATATTGGTTTCGCATTTCAACTTTGGGATAAAGAAAGACGCGCTCGGAAACCCAATCATTTTCTTAGGTTTTCAAGAAGTACATGGTTAAGTCTGGAAATTTTCAACTTGCTTGCAATTGCTAATACAGCTTCCAATACTTGGATTAAGACCATTTACAATACCCAATATGCAATCCCAAATAATTTGACTTCTCGTCGGATTAACTTGAGATTGAAAATGGATTTTTAAATAACGTTTTATGATTAACGGTGAACGGTTAATGTGACAAGTTTGCTGGATTCACGTCTTATTTAATGGTAGTAATCGTCAAAGTTAATCATTCATCATTCACAGTTAACCGTTAAATAAAATGTCTAATAAGCCCCTCATATCTGGTTTTGAAAAAATAATTCTCATTGGATTAGTTGTCTTCTTTGGATATGGCATTTATAAAAATGGTGGTATCTCCTTGTACGAAAAAACAGAAGAAGTCACTATTTTCGATGGCAAAACTACTGCAAACACTTATGATGAATTAGATGAAATTGAAAAGAATTCTAATTGGAATAAAAAAGGTGTAACAAAGTCAAAACCCAAATCAAAGTCAAAAAACACCCAATATGAAAAATTGGACACAGACGATGTCTTAGGAAAACTCGCTCGAACGTTTTCCGCAGGACGAAAAGAAACGGCTCGACAAATGAAAGAAATGGGACTCTCCGATGATGAGATTGATTATATTAATGATGTGAAAAAAGAGAATGATCTATCAGATGAATTTCAAGATGCTAGAGACTGGTTTAATATTTTAAAAGCATCTGCAAGTACCTATGGAAAAGTAAAATCTTTTGTTGATGATTTGAGTAATGGAGCTGCTAATGATACCAATGTAAATGTATTGTTAGAAGATGAAAGAAAATCGGATGATTTTTATAAAGGTCTAGAGGCAACATTTGGAATTTCAGAAGCAGAAGCAAAAGCGTTTTCTACTTTAGGAAAAAAGAAGGTGAGCGATTGGGCGAAATTTATCGAGGAGAAATCGAAGGAGAATTAAACATTTTCTTTTTTTTCAATGAAAAAAACAATCTTTAAAGCATTTACTTTCCTTAAAAAAAAAGCTCCCAAGTAAGACTCAGGAGCTTTGAAATAAATTAGTATTCAGGTTAAAATTACATTTCCTTAAATTGTAAAACCTTCCTCACATCCTCTTCCGACTTTAATGCATCAGGTTCTACTTTCAGCTTAAAAGTGTGATTACCACCTTTTTTCTGATTGATCTTTTTAAATTCTTGCGGACGGAAAATCGCGATTTGATTATCCTTAGTCACCATCCACATCAAGTTATCTGACTTCTGATCGAAGTTAACTTTCGCTCCATCTTTAGCATAAATTCGAACAATAGTATTTCGATTTTTATTTACTAAGTAAGCAATTTCGTCAGTCACCTCAGCACCTTCTTCCAATTCAAAATTACCTTCGATTTCCAAATCATCTGGATGGATTGGTCGATCGCAATTCCACACTCCAAACTCAGTTGCAACAAATCGATTGATGATTTTTTTGCGAACCATTTGATTGAGAGAAGGATCATTTTGATTTTCAGTTCTCCATTCTTCGATGATTTTTGCAAACTCTTTTTTCGCTTCTTCTTTTTGAGAAGCATATTTTTCAGTAATCTTATTTCGGTTTTCTTCCAAAGCTACTTCTCTAGCTCTCAATGCTTTACGATAAGTTTCCATAGCAACATCGTAAACTGACATTGCTTGTGTAAATTCATTTCCACTCAAAGCAGGAGTAACAATTACCCGCTCTTGATTATTTGCATTAATCAAAGTCAATTCAAAATCTTGACCATTTTCCATTGGTTTTAAATCCATACTTTCCCATTCCACTCTGAAGGCATTGGTGTTAATTTCAGGACTATTTGGAGAAATGTGCCAAATGATATTTTGATATTTTTCACCTAATTCTTTGACAACAGGAGAAGCATTTTCAGAAATATCTAAGTCAAAAGAAAACTTATTTTTATCAGCTCGGAATGGCCGAGTTGGTTTGATTGGCATTCCAACAGTTGCTTCCAATGCTGTAATTTCAAGTTCTTCAGCTGCGGTGATTTTTGAAATAGAAGATTGATAATTTGTTTTCAAAATATTCAATTCTTCATTTTCAAATCCTTCCTCATCCAAGTCCTCAATGATTTGGATATTGTCAACATTTCGATATTCCCAACTTCGAGTAGAAGCATTTAATTTATAAATATTATACTTCGGATTTACATTTAGTCGAGGCATGTTGATATAAGAAATCAATTCAACTTTAATTTCTTTACCAGGTTGCATTTTTAAAGGTTGACCATTTTGTTTAGCAATAATTTCAACCATACCAGCACTCTCTAAAACATATTTAGTTCCGGCAGAATCATAAGTCATTGGAATTCCAGAAAGGAAAAAATCAACATAATCATGCATCTCTCTGTATTCGATTTCGACTTCACCTTCTACTAGGTGTCCATCAGTATTTCTAAAAGCAGCAGCTGGAACAATTAATTTTGATCCATTCTTGTATTCATAAACACCGCCCTGATTGGCATTTATTTTTGCACTTGCAAAGGTAGGTTTGATATCATCCAATGGTGGATTGATAAAAGGTTGACTAGCAAAATATTGCTCCTCACTCATTCCTTCTTCCCCCTGCAATAATCCACGAACCATAACTGCCAAAATAATAACCGCAGCAGCGGCAGCAGCATATCTCAACCAGATTACTCTTGGTTTGCGTTCAGATTTCGACTCCTCGGACTGGGGAGTTTCTTTGAACTGAGCAAGAAGTGCATCGAAGTCTTGATGCTTGGCGATGTCTTCGCTACTCGGTTGAGGTGGATTAATTTTAATATTGTAAAAGTCTTTTTTCATAGAATTTTTTTATGAATTATTGATCTATAAAATCAACTATTCTTTTTCATTATTTTTTTCATTTTCTCAAGGATTCGATACGTTTTTACCTTTGCATTGCTTTCGGTAATATTCAGTATTGCGGCGATTTCTTTAAATGGTCTTTCCTCAAAAAAACGCATTTCAATCATCACCATATCAGATTCTTTTAATTGTTGTAATGCTGAAAGCATTTTTTTTCTAGTTTTTTCAAAATCATCTTCTTCGCTTACTTCATCAATCAAATCAGAAAAAGTGCGATCTTCTACCGTCACCACTCTGTTTTTTTGTGTATTTCGAAAATGCTGAGCTACTTCATTACTCGCAATTCGGTACAACCAAGCGGAAAAGGGTACACCTTTATATTGATAGGTACCGATCTTCTGCATGGCTTTCAAAAAAACCTGAGAACAAACGTCACTTGCTATATTTTCATCTGCAGTTCGCTTAAATACAAAACGGAAAATTTGCTCAAAGTAACGGTCGTACAATGGCCTAAAATGAGCCGGGTTGCGTTGAGCCGCTTGAACTTCTAGCCATTCCGCTTGCATCGCTTCCTGAGAAACAGTCTTATTACTACTTTGCATTACAGCTGTATTTTTTGCAAGGGTACGACTTATTTGCAAATTTGAAAACATTTATACATTAAATTTTTTTCAATTATGATTATGTTTCTTTCCAAAAAATCCCTTTGTTCTCAGGGGTAAGGGCGGTTTTTGAAAAAAGACTTATCCAACAGCTACCTCGATTTTAAATGCCAAATAGCCAGACGCCAATTTCATTTTTTCGGTAAAAATGAACGTGATGAAAAGCTATTTGAACGCCAATTTAGACCGTTTCAAATACATAATGCTTAGAGGTGAAAAAGTAACAGGTGGGTGAGAAATTTTAACATTTTAGGAAAAAGTATATTTATAGTTGTTTTGATTCATTCTTTTCCAAGTTGAATTAATCGAAAAATAAATCAACTTGTGATTATTTTTTAAATTCAAAAAATCAATCTACGGACATTAGAAAACAACTTTCCAATTATAATTATGCCTAGTTCATTTTTTATAATAAATTGAGTTTTCTACAAAAAATCTAAAAGAAGAGTATTGTCTTGAAATATATAACTCAAAAATATTTTTTCCTATTTCTAGTCTTTTTGCTAATTGGAATTCAAAAAATGAATGCCCAAGTTCAAGAAATGGATATTGAAAAGACTGACACCATTGAAAATAAACGCTACAGTTTTATTCCACTTCCCATAGTATATTTTACTCCGGAGACCCGATGGGCATTTGGAATAGGAGCATTCTTTTCTTTTCGATTCAAAAATCAAACTCAAGAAGTTCCTCCCTCTCAAATGCAAATTGGTTTTGCTTATACTTTAGAAAATCAATTACTTGCTTATTTGCCATTTCAACTATTTGTAAAAGATGGAAAATGGAAATTGTATGGTGAGTTAGGATATTATAAATACATCTATCGATATTATGGTGATGGCAGCGAATCCTTGGAGTCAGATGAAGAAATTTATAGTGTTGATTTTCCTAGAGTTAAAATGAATGCATTGTACCGATTCTACCCAAAGTTATTTGCGGGAGTTCGATATTTTATGGATGATTTTAAAATTCAAGAAGTCGAGCCAGAGGGGATTTTAGCTACACAGGATATTTTAGGAAATGAAGGTGGACTAATTTCTTCTCTTGGCGTGGTAGTGAATTATGATAGTCGTGATGATGTGTTTTATCCAATTCGAGGCAGTTATGTAGAGCTATCAATTTTAGCTAATTCAAAATCATTTGGTAGTGATTTTGAATTTCAAAAAATATTTTTTGATGCTAGTCGCTATTTTAATTTTGGAAAAAATAATATTCTTGCTTTAAATATTTATTCAGAAACTACTTTTGGTGATGCTCCATTTAATCAATTATCTTTACTTGGTGGAACTAAAAGAATGCGTGGATTTTTGGAAGGAAGATTTCGAGATGATCATTTTATGACTTTTCAATCTGAATATCGGTTTCCCATTTTTTGGAGAATTAAAGGAGCAGTATTTGGAAGTGTCGCTTCAGTCGGTTCACAGGAAGAGGGATTTCAAAAAGCATTTTTTGCTTATGGTTTAGGTCTTCGAATAGGTATTAGTAAAATTGAAAAAATCAATTTACGCTTGGATTATGGTTTTGGAAAAAACACCTCAGGTTTTTACTTAACATTTGGAGAAGCATTTTAATTTATATGAAAATCAGTATAATTATTCCAACTTTAAATGAAGCCAAAAATATTGGTCAACTTATTTCTCATTTAATAACAAATTCAAATGAGGATTTAAAGGAATTATTAGTGGTGGATGGAGGAAGCAATGATGGAACTAGTCGAATAGCAAAGGAAGCAGGTGCAACAGTAATTATTTGTCCAACTAAAGGTCGTTCGTGTCAAATGAACGAAGGAGCTAAAAAGTCAACCGGTGAAATTTTGTATTTTGTTCATGCTGATACACTCCCTCCGGCAAGTTATATGACTGACATTCAACAGGCGGTCGAAAATGGTTTTCCAATGGGATGTTATCGTTTTAAGTTTGATTCGAAAAAAAAGATTTTAAAGTTTAATGCTTATATGACCCGTTTTGATAAACTATATTGCAGAGGTGGCGATCAAACTTTGTTTGTTACTCGAGAGGTCTTTGATGATTTAGGAGGATACCCATATGATTATAGAATCATGGAAGAATACGATCTAATGGAACGAGCAAGGGAAAAATATAATTTTAAAATCATACCAAAGGAAGTGATTGTTTCAGCTCGGAAATATGAAGGACGAAGTTGGTTTCGAGTCATGCTTGCCAATAGTATTGTTTTTCAGATGTATAAATATGGTGCCTCGCAAGAAGATTTAGTCAAAACTTATCAACGAATATTAGGGTGAAAAATGAGTCAGAAATAAGGTTCGGGAGTTAACTTTTCTTCAAAAAAAAGTCAACTCTTCTAACAATACCTATTGATTTTACGTATAAAAAATGGTAAATTTTAATATCCATGTCAGGCTTCTCAGAATACCACAAGGAAGGACAAAATTTCAACCAATTATTCAAACTCAATTACAAATTTTATAACTCAGCATCATTTATGCTAAGGGCACTATTGATATTATTTACACTCACATTTTTATCGTCCTGCTTTCATCAAGAGGAGGTTAGAATAGTACGAAATACCCCTTTTCTAAATGTTGATCATTCCAAAGCGGATTCAGTTTTAAGACTTATGACTCTGGAAGAGAAAGTAGGTCAGCTCATCGTTTTGAAAACAGATTTTAAAGATAGCGATGTAAAAGAGTTAACCTATCAGTTAGTTAAAGGCGGATTATTGGGAGGAGTAATTTTGGAAGATTTAAAGGTGATGGAATATGTTCAAGTTTTAGATTCTCTAAAATCGTTTAGTCATATTCCCTTGTTGAATGGAACACAAGAAGTGGTTCTACTTAATAATCAATTTTCAGATGCTGTAAAATTTCCTTTAGCTCCAAGCATAGGTGCGGTACAAAATGATACGATTCAAAAAGAATTAGAAAATTTGTACTTACAGCAATGTAAAACACTTGGTATTAATTTTTGTATTTCTCCTTCTGCTAATCGCATTTTTTTAGATGAAAAAATTTATCCTTCTCACATTTTTGAAAATGATCAGTACACTCAATTAGCTCGTGCAAATCGGGTTTTAGAAAATTTAAAAAGTGAACATATAATCTCCTTGGGAAATTCTTTTTCAGAATTTTATCAACTACCAATTGATACAACTGGAGTTTTGGACACGCTACTTTTTCGTCAAAATGAAATTGTGCAAGCTGGAATTTCAGGTTTTAAAATTGATGAAAAAATATTTGCAATGGATAGTTTGTATCAATTGCAATCCTTCTTTTTGAAAAATTACTTAGCAGAGAAAATGGAGTTTGATGGGTTGATGGTGGCTGAAGTTTCAGAGGAAGCTACTATCGATGAATTACTTCATGCGGGGACAGATATTTTTATCGTTCAAGATTCTGGGAAACAAGTTTTTGATTATTTATTGGAATTTGTCAAAACAGGATTGATGGCTGAAAAAGTCATTAACGATAAAGTACGAAAAGTTTTATTGGCAAAAATTTATGCAGGTTTGGATCAACCTTCAACCAACCTTAAAATTGAAGATGCGCTTTCTGTTTTAAAAAATGAATATTTTGGTTATCAAGCTCGACAACTTTTTGAGCAGTCAATAACCATGGCTCAGAATTATAACAATTTACTTCCGTACACTAAAACCTATAAACGAGATTTCAGGATTATCAATATTGGAGAAGAAAAATTAAAAGTATTCAAAGATTATTTTTCTAAATATGCGAATTATCAAAGCTACGATCATTCACCCGATGAAGAAGGAAAAATAAAAGCACTTAAAACTGTTTTTCACAAACACTCCACTCCTGTGCTAGTTTTGGATAATATTGATTTAGATACTTTTCAGCATAATGATTTTGTAAAATCAGTCAATGAATTATCTAGATCTTCCAAGTTGACATTGGTCAATTATGGAAGCCCACTCAATTTACAATACTTCGATACCACGCTTTCGATCATTCAAGTTTTTGAAAAAAATAAAATAACCGAATCGTTAATTCCTCAGTTATTATTTGGAGGAATGACAGCCAAGGGGAAATTACAAATGGAACTATCGCCCAACCTAACTTATGGAAAATCTATCGAAACACCTATCACTCGATTGAAATACACAGTTCCTGAAGAAGTTGGAATTTCGCCTGAAAAATTAGTTGGAATTAACGCAATTATCCAATCTGCCATTTCAAAAAAAGCTACCCCAGGTGCTCAAATTATGGTCATCAAAAACGGAAAGGTAATTTTCGATCAGACTTTTGGACATCATACTTATAGAAAGAAAAGAAAAGTACTAAAATCAGATTTGTATGATTTAGCTTCAATCACAAAAGTTTCTGCGACTTCATTAGCTGCCATGAAATTGTTCGAGAAAAAGAGATTTAAATTAGCAGATCGATTAAAATCTCATTTAAAATTGGATAAAGAATCAACAATTAAACGAATAACTTTAAAGCAATTGTTGACACATTCTTCTGGCTTGCAGGCCAATATGCCGATAGCTAGATATTATAATAATAAAGATACGATAGTCGATGATTGCAATATGTTTTTTTGTGAAAAAGAAAATGATGAGTATTCTATTCGAGTAGCAGATGATATGTATTTTAATAGAAAATGGATTGATTCCATTTGGTTTACAATCGATCATCTAAAAGTGAAAAGACGTGGGCGTTATAAATATAGCGACGTAAATTTCAATTTGATGCAGCGGGTATTGGAGGAAAAGATGAACCAACCGATGAATGAATATTTGGAGAACAATTTTTATAAATCTCTTAATTTAAGACGTACTGCTTACCGGCCGTTGGAGAAATTTAAATCCAAATATATTATACCTACTGAAAAAGATGATCGTTGGCGAGGACAACTTTTGAGAGGTTATGTACATGATGAATCTGCCAGTTTGCTCGGAGGAGTTGCAGGAAGTGCTGGGCTTTTTTCCAATGCAAATGATTTGGGAATTATGTTTCAAATGATGCTCAATGGAGGAACTTATGGCGAGCAAAAATATCTAAAACCAAAAACAATAGAACAATTCACTACTGCAAAATATGGTAATCATCGAGGGCTAGGGTTTGTGGTAAAGGGTAGGAGAGGAGCCAATTCTTTGTCTTCTTCAGCTTCGAAAAAAACTTATGGGCATACTGGTTTTTCAGGTACTTGTGTTTGGGTGGATCCTGAAAATGAATTGATTTTTATTTTTCTTTCTAATCGAATTCATCCACGGAAGGCGAATACTAAATTATATCGGAATCAAGTTCGCCGACGGATTCATGATGTGATTTATAAAGCGTTGGATACTTATCAAAAGGATGAGAGAAAAGAAGAGAGAATTTTGGTTGATTTGTAAAAACGACCAGTAATGAATTTTTGAACCATATAAGGCATATAAGTTCATTGTGGTAATCTTATATGACCTTAAATGCCTTATATGGTTCAAAAACAGATAGTACCTTTTTTACTCAAAAGGTTCTACTAATGTAATATTAAAATCATCCGCCGAAGGCCCATAAACCGCTGGAACTGCCACATCTAGCATTCTTAAATAAACACCCAACTGAGCTCGATGATGAACCAAATGATTAGTGCAAAATTTTCGCATCACTTCTTTTTTATTTAAAGTAAAAAGAATTTCATCTCCATGTTTCATCGACCATTCTTTTTCAAATTCTTTTTCATCAACCTTTTCTAATGCTTGAATAGATTCTTTCAGCAATGAATCGAAATAAGTTAAGAGTTCCTCATTCGAATTAATTTCCTTTGGCTCAAAATCAATGAAATCTAATTCATCTTCTTCGAGGCAAGATTTCCACCAAGCAATTATTTCTGCTACATGAATGGCTAATCTACCAAGAGGTTCAGATTTTTCATGAGGTTTAAAATCACGTTTTTCGAAAGGAACATTTTGTAGGAATCTTCGGGTTACCGCTGCTTCTTGTTTTAACTCACTTAAAAAATCTTTTGCTAAATTCATGTTGTTTTTTATTATTGTTGTGTAGCGCCTGTTAGGTTCATCAAAACCAAAACCCATTTTTCCCCATCTCCAATTTGATAAGTTTTGATAACTTCAAAACCTACTTTTTCATGAGCACGCAAAGAACGATAATTTTTGGATGCTATTTCGGTAATGATATAATCGAAATCATGACACATTCTTTTTTTCATTTCGGAATATAGTCCAGCAAAAACTCCTTGACCTCTGTGTGATTTGGCTACGCAAACTTGCCCCATGATAAAGTATTTGGTCTCACTTAATTTTTCTCCAGCATAAATAATGGAATCGATTTGATCAAACATATCTACTAAAACAGGAATATCATTTTTCCATTTGCGAAGCATGACCAAAGTATAGCCAACAACATTATCGCCTTCCTTCGCGATAATATGTTGATAGGGAGAATTCATTCGAGACAACAAATCCAAATCATGATTAACCGTAACGAAACCTTGAGATTCTAATTCTTCTTTAGAAATGTTTTGCGGTAAATTAATTTTTTGTAGTTCAAGGATACCTTTTAATTCATCTTGGGTGGTAGATATTCCGTACTTGACCATGATTTTTTTTTATTCTAGTTTGCCCAACCGTACCAAAAACTATTTAGTTTATCTTTTAGTTCAGCAGCTTTGTTTTTATAATTTTCAGACATGTCAGAGATGGCAACTTTTCCTAATTCCTCTAGGGCTTTCTCTCTTTCTTCATTTCCCAAAAACATCAAAATCCGATTCCATTGTGCTACTTCAAAATTGACATTTTCCATATTGTAAGCTGTGTTGTTTTTATTTTTTATAACAAAATCATAAGCTTCAATTGCTTTTGGAAAATTCTGATTTTTATAAAAAGATTCTGCTGCCCAATATTGTTGTTCAAGATATTTGACATTTGTAATGGTATTGTTATCGATAATAGTTGTACTAGGATTTGAGTCATCAAGTTGAGTTGGTTGGAAATATTGATTAATAATAGCAGCATTGCTATAACTACCAGTACTCCACATTACCGATCCAAAAAATCCAACTATTACGATTAATCCAACTACAGGGAGCCATTTTTGCCAAGTACTTTGTCGATGTCTTTTTGATTCATGTTCTTTTCTAAAACTCATATTTCTTTACTTTTTTTGAGAAATTACTTCTTCAATATAATTTGGATAATCAGTTATAATTCCATCCACGCCTATTTCGATCATTTTGCGCATGTCTTCTTTTTCATTGACTGTCCAAGGAATTACTTTAATATTTCTCTCATGCATTCGATCAATAACTTCTTTCGAAAGTAATTTGAAATAAGGACTATAAATGTGTGGCTTAAAAGTTATTTTTTTCAAATTATCCTCAGGCGAGTCTTCATTATCAATCAGGTATGCAACAATCATCGAAGGATCTTGCTGATGAATTTCTTCCAAAATATCAATGTCAAAAGATTGTAAATTGCAACGATTTTCAATTCTAGTTTCTTTACAAGCTTCTAAAACTAACCGAACATATTCATCTGGATGTGGAGTTAATTTTCCATAATAGGCATCTTCGCTTTTTATTTCTATGTCAAAATTCGGTTTTGCTCTTCCTGTTTTTTCACAAAAATTATCCACCGCTTTGACCAAATCATTGAGAGATGGTTTGTGAACTTTCATTGGTTGTTGATCTGGAAAACGTTCATTACCTCGACTGCCTACGTCATATTTTTTGATTTCATCGTAAGTCATTTCATAAAGCAAAATCGTTTTTTCTTCCTCTTCTGAAATTGGTCTGCCATCAGGATGAGAACTAATTTTATGATTAAACCAAGGCTCGTGAGTAACGATGACTTTTTTATCTTTTGAAATAGCCACATCAAGTTCTAAAGTTGAAACAGGATATTCCAAAGCTTTTAAAAAAGCAGGAATTGTATTTTCAGGAAGTAATCCTCTTGCGCCTCGGTGACCTTGCCAATCGATGGATTTGTCTTTAGTTGATTTGGACATTTTATTAGAGTTTGAAATGATGTTTTTCGAGTTTTTAGGACTACAGGAAAAACAAAAAACTAGAAGAGTAAAGATAAAAATTCGCATGATTATTTTTTTGCAAATATCTAAAATTCATTGTTAACTAAGGATGAAGTTTTTCTTAGAAATTTTTAAGATTCTCCTTAGAAAAGGATGTGGAAAACCGATCCTCTTTTGATTTAAAAATAAATAATAAAAAAGTTAAATTTGTGCGTTTAAAAATCAGCTTTGAATAATTAAAACTCGTATTTACATAGTAAATATTAATTAAACTCCTTGAAAAAATAATATGAATAACTCTTCTATTTTTCAAAAAGCCCTTCCACATATTGTGGCAGTTATAAGTTTTCTAGTGATATGTTGTATGTATTTTTCTCCCCAATTAAATGGGAAGATAGTACAGGCGGGTGATACTATTTCTCATAAGGGAATGTCTCGTGAAATGGTCGAATTTTATGATGAAACGGGCGAACGTACCTTGTGGACAAACACCATGTTTGGAGGAATGCCGACTTATCAAATTGGAGCAGTTCAGCCTACTAATACCTTAAAGTATATAGAAAAATCAATGCATTTATATATTCCTCGACCTATTGGTTATTTCTTTGCGATGATGCTTGGGTTTTATATTACGATGCTTCTATTTGGGGTTAATCCTTGGGTGAGTTTAATTGGAGCCATAGCTTTTTCCATTACGACTAATAATCTGGTCTTGTTTGGAGCAGGGCATATGACTAAGCTGAGGACGTTTGCGTTTTTTGGATTTATGCTGATAGGAATTGTAAAGGCATTTAGGAAAGAATATTTGCTGGGAGCCACTTTATTTGCCCTAGGATTTGGGATTAATTTATATGCTAACCATATTCAAATGACCTATTATTTGTTTATGGTTTTTGGAATTTATGGATTGATAGAATTGGTTAGGCATGCCCAAAAAGGTGAAATGCAGTCATTTGGAAAAGCAGTTTTGTATCTCGGGATAGGAGGCATATTAGCAGTAGGATCGAGTGCGACAAGTTTGTTGACGACTTTTGAATATCAAAAAGATACGATGCGGGGAAATCCAATTTTAGCAAAAGAAGCTAATGTGGAAGAGACGAGTAGTAATACGAAAGGATTGGAATGGGGATATGCCATGCAATATAGTAATGGTTGGCTAGATTTGTTTTCTTCGTTTATCCCTGGAGTAGTTGGTGGTGGAGCAGCGGAACCTGTTGGTTCAAATTCTGCTTTTGCTAAAGAATTGAAAAAATCGGGGAGAAGTGCTAAGAATTTAAAATTACCATTGTACTGGGGAGCAGTAGGGAAAACGACTTCTACCGCTGGGCCAATCTATTTTGGAGCAGCTATATTTTTCTTTTTCTTATTAGGAATGTTGATTGTCAAAGACCCAATTAAATGGGGAATTGGAGGAGGAGTTGTACTGACGATGTTACTTTCGTTAGGAGATAATTTTGAGGTTTTTAATCGACTTTTTTACAATTATTTTCCTTTGTATAGTAAGTTTAGAACACCTAATTCAGTTCTTGCAATCACAGCTTTCTTAGTCCCTGTTTTAGGAACTTTAGCTATTTCTGAAATTGTAAAAGGGAAAACTAAAAAAGAAGAATTACTCAAATCTTTGTACATCGCAACAGGCGTGTTAGCTGCTATTTGTTTATTTTTTGCTTTTATGGGAGGATCAACTTTTGACTTTACCTACCCAGTAAGAGATGCAAATTATGTAAGTAATTATAATATGAATTTGGATTTGTTAAAGGCAGATCGAGCTGCTTTGATGCAATCAGATTCGTTAAGATCGTTGGGGATTATTTTAGCTTCAGCAGGTTTGATATGGGCATTTTTGACCAATAAAATTAAGCAGAACATTTTGCTAGTTGGGCTGGCAGCGATTACGATCGGAGATTTATGGACAGTTGGAAAAAGATATTTGAACGAGGATAATTTCTCTAACAAAAGAAAATATGAAGCGTACAAAAATCCTCGTCCAGTTGATACTCAAATTTTAAGTGATAAAGATCCACACTTTAGAGTGCATGATTTTACAATAAATGCTTTTAATTCTGCTTCAACTTCTTATTTCCATAATACCATAGGAGGTTATCACCCCGCCAAATTACAACGGATTCAAGATTTGATTGAAAGAAATATTTCAAGTGAAGATAATGCACTTCGAAGAGGTTTATCTTCAGCTACAAGTAATGATCTTTTTGGTAGCATTCCTGTTTTCAATATGTTGAATACCAAGTATTTTATTGGTAACCCTGAAGCTGGACCAATTAGAAATCCGCGAGCAATGGGTAATGCATGGTTTGTCGATAATATTAAAATGGCGGAAACTCCGAACGCTGAAATTAATGCTTTAAATGGATTAGATGTAGCTTCTACTGCGATCGTTCATAATGAATTTTCAGATTATGTAACTGGGTTGAACCTTTCCAAAAATGGAACAATCAAATTGACAGATTACCAACCTAATCACATGACTTACCAAAGTAATTCAACAAGTGATCAGTTAGCATTATTTTCAGAAGTATGGTATGGACCAAACAAAGGATGGCAAGCCTACATCGATGAAAATGCTGTAGATCATATTCGAGCGAATTACATTTTGCGAGGACTAAAAGTACCAGCTGGAGATCATAAAATTGAATTTGTTTTTGCGCCAAAATCATATTCGATTGGAAAAATAATCACCTTGATTTGTTCTTTAGCGATTGTTTTATCCTTTTTATGGTTTGCATATAATTCCTTAATGAAGTATATAAATGAGGAAAAAAGTGTTGTGGCAAATAATGAAAAATTGAAAAAAACAACTTCTAAAAAGAAGAAGAAATAGTTTAGGAAATTGTTAGAACTGTTTTGATTGTTATACTGTTTTTGCTTCGCAACTATTAATTGTTGTAGTGATAAGTGTAACAGTCAAAACAGTATAACAATCAAAACAGTCAAAACAATTGTCAAAGAAAGTTTTAATCATCACCTATTATTGGGTTCCCATGGGTGGATCAGGTGTTCAGCGATGGGTTAAGTTTTCTAAATACTTACCCGAGAATGGGTGGCAACCAGTCATTTATACTCCTTCTAATCCTGATTTCCCTTTGCGAGATGAATCATTTTTGGCTGATGTTCCAGAAAGTTGTGAAGTGATTCGACAACCCATATGGGAACCTTACCGATTGGCGTCTCTTTTTTCTAATAAAAAAAATCTAAATACAGGGATGCTCCGAAAAGGAGAAAAGACCTCTTGGAAAGATAATTTTCTGAACTATGTACGGAGTAATTATTTCATTCCTGACCCACGAGTATTTTGGGTAAAAAAATCAATTAAATTTCTGACAAAGTATTTACAAGAGAATCCTGTTGATGTAATTGTCACCAATGGACCACCGCATAGTATGCATTTGATTGGTTTAGGTTTGAAGAAAAAGTTGGGGGTAAAATGGATAGCAGATTTTAGAGATCCGTGGACGAATATTGATTTTTACCATTCCTTAAAACTGACCAAAAGTTCAGATCGCAAACATCGAGCATTGGAAAAAGAAGTGGTGAGTACCGCAGACATTGTAACGGTAGTAGGCAAGTCAATGCAAGATGAATATCTGGAATATTCAGATAATGTAAAAGTGGTAACGAATGGCTACGATCAATCTATTTCCCCAAAAGAAATTGTACGTGATACTAAATTTTCATTGGCTCATATTGGTCTGATGAATGCTGACCGTAATCCAAAAATACTTTGGAAGGTTTTGGAAAAAATAGGGAAGGAGCAACCTGAATTCTTAGCAGATCTTGAAATTAAATTAATAGGAAAAGTGAGTGAGGATGTTTTGAATTCGATCGCTGAAAGTAATTTGACTTCTCAATTAAATTTAATTGATTATGTTCCCCACAGCGAGGTTCATGGATTACAGCAAGCTTCGCAAATCCTGTTGTTAGTTGTAAATGACACGCCAAATGCAAAAGGGATTTTGACTGGAAAAATATTTGAATACTTGATGGCTCGACGGCCAATTTTAGCCGTTGCTCCAGAGGATGGAGATTTGGCAGAAATAATTAATCAGACTGAATCAGGCGAAGTTTTTGGTTTTAAAGAAATGAAAAAATTGGAATTGTTTATTTTAAATTCCTATTTAGATTATAAAAATGGAAGTTTAGAAATCCAATCACATAGTATTGAAAAATATAGTCGAAGAAGTTTGACCAAGGATATGGTTAAGCTTTTTGAAGGATAAACTTATTATAATTTATTTTTTGAAAAATCCAGATAACTTATTCAATCCTACTCTCACCATTCCATTCACATCAGGAGAAATTGCTAGGTATAAAGTCAATCCACCATAGACAATAGTCAATAAAACCGAACGTAACAATATATTTACAATTGGATGAAAGTCAAATGGAATGAAATAAATCATTGACCAACATAGTCCTGCAAGCAATAAAATTTGGAGCGTAGCGAAAGTGAAAGGTTGCATTTTGAAGTTTACCCAGATAAAAATTAGTTTGATTATATTGAATAAACTCACCGAACAAAAAGTAGCAATAGCTGAACCAACTAATCCATATTTAGGAATAAAAATTAAATTGAAGATGATGTTTAAAACCGCTAAAATCATTAAAGCATAAAAGTTGAATTGGTATTTTTTTGAGAAACTGATGATATCAGAATTCAAACTTGTAGCTAAATCAACCAGCTTTGCCATTCCCAGAAAAAGGATCACATTGACTCCCGTCCTAATAACTTCAGGGTTGGGCATCACATCAATCAAGTCATGAATGGAACCCCAAATGCCAAGAAAAACATACCATCCAATGATCAGTAATACAGTTGATGATTTTTGATAAATAGTTTTTATATTTTCTAAATCGTTAGATTTCCAACTTGCCGAAATTATCGGAGAAGAAATGGCAATTATTCCTTTTGCTGGTTTCATAATCACATCAGTAATCACATGTACAATTCCGTAAACTCCACTAGAAGCAATGTCAATCATTCCTGCCACCATCAAGGTGTCTATTTTGAATGCAAGTTGACTACCTAAGGCATTTAATAATCCAAAAAGAGAAAATTTCTTAATCTCTTTTGCTAAAGGAGGTTTGATAAAATTGAGATTAAGTTTGAAATAAAGCTGTCCCAACGATTTGGTATAAATCAAAAATCCGATAAAAACAATGATATAATTTAAGATGATTCCTAAGACAAAATGCTGAGTATCTATATATTTTCCTAAAAATAAAAGAGCAAGAATAGGAAGAGAGATCTTAATGAAAATCTCAAAAATATTAGGAATAACAACTCGATTAAAATTGGAAATGTATTTATAAAATATCGCATTAAATGTAAACAGAAAAACCATTGGTACGAGGTAATAAAAATACTCCGTCAGTAAATCAATGCTTGCACTTTCCTTCAATAAAACATCTAGTAGTAAATATTTGAGAAAAGGTAAGCACAGTAAAAAAAACAAAAAGCCAACAGAACTTCCTATTAAAAGAAATCCTAGAAAGCCGTGATGCCCTGTTTTTTGATCTTTAAAATCTGGAAAAAATTTGACTGCATGTGTACTCAATCCTAAAGAGAAAAATGATACACATAACATGGTACTGTCAATGATAACTTTAAAAAGACCATACAATTCAGGAATTCTTGGGTAAATCAAAAGGGTGCTGAACAGCCCGATGAAGACTCCGAAGTAACTAACAATTGTATGTTTTAAACCTTGTCTTTGAATGACACCCATGTAAGAATGTTAGGGATGATTTTTTATAAAATTGAATAAACGTTCACTTGCTTTTCCATCTGTATACTGATGAAATCTATTTCTGATGGCCGCTCGAATTTCACTATCTTTTGCTGGATTTTCGATGTTACCTTTTAAGCTTTCGATAAATTCTTTTTGAGTTAAAACTTTGTCGCCACAAGTTACTTCATCAAAATCGAAAAGTAATCCTCGCTCTACTTCATATTGGTTAAGATCATATGGGATATATATTATTGGTCGATCCAACAACAAAAAATCAAAATAAACGCTCGAATAATCTGTAATTAAAATATCACAATCTAATAACATGTGTTGAATATCGATAACCTTGTCAGTAGTTCTCAATGTAATATTTGGACTAGTTTCAATAATTTTTAAAAGTTTTTCATTGGTTGAATCATTTTTGTGAGGTTTGATTAATATTTCAACGTTTTTTTCTTCTAAAAATTTGTCTAACACATTTAAATCCAAATCAGGGAATGGAAAAAAATGAACAGAAGAAGTTTCTCTGAAAGTAGGTAAATACAAAATTTTAGTTTTCTTATCAGTTCTCCTTTTTCTATTTTCTGGAATAGAAAATATATCATTTCGTGGGGTTCCAAAAATTTTAAATGTCTCTAAGGGAAAACTATATGCCCTAATATAACTTTCCAGTTCTGAGGCTGATGACACTAAAAAGTAGTTGATATTTAAATTGATTTTCTTGCTTTTCTTATTTTTTACAAGATTTCCAATATTCTTAAAAGTGATCGCATGCCACATATTAATAACAACCTGCTTTTTGTTGTTTGGTGTGAATGGAAAAATATCTCCATTTCCATTTACGATCAAAACAAATTTTGTACGAAGATAAATTATTAATGCCTTGAATGAAAAAGCATAAACAGCAAGGTCACCAAATTTTTCTTTGAGATGAGAATATAAATTTTTGTTTTTAGTAATTAGAAAAACCTTAAAATCATTAGATTCATTGTTATATAGATACTCGAAGAAATATTTACAATTATCATAATAATAGATGGCACTCGGAGTGCCAAGCAAAATCATCTTTTTGTCCTTCGGAATAATCTCACAAATCTTATTTAAAAGTGTACTAAAGATTTGTTGAAGAAATAATTTCATAGGTTATTTTTTTTGTGCTATAATTCTAATGACAACTGGATCTTGGGTTTTGTAGGGGGCTAATCCTTTTGATTCCAAACTGTAAATTACCTCAAGTCCATTTTTTGAAAACTGATTAATCAATTCTTTCAAAACTATAAATCTTCGATAGTGATCGGTAAAAAAAGCATTGTCTCCCAATGCTTCACCTTGACCAAAAAGTTCATCTTTTACACTTCGAACTTCAACAAAGAATAACCCATTTGCTTTTAAATTGGAGGCAGCCCACTTTATCAATCTTTCTTCTCCTGATCTATCAATAGCATGAATTGTAAATCGAGAATACAAATAATCGCTTTTCTCAAGTTCTGTCAAATTGGTCATATCCGCTGCAGTAAATTTAAGATTTTTGATGTCTTTAAATTTCTCAGAGAGAAATGCAATTTCTTTTTTACATTGATCTATGGCAAGAACATTGGTTCCGTATTGGGCAAAATGTTTACTATCTCTTGCGTTTCCACAACCAAGTTCAATTAAACGTTTTCCTTTTTGTAAAAAAGGTGTTACGAAATTTGCAAAAGGTGAGCAGTTAGATGGTTCTGGATGTTTGGAGTAGTAGTTTTCCCAATAATTCGATGATGAATTCATGTATTATTTTTATATTTTAGAATCAGTAAAAAATGCAAAAGTGCATTAAATTCTATTATGATTAATATTTATACTTAATTTTAAATGTCAAGTTTATTTTTTAATTGGTTTTAATAAAAAAAAATCACTCAAATTTCTAGATTGCAGTTCTTCCCAGATTAGATATCTGATTTTTTGTTACTATATTCCTCAATAGCATGCAAAAATAACTTTTCTCTTTTCTTTATATCAAAATTGTCTATAATCCTTTTTCGTGATTTTTGAGACAACTCTTTTCTTTTAGCTTCTGGGATATTTTTTATTTCAGTAATTTTTTTTGCAATAAATTCTGATTTCGAACTTTCAATTAAAAACCCAGTATCACCAATAATATGGGGAACTGCTCCAACTGTTGATCCAATAGGAATACATCCGCAAAGCATCCCTTCACAAAGAGCATTAGGAAATCCTTCTGAGATGGATAATTGTAAATAAAATTCACTTTCAAAAAGATGATGTTTGAATTCCGCGACATCTAGGAATGGAAATAATTCAACATTGGTAGGAATGTCTTTTAATGTGCTTTTAAAGGCATCTGACATTCCAATTACTTTAAACGAATTAGTTGGATTTCTTACTGCTAACTCAATTAATTTGTCAATACCTTTTAATTTAAATCTTCGAAAATCAGATATTGCAGCAACTGTTATAAATGAATCTTTTTTCTTTTCTATGGTTCTATCTAAACTGAAGTTTTCCAATTCGAAGCCATTATAAATCACCGTGTAAGGAGTTTTTATGTTTGGAAAAAAGGAGCGATAACCTTGAGTTTTAAATTTGCTTTCTTCATAATATTTGTAAGGTGAAAAAACTAATGATTCATGTACAGGAAGAAGGCAAGTTGCCATTTGGTAGGACCATTTGATAAACTGCTTTAGCACTTTTTTTTGCAAGCTACCATATCTTAATTTTGGGAAAGCCACACAATCAGTTCCACCTAAGATTATAAAAGTAGGTGTATTATATATCTTACCAAGAAGGCAAGGAAGAAATGACCAATATCCACCAAACATGATGAAAACTGCGGTGGCAGAATTGATATTTTTTAGCAAGTAGAATAACTGTTGTAGGAATGTAAAAGGAGTTAAAAATTTATTAGTCCAATTATACTTCGGATATTTTACCTCGTAATTTTTCGATAAAAAATCTATATCTTTTTTTACAAAAGATGAATAATTAGATGATATAAAAATGATATTTTTTTGCAAAATACTTAGTATAAATTTGAGTGGTTGTAACTAGACTTTTCGGGAATGCAAATATAGATTTAATTTAGAATATAACATTTCATATATTCTCAAAAAAAAAACTTGACTGAAAGTTCAGCCAAGTTTTTTTAAGTTTTACTTGAGTCTCAAGATGTACTAACCTGTGTACATATCTGTTTTTTTGAATTTCTTTGCTAATAAAGCATAAAAAATTGGTCGGTGCTTAGTTCTATTTCTAGAACCCATTTTTGCACAAACGTCAAGGATAGCTTTGTCCAATTTTGGACCATCTTCCAATCCTAATTTTTTAATTAAGTAGTTCTTTTTTAAACGATCTCTCTCCTCTGCTTTGGCACAAGCTACAAGTTGAGAGTTCTTGTTGTAAATAGATGGACCTAAAGATTTAGCAACAGCTGTAACCAACTTCATGCTTACTCCTTTAATTTCATGTTTGTCCATTGATGCTTTGTACTTAACAATTAATTCATCAAATTTACTCATTACGGATATGTTTAATTAGATGTTAAAAAAAATAAAAGTGCTTTATAGAAAAGTCTTCTATGTTATCACAGTAAACATAATGTTTTTCTTAGTAAAGTGAAACTATAATCCTAAAATGTTTTCCACATTTTGCAATTTTTTTTAAATGTAAATGTATTGTTATGATCGATTTCTGAACCCTATGGAAAGCATAGCTAGTTCATTAGTTGAAGTTTTGTTATCATCAAAAAATGAAATATTATTTTTGTCAATATTATGTGCACCTTTAAGGAAGAATTTCTGTTTGTATTTTGGAAATCACTTTGTCTTATAACAATACTCCTACGGCCAATCAACTTTTTTTCAATGTGGTTGTTTTGCTATGAAATTCTTGATGAAATTTTTTTGTAACTCTCCAATTCCTTTGCATCTATTTCTTGGTAAGAATAAAAACCGAAGAAAATTCAACTGGAATATTTTTTGGGAAAAAGATAAAATTTGATAGAAGCTAAAACTGAAATTGAGTTCTGCTCAAAAGTGATTTTTATTTTAGTGAAAACCTACTCAGTTATGATTGGAATTTTTCTTTCCGTTTTCCAAAAGTTTAAAAGTGTTTGATTGGTTGATATTTTTGCAATATAGAAATGGCGGAAACTATTGAAAATAGTAGATTTTTTAGCACTTTCAATAACTACTTCAGTAGGTATACCATAATTTGAGTGAATAAAAAATAACTGGTTTTTTCTTTTTAATAAAAAACCAACATGGCTATCATTGAGTCCTACAAAATAAATTCCTTTCGTTAAACTGGTTTTTATTTCTTCCAAACATACTTCAAAAGTATCACTTTGTATATCTAAAATTGGTTCTCCGACACTCAACGTCTTTGCTTCGTGGATAGGTAATTGTTGTGCTAATTTATATCGGTTTAAATTAAATCCAAGATGTTTTAACGTAGTAGAAACAAAATACCCACAAGCAATTTTTTCTTCATTTGGAACATTAGTATGCCCATTAAAATCCCAGGGTGTTCCATACCAGTATGGAAAAATTTTATTGACTAAAGCCTCCTCCAAAAAATAGGAAAGACTATCTCTTGAATTCTTCTCCGCTCGAATTTTTTTACAAAGTTTTGGATATGAAATTTGTAAAGGAATAGTATCAATATTTAGTTGTTCAAAATCAAAAACTTCTCCTTGAGGTTCGATAATAGTCTTAGGGGAATTTTTTTTATTTTCAGTTGAAGTACAACTAATAATCAGAAAAGAAATAACAGTAATTATGATTTTTTTTTTCATGCTTTATTTTTTTGGTAGGTAGCCGTAAAACGTTCAACTAAATTTTTTTTATCTATAAACTTTTAATGAAAAAAAATAAAAAAGAAACGAGTCAACTTCTTACCTTCGCAAAAAAAAAACAATAATGAAGTACGAAAATATTATAGTAAAAAATGTTAAAGGAATTGTAACCTTAACGATCAATCGAGAGAAAGCATTAAATGCATTGAACAAGCATGTTTTTAATGAGATTGAACACTTTTTTGCAGTATCTGCTCCAAAGAGAAAAACAATGAAAGGGGTGATCATCACGGGTGCAGGAGAGAAGGCATTTGTAGCAGGTGCAGACATTAAGGAATTTTTAGATTTTAAAGGAGATGATGCAATGGATGTTTCAGCAAGAGGGCAAGGTGTTTTTGATTTAATTGAAAATTTTTCTAAACCAGTCATTGCAGCTGTGAATGGTTTTGCATTGGGTGGTGGTTGTGAATTAGCAATGGCTTGTCATATGCGAATCGCTAGTGAAAAAGCAAGATTTGGACAACCTGAAGTTAATCTTGGAATTATTCCTGGTTATGGTGGAACACAACGCTTGCCTCAATTAATTGGCCGTGGCAGAGCATTGGAATATTTAATGACAGGTGATATGATTGGAGCAGAAGAAGCGCATAGAATAGGCTTAGTGAATCATGTTGTCCCTCATGGAGAAGAAGTGAAAAAGGCAAAAGAGATTATTGAAAAGATCGCATCAAAAGCACCAATTGCTGTTGCTAAAATTATAGAATGTGTTGATGATGCATTCAATGGAGTGATTGATGGATTTAACTCTGAGGTAAGATCTTTTGGTTCAGTATCGCACACGGAAGATTTTAAGGAAGGAGCAAAAGCATTTGTGGAAAGAAGAAAAGCAGAGTTTAAAGGGAAGTAATATTTTGTTGAATCAATTTTGCAAGCTTACTTTTACTAGATTGTAAATAATAAAAAAAGGCTGTTAGTGTTGTTCATTAACAGCCTTTCCTATTATTTTTTTTAGAAAAATTTGCATTATAATTTTATTATCGTATTTTTACGATTAAGTAATTCAATATGGCAGTTGCAAAGAAAAATTTATTTACAAATGAAGAGAATAGAATTGCAGATTTAGCAAAAGCTATTTCTCATCCTGCACGTGTTTCTATTTTACTATACTTAATCAAAAAGAATAGTTGTGTGTGTGGTGATATTGTTGATGAATTACCACTTTCGCAATCCACAGTCTCGCAACATTTGAAAGAATTAAAGCGTGTTGGGATTTTACAGGGAGAAATCGAAGGAACTAAAACTTGCTATTGCATCAACTCTGAAGTGTGGATGGAAATGGGGAATTTATTTAAAGGTTTGACGGAGAAGTTTAGAGGATGTTGTTAATCTAAAAAGATTTTTTTTGACTTTAATCATCGTTTTTATACGATTAATATATTTTTAAATAATAAAATTACCAATTATGAATACAGGAGAATTTCTGGAATTACTCGATCAAAATGAAGGAAAAGAATTGATGTTTGAATACAAACAAAATGAATTTGTTCCTTTATCTTATCATATTACTGAAGTGAAAACTATGCATGTTGATTCAGTAGATTGTGGCGGATTTGCACATTCTTACGATGAAACTGTTGTCCAACTTTGGATTAGTGGAGAAGAAGAAAAAGACAGAGCAATGGAAACGGAAAAAGCATTAAAGATTTTTAATATCGTTGATTCTAAAACTGCACTTAAAAGAGACACTCCAATTTTCTTTGAGTGGGGACATGGTGATTTATTAACTTCTGTTTACAAAGTGCAAGCTGTGGAAAATACTGATAATAAAATTGTGGTGAAATTATTTGTTCCTCCAACGGTTTGTAAACCAAGAGTTGCTTTGGAAATTGCACAAGGAAATAGTGAAGGCTGCTGTGGAAGTCCAACAAAAGAAATGGTAGAGTTGGGACAAGCTGCTCGGAAGTGCTGTTAAAAGAAAATTAACTAGTGACGAACACCGACTTGACTAACAATATTTCCTGCATAAAAAGATGGGGATGTCAGTTGAGTCGGTGTTCGTTTGTGGCTAAAATATTTGTGATGAAAATCCGATCCCTCCAAAAAAAAGACTGGCCTTCCGTTAGACGTATATACCAAGAAGGAATCGATACTGGATATGCCACTTTCGAAACCGAAGTTCCTGACTGGGAAACTTGGGATGCTAAATTCTTACCTACCTGCAGATTAGTTTTAGAACATGAAAATAAAATTTTAGGATGGGCAGTTTTGTCTGCTGCGTCCAAAAGATACGTATATCGTGGTGTTGCGGAAGTCACAATTTATCGAGATTTAAAATCTACCCAAAAAGGAATTGGTTCCGCATTAATGGCAGCATTGATTGAAGCTTCAGAAAAAGAAAATTTTTGGACTTTGCAATCAAGCATTTTTCCACAAAATAAACCAAGTCTGCATTTACATGAAAAATTTGGTTTCAGAGTTATTGGAAGGAGAGAGCGCATCGCTCAAAGAAATGGAAAATGGAATGATACGATCCTTATGGAACGTAGAAGTTCTGTTGTTAATTGATAGTCAATGACTTACACAACTGGTTTTTACTTTTATGAAAAAAGTGGTACTTTTGCATTTCAAAAATTAAGAGCTTGTTGGGGAAATAGATTTTGAGATAAAACATTTCCTTTTTTGATGAAACGATGCGAAAAAATAGGAACATAGTCTGCACTATTTGACTTTTTTTTCAAAGACGTGTCATCAAAAAAAGAACTAGTTTTAGCCGAAATTTGATTTCCCAACAAGCTCTAAACATATTATAACTCCCATCTCCCTAAAATGGAAATGAAGGGAAACCGTAAAATTTTAGATCATGGCGTACGACGTAGCTTCTAGTATATATGAGTTACTTTTCGAAAAGAACTCAGTTATTGTACCAGGCTTTGGAGGGTTTGAACTTCAACAACAACCTGCAAATATAGATCATATTAAATCGACTATTTCACCTCCAAATAAAGTTCCTTCATTCAATAAAAATTTGACGATCAACGATGGCGTTTTGGTGGATTACATCCAAAACCAAAACAATTGTACTTTAGAAGAAGCAAATAAAATTGTAGAAGATTTTATTGCTGAAATGGAAGCTAAAATTGAGAAAAAAGAAATTGTAGAATTTCCAAAGGTTGGAAGAATTTATAAAGATTATAATAAGTCTCTTCAGTTTTTACCTTACGATACTAATTTTAATGCCGATTCATTTGGATTACCAACTATTGATATTCATCCTTTTTCAAGGAGTGAGTCTGTCAAAAAAGAAACTGCTACAAAAGCAGCTGCATCTCTTGACTTGACAAAAGTGCCTGCAGAATCTACTGAAGTGAAAACTCCAATTTTTGAAGAACCTACTCCTGAACCAAAACGAACACCGGAAGAAATTCGAGTGGGAGGAATTCCGGTGGAGGAAGATAAAGGTTTCTTTAAATGGGCACAAATGACCTTGCCATTATTGATTTTAGTATCAGTTGCTTTAATTGCTTTTAGCTATTTTATGTTACGAGATAAAGATGCTAAACCTACTGATGGTAATCAAGAAGCAAATTCAATGTCTTTAACTGACGATAAAAATGTAAATGTAAAACCACCATATTCTATTAATGATTCTGAAACGACAGAACTGCCTCAAGATTCAGATTCTGAAAATGATCAAAGGTTAGAGGATGATATTGCTGCTGGGAATTCAACATCAGACGAAGTTGATGATTCAACCGATGATGAAGAACAAAGTTCAAATATTAGCGATAATACAACTTCTGAGAATGAGTGTATCATAATAGTCGGGCAATTCGGAAGTGAAAAAAATATTGATAAAATGATTCGTAAACTTGAAAATGATGGGTATGAATCATACAAGGGTTGGAGTGAAGAAAAAGGCTTAACTACTGTTGGTGTTAAATTTACCTACAACAGCGAAAGCAAAAAAGAAATGATGCTTCGAAGGTTAAAATCAAAATATCATCCTGATGCTTGGATATTAAGAGAGTAAAGAAGTTTGGAAAAACAATTTTCCTAAACATCGATTTTAAAGCGCGTAACAAGACATTAGTTTTGTTGCGCCTTTTTTTATTCTCCACAGATTCATGATTATTAAATTTGTTAAAATCTGCGTAATCTGTTGTGAAAAGTTTCTATAAGTTTTTATAAAAATTATCTGAACAACTTTCCTTTATTCCATTTCTCTCTCGAGTTACCCTCACTCGCTTCCCATTTTCTTCTTTTTCTACAAAAAACTCAACGGCACATTTTTCAATGGGGTTTTCTGCACAGAGATGCATGACAATTTCTTTTTCCAAGATTTCAAATTGAAAAGAAATCGGAAAATTAAAAGAATTCAAAAACCTCAAATCTTTATGTCCATAAACAACTGTCGCATCTGAGCCCATTGGAGTGTACCGACTTTCTTCTGTATAAATATCCAAACTATGCGGATGCCTTTCCAAAATTTCTAAGCCAGCTTCTAAAACCAAATGATATATGATTCCACTTAACTGACAAAGTCCTCCACCATAATCTAAATCTAGTTTATTGCCGACCAAGTTCCGACCTTTTTTAAAACCATTTTGAGGAATAGGTTGAGGAATCAGATGCCAATAAGAAAAAATCTGTTGAGGTGATATTTCCAATTTCTCAATTTGCTGAATCGCTAAACGAAGATTATGTTTTTTATTTTCTGAATAATCATTTTTCCGAATTGGCTGACTCATTGAAAGTTGTTGAGGAAGGGAAATGCGAGGCGTATTTTTTTTAACAAAAGAAAAATAACGGTAGGAGAGTAGGTCTTTTACGAAGGTAAAAAGTACTCGAAGTTGGAGACGAAGGTAAGGGGGAATTAATTTTTTCAAAAATCAGCTTATTATTTTTTGGTGATTTGAAGTTATTTTTTCCTTAAAAATACAAAATGGTAAGAAGCCCATTTTTTTAAAAAAGATTTACACAACCAGGAATCTAGTGTCCTAAAAAATGAGCGTAACGCAACCGGCACTCGATGTATTGGAAAAAACAAAACACCCTCATATCCATCCACCTCAAACAAATCACCCGTCAATTTTTGAATCGAATCTATATCCAAAGCAGTATTTCCATGCCAACCATCTTTTTGATAATTAATCAATTGTCTTCGAGTTTGGGACGGAAAATCAAAAATCAAAACACCATTAGGTTTTAATATTCGATGAGCTTCCTGAATGGTTTTTTCAATTGTTCCTAAATCCAAGTGCATAAAAACATGCAAGCTATAAATCGCTTCAAACGATTCATCTTCAAAAGGCATTTTTGAAATATCACTTACTGTTAATTTATGTTTAGGAAATTTTTCTTTCGCTTCACTTAACATTCCTTCACTAAAATCAACTCCATTCTCTGCAAAATCCAAAAATCGACCAGTTCCACACCCCATATCTAAAATTGATTTTTTTGAAATATGACCCAACCTCTGCACTAAAATCTGTCGTTCCTGAAAGTGAAGGTATTGTCCATAAGAGTTATTGAAGCGGTCATCATCATATTCAGAAGCTAATTGATCGTAGTAATTTTTTATAGCAGTTTTTTCTTCCATTTTTGATAAAAAAATTGAATTTGGTAAGAGATTTTAAAATCGAAAATATATTTTTTTAATTATGAATTATATGAATTATAATCTGTTTTTAATTTTTATTTAAAATTAAATTCTGTTTTTAAATGCAATGTAACTTTTATTTAGAATTTTATTTTGTAATAATGCTTTTTTTAATGAACTATTCATTCTACATTTGTGTTATAATTGCAAAGAATATAAAACAAAATCAAGTAAAGCAGAAAGTTGCTTTTATACACACTATAGAGAAACATAAGAAAGTAGGTTTGTAATGTTTATGAAAACTTAAAATGGTCTTATTCTCGCAAAGGCGTAAAGGTTTATTGAAAAAAATCAATCGAATTTTATACTTTACAACTAAGCGTTTTTGCGAGAGTAAAATTTTTCTTCCCAAAAACACATTTCAAAAATAACATATATTTTGTTTTAAATGAATAATTGTTTTTTTGAAAAAAATGAAGTGTTCGAAGTTCACCAATTTTTATTATTTAATTACAAACCTAAACAAGCGATGTTAAACCAAGTACCAAAAATCAAACATTTAGATCGTAATCATTTTTTCTTAATTGCTGGACCTTGTGCGATTGAAAGCCGAGAAATGGCATTCGAAATAGCGGAGAAAGTAAGTGGAATTTGTGAACGATTAGAGATTCCATATATTTTTAAAGGGTCGTATCGAAAAGCGAATCGATCAAGATTGGATTCTTTTACAGGTATTGGGGATGAGAAAGCGTTGAACATACTTAAAGAAGTTGGAGAAAAACTCAACCTACCTGTTACTACCGATATTCACACAGATGAAGAAGCAGCAATGGCTGCTCAATATGTTGACATACTACAAATTCCTGCGTTTTTGTGCCGGCAAACTAATTTGTTAATTGCTGCTGCAAAAACTGGCAAAATTGTCAATATCAAAAAAGGTCAATTTGTAAGTTCTGATGCCATGAAATTTGCGATGGACAAAGTTGTTCAATCTGGAAATGATAAAGTATGGTTGACAGAGCGAGGAACGACTTTCGGATACCAAGATTTGGTTGTTGACTTTCGAGGAATTCCGCAGATGCAAAGTTTTGGAGTACCTGTGGTTTTGGATTGTACCCATTCCTTACAACAACCTAATCAAGCTAGTGGAGTGACGGGCGGAAAACCTGCTTTGATCGAAACTATTGCTAAAGCAGGGATTGCTGTAGGTGCGGATGGTTTGTTTATCGAAACTCATCCAGATCCTTCAAAAGCTCAATCAGATGGAGCAAATATGCTTCCTCTTGACCGTTTGGAAGAAATATTAAAACGTTTATTGAAAATTAGGCAATCTTTGGTTTTGTAAGAATATAATTTCGCCAAAATTTGACATTTCCTAATATAAAGCTTAAATTAAAGAACACATTAACAAAACCTGTTTATTATGAAAACACTTAGAATATTCACTACCGTATTGTTAGCTATAATGATTGCAAATATAGCTGTAGCGCAGCAAGCAGAGAAGATTTTAATCAAATCATTTAACCTAAAAGGAAACACAGTTGTGTTAATGGATGTAGATGGTAATGTAGAAGTGAAGGAGCATAAAGGTGAAATCATCAGGGTTCAAATGGCAATTGAATTAATGAATGGACCATCTTCTATACTATGTTCTTTGATTAAAGCTAAAAGATATAATTTAATTGGAACTGAAGAAGATGACCAATTTGTATTGAGTATGCCAAGTCTAGAGAAAAGAGTAAAAGTAGGTGGAATTGAGTTGACTGAAAAGATTTCCTATACTGTTTTTGCCCCTGCAGATGTGCTCGTAAAATTATCAAATGAATCATCAGTAAATAATACTGCTGATAAAAATTCGTCAGAATTATAAGATCATCGTTTAATCTTCGTTTATAGAAGGGTATGACATTTAGTTAAATAAGTGTTATACCCTTTTTCTTTTGTTACAATTCAACTATTTTGGAGTCAAATTTGTGAATCAACACTTAGATAACTTAATATTTTATGAAATATATTCTCACGTCATTATTGATTTCAATTGGCCTACTTGCAAGTGGTCAAGTCAAAAAAACAATTCATCAAACTTTTGAATTATCGGAAGAAAATACTCAAGTTGAATTGGATATTTTTGATGAATTTGAAGTAGAAAAATGGTCAAGTAATAATATTATGATTGTGACTACCGCGACATTGGAAAGTGGAGCACAACATGTTTTAGATTTTTATGTAAGAGAAGGCAGATATAGTGTTGAAAAATCAGGTGAAAAAGAAGCATTGACTTTAACATCAAAAGATAAAGTAAGAAAAGGAATGAAATATAAGGATTCTATGATATATGAAATAGTGAAGATGAAATTATACATTCCTGAAAATTATGAATTACAAGGAAAGAATCGATTGATCAAAAAGGTAGAAGAAACTGCTTCAAAAGATCAATAAGTGAAATATCTTTTACAGAAAAAAGCATCTTGCGAATTGTACGCAAGATGCTTTTTTTGTTAATTTGAATTATAAACCAATTCTTGAAAATATGAAAGAGATTTTATTTTACTTCTGCGTTTTTAGTTTTATTGCCTTATTTGAGAGTTGCCTTGGAACACCTCCTTCTGAAGAGTTTAATCAACGGTCAACAGAGACTTATCAAGAAGAAATTCCGAAAGGGACTTTGATGTATGATTTTTCAAATAATGAGACGTTGGAATCTTTTATTGAAAAATTTTCATTAGATAGTTTGTTTCAAGAGAGTAGAGTGGTCTTTCCATTGAAGAAAAAATACCTCAATGAAAATTTAAAAGAAGTTGAAAAATTAGTTGAGGCCAAAGACTGGTGGAGAGTAATTTTAGAATCAACGGATGATTATTCGATGCGGTACTATGATAAAGAAAATCAAGGCTTTGTTGAGTTAAAAGGAATTGAAAATGGAATTAATATAACTTATGTTTTTGAATTAAATGATGGAGAGTGGTTTTTGGTAGAGATAGAAGATTTCACAAAATGAAATTCATATTAATTATGGAATAATAATCAAATCCAATCCTAAAAGGTAATTGGAAATATCTTCACATGGTATTATTAAAAATACATAGTACATATTTACTTTTTGCTCAAAAGAATATAACTTAAGACGATAAAACTTTCTCTTCTTAAAAAATACTCCTCCCTTCAAGTTAAAATAATTTCTCTCCCTATTTACGAATCTTCCCCTCGAAGTGTACACACTACTATGCAATTTCCAAAACTTAAATTGGCACTCGTTGCTGTATTTGTATTCCTGTCTTTTTTTGAATCCAATAGTCAATCGACTGGTTGGGATTTACTTCGTGAACATCAATTATTAGCTGCCAAATCAGAATTTGAAAAAGAATTGATTCAAAATCCACAAGATGAGGATGCCTTATGTGGGATGTTGTTTGTTTCTGAAGTTTTACAAGATCAATTGAGTTATAAAAAATATGCAAATCAATTAATAGAAGCTACTTGGAGCGATGAAAATTTCGCGCTATTCAAACATTTATATGAAGGTTCACCAGATCAAATTTTAGCCCAAAATCTTGACCCATCTTTTCAACTCAAAGCAATTCTTGTGAAAGCTGAAAAGCAATTTAAAAACAGAAAATTTGAAAAAAGTTTAGCAACACTTCAGTCGGTGACCCAAGATTTTAACTGGAGTGTAGTTGGTCCTTTTGATAATGTTTCAGGAAGTGGACATATTGAAGAGCAACCATTGGAAATTGAAAGTTTTAAACCAAACAGAATTTATAAAAATGAGAATGGTTTAAAAATGAAATGGGTACAACGAACCCAACGAGCACCAAATGGAGAAATAAAATTTAATGAAAATTTAGCTTATCAAAGGTATGGAACCTACTATGCTAATACTTTTTTGAATTTAGAAAAAGAAGATACTGTTCAACTTCGAATTGGCCGAACTACGCCCATGAAAATATGGTTGGATGACGATTTGATTTTTGATAAAAATGATAATATAAATTATTGGAGAGACGGCGAAATCATTGAAGTGACATTGAAAAAAGGAAGGCATCGAGTTCTCGTCAAGTCATCTACCTACATTGAAGAAGCAAGTAAAAGTAAAATATATTTGAGTTTCAATGATCAATATGATGAAGGTGAAATTAACTCTAACCTTGAGGAGAATTTTCAAAGAAGTTTTTTTAAAAATAAAAAATATAAAAGTAGAGGAAGTCAAACAGCCAAGTTTTCTTTACGAATAACTGATCAGGAAGGAAAGTTAGTTGAAAACATTACCAGCGATTTTTTGGGAAAAAATAAAACCCGAAAATACGAACCAAAAATTATTGAAAAGCAATGGATAAAATCCCTTCAAGATAAAATTGAATCAGATTCAACTGATTGGAAAAATTATTATTTGCTAGCTAAAATGTATTTGTTGACGGGATTAAGTGAAGAGGGAGAAGAGTGGTTTTATTCGAAAATAAAAGCTCATAAAAATGAATTTTATTTTAAATTTTTGTTCGCAAAAATATTAGCTGCAAATGATAAAGGAGAAATAGCAGAGGCCATGTTAAGTGATGTAAATCTTATAAAAACACCAATAATTGCTTGTCTCATTTATCAATTAGGGAAAGTAGATCAGAAAAATGATTTAGCTAATTATCATTCAAGGGTTAAACAAATTTTACATTTTTCACCAACTCATAAGGATGTTTTAATTGCACATTTAAATTGGTTGAATGAACATGGAAAACTTGAAGAACAAAAAGATTTCGTTCGAAATTTCTTAGCAGAATATCCCAATTCAGGCTATAGAGATTTATTTTTAAACTATTTGACGAACGATAAAAATGCCGAAATAGATTATGCAAGGGAAGCAAAAAAACAAATAGAAAAGAAAGGAATTGCTGCTATTGAAAAGATGAAATTTCTATTTGATGAATATGATTATTTAAATGCAATTGCTTTTTATAAGGAAAAAAGTAATGATAAAAAAGTAATAAAATTATATGATGATTTGATTGAGATGTTGCCATATCGATCTTATTATTTAAAAGAAAAAGCCGATTTTTTGATAACACTAAAAAGGTGGGATGAAGCTATTACTTTTCTTGAAAAAGCGCTAATTATAACTCCATACCATTCTCGAACGATCGAAAAAATTGGTGATGTTTATTTAGAAAAGAAAGAAGAAACAACTGCTCTAAAATATTTCCAAGCAGCCAGAGAAATTGATTTAGCTACTCAAAAAGGAAATTATGTCTTGAATAGATTACGAAAAAAAATAGAAGTAATTGAAGGTTTGGAATCTCCAAAAAAACATTTTCAAGATTTTATAACAACACAATTACAAAAAGATAAAAGTTGGGAAAAGAAATATCAAAATGCTGAATCTTTGATCTTGATGTATAATGTGCAAGCGACTTTGAACGAAGAAAATCGACTAAATTATCATCAAAAACTTTGGATTAAAATATTGAATTCAGCAGGTGTCAATTATTGGACGGAAGCTGACTTTAGTTTTTTAGGAGAAATTGGAAAAGTGAAAGTGATCAAGGAGGATGGATCCGAAGTTACCCCTTCTCGAAATTGGAATCTTGTAGTTTTCCAAAATTTGCAGCCAGGAGATTTGATCGAAATTGAAGGATTCTCAAATGGAGATATGACTCGTGAAATTCCAAATGAAATGTATCATATGGCTTGGTTGTCAATGGAAGTTCCCATTTACAAAAGTGTTTTTGAAATAATTTTACCAAAAGAAAAAACGCTTAATTATGTTTGTAATAAAGTGAATTGTGATCCTGAAATCCAAGTTAAAGATGAGGTGAAAATTTATACTTGGAGAAATAATGATACGCCAAAAAATGTGCATGAAGAATCTGTTTTGGATAAGATGGATAAGTTCGCTTGGCTAATGATAAGTACTCAACCTGATTGGAAAAAAGTAGTGAAATGGTATGAGCGAAAAACTTATAGAAGACTTGAAGCTAATTATGAAGTCAAAAATCAGTTAGCGAAAATTGTTAATGATGAAATGAAGGATGAAGAGAAAGTACGGGCAGTTTATAATTATTTGACAACTGGAATTACCTACTCTCATGTGTCATTTTTGAATTCTAATTATGTACCTAAGAAACCTGCTAAAACAATATGTGGAGGGATCGGTGATTGCAAAGACGTGGCGTCATTAATGATTTCGATGTTACGAGAATTGGACATAGAGGCTTACTATGTTTTGGTTCGGACTAGTGATTTTACGCAACAAGAATCACGACCTTCGGTATTGGCTTTTGACCATGTGGTGGTCGGATATCGACTAAAAGGAAAGGAGATGAAATATGCTGATTTGACGACAGATTATTTTTCTAACAAGGTACTTCCAAGATTTGATAATGATCAATGGGCTCTGTTGATTAAACCTAATGAAAGTGAATTGTTCCGGTTGCCCAATGATCAATTGAATGAGAATAAGAATTTTATTAAAATAAAAACACTTGCTCAAATTGAGGATGAACGAAATCTTGAATTACTGGTGAAAATGGAAACCAACGGAGTAGAAGCAGGGGAATGGCGAGAAAAAATCAATAACAAAACTACTCAAAATGATCAACTATTGTTTTTGAAAGAAAATCTTGCGTCGGCTGAATTTGATCATTTGAAAATTCGGGACTTTTCCTTTGATCATTTGCAAGAATTTGATTCTACTTTGCTCACTACATTGGAGTTGAAAGCGTTTCATCATTTAGAAAAAGTAAGCGATTTTCAAATTTTACAAATCCCAATTTTACATCCAATTACAACTCGAACTGCTTTGTTTGGAGAGGTGCGTCATAACAATTTATCATTAGGAGAAATTTTTAATTTAGCACCTAGCGAACAAGTAATCAATTTGGATATCCCAAGTGGATATGAGTTACTTGAAATTCCAAGAGATATTATTTTGGAAAATGAGTTCGGCCAGTACGAATTGATTTTTAAAAGAAAAAAGTCTGGTATTCAAATTCATCGAAAGTTGATTTTTAAACAACATTTCATTTCAAGTGAATCATATAGTCAGTTTAAAAGTTTTTACCTACAATTATTAGATGGGGATAGAACTAAGCTGGCGATTCGCAAACGAACAATGATGGTACGTCAGTAGTTTTTCCGAATATAAATCTTTTCATCTCTTCAAGTTTTAATAAACCTTTTACCATTCCATCTGTTCCATTCTTAGTTTTTAAAAAGATAAAATCAGTAAAACTATGTTTGGACTATTCAAAAAAGATCCCGTAAAAAAATTAGAAAAAGAGTACGAAGTACTTATGGCCAAAGCGATGGAAATCCAACGCTCAGGTGATCTCAAGCACTATGCTCGACTCATCGAAGAATCAGAAAATATTCAAATGAAAATTCATGAACTAAAGAATGGAAAATAAAAATTATTTAGTCGTAGGAGGTAGTTATGGTATTGGATTAGAGGTTGTAAAAAATTTGGCGGAGCAAGGAGCAAACGTTTATGTTATTGCTCGAACGAGTGAAAATCTTCCAAGTTATGCAACGATTCATTATCAAGAATTTGATGCATTAAGTGATGAAAAAATAGATTTACCAGACGAATTACATGGTGTGGTATATTGTCCTGGGAGCATTAATTTAAAACCATTTCGATCTTTGAAACCGGAAGCATTCAGAAATGATTTTGAGATTAATGTAATTGGTGCCGTCAAAGTTTTGCAACAAACCCAACGATTATTGCAGAAGACTGGTAACTCAAGTGTGGTATTATTCAGTACAGTTGCTGTTGGACAAGGAATGCCTTATCATGCATCAGTTGCGGCATCGAAAGGTGCGATTGAAGGATTAACCAAAACCCTTGCCGCAGAATGGGCTCCTAAAGTTAGAGTAAATTGCGTGGCTCCTTCATTGACTGACACTCCACTTGCAGCTCGATTATTATCTTCTGATGAGCGAAGGGACGCTTCTGCTCAAAGGCATCCACTCAAAAGGGTAGGTACTGTTGAAGATATTTCTGAGGCAGTTTGTTTTTTACTTTCGGATAAAAGTGGATGGATGACTGGACAGGTTTTAGGAGTAGATGGGGGAATTTCTGCTTTGAAAGTATAGAAAAAAGAGCTTTCAATTCATTTGAATTGAAAGCTCTTTTTTTATCATTCCTCTTTAGCTTTGTTTTTATAATAATAGTAAGTTGAAGTTTGAGAGCGAACAGGCATCTCAGAATTTCCTTTACTAAATTTGTTTTGATTATGTCTATCAATAATTCTTGCTTTGACATTGTCTTGAAGCTGAATAGCAAGGATAGATTTTATTTCTTTTTTTAGCGCCTCATCGTAAATTGGAAATGTAGTTTCTATTCGTTTACTCAAATTCCGATACATCCAATCTGCAGATGAAATATAAATTTTCTCATCACCACCATTATGAAAAATAAAAACTCGACTATGTTCTAGAAATCGATCAACAATACTAATGACTTCAATATTATCGCTCAGTCCCTTAATCCCTGGAGTCAAACAACATAACCCACGAATAACCATTTTTATTTTGACACCTGCTTGACTTGCTTCATAGAGTTTAATGATCATTTCTTTATCCTCCAAACTATTCATTTTCAAAATCATCCGAGCAGTCTTTCCGGCTTTAGCATTAGCAATTTCTTTATTGATCATCTTTTTAAGATCAGACCTTAAGTTAAATTGTCCAACCAATAAATGTTGGAATTTATTTGGCCGATGATCAACCGATTCTAAAATTGAAAACACTTCATTTACCTCTCGAGTAATTCTTTTATCAGCAGTAAAAAATCCTAAATCAGTATAAATTTTAGCGGTATCTTCATGGAAATTTCCAGAACTTAAATATGTGTAAATTTTAGTCTTTTCATTTTCGATCCTTTTGACCATCGCCAGTTTGGAGTGGACTTTCAATCCTGGAAAACTATAACTTACATTTACACCAGCCTTTTCTAATTTTTCTCCCCAATTCAAATTTGCCTCTTCATCAAATCTTGCTTTGACTTCTATAAAAGCATAAACTTTTATACCAGATCTTGCAGCTTTCATCAACGCTTTCATAATCCTAGATTTCTTAGCTACTCGATATTGAACAATTCTGATTTCTGTTACATTTGGGTCATTTGCTGCATCCTCAAAAAATCGAATTACCGGTTCATAGGTATGATATGGAAAATGAACCAAGTGATCTTTCTTTTTGATTTCCTCAAAAATACTAGATTCTAGCGTCAACGCTGGATAATCTAGAGGAGGAAGGGGCGTAATTTTCATATGATCTTTTCCAAAGCTAGGGAATCCAAAAAAATCAAAATTATTATGATACCTTCCTTCTGGAATTAAATCATAGATATCTAATTCGAATGATTCAATCAAAAAGTCTAATAATTGAGGAGGCATGGCTGCATCATAAACTAGTCGAGAAGCAGGCCCAACATTTCGTTTTTTTAGACTGTTTTTAATTTTTTGTAAAAGATCTCCCGAGAACTCATCATCAATATAAAGCTCTGCATCACGCGTTAATTTAATAGAAAAAGAATCCACAATATGATAACCAGGGAACATCCAAGTCACCGCTCGACGAACAATATCATCCAAGATAATGATATCATGCCGTCCTTCCTGACTAGGTAATTCGATAAATCGAGGTAAGTACTCAGAAGGTATTTTTAGAATGGCATAATGCTCATTTACCTCCGCTAGTCCAGCACTTTTATCTTTTAAAAGAATAGCTAAATACAATTCCGAATTATTGAGAAACGGTCGTATTTTGTTTTTAACTAAAAGAACAGGCTGAATATGTGGTTGCAAATCATCCTGTATATATGTGTTGACAAAATCCTTTTGCTCCTCAGTCAAATCATCGTAACGCAATAAATGGATATCATTTTTATGCAGTTCTGGGATAATTTGATCATTAAATATTTCAGAAAATTTAATCTGTTGCTGAGTAACTATTTTTAAAACTCGTTTTAAAATTTCTTTCGGATCATAATCTAATTTCCGTTTTGTTTTTTTTCCAACTCGAACTAAGTTTCGCAAATTGGCTACCCGTACTCGAAAAAATTCCCCTAAATTATTAGAATAAATGGCCAGAAATTTAATTTTCTCCAACAAAGGAAGACCCGAATCTTCAGCCTCCTGAAGTACTCTTTCATTAAAGTACAACCAACTTATATCTCGATGGATATAAGGATATGATTTTTTATCTTCCGTAATTTCTTTAGTCATTTCGTTTAGTTTAAAATTTTTTATAGGATCCTTTCAAGATCCAATGTCCAACTTTTTAAGTTTGAGCGTTATCAATTGCCGATTCACTCCAAGCTGGAGCATTATTCATAGTCTCAATTAAGTCTTCCAATTGAGTCACTTCTGTCCAAATATCTCGATGTTGTTTCCCCATGAAGTTTTCCTCCACACACGTTTCCAACATTTCTATGATAGGATTATAAAACCCTTGAAAATTATAAATAATTATTGGCTTTGTAAAAAGTCCTAACCGTTTTGCGCTCAATACTTCAAATAATTCTTCGAAAGTTCCAACACCTCCAGGTAAAGCAATAACAGCATCAGTTCCCTCAATCAATAATTTTTTTCGCTCTGCCATGTCTTCGGTTTCGATCATTAAGTTGACTCCTTTGTGATCCCATTCGACCGCTTTCATAAACCTTGGAATTACTCCTATTACTTTTCCTTCATTTTCCAATGCACTATCTGCCAATGTTCCCATTAATCCAGAAGCACCTCCACCATAAATGATAGTGATATTTTCCTTGGCGAGAAGTTGTCCAATCTTTTTGGTTTCCTCGTAATATTTTTGAGGAAGTGTATTACTGGAAGAACAATAGATTGTTACTTTATTTATCATTTCAGATTTGGATTTTTCTAAAAAAGAGACATTTGCTTGCCATCGTTTTCATCATAAAACTTTGGCCCTCTTGTAATTACTTCAAAATGTTTTTGCAACTCTTCAGCTAAATATAAAGATAAATCGGGAGCTAAAATATTATCAGGTTCATGAGGGAAAAAATATATTTCGGAAAGTCCTTGCTCCGACCAACTCTTTAATTTTTGTACCCACTCGTCAATTCGTTGATAATCAGTAGGATGTAAACCATTTCCAACAAATCGAATCATCGCAATATCGGTAGTCAATTGTAAATGTAAAACATCTCGTCTTCCTGCTACATCAGTATTTACCCAAGCAATATTATACTTTTTTAGTAAATCAGCGACCTCTTTTTGATTTTTTTTACTAGAAAAAATGCTTTCGTGCCTCAATTCAATCGCTAATCGAATTTCATTTGGAAATCTTTTGAAAAAATGCTCCAAAATACCCAATCGATCGATCCCAAAATAAGGGGGTAATTGCATAAAACAACATCCCAATTTTTCCTCAAGTAAAACAATGTTCTTACAAAAATTATCCAAAGCATTATTATTAGCTCTCAAATCAGAACTGTGACTAATCACTTGCGGAATTTTTGGGCAAAACCGAAAATCATCGGTAGATTCATTTTTCCACTTTTCAATATTCGCTTCGCTTGGAATTCGGTAATGTGTTGTGTTTAATTCAATTGTATTGAATTGTTTAGCATAGTGTTTTAAATAATCTTTAGTAGGAGTTTTTGGAGGATAAACTTTTCCAACCCATTCTTTCATGCTCCAACCGGTGCAACCGATATAGATTTTTGGAGGAGTATGATTTTTAGGAAGAGAGGAAAGAGTAATTGTATTTTCTTCAGGTTCATTTGGGAGTGAGAAAACGACATTTGAGATATCAGGTAATTTTCCAAATTTCATAAGAAACCCCCAGCCCCTAAAGGGGAGCCTTTTTTTATGCCTTTCGGCAAGGAAAAAAGTTAACTTCCTTAGATGCCCTTTTGGGGAAATTTTAATTAAAAAATATTTATGAACAAGAACTTATTTAGAATAATCTCTATTAAAATAGTTCATGTTTAAAATTATATCGTCAAACAAACCCAGTTTAAGTTTTTTGATTGCCGAAAGGCATAAAAAAAGGTTTCCCTTTAGGGGTGGGGGTTATTTCAAATAAACAGCCTTTTCTCCTCTGCCTTTTATCTGTACATCAATATCATCTTGTACCGTTGTAAAAAGTGAAATACCAACATAATCTACTTTTATAGGAAAAGATTTATGTTCACGATCGACTAAAACTGCCACTTGAATTTTCTTAGGTAAAACATCTAACAATGGCTTGATCGCATAAAAAATAGTCCGTCCAGTATTTGCCACATCGTCCACCACGATGATTACTTTTTTATTTAAATCTTTGGGAGATAATCCAATCTCAACTTCAGATTCCAAAGGATTAGCTGGACTAAGGTTAATCGAAGTCAAAGTGATTTGATTATCAGTCAGTTGCACTATTTCTTTTTCCAACATTTTGGCGAAGCCCAGACCATTATTATTAATACCAGCTAGAATGATTTCCTTTTCACCAAAATTTTGTTCCAAAATTTCGATAGCCAATCTTTTTATCTTTTGCTTAATTTGTCGCGAGTCAAGTAATTTCATGTTGGCAATTTAGTAAATATGAGACTAATTAAGAATGATTTTTAATTAAAAAAAATCCAATTTTATTATATCTATTTAATTTCAAAACGTATAATTACCTGTAAATTCGGATTTTTAGTTTTTTCAAAATTTACGAACATTGAAATGTTACACATTTTAATATTGTACTAGGTAGATTTGAAGCTAAAATTGAGTTTGATTTAAGAAATAAAATTCAACTATTTAGAATGATTCAACAAATATTATTTGCAATAATTACTATTGCAGCATTTGGTTTTGCAGCCAAACAATTTTTAAAAATCCGTCGAAATATCCTTCTTGGAAAAGACAAAGATATTTCAGACCAACCAGCCGAACGTTGGAAAAATGTTTTGCTTATAGCTTTTGGTCAAAAGAAAATGTTTAAACGATGGATTCCTGCACTTTTACACCTATCCATATATGTAGCTTTTTTATTTACCCAAATTGAGTTGATCGAGATCCTGGTAGATGGATTTTTTGGAACACATCGATTTTTTGCTGATTCGTTAGGAGGATTATATACTGTAGCAATTAGTTCTATTGAGATACTTTCTGTCATGGCATTTTTTGCAACATTAATCTTTTTGATAAGAAGAAATTTACTCGCAATTCCACGATTCCAGATGGATGAAATGACTGGTTTCCCAAAGTTTGATGGAAACATGATTTTGGTTTTAGAGATCATTTTGTTGATTGGAGTTTTTAGTATGAATGGTGCTGATAAAGTTTTGCAAAGTATGGGAGCTGATCATTATCATACAACTGGTAATTTTGCGGTGAGTACTTGGCTCGGGCCTGCATTGTTTGGAGGATTGTCTGAAACAACTTTGATTGGAATAGAAAGATTTGGTTGGTGGTTGCACATTTTGACAGTTTATGCATTTTTAAATTACTTGCCGATTTCAAAGCACTTGCACATCATGTTGGCTTTTCCGAATACTTACTTTGCGAAATTACAAGCAAAAGGGGAGATGGAAAATATGCCTGAAATCATGAATGAAGTTAAATCAATGATGGGCTTGATTGAAACTGATCCTGATGCTCCAATGGATGATTTGCCGGAATTTGGATCAAATGATGTGATGAGTTTGGATTGGAAAAATGTTTTGGGAGCATATACTTGTACAGAATGTGGACGTTGTTCTTCGGTTTGTCCAGCAAACTTGACAGGTAAAAAATTGTCTCCTCGAAAAATTATGATGGATGTTCGAGATCGAGCAACCGAGATTGGAAAAAAATTAGATAGCGGTGATATGCAATGGGTCAAAGAAGAACTTCGAGAAGAAGCGACATCTTTGACAAAAGATAATTTCGATGATGGGAAATCATTGTTCGATTATATTTCCAATGAAGAACTACACGCTTGTACTACATGTAATGCTTGTGTGGAAGCATGTCCTGTTTTGATAAATCCATTAGATATTATTTTGAAAATGCGTCGATATGAAATCCTGACTTTATCAGCTGGTCCTGGCGATTGGTTACCAATGTTTACAAGTATTGAAAATTCAGGATCTGTTTGGCAGTTGCCAGATGCAAGAGACAAGTGGGCTGAGGAAGCAACTTCTCAAAACTAGATTTTAAAGTAAAAAAAAATTAAAAAAGAAAGATGTCTAAAGAATATAAAATACCAACGATGGCAGAAATGGCTGCCGCAGAAAAAACACCAGAAGTTTTATTTTGGGTAGGATGTGCAGGAAGCTTTGATTCGAGAGCGCAAAAGGTTTCAGTTGCTTTTACAAAAATATTAAATGAAGCTGGAGTGGAGTTTGCGATTTTGGGAAAAGAGGAAAGTTGCACAGGCGATCCTGCCAGAAGAGCAGGAAATGAATTTGTTTTTCAAATGGTGGCCTTGCAGAATATTGAAACATTGAATTTGTACAATGTGAAAAAAATCGTTGCGACGTGTCCACATTGTTTCAATATTTTGAAAAATGAATATCCAGCATTGGGTGGAAATTATGAAGTGATGCACCATACGCAGTTTTTGCAATCATTGATTAATGAAGGTCGGATCAAATTGAAAGACGGTGGAACATTTGATGGTAAAAAAATTACTTACCATGATTCATGTTATTTAGGAAGAGCGAATGGAGTTTACGAAGCACCACGATCTGTTTTGCAAAACCTAGATAATCAGTTAGTTGAGATGCAACGAAGCAAAACAACAGGTTTATGTTGTGGAGCAGGTGGCGCTCAAATGTTTAAAGAAGATGAACCAGGAAAGAAAAGAATCAATATGGAACGAACGGAAGAAGCTTTGGAAACTGGAGCAGAAATCGTTGCGGTGAATTGCCCATTTTGTTTGACGATGATGTCAGATGGAATTAAGGCAAAAGAGAAACAAGAGTCGGTAATGGTTTATGATTTGGCGGAATTGATATTGGGGAAAATGTGACTTAACTGTTTCTAAAGAATAAAAAAAGCTTACCCCATCAAAAATGAGGTAAGCTTTTTTTATAATTGAATGATAGTTGAGACATTATTGTTATCAATGAATTCAATTAATTCATCACATTGCCCAAACCCAACTGTATTTGGGTAGGCATAATTCATATTTCCAAATGTACCTATAGTAGCATTTACAGATCCATAAGTACCATCTGCATTCAAGGTATCTAGCATGATTTCTCCATCAAATGGAACTCCACAGGGAATACTATAATCAATATCAAGAATGGTACAGGAGCGCAAAATCTCAGCATTCGGACAAACCACTTTGAAACAACCAGCATAAGCTATGGTATCATTTAAAATATCCATTGCATTACCTGGATCATTTGTGGTATTAGGTTTGAGTATAAATCTGCTAACCTTTGCTGTAGACAAACTAATTTGGGTTATTTCTGAATTTAAAATATTAGTATTTTGAAGTGAAATATCATCAATCAAATACATCTGCTCAAAACCTTCATCGTTATATGAAAAACTCATTGATCCATCAATATCATTGTTTGAGTTGATTTTGAAGTCATCACTTAATTGAAGGTTTACTTCAGTTTCATTTGAATTAATCTCTCCATTAATGACCAACGTTATTATGCCTTCATACTCAGCGTTTCCGCCTGAAGTACAACCAATTCCGTAATCTAAAATTAAGGTATAAATAGATCCTGATGGCCCACTTTCCGTAGTTAAGGTACTATTAGGGCAACCAGTTCTTGTGGAAGCGGAACTTCCGGTAAAACCATAAATTTGTGGGTAAAAGATGGTTTGAACTAATGATTTAAAAACTATTTCACGGATAGCTTCCTCCGCATTTATAACGATCTCTTGATTCGAAATAGAAACTGCAGTTAAATTTTTTGTGGTCTGGATATTTATTTCTGAAATTGGAATTTCTTCCGGAGGAGAGATAGAATCTTCCTTAAATTCTACCGGGTTTTCTTTTTGACATGATAATAAGGCTAGGGCTAAAAATAGTGTTAGTTGCAAAAAATTAATTTTTGAGCAACTCATGGTATGGTTATGTTTAAAATGTTTTCAAAAAAATTGTTAATTGAAATATTTCAACCTAAAAGAGTCAAATAGTCTGCCAAATCTAATTTGGGAAATATCTTATTACGATTAATTCAAAAAAGGCTCCACATCAATCTGGTAAATAAATTGTGGCAGATTCCCTGTTTCAGATTCATGTGAAAAATAGAGGTTTTTATTTTTGCCAAAACAAATAGATTCAAACTGAGCATTTAAAGTGAAATCTAGTTTTTTCATTTTTCCTTCAAATATTTTTCCATCTGAAAAATCATAAAGTAACCATATAAATGGTTCAAAGTCTCCTGCAGTTTTATGGTAACCTAACAATGCAATTACATTTTTATCTTCACTAATTGCTGCTCCAGTAATTAACCCATCCGACTCAAATTCTTGAACCAAGGTGGCCGAATAATTTCCTGCATTTTTTGGAAGAGAATACCACTTAGTTTTTAAGTCTAAATGATTTTTTGAGAAAAGGAAAAGCTCATTTCCAAAACTAATGATTGCTTCGCATTCGTAATTATGTATTTCCGTAGGAGGGAAACTTCCTTGATCAGGATAATTAAATTCGATGACTTCGGCAGCGACTGAATCTTTTGTTTCTAATTCACTCTTGGAGATTTTATAAATTTTTAAATCATCTCTTTGCCCCAAAAAATTACCAGAGTCTGATGCATAAATATATTCATCATCTTGCGCGAGATCTTCCCAATCTACATTAGTCGCATTATAAATTTTAATGTTTCTATTGATCTTTTTTTCGTCCAAATTTACTTCGAAAATTCTTGCTCCTTGACCGCCGTCGTTGTGTGCTAAAAGACTGGTGTCATTTCGAAAAATCATTCCTGATATTTCGTTTAATGTACTTGGAATTTCTGTAACTTTTTGAGGAGTAATTTCTGTAATTGGTGGAAGTGTTTTATCATTTTTACAGCCTACAAAAATGATGAAAAGGAAAATGAGAAATTGGTTTTTTTTTAAAATAAAATTCAAGTAGAATAATTTTTTATAATGAATAATTGTTTGGATAACGTTTTGTTTGCGTTAGCAATTTATAAGTAATTAGATTCAAAAGTCTCACATACATTTCTAGAATTATCTCATCTAATTAGATCTAATGAACCAATTTAATAGATTGAACCTCATCTTCAGTTTGCAAAGATATAATATAAATTCCTTTGTTTAAGTCATTGGTTTCCAGTTGGATAGATTGTGTTCCTGCATTCCTTTTTCCTTGAGAGAATGATCGAAGTAATCTACCAATGCTATCATAAAGATAAACATCTACATTTGTAATTTTATCCAAAGTAAATTCAAGTTCAATATTATTTTGAAATGGATTAGGTGAAGCGGATAAATTAAATCCTTCATAGTCAGCTTCAAAATATGCAGTAACTTCATCGTCCACTTCAAAATTATAGCTAATAGTTTCACTAGAATTTTGATCTAAGATAGTGTGAATAGATTCCCAGTTTTTAAATGTAAAACCATTGTTAGGAATAATGGTTAATGTAATAGGTACTCCATTATAATAATGACCTTTCCAAGGCAAATCATCAGTAGTAATCGTATTGATTTTTACTTGACCAGCACCTTTGGGAAAGGTATTGATTTGTAGCTCAACTGAATTTTCTAATTCAAAATATTGCCTAATAAATTCTCTTTGATTTTCAGGGCGTTCTTCAATAAAAGTGAATAAACCTGGCAACCGTTCTTCATGCCAAACATCATGTCCAGGCCAAGTCCATTTCCCAAAATGTCGTTTCATTTCTTCATCAATTTCTTCAATGGTATTTTCGGTTTCCTTAGTGAAATTTTCGATGGTGAAAATGGTATTCATCAAATCAGCATAGCGATTTACAAAGTAGTTTCGATAATTTCGATTATCAAAAAATGAGACTATGATGTCGATAAATTTATTACTATCTGGATTTTCTAGCCGCCAATTAAAATTATCATAATGAGCTTTTGTCCAACCATATCTTCCCATTCCAACATCCATGTCAAAAAGTATATATCGCCATTTTCCACCTTCCTTTTTTTCTTGCCAAAATTTCAAATTATTGTTAGGGAAATCTGTATTGTTCACGTATGTTTGGACAACGAAGTAATCAGTTAAATTAGAAAGGTCAAAATAACTTTCAGCAACTTCAAAGTTGGCAGGAATACTTAAATCATTATTGGTTACAAACTCATAGTTAGCTAAATATTCATCTTTGGAACCTTCTATAGTTACTAAGTCTTCCTCCAATAAATCGATACTATCTTTATCTACTCCATAATTTCCTTCGAGATAAAATCGATCAACTTTTTCACGTAAATTCATTACACCCCAGTAAATTCCATTGACGTAAACCACAATTGGTTGGTGAGCCAAAACATCCAAATCTAATTTTTCATTGATAAAATATCTATGTAAATAAGCATCTCGGAAATGAGTATAATTAAAATCACCACTTGCATTTCGAAGGATCAATCGTCTAAAGTTATTGACATCTTTATTTTCAAAAAACTGATAATTCATTCCATCAGATTCATAGTTTTTATCTGTCAAAAGTCGAAGTGGTTTCATGGGACGACTTCTCGCATCCTTTCCTCCATGAACAATTGTACCTACTGCAAATTCAGCTTCTAAGTTTTGATTTTTAAAATATTCAATATGCAATGGGATTTCTGTATTCTTCCAAAAGTTAGCTCCAAAATGAGGATAAATCGTATCACCGTTTGGTCCTAAAACAAATATGCCATTTTCCCAATCCCAAAAGTTTTCAGGCTCACTTGTCACCGCAAGAACAGGTAACGTGTGCATCGTGTTACAAAAGAAAGTTCGAGTACTCGGCAAGGAAGGGTAGAGGTTATTTGAAAAAGTGATCGCTCGAATTGTTGTTGATGTATCTAGTTGAATTGGAGATGAATATAATTCTGAGTTTTCGTCAGGAATACTTCCGTCCCGTGTGAATCGAATCGTACAATTTGGATCATCACAAGTCAATTCTACGGATGCGATATTTTCGTAAAAGTATTCTTGAGTTTCGAATTTAGGAGATTTAGCGAATTCATAATTAGAATTATTATCATTAGTGGATTCAGGAGTTGGCGTTTCAAAAAATAAAAAGCTACCATTTCCATCAGGCAATCTTCCATAGGAATGATCTTCCGTTAGCTGTGGAATTTCGACTCGATCAAGTTCATTTTCTGAAGCATCAGAAAGGATTAAAGTTTCACCAGAGTTCGATAATTTAAAATTAGTATGACAATAAGTTTGAACTAAATCATTGTCGGAAGCGAAGATTAACAAATAAGATTGGGCAGGAATTATTTTGTTTGGGAAAACCCATTTTTGAAGATTACTTTCATTGTCAGACAAAAAGTATCCTTCCAGATTTACATCTGTAAATGTATTGTTATATAATTCAATCCAGTCAGAAGTTTCTCCAAATTCATCTTCTATAATCGAAGTGTTTTTAGAGCAAACCTCATTAATTACTAGTTGAGCATTAGTTGGAAAAACTAATGATATGAATAGAAAATTTAAAAATATTTTACCCAAATCTTTCATCCTGTATCTTTATATATTTAGCTACAAGATAGTTGTTTTGGAAGAAATAAGATGTTAGCTACAAAACAAAAAGGTTAATCTTTCGAATTAAATCCACTCAAATTTTGATGAACAAAATCCTTTGGGAATTTCTCCATTCCTGGGAAACCTAACTTAATCGTTCCGCTATCTTCAGGAATGTAACTTGTTCCAAAAATATAATCCCAGATACTCAAAGAAATTCCAAAATTTACTCCCTTTTGTCGATCCTCAGGCAGCGCATAAGAGTGGTGCCAAAGATGCATAACTGGGTTGTTAAAAATATATTTCAATGGACCATAAGTCAATTTTATATTTGCGTGATTCAAGTGTCCGATGGCTATTGAAAGGTAATAAACGATAAAAGCACTTGCTGGTTCGAATCCAAAAAATAGCATCACAACAATATATTTCATTGGTGTATAAAATATATTTTCCATCCAATGATATCGAAGATGTGCTGCAAATCCCATCTCTTCTACCGAGTGATGAACTTTGTGAAAACGCCAAAGAAATTCATATTTATGCAATAACACATGGGTAAACCATTGTATAAAATCAGTTACAACAAAGAAGACCAACAATTGAATCCACAGGGCTTGACCACTCATATTTATAATCGCGAAATCTTTAAATTCGCCTCCCAAAATATTAAGGAAAAATTGAGAAGTTAAATTCGAAAAGGCCATGAAAATTACCAATTTGAAAATGTAAAAATTGAAAAACATATAAAATGTATCCAACCAAAAATCCTTACGAAATACCGCCTGATTTTTTCTCCAAGGAAACATAATCTCCAATGCCCAAACGACAAGCGACAATGCAATCAACCAATAAAAATAATTCACATACCAAGGCGAAACTTGAAATGTGATTTCATTCCACATATAACTTCCAAAATCTTTATAGGATTGGACGAATAAATCAAAGTAACTCATGTTCTAATTTTTTTGTAAAAATAGGTGATTTTTTGGAGATGGAAAGTGATTAAAATCACATTAGTTTTTTAACAAAATGAGAATAGAAAAGTTGATTTAGATTTTTGTAGAAAACGGATCTGGTAATCTGGACTAGAATAAACGTTACTAAGTTATTGCGAACTCATAATATAATACAACGCTCTTCGAAACCTTAACTTTCCTTCCGCATTAAAAACATCTTGCAATGGGCCAATCGAAATAACTTTACTTGCCAAAGTGTTCGTTGATTTATCAAAATACCAATGTTGTAAAACTCGAAAATATTCGAAGTCTTTGTAAGTGATTTTTGAATTTTTGATAATCTTAATATCTTCTTGATAAGTTTCAGGATCATAGGTGGTTACCGTGTCAACTGTTGCTGCTAATAAATTTTCAACATCCTCTTTGTTAATTGGATCGGCACAATACGGATACCAACTTTCATTTTCAACTATACGACCATTTCCTTTTTTTGGATCTTTGTAAGTAATATTTTTTAGTGCTTTTTTTGATCGACCTTTTTTCTTTTTTACTTTTTTGAATGACAAAGTAGAAAGTGTTTCTTTTGCCCATATCACCGATGGATCATTATAGTTGTATTTCTTTTTTGCATCTTGTTTCATCTCTATCCAAAATAATGGCTTTTGAATAATAATACCATTTGCCTTTTCATCATGTAGTATAGGAGCTATGGCTTGAACCATTGATTCGAGACTTTCCTTTTCTTTATCGTAGTACCACCATTGTCTAACTTTAAAAGATTTTATTTTATAAGTAGGATCTATTTGAGCTATTTCCATAGTCTTCTTATAAGTCTCAGGGTCATAGGTTATGATGGTGTCACTAGAAGCTTCTCCTAATAAATCTAAAACATAGGAAACAGTTATTGGATCACCGTCGAGAGAAGATAATTTCCGTCGATTTTCCAAAACTTCATTCATGATAAAATAAGTGAAATAAGTTTCGTTTCCGAAATTACAAGTTGCAAATGGATCTAATTTTATGGAGCGAGTTTCTTTTTGAATTTCATCGGCAGGTTCAAAGTTCAAACGATCATAATCTTCTAAGTAGTAAGTAAATTCCGTTTCGCCCACCCAACTAATTTCCTTGTTTTTATGGTAAAAAGGTTTTTGGGAATATATTGTTATAAAATTGGAAAATAGAAAAGTGAAAAGTAACAGAAATTTCTTCATAATTTAATTTTTCAAAATTATTGACTCAAATGGTTCTAATTCGATATGTTGTTTTCTAACCAAAAAAGAAGTCTTTTTATTGCTCAAATTACAAGCAGCTGCAAATCGTTTTCCGCCTTGAATAAAAGAGATTAGATATTTATCATTGGTCAAATTCTGTACCTCTTTTACTTCGCTATCTTGAAGCTGATAAATTAACTCAAATTCGCTCCATTGTTCACAGGTGTAATTTGCTACGAAGTCGGAAGTGAAAATTAAATTCCCACATAAAGTGTTGATTATCAGTAAAGTATATTGCTGATTTGGAGTTAGTTTATTTTTCTCATTTCTTAAAATAAAAACATCTGGATCATTGTGAAAAACTCGATTATTCAGTTGCCATCGACCTAAAGTAGAGCGTAGAGAAAGTAAAGTTGAAACTCGTTCTCGATTACCATTAAAGCGCTGGATTTTGTCTTCCCATTTCAAATGAACATCTGTTCCGATACGACAATAATCTACTTTCCCAAAAGCACTACCTAAAGGTATTCCGCAACCTAGAATCATTTTATCGCCAGCTTGAATTTTCAAAAACTCCATGGCATCATGCATGATCTGGCCTCTTGTTTTATTTTTTGTGGGTAAAATACAAACGGCATAAAGGAAGTCTAATTTGAGAAAATCGAAACCCCATTTTTTAGTGAAAATGCCAATGACTTGCATCAAATAATCTTGCACTTCTTTTTGATAAAAATCTAAAACGTAAAAATTTCCACCCCAAAGTTTTATGTTGCCAGCGACGAGTGGTTTTCCATTTTTATCTTTTACTAACCAATGTTTTTTTGTTCTGAAAATTTCAGACTTCGCATCACAAATAAATGGAGCCAACCAAATTCCAGCTTTGTAATTGGCTTGTTTTATTTTTTGTGCAATGTGTGCCATTCCATTTGGAAATGAAGACTTAATACTTAACCAATCGCCCACTTGAGTTTGGTATCCATCATCAATTTGGATATAATCGAGTGGCGTATTTTTCTCTGAAAATGCGTTAAGGTTTTTTAAAATAATCTCCTCAGAAATATCGGTGTAGTAATTATACCAACTTGTCCAACCAGTACTTGGTTGTCCACGAAGTGCCGGTAAATCCATTTCATCTTTCCATTGGTCAAAAACTTTTTGCTCTTTTCCTTTTCCAATAAAAAGATCTAAAATGGGGAAGGAGTGACTTAATTCTAATCCACTACAATCTTTCTCGACGATAAGTTGCTGAGCATTTATGTCATGAATGAAATAGGTAAAAGCTGCATTTTCTTTGAGAGAGCCAAGTAGTGTGAGATTATTGTTATTTTTAATGTAAGTGTAAGTCCAAGAGTGAAATTTATTTTTGCCTCTAGGGATTTCTTTGATATGTTCATCTCCAAAATACTGACGACTTTTTGCCCAAAACTTAAGTTGTTGGATTTTTTCATCTAGTCGATATTCACGACTTTCGGACCAAGATTGATAGCCATTGCAAAAAATGCGTGGATCTTCATTCGATAAATAAGTGTGATTAAAAACGAGCGATAATTTCTTGATTAGAATCGATTGCTTGGGATGAATCGCGAGGTGGTAGGTTTGATAGTTTCCCTTGTCGATTTGTTTGAAATCGACATATAACTCATCGAAAAAAGTCATTTTATTAAAAGGAAATTCTACCGTTTGATCGTCGTATTGAAGTATGGCTTTTGCGAGTTGCATATCGTTTAGTTGATTAGTAAATCAGGTGATTAGGTAATTGGGTGCCCATTTGACTGATTTCCTAATTAACTGATCACCTAATCCACTACATTTAAAGTAGCTGCAATTTTATCATATTTTTTCAAACGTAATAACTCTTTAGTGATAAATTTATTCCATTTGATTTGATCTTCTTTTTTTTGAGAGTGGTGAGTCTCTTCATCGTAGCGTTCTTGCTCTTTGGTATATGCTTCAAAATTTTCATTGAACATTTTCCCAACCTCATCACTAAAAGTATCATAGTCGTATGATTTTTTAGCTTCCAACTTTTTTATTAGTTTTCTTCGATACACTTCGCAAAGGTCAAAATGTTTTCTTTCATGTAAAAGAAGGTGATTGGTTTTTTCCCCAGATTTTACCCAACTTTTATTTTTTTCAAAATATCCAAAAACACCCATTTCGACTTTACCATCTTTTTGTCCAATGACTTCGAGTGAAATCCCAAGCATGGTATATGCGTCCAATAAGCTCGATGTTTGAGCTCGACCTTTGAAATCATTCCAATCTAATTGATAATCTTTTTCCCAAGAAATTCTATTTGAGGTAGGGTTATCGACTGTAGGATTTTCTCCTGAAGCAAAAAGAAAGATAGAAAGGGTAAAAAAATATTTGAAATATAGCATGTTTGGTATTTTTCCCTAAAAATAAAAAAGTTGAATGTTTTATTTCTAAAAGTTGAAAAACTATTATTGATGATGTCTTAATTTTTGAGGCTGAATTTTTATGTATTCTTGCTTTCTGATTTAAAATATCTTTTACAGTAAATCTTCACAAAGGTTCATTAACAGGTAAAACATAAAAAATCATAACAATTCATAAAAAGTCAGCGTCAAAAAAATCAAATATATTATTCTCTTAAAAATACCAATTCTTCCTTTTCCGAAAATTTAGCAATCACAGAAGGTTGTCCAAGTTTCTTTTCCCCTTGTTTCCATTTCACCACATAATCCACTCCAGTAATTACATCAGAACTAATTCCTCCAAAATTCGCAGGATAAGGCTTATCAATAATATTGGCAGACGTAGCTACAAGTGGTTTTCCAAATTGCTGAATCAATTCTCTGCAGAAAGAATCTTGAACCACGCGAATTGCCACACTTCCATTCGGAGCCTGAGCAATAGCAGGTAAATTTTTACCTTGCTCGTAAATTACCGTTAGCGGTTGCACATGATACATCAATAAAGTTTCAATTCTTGGGTGAACATGCTCAACATATTGTTTGAGCATCTCGATGGAGTTGACTAGAAGGACAAAAGGTTGGTCGTAAGGTCTTTTTTTAAGGTCAAAAATTCGTTGGACAGCATCCTCTTTAGTTGCGTCACAACCAATTCCCCAAATGGTGTCAGTAGGATAAAGAATCAATCCGCCATTTTCTAAAGTTGAATTAATAGTTTCTAGATTGTCTTTTCCAAACATTAATTGCTGAAGGTCAGTTTGCATCATTTTTTAGTAGATTAAGGTCTAAATATTCATGCTTCCAATTATCAACAAAGCTTAGGACATCATTTGTATTTTTCATGAAAAAAATGCCTTGACTTGCAGAATACTGCCATGGATTTTTGCCTTGAAAATTAAAAAAATGATGTTGAAAAAATTTGTAAATAATTTGCAACATGAATTAAATTAGGTTTTACAAAAATTTTGGGAAATAGGGAATTTTAAAAATTAAATGGTTTTGAGGGTAGTTGTTTCAATTCTTTATAAAAACGGAAAGGAAGCTTTTAAACGATATATTTTTTGTCAAAATTTGATCAATTAGTCAGCTAGGCGCAATATATTAAAATTTTAAAGTGTTAATTATTCAAATTACCCAACTGTTATTATATTACTTTCGCGTCTTAAGTTATATTTAACGTTCACTTTTGGCGGAATGTTATTTTTTATTGAAAAAATTAATATTTAATTTCGATTTATCTTTTTGGGATTAAAATACTTATCCATATTAATACTTTTTGTAAAGTAAAGTTACTGACAAAGTCTTCGTTTCTTTAAACATTGAGGCAACGTATGACATTGAAATAGATACTATTAAGTATATAATCAAATAGAAGAGATAAGTAAATGAGAGGGTGCAAAATAATCATGCTCGGTCTTAATTATTACTTGTCACTAAAAATCAGCTATTTACCTCATTCAACTAAAACTTAACTTTGAAAATATTGAAAAAGTTAACCATTGTAATCTTTTCATTTTTAGCGTTTCTTGACGCTCAAGCTGCTCATATCATTGGAGGAGAAATTACCTATGAGTGTTTAGGTAATAATCAGTATGAATTTACAATGAGAATATATCGGGACTGTGCTAGTACAGGAGCTTTATTCGATTCTGCTCCTGGGGCTTTCACAGAAGGTTCTGTTACTGTCTATAGAGATGGTACCGTATCACCTTTTATTACCTCAGTTATATTAGCAGCTCCAAGCATTACAGAAATTCCACCAGATGTATCTAATCCATGTTTAATTATTCCGGATGATGTTTGTGTGGAAGAAGGGGTTTATATTTTTACTTTAGAGCTACCGACGGATCCAAATAGTTATCATATTGTTTATCAAAGATGTTGTAGAAATAATTCGATTTCTAATATCAACAATCCAGGAGAAACAGGAGCAACTTATACAATTGAATTAACTCCAGAAGCACAACAAACTTCTACGGGGTGTGTAAATAATAGCCCAACCTTTAATAGTTTTCCTCCAATTATAATTTGTGCAAATGAACCAATAAATTTTGACCATTCTGCTTCTGATTCTGATGGAGATCAATTAGTTTATAAATTTTGTAGCCCAAAGATAGGAGGGGGAACACTTGGTACGATGGGTGATCCAGCATTAGCTTCTTCACCAAATGGAGTGGCTCCCAATCCAGATTCTGCTCCTCCTTTTCAAAATGTTACTTTCGTTAATCCACCGTATAGTGCACTTAATCCAATGGCGGGTGATCCTCAAGTGGCAATAGATCCTGCAACTGGATTGATTACAGGAGTTCCAACTGCTTTAGGGCAATTTGTGGTAGGCGTATGTGTGGAAGAATATCGGAATGGAGTTTTGTTAAGTGTAGTTAAACGTGATTTTCAATTTAATGTAGAAAATTGTGAACCGACAGTATTTGCACAAATTCAGAATGATGAAGTAGTTAATGGAAGTGAGTTTGTAGTTAATTCATGTGGGAATAATACAGTTACTTTTATAGATGAAAGTTTTGATCAAAATTTTATTAATTCCTATAATTGGAGTTTTGATTTAAATAATGGAGATACCGTAACTGCAACTACCCAAAATTCAACGGTTACTTTTCCAGGTATTGGAACTTACCAAGGTCAATTGATTTTAAATCAAGGCTCTGCGTGCGACGATACAGCCACAATTTTTGTCAATATTTATCCTGAAATAAATGCGGATTTCAGTTATGCATATGATACTTGTGTGGCAGGTCCTGTGAGTTTTACTAATTTATCTGCTTCAGGTGCTGGGGCTATTACTGGTAATCTCTGGGAGTATGGAGATGGCAATACAGGTAATGATTCTAGCCCTAATTATCTCTATTCAGATCCTGGAAATATTCCAGTAACCTTGACTGTGGAAGATATGAATGGCTGTGTAGATGATACCACACAAATAATTGAATGGTATCCTGCTCCTCCGATTTTGATTATTGAACCGAGTATTTATAAAGGGTGTATTCCTCAAAATGTATTTTTCAATAATCTTTCTACTCCGATTGATGATACCTATGATATCTTATGGGATTTTGGGGATGGAAATACTAGCGGTGAAATTAGTCCAACTTATGTATATGAAATTCCGGGAGTCTATGATGTTTCACTTTCTGTCACATCACCAATAGGTTGTTCGATAAGTGATTTTTTTCCAAACTTGATAACTGTAGAAGAATCCCCTGTAGCAGATTTTATTTTCACTCCAAATCCTCCATCCAATTTTCAACCTGAAGTGGAATTTATTGATCAGTCAATTGATGCAGCGCAATGGTTTTGGAATTTTAATGAAATGGATAACTCGTTTGAACAAAATCCTTTATATACTTTTCCTGATACTGGATTGCAAGAAATTACTTTGATCGTAACTCACGAATCTGGTTGTCAAGATACTTTGACAAAGTATATAGATGTTGTTCCTAAAGTGGCTTATTTTTTACCGAATGCATTTTCACCAAATTATGATTCTGTCAATGATGAGTTTTTTGGAAAAGGCTTTTTTGTCGGTTTACAAAATTTCAATATGACGATTTGGAATCGTTGGGGAGAGTTGGTTTTTGAAACGGATGATCCCTATGAAGGTTGGAATGGTAAAAAATTAAATACTGGAAAAGAATCGCCCATTGGGGTTTATGTAGTCGTTGTGAAATATACTGGCCCGAGGGGAGGAGATGTTGAATTGAAGGGGTTTGCGACGATTGTGAGGTGAGCGCGTTTTGAATTATAAATATCGATTTAAGAACGCTTCTCAAATCCTTGTTTTTTAATCATAAATCGATATTCCCATTTCCCACTACTCAAAAACTGCCGTCATTTTGACCTAATTTTCAATAGTTTTTTTTTTCAAAACAAAAAAGGTGTATTTTCTGTTAAAAATGTCGAAATTACGAGACATATTTATTACCAGTCTATTGAAGTAACAATTTCCCGAACTTTTCTATTGTTTTAAAAATAATCAACAGCAGGATTTTTTATAAAATCCGATAAAAAAACAAGTGATGAAAATAAATCTACAAACACTTCTCATTCTTTTCTTTTTATTTCCATTAGGCTATCTTCAAGCTGCCCATGTTATTGGTGGAGAATTAACTTACGTTTGTTTGGGTAATGGTGATTACCAAATCACGATGAAAATTTATCGAGACTGTCAAGGAAATGGAGCGGGGTTCGATGGACCAGGAAATGGACGTATGTCAATTTATAATGGTAGTGATTTAGTGAATGAGTTTGATCGAATTACGATGCCTAATCCAGTTATCACAGATATTCAACCAGATATTAATAATCCATGCTTGATATTACCTTCAAATGTTTGTGTAGAAGAAGGTTTGTATGTTTTTAATTTAAGTGATAATAATGTGGGAAATATTAATTTGCCATTGAGTAATGAAAGTTATTACATTATTTATCAAAGATGTTGTAGAAATAATTCTATCAATAATATAATTGGTCCAGGAGAGACTGGAGCTACTTTTTATGTAGAAATTACTACAGAGGCACAGGCATTGTGTAACAACACACCAACTTTTAATGAATTTCCACCGATTGTAATTTGTGTCAATGAGCAATTAACTTTCGATCATTCAGCTACAGACATTGATGGTGATTTGTTGGTATATGAATTATGTAGTCCATTGAAAGGAGGTGGAACTGCTGGTTGGCAAACACCAGGAAATGCTGCTGATTTTGATGGAACAAATCCTAATCCAGATGCACCACCTCCATATGAAAATGTAACATTTCAATCACCTCCATATGGACCGCTTGATCCTATCGGTGGAGACCCTCCAATGAGTATTGATCCCGTAACTGGTATATTAACAGGAATGCCTAATGCGGAAGGACAATATGTAGTTGGAATTTGTGTAAAAGAATATCGAAATGGAGTATTATTAAGTACGATCCAAAGAGATTTTCAATTTAATGTAGCGTATTGTGAGCCTACTGTGGTAGCAGCAGTAGATGGAGATGATTTGATTCAAACAGATCCATTATTCCAATTTTATAATTGTAATGGAGACACTACCTTTAATTTTGAAGCACCTACCTCTCAATTTATAAATGAATATTTATGGGAGTTTGATTTAGGAGGAGTGAACCCACTTTCATTTAATCAACAAAATATCGATGTTACTTTTCCAGGCTATGGGGTTTATGAGGGTGTACTAATTCTCAATCCAGGAACTGATTGTGGAGATACCGCAACTATTTCTGTGGAAATTTTTGAACCACCAACGGTTGATTTTGCTTTTGAATATGATACATGTATTGCTGGACCTGTTACTTATACCGATATGTCAAATGGAATTACAGCAGATATAAGTGATTGGTCTTGGAACTTTGGAAATGGCGAATCTTCTACTGAGCAAAATCCAGTTTTCAATTATACCGATCCTGGAGTTTATTTTGTGACTTTAACGGTGACTGACGAAAACGGTTGTTCTAGTGAAATAACTCAGGAAGCTACTTGGTTGCCTGTTCCACCATTAATTGTAATTGAACCGAGTTCATTTACAGGATGTGCTCCATTGGATATATTCTTTAATAATTTATCAACACCAATAGATGATACTTATGAAATCGTTTGGGATTTTGGAGATGGAGGAATCGGAAACCAAATTAGTCCTGCCTATACCTACGATGCTCCGGGGGAGTACACAATTAATGTAGGAATTACTTCTCCAATTGGATGTTATACTGAACGAACGTTCCCAAATTTGATAAAAGTAGATTCTTTTCCAGTAGCGGATTTTTATTTTGGGCCAGATCGGATTACAAACTTTTTGAATGAAGTTAATTTCTTTGACAATTCTATTCGAGATGCTAAATGGGAATGGGATTTTGCCGGGCAAGGCTTTTCATATTTAGAGAATCCTACTTTTGCATTTCCAGATACTGGACTTCAAATTGTGCAATTGATTGTGACGACAGAAGCAGGATGTCAAGATACTATTCAAAAAGTTGTTGATGTAATTCCAGAAGTTCGATACTTTTTGCCTAATGCATTTACTCCAAATGAGGATACTGTCAATGATGAGTTTAAAGGTGTTGGATATTATCGAGGCATGCGTGATTATTCTTTTCAAGTTTGGAATCGTTGGGGAGAATTAGTTTTTGAAACTCGAGATCCTGATGAAGGGTGGAATGGGCGAAAATTTAATGGAGGCGGAAAAATGCCTGCTGGGGTTTATGTCTGTCAAGTGAGTTATACGAGTCCTAGAGGAACTCCTGAGGAGGTTCAAGGATTTATTACTTTGATAAAATAAAACAGGTTTAAAAAATAAATTAACGCCCATCGGTTCACTATTGTATCGTTGGGCGTTTGTTATTTTTGTACATCTTTACCTATAAGTTGACAAGATTAGACTTCAAGTCATCTTGGGAGAAGGGAATATTTTCCACTCATTTTAAAATAAAAATATAGAATGAACAAATATTTAAAAATACTTTTTTCTTCAATTATCTTTATTTGCTTTTCGTTTTTTGGAAAAATAAATGCGCAAACTGAATCCAGTTCATTCGAAATTTTATTTAAAAATGAAAGGGCAATTCTAAAAGAAAACTTTAAATCTCTTAAAAAGGAAACACTATTTGACAACGAAGAAATAGTTGAAGGAAAATATTTTCGCCTCATTCAATTTTATCAAATCCCAAATGCACAGGTTCAACGAGAGATAAAAAAACTTGGAATTGTATTGTTACAATATCTTCCAAACAAAGCCTACTTGGCAAGTTTGCCCACCGAATTAGATGTTGAAGAATTTAGAAAATTACCCCTCCGGAATATTTCAAGAATTAAAACATTTTGGAAAACAACTGAAAATATACAAAATAGAAATTTTGGAGAATGGGCGTTTGATGGAAAAAATGTATCACTTTCAGTTTTGTATTTTAAAAATATTTCAAAGAATTATGTGAAAAATACATTTGAGAAAAATGGGATTCATGTTTTAAATTCCTCGGATCATTTTCCGATTATAAAAATAAAAGTACCAATTCATTCTGTTGATTTGATCGGAAAATTTTCCTTTGTCAGTTTTGTTGATCAAATTTCTGAACCAGGAAAACCAGAAGGTGATCCTGCACGTCATTTGCATCGAAGCAATATTTTAGATTCAGATTTTCCAACAGGAAGACATTATGATGGAACTGGAATTAAAGTAATGGTTCGAGATGATGGAGCTGTTGGTCCACATATAGATTTTCACGGAAGACTGGATCAGGGAACAAATTATGGAGGAGGACATGGTGATGCAGTTGCAGGAATGGTGGGAGCAGCAGGGAATTTAGATCCAACTCAAAGAGGAGCAGCAAAGGGTGCAGAAATTTATGTTCGAGATTACCAATCAGATTTTTTGAATGGGATTATTGATTTGCATCAAAATGAAAATGTTTTGTTGACTAATTCTTCATACTCAGACGGATGTAATAATGGATACAACGATAATGCTTCTACAGTTGATTTTCAAGTTTTTGAAAATCCTACATTGATGCATGTGCTCTCGGCTGGCAATGCTGGAGAGTCAGATTGTGGTTATGGCGCAGGTGAAAATTGGGGAAACATCACCGGTGGTCATAAGATTGGAAAAAATGTTTTTACTATTGGTAATGTACAACCAAATGGAACGCTTGAAAGTAATAGTAGTCATGGTCCAGCGACTGATGGTAGAATAAAACCTGACCTTTGCGCGAATGGAGTAATGACCACAACCACAGCCAATAATCAATATGTCACAACGAATGGAACCTCCTTCGCAGCTCCTGCGGTGATGGGCGTTATGGCTCAATTATACCAAGCTCATCAAGAGTTAAATGGTGGAATTCCAGAGTCTGCAATGATAAAATCGATTATGCTAAATACTGCAACTGATATTGAAAATGAAGGCCCAGATTTTCGTTCTGGCTGGGGAATAGTTAATGCGTATCGTGCAGTTAGATGTTTGGAGGATGAAAGATATTTAGATGATGAAATTGGACAAGGTGAAAATAATGCTCATAACATTACTCTTTCAAATGATGTCCAAAAACTTAAAGTCATGTTGTATTGGGCAGACCCAGAAGGTGCTCCAAATGTAGCCAAAGCTTTAGTCAATGATTTAGATTTGAGTTTGGAATCACCAGATGGTGGTATTCATTTACCATGGATTTTGGATGAAACACCTGATCCGATTACCCTAAATTCACCCGCTATCCAAGGTGAAGATCATTTGAATAACATGGAGCAAGTGGTGATTAATAATCCAACGGCAGGAGTTTATAATTTTAATGTAGCAGGATTTGAATTGCCATTTGGGAGTGTGAAATATTATATTTCTTATGAAATAATAACGGATGAAATTACTCTGACTTATCCAAATGGGGGAGAAGGTTTAGTGCCAAATGAAGTAGTGAAAATTCATTGGGAAGCTTTCGATCAAGCGAATGATTTTCAATTAGAATACTCTTCAAACGATGGAAATTCTTGGAATGATATTGCAACTGTAAATGGAAATATTCGAAGTTATGATTGGACTGTTCCAACTTTAGCAACCGGCAAAGTTCGAGTTCGAGTGAGTAGCAATGGTAACTCAGATGTGAGTGATGCGAATTTTTCTATTAGTCAAGTTCCGGCAAACTTGGAAGTAGATCAGGTGTGTTATAACTCGATTCGATTGGTTTGGGAAGAAGTTCCCTCAGCTAATTCTTATGAGATTTTTACATTAGGTGAAAAATATATGGAGTCAATAGGAACAACTTCTGATTTGTTTTTTGATGCTCCAATTACTAACCCAACAGAAGATAATTGGTTTGCAGTTCGAGCTTTGGGTGATGATGAGATGGTTAGTCGAAGAACGATTGCCATTTTATATAATAATGATATTTTGAATTGTCCAACAGAATCAGATTTGGTGGCTAAAGAAATTATTGCACCGATAGAAGGTGTTATAACGTTATGCGAAAACTATGTTGAAACCGTGATTTTCAAAATCGAAAATGCTGGAATTACTACACTTTCTAATTTCGAAATGTCATATCAGTTAAATGATGAGCCAATTGTTACGGAACTATATACAGGAAATTTAGGAAGCTCTTTTATTTTTTCGTATAATTTCACGACACCTTTAACTATCTCGTCGTCAGGAAGTTATACATTGAAAATGTGGGTAAATGACTTTACAGATCCTGCCAAATATAATGATTCTCTTTCAGTAGATTTTGAAGTAATAATATCATCGCCAACTGCTTTAGACGTATACGAGAATTTTGAATCTACAGTTTTTCCACCGGTAAATTGGGGAGTTGATAATTTAGATAATCAAATTACCTGGGCTGAAAAATTAGTTGTTGGAAGTAATGGCAATATGACAACAACTGCTTGGTTGGATAATTTTAATTACAATGGAAATGGAGCTGAAGATGAATTGATAACAATGACTTTGGATTTGACAGATATTCCAATTCCTGGTTTGAGTTTTGATTTAGCTTATGTTCCTTATTCTCAATTTAACTCTGATTCAATGAGGATTGATGTTTTTACAGATTGTGGAAATGAATATGTAGAAACAATATATGGAGCATCAGGTTTTGAGCTAGCCTCTATTCCCAATACGAATACTTCGAACTGGCAGCCAGCAAATGCTTCTGATTGGAAAAATGAAATAATCAGTTTAGCTGATTATACAGATCAAGTCATCACACTTAAATTTATCAATGTTAATGGCTTTGGGAATAATTTATATTTGGACAATATTAATATATTTAATTCAACTGCACCTCCAACTGCCAACTTTAGTTCTAGCGATTTGACTGTTTGTATCAATGATACAATTACTTTTTATAACAATACAATTACAAATAGTGCGGCTACCTATTTGTGGGATTTTGGGACAACTGCATTGCCATACACTTCATCGACTACTGAAGGACCGCATGATATTGTTTTTTCAAATATTGGAACTCAAACTGTTTCTTTAGAAGTGACCAATGCTTACGCAACTGATTTCATTTCAAAAGAAATTTTAGTAGTTGATGAACCATCTGCTTCTTTTGATTTTACAGCTATGGATGGGGTTTTGACTTTCCAAAATTTATCGCAAAATGGATCAAGTTACATTTGGGATTTCGGAGATGGAATGACTTCAGATGAAGAAAATCCAATTCACACTTTTGTAGAAAATGGAACGTATAACATTAGTTTAACTGTGGTCTCTGAAACTTGTAATAGTATTGTTACGATTTCACAAGAAGTAGATGTAATTGTAACTAAAGTTGAAAACTTGGACGTAGGATTTGATGTTTCTATATTCCCAAATCCTAACAATGGACTTTTTTATTTAGAAATAGAAAGTGAGGTTGCTCAGGATTTAGATGTAGAAATAATAGATTTAGATGGAAAAATTATTAGACAATTCTTAATAAAAAGCCAAAGCGAAAAAAGCATTCAAACAATTGATTGTCAGGGTATTACGAGTGGAGTTTATTTTGTGAGAGTAAAAAGTGGACAAGGTGTATTGATGAAAAAAGTCTTGATTCAATAATTAGAATATGCATCATTCCGAATTTTTTTAAATAGGAATGATGCATATTTTATTTTTATTTTTCGACTGGTGGGTGATCTTTCAAAAATGCTAAAATCTCTTTTGGTTCATCTGAAAGATATAATAAATCGTGATACTTTTTTCCAAAAGATAATTGCTTTAAAAGTGGATAAATCATCGTGTCAATTTCATATCGTTTTTTCCCTAAAAAAACCATCGGGCTATAATAATTAAAAGTCCCATAGTGATTTTGGGTAGCATCCATGAAAATTTCTTGCGTTGTTCCTGCACTTCCTGGAGAACAAATAATTCCATACAAACTAATTGCCAACAATGTATCCTCTCGAATACTATTGGAAAAATATTTGGCAATATGAGAGGCAAATAAATTGCTTGGTTCATGTCCATAGAACCAAGTTGGGATAGCTAAACTTTTTCCGCCTTTTGGATATTTTCCCAAAACCTTCATTGCTTGAGTATGAAAATTTCTATCAGAAAAATGTGGTGCCTCTTGCAAAATAGAAATAGCATCCAATAATTTCTTTTTGGATTTTTTAGCAAAGTATGCTCCCAAGTTAGTTGCCTCCATAATTCCTGGGCCTCCTCCTGAGACAATAAAATATCCAGCTTCGGCTAGCAACTTTGCAGTCAAAGCTGTTTTGGTATAAAACTCATCCGTCCGTAAAGTGCTGTGACCTCCCATAAATCCTACGCACTTTTTTTCGGTCATTCCATTGTGGTTAGGTTCAATCAAATCACGTAAAGCATCGTCCATGGCATGGTCATGAATTCGTTGCCACAAGGCTTCATTGATGCTTGGATTGAACTTAGACTTAGAAAAATGTCGATAGATTTTGAAATCAACGCTATTGTCTTTTTTAGGAGAAAAACCCTCCATTAATTCCTGCCATTGGTACAATGATTTTCGGAAAGGATAATAGGGAAGTTTGGGAGGATAGGGGAAAATAGTTGCCCCCTTTTTTTGTAAAAAAGCCTTGTCTTCTTCTTTTAAAAGGCAACCTAAAAAAGTAGTATTGCTAAATTTAAACGTTTTCCAATTAATTTCTAATTCTGTAAAATCTAAATCTTGCAAAGTGCAATTCTTCAACGAATTTCCTCCTCGAATGAATTGTTGAAAAGATTTAATTTCTTTGATTAAAATCTCTTGTGTTTCAAATTTCTTAAGGTGCATTATATTTGATTTTAATTGGAAATTATTTTTTCAAGGTTCGAAGCAAATGGAATAATTTTCCATCCGAAATCAAACTTCCCCATTGCATCATTTGAAAAAGTTCTTGCTCTCTATTTTCGTTTTTGTACTTTTTGTTGGCCGAGTATAATTGGAGTTTAGCATCAGATGATTGAAGTTTAACCATCATTTCTTCAGAGGAAATATCTTGAGTAAGATCTAATTCAGACTCACCATCAATTTTTAATCCCATCAGTTCGATGTCATCTTTATTACATCGGAAAATTTTCAAATCCTTTGGCGTTTTCATTTCAAGGTATTCTATTTTTGAAATGGTTTTATCAAAAACGATATCGCTAAAAATTTCAATAAGGCCTTCTGCTTTTTCGGGATCTTCTTTTTTTATTTTTTTCCAATCATCTCCTGTTACAGTATTGGAAACTAAAAATCGAATAAATTCAGTTTCTAATTCTGCTAATTCTTCGTTGGTTAATCTTCTATATTTCATATAAAAATTTATTTTTCAAGTCTAGGATTAAGTAATAAAACTGGGTTGTTTTATAAATGCAAAAGTATTGAATAAAGTCTATTTTTTGTTTTTTAAAATTGAAAAAATCCCTACAAAACTTCCTAGACCATAACTCAGATGTAAAGTAAAAAATGAAATAAGAAAGTAGGGGAAAGCTCCTAGTTTTGGATTTTCGAAACTTAATTTGGCGGAGACAATACCTATGATTAAAAAGTAAAAGATTACTGGAAATATAAAAAGTTGCCACAACCAACTTCCACCAAAAAATAAAACTTGGATTAAAGCAACAAATGCTAACAATACATTTACAAAGAAAGCTAAAGGCACAAAATGTCGAATGGAAAGTGAATCAAATGTTCCTGTAAACCATGAAGTCAAAATTACCCATTTCCCATTTCCATAATTGTTTTTCCAAAGTGCACTAAAAGTGTCTCTTGCAAAATAAGTACACTCTACATCTGGAACTAAAAATATTTTTCCTCCTTGCCGTTTTATTCGTTTGTTCAATTCGATGTCTTGATTTCTTTTGAGCCGAACATCGTAGTTGCCATATTTTTTAAAAACAGCTTTTGGATAACAACCAAAAGGAACGGTATCTACTTCTTGTGGCTCAGAAATTCCCATACGATAAAGTGCATTCCCAACTCCAATGGGGTGGGAGAGCGTCCGAGCAATTGTTTTTGCTTTGATGGAATTGGAACGAGGTTGGATGTTCCAAATGCCACCCACATTTTCTGCAGGTAATTTTTTTAGCCAATAAATTAATTTAGAAATGTATTGTTTTGGATAAGCTGCATGAGCATCGAGTCGGATGATGATTTCGCCTTGGGCTTGTTCGATACCGAGATTCATCGCTTGAGGAACGAATTGTTCAGGGTTTGGTATTAGTTTTATAAAGGGATGGTTTTCAGCGTATTGTGAAATAATTTTTATTGTTTTGTCTGTACTCATTCCATCGAGAAATAGAACTTCCATTTCTTCTTGAGGGAAGTCTTGTTCCAATATGTTTTGGATAACTGCTTCAATAAAATCTTCTTCGTTGAAGCATGGGATGAGAATGGAGACGATTGGTGTTTTCAAAATAATTAATTAATTAAAAATCTAGTTACTTTAAAATTTGTTGGTAAAGTTTGATTAATTTCTTCTCTTCTTGTTTCCAATTAAAAACATCCTGCACAGCTTGTTGTCCATTTTTTCCCATTTGAATGGATTGCTCTTCGTTTTCTAACAAGACATTTATAGCTTTGGCAATTTCTCTTGGTTTAAGTGGATTGGCACAAACTCCAGCATTATGTTTTGTAACAATACTTTTCCAAAGTGGGAAATCAGAAGTCACTATTGGCAAACTAGCTGCCATGTATTCAAAAATTTTATTAGGTTGTGCGTTGATGTGATTTGGTTCGGGGTGAAATATAACAATACCCATTTTACTTTGCGATAAAATTTCAGCTACTTCTTTGCGATTCATTTTGCCTAAGAAATTTACCTTTTTCCAAGTGGGTAAACTTTTTATAAATTCTTCTTCTTCCTTCGATTGGAACTCGCCAATTAAGGTCATTTTTGCATCGGTGAATTCCAACATTCTTATCATCTCTTCAATGCCTCGAATTTTACTCATCAGTCCAACATAACAAATGTCATGAGTTTTTTCTTTAGGGTTCTCAATGTTGAATTTCTCAAAAATAGGATAATTATTGACATCAACTGTGTTGGGATTTATTTTTAAAAACCGATCTCGAATGAATGGGGTTGCTGTAATGATGGCATCCATTTTTGCCGCAATTCTGTTTTCATAAATTTCAAAAACCTTAGCAATGACTGGGCGAACAATTGAAGGAATATAATACTTTGATAGAATCTGACGAGGTACATCTTCATGTGTATCGTAGATTACTTTTTTCCCTTTCTTCTTTAACTTTATTCCTACTGGTAATAATTCGGGATCATGAAAATGATATATTTCAGCATCAATTTCCATCGCTTTTTCGAAAGCAATTTGTGTTGTTTTTCGCATTCTTTGTAATCGACCAGAAGTTGTAGATGTAATGTTATGGATTTGAATGCCTTGATCAATTTCACTTTTTTGATTAGCTACAATTAGATGAGTATCAAATCCATGCTTCGCCAAGGACACACATTCTTTTTGAAAAATACGAGTATCTTTTGCGTTATGAACTGTGGTGATATGGCAAACTTTATTTGCTTTTGAGTGACTCATATATTTCCAACATTATTAATTCTTGATTTTCCCAATTATATTCTTGAGCAGCAATTTGAAGTTCTTTTTTATAGGAATCAATCCCATTTTCTAAGATGGTATCAATTGCCTTTTTTATCTCTTCAGTAGTATCTTCTTTTAAAACAAAACCTAATTTATTTCCAATTACTTCGCGAGTGACAATTAAGTCAGAAGTGATCACCGGTAATCCTGCATGAATGTATTCAAAGATTTTATTTCCCAAACTCATATCATGACTTCGGTTAGTTTTTTGAATAATATATGTACCAATATCGGCGGAAGAAGTATATGATAATAATTCATTTGGAGCGACTACAGGATGATAAAAAATATTATTAACCTTCGCCATTTCGCTTTTTAAATAATCTAAATATGAATTTGTATATGGAATTCCTAACAATACTAATACATATTTATCTGAGAAGGTTTTGAAAGCTTTAAGGAGTTCTTCCACTCCTCGATTTGGTTTTAAACTACCTTGATAAAGTACTATTATTTGCTCAGATTTTAGGTTGAATTTTTTCCGAAAAACATGATTAGGTTTTACTTTTTGAAGGTTGGCACAATTCATCACAATTTTTGGAGGAGTAATGTTATAATGCTCCCCATATACTTCTGCAATTGGCTGAGAAACAGTCATCATGGCATCTACCTTTTTGATATATCGGGCTTCTAAAAAGCTGATTAATTTGCCATAAAACTTTCGATCCACATTTTTGTCAAATTCTAATTCATGAGCATCGTATACCACTTTTGCGTTTTTATTGAAGTACTTTTTGATTAACATTCCCACAGGTAAGGGTAAAACATCACAAACGTGATAAAAGTCTGCATCTCGATGGTTTTTGACAATTCGATAAAATAGCTCGATCCATTTTAAAATTTGGACAAAATACGATTTAGACCAAGAGCGACTTTTTAACTTAATTCGATAAACTGGAATCTCTTCTTTGTACTCAAACTCAGGAAGTTCTTCTTCATGAAAAGCAATAACTTTTACATCGTAACCTCCTTTTTTTAAACTAATTGCTTCGCGCAAAACTCTACTATCATAAAGGAAATTGTTAAACACAAGTATGGCGACTTTGTATTTTTTTGAATTTGTAGATGTATTGTTATTTTTCAAAATAGAATATTATTAATATTAACTGAATTTGGATTTTGTTAAAAAAAAAGCTGTAGTAGTTGTGATTACTTCTAGATGCTTCTTTTTATAAAATTTTCCAAAAACGGATTTTTTTACCTAAAAGAAAGTAAGCTAAACTCAATGATAAAATAATCGCGGCAATCATTTTTTGAAAAATAATCATCCAGTCAATTCCATCACTTGGATAGTCAAACAAAATTGGTGAAATAAAATAGAAGGCTACCAAGACAACAATGATGGATGTTAATTTGAAAAAATTATAATCAATCTTGTAATCTTTTTGACTAAAAAATAAATAGATTATAAATGAAAAAATTCCAGTTATACATGTTGCTATGGCTGCACCAATGATACCAAATGATGGTATAAAAAGATAATTTAAAACTATGTTGGATATCAAACTAAAGATGCCGACATAAATAAAAACCTTTGTTTTTTTCGCAATGCTTACTCCGACAGCAAAGATATACATTCCATTAAAAAGAACGGCAGCTGTCAGAATAGGAATTACAGGAAAAGCAGGATGGTAGCTTTCTTCCGTCATTAAAATCAATATCTCTTTTGAAAATAAAATCAGGAAAATTAATAATGCTGACATTACTGAAAAGAATAAGTAAAAGAAATCTCGAAGCTTTTCTTTTGTTGCGGGTTTTTCATATTCTTTATAGACGATAGGTAGAAGTGCTCCCCGAATACCGATTAATAAAAAACCTCCTAGCGAGGCAAATCGAAAGGCAATACCATAAAGTCCTAAATCTGTGAGATTTAATAATTGTCTAATTATAATTCGATCGATATAAGTCGCAGCTATTAGAGTTAAGCTAGATAAAACTAGTGGATATGAAAAATTGAAAAGTTGCTGAAAAGCCTTTTTAGAAAAGATGAATTTTAAATAATTTTTATTGAGATAACTGACAATTAGTAATGAAGTTATTGTTGCAATAAATTGTCCGGTGAAATAACCGACTAATCCTAATTCATACTTTGCTAACAATATATATACGGCAATTGCAAAGACAATAGAATATAGTACACTAACAACTGCAAATTCTTTTACTCGTAAATCCCATCGCAATTGTGCTTTTAAAATGTAATCTAATTTTATAAAAAGAATCATGAAAATAATAATTGTAAATACATTGTTATATTTTTCATCAGCAACAATGAGGAAGTTTATTTTTTCATAAAAAATTAAAAGAAATGCAATAGCTATGGAATAAATAAAAATCGTAAACCAAATAGTAGTAGAGACTAATTGTGTCTTCTCTTCAAGAGTTGCTGAAGCGGTATATCTGGCGAGCCCTTGAGATAATTCTAACCCTATCGAAACACCAATTAGGCTAATAAAAACAACATATAAATCCAATGCCCCGTAAGCATCTGGTAAAATATACAGCGTTACTATTGGTAATAAAAAAAAGCCGATGCCTTTTGAAATGACCGTTGCTAGAGTGTAAATAAAACTATCCTTCAGTAAATTTTTTAACACGCTCAAGTATTATTTTTTCAAGATGAGGTTTGTCTGATATTTGCAATGCAGGTAACCCATGTTTATCAATTATTTTTTTGATGCCATTGTAAATAATTTCATCTTCTCCTATCGGGTAGACATCCAATAAATCTTCGTTTGGATCAGACCACCAGTTTTCTGGAATATCGTTATTAATGATTTTTAAATATTTTTTTGCAACTGCAGATGGCGACCATTTTTCTTGAACAAACTTTTGAGTTGCTTCGCTAAGTTGAATCCGATATGCATCATCCTTTATCATTTTTTCAATGGCACCATCGATTTGATCGGGTGTGATATACAACGTAGGAGGAATATCTTTTGTGTCGTAATGATGATGAATATCTTTGGCATATGTGCCACCTACCACAGATGGTTTTCCAAAAAAAGCAGCCTCTGAAGCAAAGACAGCCATAGGTGTATCTGAATATAATTGGTCAATCATAAAATCAGAACGTTGAATATAATTGACAACTTCCTTGTTTGGAACACCCTGAAGTAGCGTGAATTTTATTTTCTTTTGAGGATCACCTTTATACTTTGATTCGATTTTCTCCATTGCTTTCAAGATATGTTTTGATCCTTTGATGACTGCATTTGAAGGACTATGAAGAATCTCTAATGTTTGACTTTCTTCTTTTGGAGTAGTTGGAGAAAAATTCCTTTTGACTGGAATTCCAATATTTAACCACTTAATGTATGGCATAGAATGAAAAATTGCAGTGGGCGGATTATTGATGCTTATCACGCCATATTTTTCTAATTCTTGAATTTTTTCTTTTTGTATCCTAGTTTTTTTTACTAAAATATCTGTTGGAGTATTTTGTAGAAAATAAGTGTTGATGTAAACTGGGCGAGTATCACTTCCAGTAAAAACTGCAATTACCTTTTTTCCAAAAAAACGAAAAATGGGCAAATCGTATCCCCAGAAAAAAGTTATTCCTGATGAAAAAATAAATACATCATATCTCATTAAAAGAAAAGGAAAGTAAATAAGATGAACCCAAAATTTGATGAATTCATAAATATAATATCCTATGTCTTTAACGATTTTTGTTTTTCTATTTTGTGATAAAAAACGATATAGTTGACTAAGAATTCTTTCGATCCAACTTCTTTTTACATCTTGATATTTATAAATATGCTGCTCTGGTAAAAAGATAGTTACATCGATTCCAAGTTCCTTAAAACCAAAATAAAGGAAAGTGAAAATGCCAGCTACTTCTTTGTTACCAATAAAAATTCGCATATAAATTAGGTATCGGATACTTTTAAAGTCTATCCGTTTTTTAGGTTTGTAAGTTGTTGGAAATGAGGTAGTTACTAGTAGACGAGGGATCCGATCCCTAATTACCTTTCCAACGTCAATTTTCTAATTAACTTTCCAGGTACTCCTGCAAAAACACATAACTCTGGAACGTCATTGTTAACCAAAGTCATTGCTCCAATTTGACTCATTTTCCCAATTGTAGTTCCTGGCAAAATGGTACTACCAACTCCAATATCAGCCCCTTCAAAAATTTTCACTTCTAAAAATTCAACTGGTTGAAAAAGAATTGGTCCATTTAAATTTTCAAGGGAATGAGCTGAAGTAAGAATGGAAACATTAGGACCAATTCCAACATTCGATTCAATTAAAATTCCACCAGCGCTATGGAAAAAACAATTTTGACCAATCCAAGTATTTGCACCAATCTCCATGGTGTTTTTATAATAACCTTTTAGAATGGTGTTGTGACCGATGTAGACATTATCGTGAAGGATAATATTTTCGGGATGAAAAATTTTGACATCTTTTTCAATAATTACATTTTCGCCAATGTATTTAAAATCCTTTTTGTCAAAAGAACCATCGCCATGTGTTTTATTTAATTTCATCGGTCTAAGATTTCAATTAAACATTTTACAACATAATCAACTTCCTCAATTTTTAAAGTATCATACATTGGTAAAGCCAAACCAGCTTGAAAAGCTTTAAGCGCATTTGGAAATAATTTTTGGCAATCCAGTCCATATTTTTTTTGATAAAAATGTTGGAAGGGGAGACATTGCGCTCCGTAGTTAGTGCCAATTCCTTTTTCTTTCAAAGCTGATATAACTTCATCACGATTGATCGTTTCATCATTGATGACGACATGATAAGTTTGCCAAGAATGCCGATGATTTTCAGGGGAGGAAGGCAGTAAAATTTTTGGATGACCATTTAATTTTTTGAAATAATGGTCAGCTAATTTGGATTTTATTTCCAGACTATTTTCTAGTCGATCCATTTGGTTATTGACCAAAGCTGCTTGAAAATCAGTTAATCTATAATTTAAACCAGCTGCTACAAATTCAGCTTTTCCATCAACGAAACCAGCACCATGATTTCGTAACGTGCGTAATTGCTCTGCTAGTTGGTCATCATTGGTTGTCAAAAAACCTCCTTCACCTGAGGTAATTGCTTTGCGAGGATGCAATGAAAATGAACCAACATTTCCAATGGTACCTGAATTTTTATTTGAAATATGAGCACCTAAAGCACAAGCTGCATCTTCAATTACATGTAGTTGATTATTTTTTGCAATGGATAAAATTGCATCCATATCACTCATTAATCCAAATTCATGAACTGGTAAAATGGCTTTAGTCTTAGGAGTGATTTTATCTTCAATTTGAGCAACCTCAATATTAAAAGTAGCTAAATCAATATCAACAAAAACTGGTTTTGCACCGACCACTTCAATGACATTTGCTGTTGCGATATAAGATAAGGCTGGCAAAATAACTTCATCACCAGGTTTAATTCCCAAAGCTAATAATGCAAGATGCAAGGTTGCAGTTCCGTTTGAGGCAGCGATGGTATGTTTTACTCCGAGGTAATTACTTATTTTTTTTTCTAAAGCCAAGACTTCCTTCCCTTGCACCAACATCCCAGATTGTAAAACATTGACCACTTTGGCAATGTCCTCATCTGTTAAATTGACTTTTAATAAAGGGATAAAATCCATGGCTAAATTAATGTTTTAAAATATTCAGCAGTATGTAAAATTCCTTCATCCAAATCGACCTTAGCTTTAAAGTCGAGCAATTCCTCAGATTTCTTCACACTTGGTATTCTTAATTCGATATCGGCTGATAAAGGTGGTTTATGAGAAATTTTTGAATCAGATTTTAGCACTCGACAAACTGTTTGAGCTAACCCCAAAATGGTGGTAATAGCTCTCGCATTTCCAATGTTAAAACTTTCTCCGATGGCTTTTGGTGATTCAATACATCGTTGAATGCAATCCACAAAATCATCGACATAGCACCATGCACGAATTTGGTTACCATCTCCGTTGATGAATATTTCCTCGTTTTTTAAGGCTTTTTTTATGAAAATTTGCAACGCACCTTCTCCTGTTTGACCAGGGCCATATACATTAAATGGACGAACGGTAACTGTTGGCAAATTATATTGACGGTGGTAGGCATGAGCCAAATGTTCACCAGCCAATTTACTAACCGCATAAGTCCATCGAGCTTCTCCAGCCGACCCAGCAACAGTTTGGTCGCCTTCTGAAGATTTAAAAGCCATCGAACCAAACACTTCTGAAGTAGAAAAATCAATAAATCGATCTGTAATATTATTGGCTTTGGCTGCTTTTAAAGCATTGGCCGTTCCAATCATATTTACTTCCATCGTTGTTACAGGATTTTTTATAACAGTATCAATACCTGCAATGCCTGCAGCATGAATTACAATGTCAGCTCCTTTCATCGACTGTTCTAAGAGGTCGTAATCCAAAACATCTCCTTTAATTATAGTAAGATTTTCGGCATTCGCAACGCTGCTATTTGTTAAAGTATCTCGATGAAAATTATCATAAACAGTTATATTATTTTTTTCAATATAAAGTTTGATAATTCTATTGGCAATAAAACCAGCGCCACCTGTGATAAATATATTTTTACCTTCTACCATAATTTTTTTGATGGTTTTTTTTATAATATGTCTATATTGAACTTATAAAGTGTGTCATTCACGAATGATGGCGCAAAAGTAGGTAAGTTTAATTATAATTTTTTATAAAAAATGATTTTTTAGATACTACTGACTTTAAATTTTATTGTTCAAAACTAAAAACAAAACGATGGATTTAAGAAAACCTTTTGACACTATTAAAGATGAATTTTTAGATGATTCGGCATTTTTAATATTGAGAATTGGATTAGGATTTTCGATGTTATTTGGGCATGGTTGGGGAAAATTAATGAGATTAATTAGTGGAGATGAAATAAAATTTATGGAATTTTTAGGAATCTTTAGTCCTAAGATGTCACTTGCTTTAGTAGTATTTTCGGAAGTTTTGTGTAGTATATTTTTGATCCTGGGTTTATTTACCAGATGGGCTGCTTTCTTTTTATTTTTTACGATGGCTGTAGCTGTTTTTTATGTTCACTTTGGTGATCCATTTATGAAAGTAGAAAAAGGGTTTATGTACATGGTGGGGTATTTAGCGATATTTTTAGCAGGAGCTGGCAATTTTTCCTTGGATGAGAAATTTGAAAGAGCTCACTAAATAATCGATGGACGTTGAACGTTATACGACCTCCTTACAACTTTATTTAGAATAACCTTTATACAAAATTAAAAACCTTCCAATCCGCAGGGGCTGGGAGGTTTTTAATTTCAATTAACTAATCTTTAACGACTATTAAAGTTTAAGTTAAAGGTCTTTCTATAATTTGTGTCTTCTTTTTTTCTCAATTAATTTGTTAGAAAAAAAACATGATACAAAATTATACAACTTCATTTCCATATAAATTTTCCCTTTTATTTTTTGTTATTGTATTAGTTCTCTTTTCGAGTTGTCGAGAAGAAGAATCAGTAGATCAATGTTTTGATAATCGGACAGATGAACCAATTGATATTTACATTGATGGTTTTTATGATTTTACTCTTGATGAAGATTCTGAAGATTGTCTTTTCTTTGGTGATGGATGTTATGATTGGTATGCTGAGGGTGTTTTGTCGGGGTATTATTTGGAAGGGACATTTTGTGTGGGTACTGGGAATTTTTCGAGTACGATTGTAATTGAAGATTAGCACGTAGTGGTCAGCTAAAGCAGACTCCTACGTTTTAGAATTTATACTGAACTTGCATTTCAAATGCTGATCGAATATTTCCTTCGATGATTCCATTTCCACTTCCAAATTCCACAGGTAAATCAGATCCTATGAATTCTGTAAAGTTTAGAAAAGTACGTTCATAACGTGCTTCGATAGACCACTTTGGATGTGGTCGATATCTTAAGTTTAAATAAAAACGAGTCCCTTTACCTGAATAAGCTGGAATCGAAAATGTGTATAACAAGTCATTTTCATAAGCATAAATCCGAGTATCAAAATCATTATCAAAGACTGCAAAACGAGTCGTGAAGGAAAGCGGGAATTGATTAGATTTAAAAACGAAATCTTGATAAAGCATGTATCCTTGTTTGGATGGTTCCACCTCGTTATCAAAAAATGACCATTCAGCTCGAGTTCGTAAAACTATTGATTTACTGATCGAATTGGAAATATGGATTCTGAATTGAGTTCTAGTATTATCGGTAATAAAATCAATTGGAGTCTCATTGTCAGGAGCATTTCGTCCTTTGACTTCATTTCTAAATTGAAGATAGGCTTCCATTCTTCGTTTGCGTTTATAGGTCAAACGAGTAAAGTATTCTACCCCTTTGGAAGGAGCGTCTACATTGAATCTTAGCCATGGATGCTTCCAAGTATCGAAGTAAAATCTCCAATCCCAATTTTTACTTAAGTTTAGTTGCAAGCCTAAGAAAATCCCATTTTCATTAGCCCCTTGAGCCGTTTCTGCGAACGGTCGATTATTTAATGCATGAAAATCAGCAGGTAAATGTCGATGTAAAATTGACATACTCACTCGACGATCCAAACCAATATAAACTCCATTTACCGAGGCGATGCTTCCATTTTGACTAGTAGCAGTTTCTCCAAAAAACTTAAAATTCTGTAAAAGAAAACCATAGTCCATACTCACATTAAATAATTTGTTACCTCTGAAAGTGAATTGGTTATATGGTTGATTGCTTCGATTGAGTGGTTTATCTAATTGATGATAAATGGTATTTAAAGCAACATGCCAAGTATCTTTTTGATATTTTATTTTTCCTCCAGTTTGTAATAATCCAATTTGTTTTTCATCTTCAATTTCTCCGGCCGTGGCATGAAACCCAGAAAGTTGTAGTGAGCTGGTAAGAATTTCGAATTCTTCAAAATCAAGGTTAGTTGAATCATTTACAAAAACATTTCCATCTACTTTTTTATAGGAACCAAAAGCAGTTACTTCTAAATTTTTGGATAAACCGATCGTTGCACCACCACCTCTGAAAAATAAAACTTCATTTAAGGAAGAAAACTGTCGAAGGGTTCTTCGGTTACGATCTACATTTAAAACTTCTGATCCTTTACCTCTTCCGAAACCTGAATAGGCAATTAAACCCTGTCCCATGCTAACTGAAAAATCACCTAAGGCCAAACCTTTTAATCGGCTAGAATAGTCTTTTAGAAAAATATGAGCAGAATAAAAATCGAAACCATGTTTGTTACTTCCTTTAAAAAATGCCTCTCGTGAATCCTTCTCTGCGGTGAATCCATAGCTTAATCTATTTTCAAAACGACCTCTCATTCTCACCAATAATCTATCAGGTGAACCTTCAAAAGCTGGTTCCTCCGCGTTCTCTCGAATGGCAAATCCTCTTTCTAATTCAAGTGGTCGTACCCATTTCATTTGTAAGGTACGATCGCTTTCTTTAAGCATAGAACCTATTGATTTTTGATAATCCTCCTCTCCACTTACTTTGACGAAGGGAGTTATTGCTCGGATGGTTTTTAAATCAAATGCTGGGATAGCTTGTAACTCATAAATAGAAATGAGTTTTCCAACCTTTCTTTTATAAATAAAAAACTCTTGAATCTGGGGTTGGTTGAGAAGGAAAAGATCTTCAAGATCAGAAATGGAAGCAGTATTCAAATTCAATGGGCTTCGAGCAAATCCTTGTAAACTTTCAAAAACAAAAACTAAATCACTCCCATCAATATCTTCGTTTCCTTGCAATAAATCTTCAATGACTATGATATCGACATCAGGGTAGTCGTTATTTTTTTGTCCCCAAGCAATGGAAGCAATAAAAATAGAAATCAAAGTAAGTGAAATATATAAGTTCTTTTTTCCCAACATTATTCTTAATTAGGACGGGAAATTACAAATTGCCTTTTTTATTGCAAAACAATTAGTAAGATGAATTCTTATTTTGGCGAAACGGGAATCCAAAATTCTTGAATAGCATCTGGCGATTTTTGTTGAATTTTTTCACTAAGAATGTCAAAGTGAGGTCGATCATCCAAATTAAAGTTAGAGTTGGGCAGCCAAGTCGAATAGATATATTTGAAATTTTCTGGATTAGGAATGTGTCCTTCGAAGGAGAAGACAGCATATTGCCCTGATGGCAAGGTGAGTTTTTCCATTCCTTCTGGAATGTTATCAAAATCTGAAACTTCCACTAAAGCATGTTTTTTAAAATTAGTAGTCGGATTAAATCGTAAAAAATACCCTTTTGGATAAATAATTAAATCAAAAACATCATGGGTTTTATTATTTGAAATTTCTTTTCTTCTTGGCATAAAAGTGCTGAAGAGTTGAAATGTTTTATTATCAACTAATGACATTTCAATTGACATACCTATGAAATATTTCTCTTCAATTTGTTCGATTCGTGGTTCCATATTTCTTTTTTTATTTTAAAACAACTTCTAAGCTCAAGAACAAAAAAAATCCTTGCACTTTTTAAAATGCAAGGATTTTTTTGAAAAAATAAAAATTCAATCAGCTTAGATTATAGTCGAAACACTATCTGAAATTTTCGCTTGATTTAATCGCTCATCTTCAATCCATGCGGCAATAATATCACCCATTTGAGAGCAAGTATATTTTATATCAGGATGAAGATCAGGAGTTCCTATTCCTTTTGTCAAACAATAAGCAACTGCATTTCTAACAGTTCTTGCTTCTTTGTGCAAATCAAAAGTTTCCAGTAATAATGCTACCGAAAGAATTGTTCCGATTGGATTGGCAATATCTTGACCAGCAGCTTGTGGATAAGAACCATGAATGGGTTCGAATAAAGATGTCTTTTCACCAATTGACGAAGAAGGCAACATTCCTAATGAACCAGCCAATACACTCGATTCATCTGAAATGATATCTCCAAACATATTGCTCGTCAAAATCACATCAAATTGTTTTGGTGCGATAATCATTTGCATAGCAGCATTATCGACAAACATAAAATCTAATTTAACTTCAGGATATTCCTTTGCAATATTTCGAACCGTTTTTCTCCAAAGTCTTGAAGTTTCTAAAACGTTTGCTTTGTCAACTAGCGTTACTTTTTTTCTACGATTCATGGCCGCCTTGAATGCCAAACGAGCAATGCGTTCCACTTCCATAACATGGTATTCACATTTATCAAAAGCAGACATTCCATCTTCGCTCAAGAATTTTTCACCAAAGTAAATTCCACTAGTTAACTCACGATAAATAACCATATCGACCCCACTAATATTTTTGGGTTTGAGAGGGGAGAGGTGCAATAAATTTGGATGAGTGGCTACTGGCCGAATGTTACAAAACAATCCAAGACTTTTTCTCAATCGTAAAAGTCCTTGCTCTGGGCGAACTTTTGCATCTGGATTATTATCATATTTGGGATCTCCGATAGCTCCAAACAAAATGGCATCAGACTCCATACAAGTAGCTAGAGTTGCTTCAGGTAATGGATCACCGGTATTGTCAATTGCAATTGCTCCGACATCAGCGTGGCAATAAGTAAATTTATGACCAAATCTTGAAGCAATAGCATCCAATGCTTTTTTACCTTGCTTGATTACTTCTGGTCCGATTCCGTCGCCTGCTAAAACTGCGATTTTCTTTTCCATGGATTGGTTTTAATTATATTTGGTTAATTTGTTTCTTTTTAAAAAATTACTTGTGTTTTTTCGAATGCTTCGATTTTGTCCTTCTTTGATATCAAATAATCAATATCGTCGTATCCATTAAGAAGACACATTTTTTTGTAAGGATCAATCTCAAAGTCTTCAGATTTTCCACTATCTAAGATACTAATTCTTTGAGTTTCTAAGTCTACAATTACGTCAGTTTTTGGATTTTGTTCAATGCTTAGAAATAATTCATTTAAAAATACAGGAGAGACTGTAATTGGTAAAAGTCCATTGTTTAAAGCATTTCCTTTAAATATATCAGCAAAAAAACTGGATACAACTACTCGAAATCCATAATCGTATAAAGCCCATGCTGCATGTTCTCGACTTGATCCACAGCCAAAATTTTTACCTGCGACTAATATTTTACCGCCGTAAGTTTTATTATTTAAAATAAAATCTTTGGGGGTATTATCTTGATTGAATCTCCAATCTCTAAATAAATTATCTCCGAATCCTTCCCGCGTTGTTGCTTTTAGGAAACGTGCTGGGATGATTTGGTCGGTGTCGATGTCTTCCATTGGAAGAGGTACAGCGGTTGTATTTAGTTTGGTGAATTTTTCCATTTTATGATTGATTGTTATGTAGCGGTTTGCTTTAGCTGACCTGAAAAATACCCATTGTGGATTTCTTTTTTTAGGTCAGCTAAAGCAGACCGCTACGTTATAGTAATTCTCTTACGTCTGTGATTTCTCCAGTTACGGCAGTTGCTGCAGCCATCAATGGACTTGCCAAAATGGTTCGGGCACCTTGCCCTTGACGACCCTCAAAATTTCGATTTGAGGTAGAAATACAATATTCTCCTTTTGGAATTTTATCCTCGTTCATACCTAAGCAAGCTGAACAACCTGGCTCTCGTAATTCAAATCCAGCAGCTTCAAATATTTTATCTAAACCTTCTTTTTTTGCTTGTAATTGTACTTGTTTTGAACCAGGAACAATCCAAACTGTAGTATTTTCAGCCTTTGACTTTCCATTGACAAAATCTGCAACAAGACGTAAATCTTCAATTCTTGAATTAGTACAACTACCGATGAAAACGTAATTTACTTTTTGTCCGATCAATGAATTTCCAGTTTTGAAATTCATATATTCTAAAGACTTATCGTATGATTTTGTATTGCTTGAATCAGTTGGGGCAGGAATACTTTCATTAATTTTTATGCCCATTCCAGGATTAGTTCCGTAGGTTACCATAGGAGCAATGTCTTCCGCTTGGAAGTGATATTCTTGGTCAAATTCTGCACCTTCATCTGTGAAAAGTGTTTTCCAATGAGCAACAGCTTTTTCAAATTGTTCTCCTTGAGGAGCGAACTTACGACCTTTGATATATTCAAAAGTTTTTTCGTCAGGAGCAATCAATCCACCTCTTGCGCCCATTTCGATACTCATATTACATATGGTCATTCGAGCTTCCATCGAAAGTGATCGAATAGTAGAACCTGCATATTCGATGAAATATCCAGTTCCACCCGACGCTGTTAATTTTGACAAAATGTATAAAATGATGTCTTTGGATAAAACGCCATTTTGCAATTCACCATCTATAGTGATTCGCATTCGCTTTGGTTTTTGTAATAACAAACATTGCGTAGTCATCACTTGCTCTACTTGGCTTGTTCCAATTCCAAAAGCAATACTTCCAAATGCGCCATGCGTCGAAGTATGACTATCACCACAAACGATAGTCATTCCTGGCCGGGTAATTCCCAACTCAGGGCCAATGACATGAACGATACCTTGATATTGATGACCTAAACCATATAGTTCAATTCCGAATTTTTCGCAATTTTCTATTAAAGTATTGACTTGAGTTCTTGAAAGTGGATCAACGATAGGAAGATGTTGATTGATAGTAGGAACATTGTGATCCGCTGTGGCAACAATTTTTTCTTTTCGAAAAAGAGGTACTCCACGTTTTTCTAAACCAGCAAAAGCTTGAGGGCTTGTAACTTCGTGGATAAAATGTTTGTCGATGTATAAAATATTGCGACCACCTTCGACAGTATCGACGATGTGTTGTTCCCAGATTTTATCGAATAGTGTTTTTTTCATATTAGGAAGTTATGATTGTTCGAATATTCGTTATTCAGCTCAATATCCGAAAGGTTTTTTCAAAAAAAAAGTCGGGCCTTAAAGAGCCCGACGACCTAACCAAATATAATTATTGAACGTACATTTTTAAGTCAAAATTGAGATTAATGAGTAGAAGAAGGAACTCTTGCTAAACTAGTCACGCATAATTGATATAATGCCTCTTCACCTACTTCTTTCATTTTATCTGCTAGCGTTAGAAATTTTTTGTACAAAACATCTAACTCTTTTTTTGTTACATTGAACCCGATCTGCTTTGCTCGATAAGCTAAGGCCGCTCGACCACTTCTTGCTGTCAAAACAATTAGTGATTGTTCCACTCCAACATCTTTTGGATCCATGATTTCATAAACTTCTCTTTTCTTGATTACCCCGTCTTGATGAATTCCTGATGAATGTGCAAATGCATTTGCCCCTACGATAGCCTTGTTCGGTTGAACATTGACACCCATTTTGTCAGAAACTAACTGACTTGTTGGGTATAGTAATTGTGTATTAATATTGTTATGAAGATTCATATAACTATGCTGACGCATAATCATTACCACTTCTTCAAGAGAGGTATTTCCTGCTCGTTCTCCGATACCATTAATAGTACATTCGATTTGTCGTGCACCATTTTGGATACCTGCGATTGAGTTGGCAGTAGCTAACCCTAAATCATTATGACAATGTGTGGAGATAATTGCCTTATGAATATTTTTTACATTCTCTTTTAAGTATTTTATTTTTTCACCATACTCAGCTGGCAAACAATAACCAGTTGTGTCAGGAATATTTACCACAGTTGCACCTGCCGCGATGACAGCTTCGATCACTTGGGCTAAATATTCATTTTCAGTTTGACCAGCATCTTCTGCATAAAATTCCAAATCTTCCACAAATGATTTTGCATATTTAACTGCAGCAACTCCTCGTTCAATTATTTTTTCACGAGTTGAATTTAATTTAGCAAAAATGTGCAAATCTGAAGTTCCAATTCCAGTATGAATTCGAGGTCGAGTAGCATATTTCAATGCTTCTGCAGCAACCTTAATATCATTTTCAACAGCTCTAGATAAACCGCAAACAATTGGAGTTTTGACTGCCTTGCAAATATCTTCTACCGACTTAAAATCTCCAGGGCTAGAAACAGGAAATCCAGCTTCAATCACATCAACATTGAGTCGTTCTAACTCTCTTGCGATTACAACTTTTTGGTCAGTATCTAATTTGCAACCAGGAACTTGTTCGCCATCGCGAAGGGTAGTGTCGAAGATATAAATTTGGTCAGAAGCCATAGATGTATGTTTTTGTTTCAGGTTTAATTATTATAAACCCGCAACGGTTTAAGATTGATAAGTGGAAATTAATTGAGTTAAATATTATTTACCTCAGAAAAAATGTATGTTTGTATCATCTCAAAGATATTCTTATAGTAACTATTTTTACTATTTAAAAAGATAGTTGTTACAGTAAGTATTTTTTAAAAAACTCTTGTAACTTGTTGGTTTTCAATAGGTTGTAAAATGATTAATTACAATGCCAAAGCAACAAACTGATTATTTAATTCAGTTAATTAAGTCACTTACCAAGACTGAAAAGAGACAATTCAGACTATGGGTTAATCGAAATCAATCCAATGCGGATGTATTGTTTTTGCAATTATTTGATTTTTTGGATAAACAGAAAAAGTACGATGAGGAATTGATCCTGAAAAAAAATCCTGGAATTAAGAAGCGACAAATCTCAAATTTGAAAGCACACCTTTATAAACAGTTGCTTGTAGCTCTTCGATTACAGCATCGATCGAGTAATCCAGATATTGAAATTAGAGAGCGTTTTGACTATGCAAGGATTTTATATAATAAAGGACTTTATCGGCAGAGTTTAGAGATATTGGACAAAGCAAAATCATTAGCTAAGGTTGCTAAATTAGATGCTTTACGACTATCGATTTTAGAATTTGAAAAGCATATTGAATCACAACATATCACGCGTAGCATAGATACTCGTGCCGAAGAATTGACATCTGAATCTTCCAAAGTGAGTCGAAGGGCTGTTCAAAAAAATGATTTGTCTAATTTAGCGATCAAATTATATAGTCTGTATTTGAAAGTTGGATATGTTCGAAGTGAGGAAGAATATCTTTTTGTTAAAGAATTTTTCTATTCTAATCTTCCGGAGTTTGATGTTGAGGATTTGAGTTTTTTTGAGAAAATGTATTTGTATCAAGCTTACGGTTGGTATTTTTTCATGACTCAAGATTTTTTGAATTATTACAAATACACTCAAAAGGGGGTGGAGCTTTTTAATGTACGTCCCAAAATGATTGAGCGAGAATTGCCGCTTTATTTGAAGGCAATGCATAATTCATTAAATGCACTTTACTTAGCTCAACATCATAAGAAATTTTCAAAAGCACTTCAACTATTGGAAGACATTGGAGAAAAATACTATCAGAAAAAATCTGTCAATGTTGATAGTCTCTTGCATATCTACCTTTATCTTAATCGGATCAACTTACATTATTTAGAAGGTACTTTTACCGAAGGACTAAAATGGGTACCTAAGCTAAAAGAAAAATTAACTTCTAATGAATATAGTTGGGATGATCATCGGGTGATGGTTTTTAATTACAAAATAGCTTGTATGTATTTTGGAAGTGGGGATGATGAAGCAGCGATTGATTATTTGAATGAAATCATCAACCAAAAAAGTCCAGACTTTCGAGAAGATATTCAATGCTTTGCAAGGATACTTTGTTTGATTGCTCATTTTAATTTGGGAAATGATTTGTTGGTGGAATATCAAGTGAAGTCAGTCTATCGCTTCTTGACGAAAATGAAAGATTTGGAATTGGTGCAAAAAGAGATATTAAAATTTATCAGAAAAATACCTCGAATCAAAAAGGAGAATTTGAAAAATGAGTTCATAGAATTGCGTGATAATTTTTTGAAATTGAGAGAAGCACCTTTTGAGAAAAGACCATTTTTGTATTTAGATATTGTTTCTTGGTTGGATAGTAAAATTGAGAATCGTCCGATTCAAGATATTATTCGGGAGAAGTTTTTGGAGCGGGAAAAGCCTAGGGAGGATGTTTGATATTTTGCCGCAGATTAGGCTGATTTTTATGATTTTTATGATTTTTATGATTGACGAAAAGACCTGTTAAGAGAGATCGGGAGAATCATAAAAATCAGCCTAATCTGCGGCAAAAAAAAAATCACACTTCAATAACTTCTCACCAACAAATCCGTTAAATTTTTATAAAAACGGATCTTATCTTTTGTTTCCAACCTTTCATTTTATAAGTTCGTTTTTTTACTCGAAAAATATATGTGCATTAGTTTATTAAACTTTTAGAATGAAATACCTATACCTACTCCTTTTTGTTTTTTCTAACAATATATTTACATCTGCTCAAGTTTCTGGAAAAGTAACTGATTCGAATGGAGAACCTTTGCCATTTGCCAGTATCTATGTGCAAGGGACAACGAATGGAACCACTTCTAATATTGAAGGGAATTATGAGTTTGAATTGGGAAAAGGAACCTTTGAATTAGTTTTTCAATTTGTAGGGTTTAAACAAAAAACAGAAACGGTAGTCGTTGGTAATCAGGCGGTTAGGTTAGATGTTGTCTTGGAGGCAGAGTCATTTGGATTGAATGAAGTTGTGGTTGCGGCCGATGCTGAAGATCCTGCTTATGCCATTATCCGTCAGGCACAAAAAAAACGAAATTACTACAAAGAACAAGTAAAACAATATCAATGTAATGTATATATAAAAGGTGGAATTAAGTTACTAGATGCTCCAACAAAAATTTTAGGACAAGATCTAGGAGATCTCGGAGGGCAATTAGATTCTAATCGGCAAGGCATTGTTTATTTATCAGAGTCAGAAGCTATTTTGAATTTCAAACAACCTGATCAGTACAAAGAAATTATGACCTCTTCGAAAGTGAGTGGAGATGATAATGGATTTAGTTTTAATCGAGCCTCTGAAATGGATTTTAATTTATATAAAAATTCAGCGCTGTATTTTTCCAATCGAGAAGTTGTTTCGCCAATTGCTAAAAATGCAATGTTTTATTATCGCTACAAATTATTAGGTTCTTTTTATGATGAAAAAGGATTATTGGTCAATAAAATAGAAGTCCTTCCGAAGCGAAAAGAAGATCCCTCTTATGGTGGAATAATTTATATCGTTGATAAACTTTGGGTCATCCAATCCACCGAACTTTTCCTTACTGCCAAATCCATGAAGCAAGCCGCAGTCGATACCATGTGGCTCAAACAAGTTCACGTTCCCGTTGCGGAGCCAGATGTGTGGAGAATGTTTTCACAAACGATTTCTTTTACAGGAGGCTATTTTGGATTTAAATTAAAAGGAGATTTTACCGGAATTTTTAAAAACTACAATATTAATCCAACCTATGAAGATGAATTTTTTGATAATGAAGTTTTAGTTTTTGAAAAAGGGGCGAACGAAAAAAGCTTGGAATATTGGGAAGAATCTAGGCCAATTCCATTGACTGAAGAGGAAAGTACTGATTATGTGAAAAAAGATAGTTTGGCTGAAATTTGGGACTCCAAAGAATATAAAGATTCGATAGATCAAAAAAATAATAAGTTCAAACTGACTAATATTTTGTTTGGATATTCTTATCGGAATTCATGGAAACGGAAATCATTTAGTGTCAAAGCTCCCGTTTCTACTTTTCAATTTAACCCAGTTCAAGGTGGAACTATTTCTTTGGATTTTAATTATCGAAAAGCATTTGGCGAGCGAAACTTGAGTTATTATAGAGTTAATCCCAAAATTCAATATGGTTTTGCAGACGAAAAAATTAGAGCTCGATTAACTTTTTTTAGACAATTCAATGCGACTAATTTTTCTCGATTATATCTGTCGGGTGGGAGAGAAGTGATGCAATTTAATAGTGATAATCCGATTGGTCCATTACTTTCTGCGATGTATAATTTGTGGGATAAACAGAATTTGATGAAGTTGTACAATCGGGATTTTGTGTATGTAAATTTTGGAAAAGAAATCCGAAATGGAGTGCGAGTTCGATTGTCGTCAGAGTATGCTCAACGTTCACCACTTATGGTTAATACTCAATATAGTTGGAAAAAGAAAGATGACTTTTATGAGGATAATGAGCCACAAGTTGCTGAATTAGAGGATTTTACATTTGATGAACATTCTATATTTTATATTGATGCAAGTGTACGAATTCGTTTTGCCCAGAAGTATTTGACCTATCCAGATCGAAAATATATCATGGGATCAAAATATCCGACTTTCCGAATTAATTACCAAAAAGCGATTCCAATCAATGATAATTTTTCAGGTTTTGACAAAGTGACTTTGTCTATTTCAGAAGATTATATTGGGATGGGAGTGAGAGGTCATTCTGAGTTTAATATTAAGGCAGGAACATTTTTTAATAAAAAAAGAATGCAAGTGGTGGACTACCAGCACTTCGGCGGGAATGAAACTTTTATTGGATCTCCAAATGTGTATGCTAACTCATTTTTGCAATTACCCTATTATTCAAATAGTACAGCAGGTAGTTTTTTTGAAGCTCATTATCAGCATCATTTTGATGGCTTTTTTATGGATAAAATACCTTTGATCCGAAAGCTAGGTTGGCAAGTAGCGGTTGGAGCCAATTTCCTATATACTGAATCGGAGAAGGATTATACTGAGGTTTATTTTGGGATTGATAATATTGGTATTAAGATTTTTAGGTTGTTTAGAGTGGATGTCGTCAGTTCATTTCGACAAGGGGAATTTGATCAGGTAGGGGTAGTTTTAGGAATTAAGTTGTAAGCTTTATGAAAATCGATATTTCCACCTCTTATCGAATCAAAATATGAACTCCGATTCCTGCGATAATAGCTCCAACGAATCGAATAATTTTTGATTTTTTTTCAGTTTTTGTGGAATAATACCCAATCGCAACTCCAATCACATGGATAAGTGTAGATCCTAAAATATAACCCATAGAATATTGGGTGGAATGTGCTGATTGAGGCATTTCCACTCCATGAGCAAAGCCATGATTGAATCCAAAAAAACCTACAAATGCTATTGTTATCATTAGTGGTAATTTTTCTTTAAAAGAGATTATAATTCCTAAAGCGATAACCGATAGTGCAATCGCAGATTCAATGAAAGGAATTGCTTCCGAACCTATTCCCATCATTCCACCAAATAGCATGATGCCAACAAAAACAGTAGGGACTGCCCATAATGCTTCTTTACCCATTTGAGCACTTAAAATTCCAACGCTCAACATCGCTAATAAATGGTGGAGCACTAAAATTGGATGGGTTAATCCGGACATAAAACTTGATCCATGACCATCGTGAGCTATTGACAGGAGGGGAAAGGATAAAGAAATAATTAGGGTTGCAATATATTTTTTCATATTGGTTCGTTACGTTTCTTTAATTTAACAGGCGAGTGTTTTAAAGTTTTTCAAACCAAAGACGATCGGAATATACTAAATTTAAAAAAAAGGAAGAAAAATGCTTCCAAAAGTAATATTATTCCTTTGGTGTTTCAGTAGTAGTTCTAGATAGAAAGATTAATAAAACTCCAACCAACACCATTAATATTTTGATGAAAAAAGAAGCAGTACCTCCCAGTTTTTCTAAAAATAATAATGGAGTAAATTTTGCTCCAACTAAACTTAAAGAAAGTGCATACATTCCTGAAAGAAAAAGAATGAATCCTATGATGGTGACAATATTTTTATTCATAAACTTATTGATTTTGATATTGCAAAAGTAAGTAAATAATCAACAGCGTAAACCTATTTCTGTTCAATTTCGTTATAGAAAAAAAACTATATTTGTGGTCTTAACCAAATGCCCGATATGATAAAATTAATAGAGTGTCCACGTGATGCAATGCAAGGAATTAAAGAATGGATTCCTACTGAGAAAAAGGTTGCGTACATCAATAAATTACTGGAAGTTGGGTTTGATACCATTGACTTTGGTAGTTTTGTTTCTCCTAAGGCAATCCCTCAAATGAAGGATACAGCCGAGGTTTTAAGTCAATTAAATTTGACAGAAGACTCCTCAAAGTTGTTGGCAATTGTTGCCAATCAAAGAGGTGCCAATGATGCCTGTCAGCATAAAGAAATTAAATATTTAGGATACCCATTTTCCATATCTGAAACTTTTCAACTTCGAAATACAAATGCTACAATTGAGGAATCTTTAGATCGTGTAAAATCGATACAAGAGTTATGTGTTAAGCATGGAAAAGAGATGGTGGTATATATTTCCATGGGTTTCGGAAATCCTTATGGAGATGAATGGAATGTGGAAATTGTTCAAAAGTGGGTCGATGAATTAGACAAAATTGGGATTAAGATTTTTTCGCTTTCTGATACGATTGGTGTTTCAAATCCTCAGACGATTAAATATTTATTTTCCAATTTGATTCCAGCTTACCCTCACATTGAGTTTGGAGCTCACTTACATACTCAACCTCATAATTGGAAGGAAAAAATAGAAGCAGGATATGAAAGTGGTTGTAGGAGATATGATGGAGCAATTCGAGGATTCGGAGGTTGCCCAATGGCGAAGGATGATTTGACTGGAAATATGGCTACGGAAAATATGACGCACTTTTTTAATGCGATTGGCGAAGATTTAGGATTAAATCAGAATGCGTTTTCGGAGAGTTTGATGATGACGAATTCTGTTTTTCCGCTTCATTGATTTTTTTTTACCACAGACAAACCCAGATTTGACTGACTATCCCAGGGTGAAAAAATGCACCTATTAATTTTTGAATATTGGGAGAGTCAGTCCAATCTGTGTTAGTCTGTGGCTAATGTTTACCTCACCAAAAAGTCATACTCTTCATCTTTTGTCACTCTCAGAAAATCTTCCAAGTGACTCGGGATTCCAAAAAATGTAATTCTTTCTCTTCCAAAAATGGTTTCCAATTGCCCTTGTCCTAATTCAGAGTTAATCACCATATCTGAAAAATCTACATTAAAGTCTTTTAGGACTTTTCCTTCTCCTAATTTTCTGTCACCACTTTTTAAAACGTCAGCTGGAGGAAGCATTCCATCAATGGCATGATATGTTGCGGTAACATTTTCGCCATTAGGTTTTACAATCAGCATCCAAGAACTGTCATGCCCACCTAAAGTGTAAACTCCAACCAAGTCCTTTATAGAATGTTTGGGGAAAGCAGCATAGTTGCCATTGTCATCTTTTTTGATTCGGATGAGTTCTGTATAATCGTAATTGCCGGTTTCCTTTTCCTCATACATTTGGCCATATTTTACAGCATAATCACCATTAGCTTTTTGGTAGAGATAAAAATATTCACCCCCTCCAGCATACCAACCTCCACATGCCTGAAGCGTATTGTCTGGCATTTGATGCTGCTTAAAATCTTCTTTTTTGAAAACTTCGCAAGCTAGAATATCAGCCAGTTTTATTTTTTTATCATTAAACATCAAATGAACGGAATGAGCAGGTGCTCCTTCCATTGTTGAGGTTTCAGGTTGACAAACAAGACTTAGTTTTGGAACATTTTCTGTTATCTCTTTTCCATTGCTTTTATTAGAAGAATCAGAACAAGCATGGAATAGAAAACACAAACAAATGAAGATTAATGGTTTTTTCATTTTTATGAATTTATTTTTTAGATGAAAAAGAATCATTCAAAAAGGATTTTTATATAGAAATTGAAAGCGGTAATTGTTGTAACTGTTTTACTCATAAAAAGTAGTAATGATTGGTAAAATCTGAAATTTTTTAAGGAAAAAATATATTCTTATTAAACAAAAAATATTTGCTTGTCTAGATCAGGAACTTCAATTAAAATGTAATGTAATTAACAGTTTTAAATATGAGAAATTTCGGTGGTTATTCAAAAATAAACCTAATTTTAGATGTTCTAAACAATGCTAATAAACTTAACTAAATAATTATGAAAAAAAACTACTCTTTTTTACCTCTTCTATTAATCTTTTTAATGCATAATACTCAGGCTCAGATATCATTTACTAACAGTAATGATTTGCTTTCGAATGCTAATTTTCATAGTGGAGTTGCCATTGCTGTAACTGATATGAATAACGATGGAAAAGATGATATCATTAGAATGAATCAAGGTTATGATTTGACTATTGAATATCAAAATCTAACTGACGAAATTTTTACCACCTTCAATATAGGAAATATCGATAACGGTAGCCAATGGAGTATGTGTGTGGCAGATATTAATACTGATGGATATAATGAAGTATTGGCAGGAGGTGCTTATGATGATGTAAAAGTTGCTGTGGCGAGTAGTGATGGATCAACCTATTCTACGACATATTTACCTGGGCCAGGAATGTTTGTTCAAGGTTCTAATTTTGCAGATATCAATAATGATGGATTCGTTGATGTTTTCGCTTGCCATGATGATGCGGAGAGTAGAATTTGGGGAAATGATGGAATGGGTAACTTGATGCCAGAAGATGGTTGGATCGATATGGCAACAGTTCCTAGCTCTGATAATTCAGGGAATTATGGTAGTATTTGGACAGATTTTGACAATGATGGAGATATCGATCTTTATATTGCAAAATGCCGTCAAGGAGTGTCTGATATGACAGATCCAAGAAGAATCAATGCTCTATACGTAAATGATGGAGATGGAAATTATACAGAAATGGCTGAGGAATACGGCCTTAAAATCGGCTACCAATCATGGACTGCAGATTTTCAAGATGTGAATAATGATGGATGGTTGGATTGCTTTATTACTAATCATGATCATGATGCACAGTTATTGATAAATGATGGAACGGGACATTATGTTGAAGCTACCAATACTGGAATTGATGTAAATGGATTACCTATCCAAGGAGTGATGAGAGATTTTGATAATGATGGATTTGTAGATATAATTGTTGCTGGATCAGCTCATCATATTTTTAAAAATAATGGTGATTTGACATTTACAGAAGTGACAGGAATTTTCGATAGCAATGATATGGAATCATACGCTTTAGGAGATTTGAATAATGATGGATTTGTAGATGTATATGGTGGATATGCAAGTATTTATACTAATCCATCAAATATAGATGATGTGATTTGGCTTAATGATGGAAATTCAAATAATCACTTAGCGGTTCAGTTGCAAGGAGTAATTAGTAATCGAAATGCAATTGGAGCTCGAATCGAAATTTATGGAGATTGGGGAATTCAAGTACGAGAAGTTCGATCAGGAGAAAGTTATGGAATTATGAATTCTATGATTCAATATTTTGGTTTAGGAACAGCAACTGAAATTGATTCTGTTGTAGTAAATTGGCCATCAGGAATCAAGCAGACAGAAACTAATGTAAATCCAAATTCTACCCTTCAATTAATAGAAGGAGGTTGTCTGGCAGATGCTCCAATTTTAGATGTAGTAGGTTCTACTTTATTTTGTTCAGGTGAGTCGATTACTATCAATGCACCTGCAGGATATGCTGCTTACGAGTGGTCAACAGGTGCTACAACGCAATCAATTGATGTAACAACGCAAGGAAATTTCTCAGTAACGGTTACTGATGTTGATGGTTGTTTTGGATTTTCAAGCAATGTGGCTACCATAGTTGATCCTGTATTTAATCCAGAAATTATTGCCGAAGGAGATGTGATCTTCTGTGAAGGAGAAAGTGTTGTACTTTCTGAAATTGCAACGCCCGATGCCCTTTCATATACCTGGTCAAACAGCGTAACAGGAAGTTCAATTACTGTTTCTGAAACTGGAACTTATACGGTAGAAGTAGAAGGTCCTTGCGAGAGTTTTGTTTCTCAGGCGATTGAAGTAGAAGTACTTGCTTTACCCGGAGCACCAATGGCAGTTGGGGATACAGTTGCTTTAGGTGAAATGGCTGAATTAGAAGGAGTGGGGGCAAACCTAGCATGGTATGATGTAGAAACAGGGGGAGCACCTCTTGGCTATGGAAATAATTTTACCACAGGAATGATTGACGCTTCACAAGTTTTCTATGTAGAAGATAGAAATTTAATGGAAGGATTGAAGGGGGAAGTCGGAATGGAAAATCATCTCGGAACAGATTATAGTGGTAACCTAAATTCTAATAACGAATTGATTTTTGATGCCTTTCAACCATTTACTTTGGATTCAGTTAAAGTTTATACTGATTTTCCAGGGGAAAGAAAAATACTTTTATTGGATTCAGATGATAATGAGTTGAACTCTGCCATTATCGATGTACCAGAAGGTGAAACTATGGTTTTTGTAGGAATGGAAATTCCAGAGGGTACAGATTTGGTACTAACAACTGATGCTGAAACTAATGACATAAGCTTAGGAGTAAATGGACCAAGATTAAAAAGAAGTAGTCAAGGGGTCAACTATCCATATGAATATCAAGACTATGCTTCATTAAAATCCTCTAATTTTGGAGGAGACTGGTATTACTATTTCTATGATTGGCAAATCAGTACTCCAGAAGTCGCTTGTCCTGGAGATCGTACTCCTGTTGAAGTTTGGTTAGATACAGATGTGGCTACGATTGACTTTGGAAAAAGTAAGGATGTAAAAGTTTTCCCTAATCCTACGGATGGAAATATAGCTGTTCAATTAAATTTTGATATTCAAGGTGCTGCTCAACTACGTTTGACAGATCTTACTGGTAAAACAGTTTTGGAAAATAAAGCATCTAATAAAGTAACTGAATTGAATTTGAATAACTTACCAAAAGGAGTTTATTTATTGCAAGTGATTCATGAAGGAAATATTTATAGTGGAAAAGTAGTACTGCAATAAAGTATCAACTAATTATATAGTTGGCGCATAAAAAAAGGTCTTCAACGAAAGTTGAAGACCTTTTTTTATGCTTGAATAACTTTTATTCGTGGTTATATAACATTACATATTCCATAAAATCTCTCGACTCAAATTTAGCTTTCTTTTCATCGAAATCGGAGATTACTCCATTTTCTATAATTTGAATATTTCCAATATTCCTTGATATATTATTTATGTCAAGATGAGCAATATGATTGCTTTTTAATTCAAAATTTAATGTAGAACTCAATAAATCAATGGTAAAAGGATGAGAATTCATTTTCTCATGTGCAGAGAATTCTATTTTCTTTTGTGTTCGTTTTGAACTTTTGATTTCGACACTTTGCTCTAGAAGATGATCACTCGAATCTAGTTTAATTCGTACTTTGATTTTATTATTACTAGAATTAATTAAGTAATAATTCCCTTCAATAGTACATTTTGAAAGTGAAGAGGAAACTTTTGTAGAAAGAAAAAGATTTTTAACCATGATTATAATTGTTTTATCAAAGATATCATGATTAGAAAAAAAAAATGGGACAAAAAAGTGGGTTTATCTAGCTGAATAATGTACACTTTTTATTGTAAACATGCATTAAAAAGATGTAATAGTATTCTTTATAAAGTTGGATGAGTGACCAAAAAACGGTTAATTCTAAGGTCAAATTATCAGAAAATTAATTTTTCAATATTTTTCGTACCACTCTTCCTCTTTCCGTTTCAATTTCCAATAAAAATAATTCACCATTTACTGGTAACCTCACTTGATCAAAATTAGTATCAATTTCCTTCATCAATCTCCCCGTAAAATCATAAATTTTTATTCTAACAATGTCAATATCAGCTGGCTTTGAAATCGAAACCCAACCATCTGAAGTAGGATTTGGGAAAACTTTTAACCAATTCGCTTCTACGATGTTTTTTGTTCCTACTCCTTGCACAAAAATACTATCCATCGTTTCTGTTGAAATCAAAACAGGGGAGAGGTCAGCATTTTCATACATCGTTCTGAATGTATCAATCTCAGGAGTGTTTTCGGCTAGCATAGGATTCAACCATTTTGGAGGAAGCGCTTGATAAAAAACTTTTGCAGAAATATTTATAAAACCTGTATAGCCATGCAATGGAAAATGATAATGTACTATATCTGAACCGCTTCCTTCTGTCGCATTTTCATAATTGAAATCTGAATCTGTCAATGCATTTCCAATAATTAACGTTGTGTCAAAAGAAGGATGACTTGTCGAAAACCCAAGTGGAGGTAATCGATTATCTTTAAGTCCTTCATATGCTCGTTCTAAAACTGTGGTAAAATCTCCATTTACATCACCGATCACAAATTCGTAAATTTGAACTTGATCTTCAGAATTGATTATATCAAAATGCGGTTCAGTTTCTTCTGTCTGACCAGCTACTTCATAATCAGGTTGAAGTACACCACTTTGAAACAAAGTATCACCTAAATCAGTCGTCACAACAAATTCCACAAAGGCTCTCCGAGAAGGATAACCTGATGGAAATTTATGCCCAGCCCGATTGGTAATTTTAAAGTCGAAATATGCGGTGTCTTGATCCAAGTCTGCCATTTCCAAATCTGTTGATAAGGAATTTTGTTGCAACATCACTAATGTTTTGGCAATCGTTTCATCGAAGTGTTCATCTTGCGCATCAATATTAAGAGCTTCTTTATTTTCTTTCATCAAATTCAACATAGTCGTATTTGCACCAACCAAATCATGCAATCCATAAGGTGATCTTCCTTGCAAGAAAATATAATTTGAAGAGATCACTATTTGGTCTTCCAACTGAGGCATATGGCAACTTTGGCAGGTCGTTGGATTTGTTCCATTGTCATCGTAGGCAGAATTAATCCATTCGTGATAAGTTGCTTGCTCCACAAATTTTTCACCTGTAAAATTACCAGCAAGATCGACAGAGTTAGTTTGAAGAGTATGGCAAGAGGCACATATTCCAGCATCACCAATATGCTCGCTAAACTTTGGCTCAAAGCCAACAAAATCTGTCATTGGTGGAGCGAAAGGCATTTCGTATGGCCCATAAATTACACGAGTAGTATCATAAGTTGCATCTCCTGAAAATTCTTGACCTAAATTCTCCGCACTTTTAATATGACAAGCCGCGCATGAAACACCATCCATTGCCGTCGTATCAGCTACCATTTCTGCAATCGTATAATGTTCTGCTCCTCGAAGGATTGCAGTAAAATGCCCTTGAGGCGCATGACAAGACGTACACTTAGTTTGCAACGCCAGACTATGGGAAGGGTTGACCAAAACCTCATGACTTACCTTTGCTCTCCAAAAAGGATCCTTTGCCGCAAGAGCCATCATTGAAGTTCTCCAATCATCATGCACATTTACATCATTTCCGTAGGAGTCAACCATACCATTTCCTTGCGGATCAAAACCATGGCATCCATCGCAATTACCCGCTGTAGGAAAAATAATATTGGAATCTATGGGAGGAGCTAGCATCATGTGAGTTTTATAGAAATTATACTCCGCCTCCGAGTGGTATTCAGTTACATTTTTACGAATAGGAATCATCGAAAATAATAACACACAACTGATCATTACAATTGCAATAGAAAATTTAGTATAGGATTTTTTCATTGTACTTCTTGTTCGACTTTGTTTTTTATGGAAAACAAAAATCCTTATTTTTTATGGGAAAAAGAATTCAAATAGAGCCTATGGCGACCAGTTTGCAAAAATAAAAATAACTCTTTTTTATTTTGAAACTTTAAGGAATCCAGGACTTAATTTTTCAAATAATAAAACAATTTAAGAATTAAACATTTCCTTTAGAATTGTCGTTTATAATATTAATTGTGAAAAAGTAAGATAACATTTTCCAAAATTCAAGCATCACTCATTTAGTTTTATTATTTTTGTAATTATCATTAAATAAAAATCCTAAAATACTATTCCTCAAACATGTTCCCATTCAAAAAAAATAGTAGTGTAGATCAATTTTCAGAAAGACTTGAACAGGAAGTTCAAGACGACTTGGCGATGTTTTTAGAATTTGGGGAAGAGTACTTTTCTTTGGAAGAATTAGAAGATTTACATGCTTTGTGGGAAAAAGAATATCAGTTAACTGAAAAATTAAGAGGTCGGTTTGTTTTGATGTGCACGAGTTCTTTTATGTTGATTCCATTGTCTGGCTTAGTGGCCATTTTAGGATATAATGTTTACCTACCAATTTTCATCATCTGTTTTCCAATCATATTTTTAGTAGGACTAGCTGGTTTTTTAGTTTTATACTTTAAATTCGGCAAAGTAACTTCTCAGGAAAATGTAGGACGAAGATTAAAGTTTGCCATCCGAAATAAACTTCAAAGAAGAGGTTTTTCTAAAGATTTCGAAATATAGTTTAGAAGTAAGTAAGATTGAATTACTCACAAGGTGATTCAAAGTCACCTTGTGAGTAAGGACGCTTATGCTCTTCCTCAAATTACATTCTTTCCGTCGGATCTTCCGCCAAGGTAAATTCTCTAGAAATTGGATTCTGCTCAGTTTTCACCAAGTTTCCATCCTTGTCTAATAATGAAAGAGTAATTTTGTTTTTCCCCATTGGAAGGCCTTCAATATAATATGGTTGCCATTTGTCGATCATGTGAACTTCGCCATTAATTTCTGCTTTAACTTTATTACCTCCTTTCAAGTCCGTATTTACTAGATAAAAATCCAACATCACTTTGTCTGTAGCAGCTTTGCCTGTGTAAGTCCCTTTTGGACGACTGTACCAAACCATAGGTTCAGTAATTGGAGTTGATTTTAGCATGTCTCCACTTTGGTGAATTGAAGTTTTAATAGCCAAAAATGCATCAGGAGTTTTGATACTTTCATGGTATGATCTAGAAAGGAAAGCTAAAATATTATGTTCTCCAGCCTCGATTTTCAAATCATCAAAAGCTGCAACATATCTTGCGGCGTAAGGTTTATCATCCACCAAGACATGAATATGTTGACCTTTAGCTGAGTTTGCGCAATTTTTTTGAGGAGCATCAGGAGTTTGCTGACCTAATTTGTAAGTAGCTCCTTCATCTATTTTAAATTCTATTTTACCTGCTTTCATCGAAACGCTTTCGAGTTTAGCATCTGGATATGCAGTAGAAGCTTCGAATGGAGAAAGTTTATATTTATTAGCAGCAGGAGCTGGAGTTTCTTTAGTTTCTTCTTTTTTGTCAGTTGATTTATCAGTTTTTGTTCCATCTTGACAAGCAGTAAAAACGAAAAGAAAACTAAAAAGGAAAATGGTTAAACGCATAATGAATTTTATTTTATTAAAAATTGGAAAAAATATTTCAAAAAATGATTGTAAACATATAAAAGTAGAACCAAATATATTAAAAGCTAATAGATTATTTTTGTTCAAATCTTTTAGTATTTATTTGTAATAATAGGGGTCAAAAAAATAAATTGAAAAAAAAAAAAATATTTTTACAAAATGGTTTCATTTTTGCAAAACAAATTATACTTTTGCAGCGCTTTAAAAATAACAAATGAGTTATTGAAGCAAAACAAATGGAGAAGTGGCAGAGCTGGTTTAATGCACCGGTCTTGAAAACCGACGTACCTTAACGGGTACCGGGGGTTCGAATCCCTCCTTCTCCGCTAAAAAAAGCCTCGTAGACGAAATGTTTGCGGGGCTTTTTAGTTTTATATTTGTCAAGTATTTTTTTTGACATCTTTAATTATTCTATTAAAAAATAATAATTATGAAAAATGCCCTCCTAATTCTATTCATTTTATCTTTTTTAGTCGCTTCATGTACTCAATCTTCAAATCCTGATACGGTTCAATTAAAGTCATCACCTAAAGAGGAGGAACCTAAGGAACCAGAACAAAAAGTAATTTCTATTTCAGATTCCAGTCATATTTCACCTTATAATTTTGAAGAACCCACATTAATGATGAATTTGCCTTTAGCACTTTTGGAAATTTCAGGGTTAAGTTATTATCCAGACTCGAGTCAACTATTAGCGGTAAACGATGAACGAGGGTGGATATTTTTTCTAAATGCCACCACAGGCGAAACAGAAGGAAAAGAAACATTTAGTGGCAATGGAGATTTTGAAGGAATAGAATTGATTGGACAAAAAATTAGTGTTGTTAAGAGTAATGGAAATATTCATTTTTTTGACTTGGAAAAGAAGAAGGCTGAGAAGAAGATTAAAACGGATCTTAGACCTTCGAATGATATTGAAGGTTTGGGGTACGATGCTGAAAATAATCAACTGTTATTGGCTTGCAAGGGAAACCCAAACCTTGGGAAATCAGATAAGTATAAAAAAGTAAAAAACATTTACAGTTTTGATTTAGGTAAAAATGAATTGAATCCAGATCCATTTTTAAGCGTGGAGGATGAGGTATTAGAAGATTATGTTAAAGACTTTGCGGATAAAAATGATTTTTCTAAAAAGAAAAAGAAAAAACTCAAAGGACGTGCGAATGATTTTTCTCCTTCAGGGATTGCTATTCATCCTAAAACCAAAGATTTCTATATGATTTCATCTCAAGGGAAATTGTTGATCATTTTTAATAAAAATAAAGAATTGCAAGAGGTTCTTTTTCTTGATCAAAAGATACATCGTCAACCTGAAGGAATTTGTTTTGCACCGAATGGAGATTTATTTATTAGCAATGAAGGGAAAGGTTTAGGGGCAAAGATTATGAAATATGATATCCTGAAATAAGTTGACAATATGAGCCATCAAGTCATCTTGAGAGGAGGAGCATTTTTTTATTTTTTTTTCAAAAAAAAAGATAAAGATTTATCAAATATTTAAAAATTATTTTATGTTTGCAACCGCAAATTTAAAGATCAACTTTTTTGGTATTTTATTTGCAAAGTGAATAATACATCACAAGCCGATGTAGCTCAGTTGGCCAGAGCAGCTGATTTGTAATCAGCGGGTCGGCGGTTCGAATCCGTCCATCGGCTCTCAAAAGAAAAGACCTTCTTAACTTAATTGTTGAGAAGGTCTTTTTCTTTTTTGCTATATCTCATTCTGATGAATTAATCACCAAAAAAGACAGATCAATTAACTTTGATAATATAGAGTAAGTTTTACTAAATCTTCCACTTTTTTAATATTGATCTTGTTGTCTTTCATATATTTTTTAATCCTCTTTTTGTTTTTACTAAATACCTTGTAGACATCTTTCTTTCTTTTTATTTTATATGCTTCTCCGTCTTTAGAAATATACATTTTCTTTTTCTTGACAACTCGTTGAGCACTTCCACCAGTTTCAGAAATAGAAGATCGTCCTGAAGAGGCAAGTCTAGCTGTATTATGGGTTAATATTTCATAATCCCCTATTTCCAACTTCTCCAAAAAGCCAACTAATTTATTTCCATTTGAAGTATAATCCTCAGCATTTACGAAAAGAGTAAGTTCCCCTGTTTCTGGATTAACCAAAGTAAAAGCACTAAAAAAGGTTTTATCTAAAATCTTTTCTTCCCCTTTTATTTTTATTTCTAAATGATTTTTTAAAAGGTCAACTTTTACATTTTCGAATTTAACCACCTCTTTTCTAAAACTAACTTCAGCTCTTGACCATTTTTCATGAAGATAGGGAAGGCCAATTAGCTGTTGGTTATTATTTCCTTTGTTGGACATTAGTTTAGAATAACTCATTACTTGATCTAAAGCTAAATCCAATCCACTAGTTTCACGTCCGAGTTGGGCAGAAAGGCTATTTGAAAAATATAGAGATAGTATGACTAAAAATAAAATAGCGTTTTTCATGTATGTGATTTTAAACATTTAAAAAATAAAAACTTCCTAAAAAACGAAGTTATATACTTTTGTGTTTTAATAAAAATTGAGGTTAATTAATTTAATTCCTTTGTTTACTATCTGACGAAGTACTTAAGTTATTTCCAGTTTAAATATTTATTCAATTATTCTGAAAATAAAGGATTAGTAGATGGTTCAAAGCTATTAGCGCTCGCCATATTCCAGTAGGGCTTCCAGTTTGAAGGAACTGTTTCTTCATTTAGGAGGCAGTTTTCTTTTAGGTATGGGTAAATTTCATCATAACGTAAGATCTCTTTGTTGGTAATTCTACGATAAACATGGTGTCTTCGAATTTGACTCATATTATCCAATCCTGCTGCCGCTAATAATTCTACGAAACTATGAACCGTCTCATTTTGATAATTCGCTACTCGTTCTTTTTTATCCGAAACAACCAACCCTGCCACTAACTCAGGATCTTGAGTGGCTACACCTGTAGGACAGTTATTTTTATTGCATTCCAAAGCTTGAATACAACCTAAAGCCAACATCATAGCTCTTGCACTATAACATGAATCTGCTCCCAAGGCCATTGCTTTAAAAAGATCAAATGCAGTTATGATTTTCCCAGAAGAGATTATTTTAATATGTTTTTTCAATCCAAAACCTACCAGGGCATCGTAAGCAAATGCTAGTCCTTCTCGAAAAGGTGTCCCCACACTATTGGAAAATTCCAAAGGTGCAGCTCCTGTTCCTCCTTCACCTCCATCAACTGAAATAAAATCAGGATAGATTTTAGTTTCGTTCATCGCTTTGCAAATCGCTAAAAATTCACTTTTGTGACCAATGCATAATTTGAACCCAACTGGTTTTCCACCAGATAATTCACGTATCTGCTGCAATAATTTTAATAAACCAACTGGAGTATTAAACGCTTTGTGGTAGGGTGGTGAATTGACATCCATTCCAGGATCAATCCCTCTTATCTTTGCAATTTCAGGTGTGTTTTTTTTAGCAGGTAAAATTCCACCATGACCAGGTTTGGCGCCTTGTGAAAGTTTAAGTTCGATCATTTTGACGCTTGGTTCCGCTGCTCGTTTTTTAAATTGTTCGGGAGAAAAATTTCCATCTTTTGTCCGACTTCCAAAGTAGCCTGTTCCAATTTGATAAATCAAATCTCCGCCCTGCTTCAAATGGTATGGGCTAATTCCACCTTCACCAGTATTGTGAGCAAAATGGCCAATTTTTGCTCCACCGTTTAACGCCTCAATTGCAGCACTACTTAGTGAACCAAAACTCATAGCAGACACGTTAAAAATGGCTGCAGAATAAGGTTGTGTGCAATCAGGGCTACCGATAGTTACTCGTGGATCTTGTACCAAATCTTTTGGATTTCGAGCAGCAATGGAGTGATTCATCCACTCGTAGCCTTCTGCGTACAAATCCATTTGAGTTCCAAATGGGGTAGTGGACAATTCGTGTTTAGCACGTTGATAAACAATAGATCGAAAAATTCGAGATATAGGTGTGCCGTTAGTTTCGGATTCGATGAAATATTGATACAACTTAGGACGCAAATCTTCCATCACATATCGTCCTCTGCCAAGGATGGGAAAATTACGCATGATCGCATGCTTGGATTGGAACATATCATAAAACCCCGTAAAAATAATTGGCAATAAAATGATTAGTGACCACCAAAAAGAAGGTGCAATAAAATAGGAGATACCAGCAACAATTACAAGGGAAAAGATAGCGAAAGCGGTAAATTCGTTTCTCATATTTGGGTTGATTTATTTTTTCCAAAAATAGGTAATAATTATGAACAAGAACTTATATACTGGTGTTTTTTGCCACAGACTCTAACCATGTGGAATTATTATAAATAAAAAAACAGTATGAAATTGTGCTAAAAAAATTATTTGAAAAAAATACTTTTGAAGCATCAAAGGAAAAAAAGATTTGTCTTTTAAATTGAACAAAACTGAATAGAACCAATGCAACCATTTTATCTTTTTCCAATAAATCGATTCTTTCTTATTTTTATCTTTTCCCTTTTTACGATAGGAAAAGTATCTGCTCAGCAGGATGATTTTACGGACAATAAATCCAAATATCAAATCAGAATTCAGAAAGCTGCTGAACCTATTCTTCTGGATGGAAAACTCGACGAAGCAGTTTGGCAAGCTGCTGATACTGCAAAAGATTTTTGGATAAAATACCCAAAAATGAAACCCGGTGCTGCCCCAAAATCTGAAGCTCAGGTTACTTATAATGATAAATTTATTTACGTAGGAATTAAATGCTATGGTAAAAATAATTTTATAGTTCCTTCCCTTAAACGTGATCAAGACTATTGGGATGGAGATGCGATAGGTGTTGTGCTAGATCCTTTTGGACAAAGTGCCAATGGATTTATGTTTGGCGTTTCTCCCCTTGGTGTACAAATGGAAGGGCTGCTTTCCTCCTCGGGAAACGATTCCAACATTGATAGGAATTGGGATAACAAATGGTTTTCTGCCACCAAAGTTTATGCTGATTATTGGACAGTCGAAATGGCGATTCCATTTAAGACTTTAAGGTTTGATGCAGGTAAAACAGAATGGGGGATTAACTTCATTCGGAATAATCCTAAGGATTCAGAGTTTCATACTTGGACCCCAGTACCGCAACAATTTGATGGAATTGATTTAAATTATTTAGGAAGCCTGATTTGGGATGCTAATCCAAAGAAGGTGACTAGAAATATTTCTTTGATTCCATATGTAACAGGTGGAATCAATCATAATCTTGCTGAAGGTGAAAAAGTAAAAGGAGATATGAATGCAGGAATTGATGCAAAAATATCTTTGACCTCTTCTTTGAATTTAGATTTGACAGTTAACCCTGATTTCTCCCAGATTGAAGTTGATCAGCAGGTAACCAATTTGACTCGATTTAGTATTTTTTTACCCGAGAAAAGAAATTTCTTTTTAGAGAACGCTGATGTTTTTTCTTCCTTTGGAATAGGACCATTACGACCATTTTTCTCAAGGAAAATTGGCTTGAATGCTCAAGGGGAAACTGTTCCAATCTTGTTTGGTGCAAGACTAAGTGGGAACCTTAATTCAAAAACTAGAATTGGGATTTTAAATATGCAGACCAAAGGAAATGATTCTCAAGTTGCTCAAAATTATTCAGCAGCAGCTGTTCATCGGAGAATTGGATCACGTTCCTTAATCAAGGGAATCATCACCAATCGCCAGTCAAATGAAGGAGGTGATTTTGATAAAAATGACTTTGGTCGTAATGCAAGTGTGGAACTTACAACTGCCTCCAAAAATGGAAAATGGCAAGGATGGGCAGGTTATCACCATTCCTTTGCGCCAGAAGTAACTAAGGATAATAATTTCTACGGAGGCGGTGGTGGATACTTCACGGATAAAATTCAATTCTTCACAGATACTTATAAAGTCAATGAAAATTATAATGCGGAGTTAGGGTTTATAAATCGATTAGATAATTTTTATCGAGACACTACAATTCGAGCAGGATTCATTCAGAATTTTACTCAGTTTGAATATTTTATTTTTCCAGATAATGATGAGGTTGTCAATGTCCACCGGTTTGGGTGGGAAAATTTTTTGGTTTATTTCCATGATGGAACTTTGAGTGAAAGATTTATTCGTTGGAGGTATTTTATTGATATGAAAAATAGTAGTGAGTTAAAATTTCGTATTGATAATACTAAGAATAACCTGCTTGATGAATTAACTTTTACAGGAGAAGATACCGTGAAAGCCGGCATTTATAATAACTATCAATTCAATATTGAATATGAATCAGATGAACGAAAATTTTTCAATTATGAAATCTTTTTTAAGCATGGAGGATTCTATGAAGGTACTTTAACGACCTATCGATTTGAAGTGAATTATCGACGACAACCTTGGGGGAATTTTAATGTAGGATTGGAACGAAATGAAATACGATTTCCAAATTTTGAGTTAATCGACTTGGTAGATTTGACTTCTCGAATTGAAGTGAATTTTTCGAAAAAATTATTTTGGACGACTTTTACCCAATATAATTTTCAAAATAATCAATTCAATATTAATAGTAGATTTCAGTATCGATTTAGTCCAATGTCTGACTTCTTTGTGGTTTATACTGATAATTATGATGTGCAGAATATACCTGGAGCGAGATTTTTAGAAAATGTTCAGGCGAAGAATCGGGCGTTGGTATTTAAGTTGAATTATTGGTTTTCATTGTAAAAAAATTAATGACCGATATGGAGTAATGTGGATTAAAAAGTCAAGCCGAATAATATTTTAATAATTCGGCTTGACTTTTCAAATTGATAAGACTTATATAGGTTTTTCACTTTCCTCTAATTCGAAAAATTCATTAATATTTTTTTTGAATACAAATGAAAGTTTTAAAGCTAAAACAGTCGAAGGAATATATCTGTTTTTTTCAATAGAATTAATTGTTTGACGTGATACTCCAATTTTTTTTGCTAATTCCTCTTGGGTAATATCCAAGATTGCTCTTTCAATTTTTAATCTATTCTTCATTATTAATGCATTCGTTTTAAATATTCAAAATAGAAAACTTGAATACTTAATAATAGCCATAATATCATCCAATCTCCAATTCCATTAAATGGGTCTTGTTGTTCTGAAAAGACAAAATTGGCAAGGTATGAAAATAGAGGATTTGTAATTGCTATAAAAACGGCAAAAATAAATGCAAAGGTAAAAGAATGCAGTCTTAAATTTTTAGCCAATTCATCTTCTATTTCTTCTTTTGAAATGGAGACTATTAATAGACCAATTAATATCGAATATTTGGCAACTAATTTAGGGGTAGTATCCTTGATTGTCAGGAAGAGAGCAATAAACGCAATTCCAAAAATTATCCATCCAATTTTCTTCGCTTGATTAGGTAATTGATACTTCTTTAGTTTATCAATGCTTTTTCTTTCACAATCCAAAAATGATTCAGTATCCATATTTTTTAATTTTTATAAAGCAAATGTTTTTTTCTTTATGGAAAGTTTATTTTATATAATGTCAAATATACTTTACAATTGTCAATAAAGAAAGATATTTCGAATATTTTTCACTTTTGGAGTTTGAGAAGTAGATTTAGGGAAGTAAAATTGATAAATAGGAATTAATATATTTTAGACCCGAAAACTAGATCGCCTTGCGTAATTATACTACTAGTTTGAAAATTTCCAATTCCATTTCTGGAGAAAATTAGTTTACTTTTTCTGCTGTTTCCGATCTTTCTCCATTTGAGTTTTTTGATCCAGGCACTTCCCTTTTTTCATTTGTGAAAAATTCAATTTTCAAATAAGGATTAAATCCATAAAAAAAACGAGTTTCCGGTTTTGGAAAAATCATTAATCTATCACTACCGCCTCTTAAAAAAAAAAATTGTTTTCCTTACAGATATATTTTTCGGAAACCTCCATTTTCATTTAATACTAAATATCCATCGCTGTTGGTGACAAACCTTGTTTGAGGATCGAAGAAATGCAAATCATCTTTTCGACCCTTTTTAATAGAGTAGGAGTTTGGTTTTTGTCATCCTTGTGTAGATTGAACTTCTTGGATTTTTTTTAGTGGTTACGTAAGTTTTGGATTGCAGTTAATTAAAATAGAAAATGGAGATTGACAGGAGTGGGAATATTTTCATAATGTTATCTGTTGTTATCTTTAACCAAAATAAAAAAAGCCATTTACAAATTTAATATAAATGGCTTTTAGTTTTTTTCAAAAAAGAAAATTAATGCTTCACAACTCGAAGTGTTTTTACTCCATTACCTGCTTGGATTCTAGCAAAATAAACTCCAGCAGCCAATGAATTTGCTTCTACTAATACATTATGTTCTCCAGATGTAAATGTTTTGTTAGAAATATTTCTCACAATTTTCCCCATCACATCATAGAGATCTATTCGTACATTTTCTTTTTCCAAAATTGAAAAACTCAAAGTGAATCTTCGATCAAATGGATTTGGAAATACTTTGGTGTCAATGATTTTATCTATCTCTTCAATTGAGTTGCTTTCACAGCTGCCGACAATTGGCAGGTGTTGAAAATCATCTGACAAAAGTGTTTTTACTTTGTCTTCACTCACATCAAACCAATCCATTAATATTGATCCAAAAACCCATTTAAAGTCATATTGCATTGCAACACCTTCATTTGAATCTACGTTTGTTCCTATTTGAGGATTGTCACCAATGACTCCAGGATTAATACAACTTCCAAAAACCATCATTGGTGCCGCCGAACCATGATCGGTTCCGATACCTGCATTGGAAATTATTTTTCTTCCAAATTCAGAAAATGTACAGCCAATCACACGATCTTCTAAACCTTGTAATTTTAAATCTTCTTGGAAAGCATAGATGGCGTCAGATAATGTTTTAAGTAAATTTGCATGCCATCCTTGAGTGGTATTTCCATCCTCAACTTGATCTGAGTGGGTATCAAATCCACCAAGTTTTAAAACATAAATCTTTGTTTCCAAACCTCCTGAAATTAATTTTACCACCGTTTTTAATTGATTCGATAAGGTATTGTCAGGATATAAATTTTCGTTGGAATTTCCTGCGTCTGCTGCTGCAACAACTCGATCTGCGTAGGCATTTGATTTTTTAAAAGTCTCCACCAAGAAATCCATTTCAGCACCATAACAATCATTCGGTTGAGGAACCTCTACACCTGTGTCTAACCCTCCAATATCATTTGTATTGATAATGGCAAGACTAAAATTAGAATCCATTCCTTGACAAGTTCCCGAAATAGATTTTCCCATCGTTACCGCAAAAGGATCAGGACAATCTGGGTTTGGATAATCTGCAGGATAGCCAGGGAACGAGTCATCAAGATATCGTCCCATCCATCCTGTAGGTTTATATTCATCAGCATGACTTCCTGTATTCCAAATATCGGCTGACCTAAAGTGTGAACGATTTTGATCAGGATAACCAACTCCTTGGATAACAGTTAGGTTAGAATTGTCATACATGTTTTTTATTCCAGTCAATTCAGGATGCAAACCGATCGTGTCGGTCATATCCAAAAGAGAACTTTCAGGAAGAATCACATTTGGACGAGCATTCGCCAAATTGCCATATACATCCAATGGAACAAAAGTATTCAATCCATCATTGCCACCGTTGAGGTCAATGAGTACGAGGACTTTATCACTTTCTCCATTGACTAAAGTGGTCATCAAACTCGAAGGCATTGCTGCCATGTCAAAGCCACCTAAGAAAGCAGGTAAAGTGAAAACGGTACTATTTTTTAGAAAAGCTCTTCTTTTCATTTTATTATTTTTAAAGTTTTTGAAAAAATCAAAAACGTAATTGTATTGTTATAATTTAACTCAATTGGAATTCAGGAACTCTCATCATCGATAAAAACATATCGAATAATTTGTTCTCAAGTGCTATCCGTTTAGTTTCGTTGGTTGGATCAGAAAGGTAATCTGTGTATTCCACATTCCATTCGAAATCAGGTAAACCATTCAACAAAGCTTCTTTGAAATAATCTTTTTGTTCAATGGTCATTGGTCTTGGGAAAATCAATTGACAAATTTCATCAATCATTTCATTCACTTCCAAAGGATTTTCCAAGGTGTCAATAAATGCTAACCAATTATAGGCTTGCGTCTCAGGAGAAAAATATAAAACATGCCATTTTACATTTGGAATTAATCTTTTTCGCAAGGCAAGACTTGCTGAATTTATCCAGTCACGATAAAATCCTGGAGATTGATAATAAGCCTTCCAACCTGCTACACTTGGTACTCTAAAAATGGCTTGGCCTAATTTTTCAAATTCCCAATACCAACCTACCCACGTATCATATTCAACTAACTGATCGGCTGGTAATTGTACTTGGAAAGTATTAACTGCCGAAAAGAAAAAATCAAGTGTACCTTTTATCATACATCCTCTAGTCTCCATGCTAAAGAAATGTTCACTTTTTAAAAGTGCTTCTAGGGCAGGTTGAATTTGGTAATTATTGTCGAGTAAAATTTGGGCCATCGGAGCAATCACTTCATTTTCGATGGTGTCGGTAATTTCGTAATGAACAAACCAAATATATAACCTTCGGCAGATGTGATAAGCTACTTCGTCTTTTCCGAAAATAATATCTACTACTGTTTTATATTCATCTTCCCCTTCATCGGTAATAACTTGATTATTGAAGCGGTGAGATAATACTTTGTCATCTTTATCATGTCCCCATGAATAATAAAAAACTGCATTCGGATCATCACCAGACCATGCTGACCAACCAGTCAAAGCTCTGGCAATTGCAGCAATATCTTGTTCTGTATATGTAGTGTAATCACCTTCAGCAACTAATGGTCCTTTACCTAGCGTAAACAATTCTAACAATTCTCTTGCATAATTTTCATTAGGTTCATCTGCGAAGTTGGTCGTACCATTTAGGTAAATAAGCATACTTCGATCGATGGTGATTTGCTTAGTCAATTCTTTAAAATCGCCTAGCGCATGATCTCTCAATTTGTTGAGATATTGCCAATTCATATTGGCATGTCCTGCATCTGAAATCACAAAATGGTTGTGCCAAAAGAGCGTCAATTTCTCGGTGATGGTTTGGTCATTTTTATTCATTTGCATAAACCACCATGCCCAAAGTGTTTTTGCGCGAGCAAAATAAATTCCAGTCACACTACCATCTAAAGGTTTGTCAACCCATGTTTCACCGATGCCAGCTTCTGGGTCATCTTCGAAATCATAATAAATCGGAGGATCAACTGCTGCAGGTTCTGCAAAAAGAGTAGCGAAAGTAGCCTCAAATCCTTCGTCAACAGCTTGTTGAATTCGAGCTTTGGTTGGCCCAAATATCGTACGCCTCAAAAGGTGAGCTGCTTCATCGAAAGTCCATGGACCCGTGTAAGGTGAAAGCATAAAAAAAGATTTTAATTGTTTCGAAAATGTATTCGGTTAGATTAAGATGGGAATGTAAATTACTAATAGCAAAAAACATACCTATGTAAATGATTTTTTGGGATAGATTAAACTTTAATATTCTCCAAGATAATGATTAGTTTTTTTATTAAAAAAATTGGCTGGAAAAATGTAGATATGTTTGATAAAGAATAGAACCTGATTTTTTTTGGGGTTACACGTGAGTCGGATTAAGAAGTTAGAAGAATAGTTTTTTGTTTAAAACTGAATTTGAAGGATATTCTGTGGATATTATTTTTCTATGATTAGAATAAACAACTTCTCTAATTAAAATCAATGACTTGCAATAAATTCATCAATCTATTTTAAACCCCAACAATTAGAAATAAGATGTCAGTTAACCTAATTGTTGGGATTGATTATAACATGCGTTGTTATTTTTTTCTACTAAAATAAAATTGTAATCCAATCTGGAAATTAAATTCATTGGATGAACTTTCTTGTCGATAATCACTCGTTGCAGTTTCAATATCAGCAACACTTTTTACGTAATTATACTTTGCAATCGCTTCTAAACCTAACATGTCATTTACAAAAAATGACAAGCCAGGACCGACTCCAAATTTTGAAACAGTATTATCAGTAGAGCTTTCCGCAATACTTTCGGAAGACGATCCAAAGGCAGCATCTAACTCTGCAAAGATAGCCGCTTTATCATCCAAAAAAGGAACATAATATCTTACAAGAGGTCCTAATAATAAGTTGTTAGTCTTGTCTGTTTCCGTGGCAGTTTTTATTTTTTCACTTGTATAACTTACTTGCCCTCCAACTGCAAAATTGGGAAATAAGAAATAAGCGACAACTGGTTCAAATGTAAAAACTGTTGATTCTGGTTTGTCAGCAGTTGTGGTTTGCCCATCTTCAGTTACCTCCACTTTTGAATTCGAAGTTTTAAAACTCATTGTTCCTCCAATGAGGAAATTACTATTGGTGGTAACTTGAGCACTCATGTTAAAGGTAAATAACAATACACTTACAAACGTGATAATGAAACTAAATGATTTTTTCATAATATTTTTTTTTCTTGTTAGAAATATATAATAGAATTTCAGTATGCAATTTGAAGAAGTTTGAAAATGGAAGAAGTGACAAAATTCATTTTTTCAAAATGATTTTTATCAATTAGGATAATCTAATATGGTGTCACTTTCATATATGTGATAAAGGTCATATCAAAAAAATGATTTTCATCATTTTTTATGTAGTCGTCAATTTATATGTTAATGAGGTGTATTCCTTTTATCTAACTAAAATTGTAACTCATGGAAAAAATTATATTTTTTTTGGGAATTCAATTCCTCTGTTGCACTTCTATTTTTGCTCAAAATTTAATTAGCTCAGAATTTTTAGCTGCTCGATCTCAATCTGAAATTGTTGATGATTACAATATCTTATTTATTTATAGTGGTGTTGAAATGTACAAAATCAACTATACGACTTTAGATGTCAAAGGTATTTTAGATACCGCTTCTGGGTTGGTAGTCATTCCCGATTTGCCTAATAAAAAATATCCTTTACTTTGTTATCAACACGGAACAATAGGTACAAAAGATAATGTCCCATCTAATCTAAAAGGCGGTTATGAGCTTTCCGAGATTTGGGGAAGTATGGGATACATCACTTTTACGCCAGATTTATTAGGTTTAGGAGATTCCAGAGGTTTTCATCCTTTTGTACATGCCGCATCAGAAGCATCTGCAGCGATAGATATGATGTCTGCAACTAAAGAGTTTTTATATAATCTTGACCAACCATACAATGAGCAACTTTTTATAACAGGGTATTCACAAGGTGGGCATTCGGCCGCTGCACTTCATCAAGAACTCAATGACAATTATATCGATCAATTTCCTGTAACTGCTTCTGCTCCAATGTCAGGCCCTTACGACTTATCGGGAATCATTCATGATGTGATATTTGATGATACGACTCCCTATGGTTCAGTCTTATATTTACCTTATACGTTGTTAAGTTATCAAACTGTTTATGAGAATTTATTTACCGAATTAGATGATATTTTTAAACCAATTTATGCAGATATTATCCAAGGGTTTTGGGAAGGAACGAAGCCTAGAGATACTTTGGAAAGTGAATTATTGGATCAATTAATTGTGGATTATGGAGCACCTTATCCAGTAAAAATGTTACTAGATGATGTGGCGGATGAAATGACAAACAATTATGATCATCCTTTGAATGTCACTTTGCGAGAAAATGATGTTTATGATTGGACACCTGAAGCACCCACCCGACTTATTTATTGTGAAGCCGATGAACAAGTTCCATATACAGTTCCTCTTTTAGCCGATTCTGTGATGAATATGAATGGAGCTGAAGATGTAGAAGCAATTGATGCAAATTCTGATGAAGATCATTATGGATGCATCAAACCAGCTCTTGTTGCTGGTCTCATTTTCTTCGGTGGGTATCAAGAAATTGAAGAGGTGACTTTAGTTGCAAATTTAGAGCAGGATGTATTTTATGAATGTTATCCTAATCCTGCTAACGAATTTTTATTTATAAAAAACCGAAAGAATAGTGGGGTAATGCAATTGATTGATGTCAGCGGAAAAGTATTGTTAGAAAAAAAGTTAAACATAGGAATTAACTCAATTAATATCGATAGTTATCCTTCAGGAATCTATTTCTTAAGAATGAATTATGATGAGGGTTTAACTACTCAAAAAGTGATTTTGAGCAAGTAACTTTCATTTTTTAGTAAAGGAAAAATTAATACCCTAAGATTGACGCGGTGATTTTAATCATAATGGGTTTTGACGTTTATCATATATTCTTTAATGGATTTTTTTCAATTTATACATGAGGATATTTGAAAATAAATAAAAACCATTACCATGAAAAATTTAATTACACTTTTATTTTTGACTTTTTGCTTTTCGGGGTTTTCCCAAAATCTTGATGATATTTTTGAACGTTTCCCAAGTTTGATTCCAAATAGCAAGGAAAGTCCAGAGAAGGTCGAATCTAGGGGACCCGATGATTTTGTAAAGGATTCAACCTACACGTATTTTTTTTCTACGATTATAGAGGATTACGATTTAAAAAATCGAACTATATATGAGTATAATTCTGAAGGTAAGATTATTTTGGAATCCCTTTTTAATTGGGATGATATTAATCAAACTTTTTTTGATAAATCAAAGACACATTATTTGTATGATGATGAGAATCACTTAATTGAAAAATGGACTGAAAATTTTTATTCTCCAATATGGCAAAATGGATTAAGGTCTATTTATGTTTATGAGAATAATTTATTGGTGGAAGAGTTATTTCAGAATTGGAATTCTAATTCTGGAGAATGGGTAAATAAAGAAAGACTTTTGATCAGTTTTAATAGTGATGGATTAACTTCTGAAGCTACCTATCAATTATGGGATTCTTATTCAGCCGATTTCTTTAATTCTTATAGACTACTTTATACCTATAATGATAATGGTCAAGTAGACTTTTTTCAAACTGAATTATGGTATTATGAGACATGGAATGCGTGGGAAAAATATTACTACTTTTATGATGCTGATGGGAATAATAATTTATCTCAACTTCAGGTTTGGGATGGATACGATTGGCATCTTTCTGAACAGGATTTTATGACTTATAATGATCAAAATAATTTAGTAGAATCAATTTCTCAATCCTGGGATATAGATTCCTTATATTGGAAAAATGTTTATAAGTACACCTATGAGTATGATGGATCCAATAATCAAATAATGACATTAGTTGAGTATTTTACATCTGAATGGAACCTATCCTCGAAAGCAGAGTATAGCTTTGATAGCAATAATAATAGGATACAAGAATTGGGTTTTTATTATGAGTCAAATTATGAGCCTTTTGGCTGGAATCCTACATATAGACGCGATCATTTTTGGGGCGAAAATACCCCTTCTTCAATATTAGAAGTTACGTCCAATGAAATAGAATGTAAATATCCTAATCCATTTATTCAAGGAAATGAAATCAATTGTGTTTTGGAAAATGGGAAAGACTATGAATTTTCAATTTTTGATATTCAAGGAAGGATGATTTATCATAGAAACATGTTAGGGAATTCGAGTTTAAGTTTAGATCAAGAGTTAGCTAAAGGTGTGTACATTTTAACTATCCAAGATGAGCGGAATATAGTGTATAGAGATAAGTTAATTATTCATTAGTTGTAATTACAAAAAAGCCACATTTCAAATTAATGAAATGTGGCTTAATACCTAAGGTATATATAGTTTAATTTAGAATTGGTAACCTACTCCTAATTGGATACTAAAATTTCTATCAGTATCTTCTCTACTTTCAAAAGTATAATCAGTTTCAGGGTAAATACTATAATCATAGTGATTATTAGTCACGTCTGTTAATCCTTGACTAACTCTTAAATCAAGAAATAAATTATCCATAACATAAAACATAGCACCAACGTTGATCCCTAGATCAATAGAATTTAAGAAATTACCATCTTTCGGTGGTACATTAGTTGGAGCGAAAATTTGTTTGAATGATTCGTAATCTGACCAATCAACATCATCAACTTTGAATGGTTGGGGATCAACAACTACAGTTTCCCCAATTGAAACTCCAACTGTTCTTTCAAATTCAGCTTTACTACTTACCAATAACCCAAAATTAGGTCCTACATAATATTTCAACTTGTTTTCACCAAAAACAGCTAAAACTGGAATGTTGATATAGTTCTGAACAGAATTAATTTCTTGAATAATAGCATATTCACCGATTCCAAGAGATCCTCCAGTCGTTGGATCCAGAACAGGATAATCAATAGCATAATCTTTTTTGGATACTGTTCCTCTTGCTTCGTAGTTTAACTCAACCATAAGATTGAATTTATCCATAACTGGCAATTTATAAAAAACGCCACCCTGGTAACCTAATTTTAATTCGGCAGTTTCGCCCTTTTCAGAGTTACCATAACTTCCAGATGCACTTGTGTTTAAACCAAGTTTAACTCCAAATTGAGCTTGAGAAGTAAAAGTCATAGCCATCAGGCAAATAAGAAAAAGGAAATTTAATTTTTTCATTTTGTTTAATTTTGATAGATTTTTTGTGATAAAAATTTAATAGTTATTTGAAAAGTGATTTTCCGTTTGGGTTGGCAAGTTGAGATTTATCGTTTAATGAAAGAATGACAAATATCAGCTATGGGAATGATTTTTATCATCAGTTAATTTTTGCTTGGATTGTTAATTTCGAGTTGAAAAAAAATGAATCATGAAAATATTCTTATCTCTAATATTTCTATTGTTTGTCATCCTTTTGATTGGCAAAATCAGTTTTAATATTCAATTTTCGAAAGATGTAAAAGCATTGTTTTTTAATGCAAAAGATGTTTCAACTGAAACCTTTTCTTATCAACAGCTAGAAGGTTTACCATCACCTGTTCAGCGATATTTTAAACATGTTTTAAAAGAAGGGCAACCATATGTTACCAGCGTGAGGCTGAAACATAATGGTTTATTTAAAATGGGAGTAGGTAAGGATTGGACAAAAATATCAGGAGAACAATATTTTACGACCAACCCTCCTGGATTTATTTGGTTGGGAAAAACAAAAGGTGTCGCTGCAAAAGATAGTTATGAAAACGGAAAAGGAAGTTTAGTAGTAACCATATTAAATTTAATCAAAGTAGTCAATGGAAAAGGACAGACTTTCGATCAAGGAGAATTGTTGAGATGGTTAGGGGAGTCTATTTGGTTTCCAACTAACTTCTTGCCGAGTAAAAAAACAAAATGGTTTCCGATTGATGATAACTCTGCAAAATTGACTTTTGAGCACAATGATATTTCATTATTTTACATCATTCATTTTAATGAAAGAAATGAGATTTCAAAAATGGAATCAGATCGATATTATGAAGGGGATATCATGAAAAGATGGGTAGGAGAGTGCTTTGATTATATGGAAGTAAATGGTATGAGAATTCCTTCCAGAATAAAAGCTACATGGAAATTAGAAAGCGGAGATCTTACGTATGTTGATTTTAGCGTTCAAAAAATTGACTTTAATACTCCTGTTCAATTTTAATTTATAGAAATACAACTTAAGGGAAAACATAATGAATCTGCCTTAAGCTAATGCTCAAGGAATATATACTTTTAGTGGATGGTTGAATGGAACTTTTTTTGTTTAAAAGTTGGATGATCCATTAAAATTTTGGTAGTCGATTTCAATAGTCAATAACGAAGGAAGAAGTCCGGAGAAAATATATTAGAATGAATAAATAATAATTTTAAATACAAGTGTTTTATACTTTTGATATGTCTTCTTTTAATTAGCGAACTAACTAATCAAAAGAAGACATATTCCTAGAAGATGATTTTGGATGAGAGTCAATCTAAGTTAATTCTTGGTTCAAATGTTTTTCCAATAATTTGAATAAACCTTCAGGCTTGTAGGGTTTCATTAGAAAATCATCCATACCAACATCAAATACTTTTTGTTTAATTTCTGCCACCGCAGAAGCGGTTAATGCAATGATTGGAAGTTCTCCATATTGATATCTTTTTCCAGGCATTTTTCGAATGATTTCAGTTGCGGAAATTCCATCCATAATAGGCATTTGTAAATCCATCAAAACTAAACTGTAATTATTTTCACGAACTAATTTTATGGCTTCTTTTCCATTTTTAGCAATATCACATTCCAAGTTCCAATATTTTAAATACTTTTTTCCTACAGTTAAATTCAAAGCATTATCATCTACCAATAGAATTTTCTTAAGACCTTCCCGGTAAAGTGATTTTTCATTAATCTTAAAAGATTTCTCAGTTTTTGTTGTGGTAATTTTTTCAATTTTAAAGTTAAGGGTAAAGGAAAACTTAGAACCTTTTCCTACCTCACTTGTAACATTTATTTCTCCACCCATTAATTCTATAATTTCTTTTGTGATAGCAAGACCTAGTCCTGTTCCACCATAGTTACGAGTGATTTGAGTATCTGCCTGAGAAAAGTTTTTAAATATTTCTGAAAGCTTATTTTCAGGGATACCAATACCTGTATCCGTTACTGAAAAATAAATCATAATATCATCCTCATTGTGTTGCAGTATTTTTGTCCCAATGGTTACACTACCTTTTGAAGTGAATTTAAGTGCATTCCCAATTAAGTTAGTTATTACTTGGTTCAATCGATGTCCATCTCCTCTTAATAATTTTGGAATTTGATTATCCATATCCAAATTCAAACTTAATCCTTTTTTATCAGCTATCGCTTGTAATAAATTGGTTGTTTGGGTAACCGTATTTTTTAAGTTAAAAGGAATATCTTCTAGAATTAATTTCCCAGAATCTATTTTATTATAATCTAATATATCATTGATGATTTTTAATAGGTTTTTGGTTGAACCAGAGAGCGTTGTTAATAGTTCTAGTTGACTTTTATTTGGATTCTCGGTTAATAAGATTTCTATAATTCCTAATATACCATGCATGGGAGTTCTAATTTCATGGCTCATGTTGGATAAAAACTGAGCCTTTGCAATGGCAGATTCTTCAGCTACTTTTTTTGATAAATCTAGTTTGTTGTTCTTTTCTTTTATTTCATCAGCTTGTTGCTTAATCTTTTCCTTTTGTTGGATAAGCTCCAAGTTCTTTTCTTTAAGCATAATGATATGAGAATTAAATTCTCTATTTCGCTTGATTAAAGATTTAATAAGGGGATTGAAAATATATTTAACTCCAAGAATAATTATTATTAAAATAAAGAAGCCTAATAAGAAGGCCATTGTTTTTAAAGTAGCTAAATTATTAATTGAATTAATCTCATGTTCTTTAACAATCTGATCCATCAATTGCAAAAAATAAAGTTCATTATTCAAGATTACTTGAGTGGCCTTATTAATTTTTTTATATGAATTTTCAGCTAAAATTATGTTAGAACTTTGATTGATATTATCATAAAATGATTCGATTTCTATGAATAGTTTATTGATTTTACTTTCTGTTTTTTTAGAATTACTTCTTGTTTTTGATATTAATTTATTGTGATTGCTATTCCATGATTTTTTTATTTTAGATAATACATTTTTGTCTTTTGTAGCATCAAGATTATTTTGAGTTTTATCAGAAATCAACAATGCTAGTTTGGTGATTTGCTGACTATACATTCGTTGTTTGCCTGATTGGTTAATCAAGGCAGAATCATTTTCTTGAACACGTATATTATATTGAAGAAGTAATTGGCTAAGAAGAATAGAGAAGGAAATTAAAACGAAGAAGAGTGTATACTTTTTTCTGATAGTCATATCAATTAGATTCGATTTGTTTTAAATAAATTCTAATTGGCGATGTGTAAGTTGTTGATGTGGGATCAAATATGAAGCCCAAAGATTTTATCAGTAAAATGAAATGTAATTAATTGTGACAACTAATTTTCTATCGATATAAGAAGAGGAGGATTATTCGAAATTTTCAATAATACAATCAGAATTTTTTTATAAAAATGAGACTTGAAAAAACATTCTCATATTATCCTTTTTAAGCTATTAATGTTTGTAGGGAAACCCAGCAAGAGAGGTTAATTATTTAAGGATTAAAAAAAAAAATCTTGAAATTCAATAAAATAACAATGCGAACTGATTTATTAAATTTAAGTTTAAAATTTTAGAGGAAATCAAAAAAATAACAAATTGTGACTTATTAATAAAAGAAAAAACGGGTTTTAAAATAAAGATTTTTCGGAATGAACTGAATTAAGTATAGCATTGACTGCCAGTTAATACAACTATTGAGTCGAGAAAGTATTTAGCAGATGGTTCTTTTATGCATTTTGTTTTTTTCAAAAAAGATGGATCTTCAGAAAAATGGGATCTTAAAATGTCCAATGGCTAGATCAGAAGAATAAAGAAACATTCGTTTTATTTTTTTAAGCTACAAAACTATTTTCCTGCTTTTATGAAATTAAGGAGTGGCCTGATGTTTTTGAATTAGAAGAAATTACTCATGAATTTAATTAAGGAGTTCTAGAAAAAAGAACGGTGATTCAAATTAATATTGAATCACCGTTCTGAATTTTAAAAAGGAAAATTAACTTTCTTCCTTCAAACTTACTTTCATTCGATTGTCATCTGGATTTCGATCAATCAATTTATTGATTGGATCAATTCCAGCCTTGGTAGGTTTCTCTTTTACTTTGATTTTAAAATTCATGTTCTCCTCGTTGATTTTATGTTTTTGCAAATATAAAATCTTGTCTTCACCGTCTGCATCTTCGCCGTACACTCCGATATCAATCCAATCATTTACTTGAATTGGCGTTTCGTTTCCAAGACTATCCGCTCGATATTTGATAGAAGAAATATCGATGTCAACGAGATATTCATCACCAGATTCTGAATAGGTTGCTTTTTTCGCCCGATTTTCAAATAAGGTAATCGTCTCAAACATATCCTTGATCAAGTATTGAAGAGTATCAGGGGTGACTTCTCTAAAATAACCCAACAAGTCTGCCGAAGTAATATATTGATCTTCTCGATAAGCCCAATCTTTGATGCATCTTTGCAAAGCAACATTGACACTATCTTCCGAAATGTAATCTTGTAATGCATACATCACCACGGCTCCTTTTCGATAATGAATATAACCTTGACGCTCGACGAGTTCTAGTGGTTGTTCTTTTTTCTGTTCACGTGAACGACCTCGTAAGTAACTTCTCATTTCAAATTTTAAAAACTTTTGCATCATCTCAGTTGGGTAAGTTTCTTTCATTACCATAAGTGCTGAATATTGAGCCATCGTTTCAGATAGCATGGCATTTCCCTTAACGTTGGCTTCCGTCACTTGATGAGCCCACCATTGATGTCCGACTTCATGCGCTGTAACATAAAATGGAAAATCAATATCATCTTCACCAATGTCCAAAATGAATCCCATATCTTCAGAGAAAGGAACTGTATTTGGGAAAGATTGAGCAAATGAACGATATCTTGGAAATTCCATAATTCGTAATTGACGGTATTGGTAAGGACTAAAGTTTTTAGAAAAATAACTCAAGGAGTTTTTCATTCCTTTCATCATTCTATCTAGGTTCAAGTCGTGTCCTTTGTGATAGTAAATCTCTAAATTTACTTTCTCCCCATTTTCACGAGTCCAAGTATCTTTGGCAATTTCATATTCAGCAGAAACAATTGAGAAAAATCCAAGAATTGGTTCGTCCATTTTGTAATGGTAAAACTTCCGTCCGTCTTCTTCCCATTCTTTTTGAAGGTAGCCTGGAGCAATAGCAATTTGCTCAGGAGAGGTACTTAAAATCACTTCCAAGTTAAGTCGATCAGAATCATCTGTGATTAGATTTTGAGCTAATCCAATTGGATCGTTTCTTTCTCTCTGTCTTTCTTTTTCAGGAAGTCCTTGTTCTTTTCGAGTATCATCATCTCCTAACTCGCCTCCATCATTATATCCAAATGTTGGGAAATAAAAATTATTGAAAAAAGTTCCGTTGTTTAATATCTCAGTATTAGAACCACTTTCGACAAATCCTTTGGTATCGAATCTTGTTACAAAATCCATTTGAAGTGAATCGCCTGGAGCAAGAGGATTTTTTAATTCGTATATATAATATTTGAAATTATCGAAGGCTTCCTTGATGGTAGCATCTGTTCCAAATTCTACAGTATTCGTTACATTATTATCAGCAGAATATTGAAGATGAATTTGTGAAATCGTTTCGTCCGATTTATTTTTTAATTGATATGTTCCTCTTGCTTCAAAATCTCTTTCTCTTGGATAAATATCCACTTCCAAATAAACATCAGTTATTTTAGGTTGTACAATGTCCTGATATTTTTTTAGTGTCTTTTCATAGTCAGCTTGAGATTTTTCAACTTCTTTTGAGTTGGTATATTCATTTTGAATATTGGTATTGTAAAAAATATAGCAACCTGAACCTGCAAATACCATCAATGAAAATAAACTAAAAGTTAGCAATGGTTTGGTAAGTCGTAATTTACTTTTTCTCAATCTCATCATAAAACCTGTCTCAGCTCCACGAGTAGAAAATAACAATGCGATGGCAAATAAAAGTCCTGCAAATCCAAACCAATAAACATTAAACCAAGAGAAGGTAGGAACATAGTGTCCATATCCATTCATGTCAGAAAAATTTCCTAAACCTGTACTTCCAAATTGGAACATTCTATGTTCTACTCCTAACTGATCAAAGATCAAGGTTGAAATAAAGAACAATACAAATACAGCATGTCCAACGAACTTATGATTGGATAAGGATTGAAATAAAAATCCTAAAAAAGTGAACAGTAGCAAGAATGATAAGGTATCTGAAAACAACGTTTTGATATATAATCCTATTTGAAAGTCAGTATAACCACTCGTTATTTGAACCACCATTGCAGTCAGCATCAAAATTAGTAGCAATGAAATAAACATATAAATCATGGCAAAGAATTTCCCTGCCAAGGTTACAAAGTTAGGGTAGGGAAGGGCATCGTAAATTAAATTCATTTTAACATCACGTTCTTTCCAGATCAATTCTCCGGTGTACATAACAATGATGATGATAAAAAATAAATTAAAAGTTTGGATCAATTCCAACATGGAGTAGGTGGTTGGCAATCTGAATATTCCATAAACCTTCCCCCAATTTTGCGCATTGCTAAGCATGATTAAAATACCGGCTGCAAGAATGGCAATAAAAGGAACTTGCTTAAAAATCCATTTAAAATAAAACCAACTCATTCCAAACATTTGTTTGAAGTTAGTGGCCAATCCATCGTATTGAGTTACTTCTGGGATGATGGTAGATGAGGCAATTCGAGAAGGTTCCTTATCGGTTTTGACTTCAGCTTTTTGCTTTTTACTTTTCTTTGAAGCAGAAAAATCAAAAAAGAAATAAGTGGCAATCAAGGCCAATAAACTTACTGCCATCCAAAGTAAACGATTGGATAAAAGTAATCCTTCCAATGGAACTACCTGTGAATTTTTCTCGGCAACAGTCCAATATTGGGTGACATGATTATGTGTACCTACTGCAAATGGATCCATCAAGGCTGCCATGTCTTGACTATCTAAATCAGAAAGGAACTGAGAAGAAATAATATATAAAACCAAGATTCCAACTCCTTGCGTAAATACCACTAACATCTTTTTGCTTAAAGCACCTCCCATAAAAAAGATACCCGACATGATAAATAAATTAGGTAAAGCGATGGCAAAAAATGGATGTAAATAATTCCACAAACTAAATGGTAATAATTTGTCAGGATCAACCCACGGCGATAAATGACCTAAAGCCATTCCGAAAACAATTCCACTAAAAACAAAAAGTGCAGTTACAAATGAACCCAAAAATCTTCCAGTTAGATATTGGAATTTAGTAATTGGTGTTGTGAAAAATAGGGAAGAGGTTTTGTGTTCATAATCTCTGATGATTGGAGTTCCCATAATTCCAGCTGCTAAAAGCAAACCTGGAATTGCGGTAACAATCAACATCATAAATGAAATATTATGAGGTGCATTTTCCTTGATTTGCCCTGCGGCACCTCCAATGGTTAGCTGATCCCAAGCTGCTGCAAGGAATGGTAACAAAAACATTATGGCAAAATAGATATAAGTAGCTGGTCGCTTCCAGCGATATTTTAATTCGAATTTAAAAATTTCCCAAGTCATGATTTTTTAATTTTAGTTGAGGAAAAGGGGGACGTTGGACGTTGGACGTTGGACGATGGACGTTTTACGTTTTACGGGGGGCCGTCTAACGTCCAACGTAAAACGTCTACCGTCCATCGTCTAAACTACAGTTGCTTTTTTTCCAAAAATCTCAGAGAAGTAAACATCTTCAAGATCAGGTTCTACAGCTGTGAAACCTTCGCCAGGTTGCAAGTCGCTAAAAACATGAATGATTGGTTTACCTGCACTTCTTCTTTCTGAAATGACATTGTGGGTATTTTTATATTGTTCGATTTGGTCTTTAAGGATTTGTTTTCTCCAAATTTTTCCTTTGATATTTTCAAGTGCTTCAGATGGTGTTCCAGTTAACAAAACCTCTCCTTTGTTGATGACTGCCATATTAGTACATAACTCTTTGACGTCTTCTACGATGTGAGTTGATAAAATTACAATGGTGTTTTCTCCTAGTTCACTCAATAAGTTTAGGAAACGATTTCTTTCAGCTGGGTCAAGTCCAGCAGTTGGTTCATCAACGATAATTAGTTTTGGACTAGCAAGTAAAGCTTGCGCAATTCCAAATCTTTGTTTCATTCCACCTGAGTAACCTCCAAGGTTTTTCTTTCGGTCATCCCAAAGATTGGTTTTTACTAACAATGCTTCTACAATTTCTTTTCGCTCTTTGGAATTTGTAATTCCTTTTAGAACTGCTAAGTGATCTAACAAAACTGCTGCAGAGACTTTTGGATAAACTCCAAACTCTTGAGGCAAATATCCAAGTACTTTTCGCACTTCATGTTTTTGAGTCAATACATTTAAATCACCTAACATGATAGTTCCTTCATCAGGTTCTTGCAATGTGGCAATCGTTCTCATTAAGGTAGATTTTCCAGCACCGTTGGGGCCTAGTAAACCAAACATTCCGACTGGAATTGTGAGATTAACATTTTTGGAAGCTTGAACTCCGTTAGGATAAGTTTTCGAAAGATTGGAAATTTGTAGATCCATTTTGTTTTCAGTTTTTTTGATAAAATAATTTGGAAGAAAAAATCGGAGAGGCGCAATTACTAAAGATTGGAAATATTTTTAACGTAAAATAAAAAAATTGTTAGACGTTTCAATTTTCAAGACGAATGAAATGATTTGTTAGAGGAAGGAAAATAAGTTGAAGTAATTTAAATAAACTAAAAATCCCTTTGATTGATCAATCAAAGGGATTTTTTCATTAGAAAAAGGAATAACCGAAAATTAGAGATAAAGGTTTATAATCTACATTTGCATAATTACTATCTGCAAGCGGGTCTCTATTGAACCCATATCTTACTTCTAGATGATACTTACTTTTATAATTATAACCTATTCCCAAAACCCAACCATTAGTAAGGTTATTTCCTCCCCCATATTTATAGTCAGCTCCTGATTCAAAAGAAATTTTTGAAGGAAGGCTTAAGTCCAAAAGATAAGCACCATTCAGGAATATTTTTGAATTTGGATTTAGGAAAAGGTAATACTTAAATCCCATTGGTAATTCTATTGAGTTATAAACCGAAGTAACAGTATTCGTTTGAGAGTTGATTATTATAGAGCTTACTTCAGCTGTAGTTTTTGAATTTTGAAAAGTGGGTTCAGCAAATACGCTCCACTTATTTTGATTAAATGGTAAAATAAATTCAAGCTCTAATCCAATTCTAAAACCTAAGGATTTATCAAATTCTATGTCTTTGCCTCCCAAATTCATATTAAGTGAATTTAATTGTACCCCGGGTCTTATACTCAGATTAAATAAATCTCTCTTATTCAATTTTTCATAATTAATAAATGGCACATTTACACATTGATTGTACTCCTCAAACATTTTTACTAAAGGCTTCTTTTGATACTCTAACTTTTTGAGTTTTTTGGTGGTCGTACTTTTACATTTAAGCTGATCTCTAAGTTGAACCAGGTATTGTCTGTTTTCTTTAACTTGCTTTTCGAAAGTTTTATACTTTTTGTAAACAAGCTGTTCTATTTCTGTGTCTACAGTTTTTATAAAATATCTCTTTAAGTTTTTCTCTTGGTAAAAAAACAATATTGCACTTCCTTCGACTAGTATTTTTAAGAATAATTGCTCTTTTTTAAAATTAGGATCTCTCGATGTACTCATATCTGGTAGCTCTTTGCTTGATCGATCGATCTCTACTGTAACCCTTTGATATTTTGAAAAATTATTAATTCCGAATTCTTTTACGGATTCAATAGTGGCTGTTTGTGATTCAGCATTTTCGGAAAGTTTGTATTGAAATTTATTTGGATTATTTCTCCAATCTACATTTTTAATCCAGCAATCAATTTTTTCATCTTTATCGTTAATGAAGTAACCTTGGTCAAAAGTGATTTGAGCAAAACTATTAAGGGTAAATAGGATTGCAAGAAGCGTAGTTATAGATTTTAGCATTTAAGTACTTTTTTATGTTGTTATTAAATTTTAAAACGGAATGCGATTTTACAAAAAAAGACTTCCAATAAAAATTAATTGGAAGCCTTTTTATGTTTTTACTTAAAGATCCTTTTTAGAACTTTTGTAAAACTATTCTTTTCGCTAGAACAGAATCATCAACTGTGATTTTCACAATATAAACTCCGTCTGTAAATGAAGATAAATTAAACTCTAATTTATTTTCAAAAATACTTTGCTTAGGACTAGTCATGATTTCTTTACCTGTGATATCGTAAATGCGAACTTGCACATCACTTACTTGTGGTAATTCAAGATTAATCAAAAACATTCCATCGTTATTGTTAGTTGTTATTTTACTTCTGGAAAATTGTATATCCAATCATTAATGCAATATTCCTATACTCAATATCTAAAGGATTCATAAAATCTAATAATCGCCTTTTTGTAGCATATCGAGCTTCTACGCTAAGTTTATTGTGTTTGAATCCTAGACCAAAGACATAATTTTGTCCTGATTCATAAGGAATTTTATCTCCTCCTGCTTCATAATAAATATTTGAATTCATGGTATAATCAAAGACATAGGAAGCGTTGACGAAAACTTTAGAATTAGCATTTAGGTAAAAATAATGTCTTAATCCAAGAGGAAATTCTATTGATTTATAATCAGAAATTACTTTGAGATTTCCTACTACCACAGATTTAGCAAAGCCTTCTGCTTTAGAATATTGGAATGTAGGTTCGAGGATGACTGCCCATTTGTTTTTATTGATAGGAATAATATATTCCAATTCAACTCCAATTTTGAATCCTAATTTTTTTTCAAAATCTATACGATCTAAAGTAATTGTTGAAAAGTGAAAACCTCCTCTTAAATTTAAGTTTAATAAATCTCTTTTATGTAATTTTTCATAATAGATATATTGAGCATTTACACATTGATTGTACTCTTCAAATATTTTTGATAATGGCTTTTTTTTATACTCTAATTTTCCAAGTTTTTCGGTTGTAGTAGTACTGTCACACATTAATTGATCTCTAAGTTGAACCAGGTATTGTCTATTTTCTTTAACTTGTTTTTCGAAAGTTTTATACTTCTTGTAAACAAGCTGTTCTATTTCTGTGTCTACAGTTTTTATAAAATATCTCTTTAAGTTTTTCTCCTGATAAAAAAACAATGTTGCTTTTCCTTCGACTAGTATTTTTAAGAATAATTGCTCTTTTTTAAAATTAGGTTCTCTCGATGTACTCATATCTTCTAGCTCTTTGCTAGAGCGATCCATCTCTATTTCAACCCTTTGATATTTTGAAAAATTATTAATTCCAAATTCTTTTACGGATTCAATAGTTGCTGTTTGTGATTGAGCCTTTTCGGAAAGTTTATATTGAAATTTAGTTGGATTATTTCTCCAATCTACATTTTTAATCCAGCAATCAATTTTTTCATCTTTATCGTTAATGAAGTAACCTTGGTCATAAGTGATTTGAGCAAAACTATTTAGGGTAAATAGAATTGCAAGAAGCGTAGTTATAGCTTTTAGCATTTAAGTACTTTTTTAAGTTTTTAATTATGTTGAAAACAGAATGCGATTTTACAAAAAAAGACTTCCAATTAAAATAAATTGGAAGCCTTTTTATGTATTTACTTAAAGATCCTTTCTAGAAATTTTGTGAAACTATTCGTTTCGCTAGAACAGAATCATCAACTGTGATTTTCACAATATAAACTCCGTCTGTAAATGAAGATAAATTAAACTCTAGTTTATTTTCAAAAATACTTTGTTTAGGACTACTCATGATTGCTTTACCTGTGATGTCGTAGATGCGAACTTGCACATTACTCACTTTTGGTAATTCAAATTTAATCAAGAACATTCCATCGTTATAGCCAGTTGTTATTTTACTTCTGGAAAATTGTATATCCAATCATTAATGCAATATTCCTATACTCAATATCTAAAGGATTCATAAAATCTAATAATCGCCTTT
>CAZMBP010000003.1:0-57153 GCA_964564545.1 uncultured Saprospiraceae bacterium
TCTTGTACTTTAACATCTTATAAAAAACCTAAAATAGTTTGTCCCTAAAACTAGAGTAAATATCTACTTAGAAAACTTCATAAATTATACCTTTGAAAATACTTAAATTGACTTTTTTTGAGAGGAAAAAATAACTTACTAATACTTTTTATCATTTTGTTTTTTGCTTCATCTGTTGAAGCAAAAAAATATTCTATTGAAGAAACAACTTCCGAATGTATTTTAACTGACCACCTTGAAATTTTTCATGATAAGACTGGCGAGCTAACTTTTGAAAATATTAAAAATACCCCTACAGTATTTTCTCCTCTAAATAGTTGGGCTACTGATTTTTTACCAGAAGAAATATATTGGGGAAAAATCGAAGTCAATAATAATGTTTCAGATAATAATGATTACTTCGAATGGGTGCTACATTTTTCCCTAATCTTTACAGACATAAAAGTCTTTGTAGTCGATTCTGATGGATTTGTGAAAAATTATCAGACTGGATTTTTTGTCCCAACCCATCAAAAATCGTTCGCGCCAACCTCCAAACAAAACATTGCCAAAATTCAAATTCCCATAGGGGAAACAGTTACTCTTTATTTTCGAACAGAAAATAAGAGAAAATTTATTGCTCCAAAATTTGACTTAACATTGCAGCATTCAGTTTCTTTTCATGCAGCATTGCAAAAAGAGAAGCAACAAAATGGCATGTACTTCGGATTTGTAGTCATGATGCTGGTATATAATTTTTTCTTGTTTTTCTATGCCAGGGATAAAGCCTATCTATATTATTCTATTTACATTCTGGGGATTACCTTCTTTTCAATGTATAACTCGGGAGATTTAGCAGACTATATTCGAGATTGGTTTTTATATGAAAAACCTCAATTAATTTATTTCTTCAAGCCTTTTGCTTATATCACTTTTATGGGATATTTGACTTTTGTACGTTCATTTTTAGATTTGAAGACGTTGTTACCAACTTGGGATAAGATTTTTAAAATATTCTCCCTTATCACAATTCCAGTAATTATAATTGATTACTCTTTGATGTGGTATTCTAACTTTAGTTATAATATTGCTGATATTCCTGCAGTACTTTATGCCTTTTCTTTTTTGATATTATGTTTTTCAGTACTTATTCCTATTTATAAAACGAAAGATAGGAAAGGACTTTTTATTATCGTAGGTTTTTCTTTGATGGGGTTAGGTTTATTAGCTACGATATGGATGAGATTGCAGACAGTTGATTTTTCAGTTGTCTATTTTAGGATTGGGACAATTTTTGAAATCATCATTTTTTCTTTAGGAATGGCATACCGACAAAAAGAAGTAGAAGATGAAAAACGAAAAGGAGATTTTGAACTCGAAAAGGCGAAAATTTTACAAGACATCGAACATAAGGAGGCTGAAAGACTAAAGGAATTAAATAACCTAAAATCTAAATTGTATACGAACATTACTCATGAATTCCGTACTCCTTTGACTGTCATTATGGGAATGACTGAAAGTATAAAAGGGGATGATGAGGCGAAGGAAATGATTCTAAGGAATAGTAATAATTTGCTTCGTCTAATTAATCAAATTTTAGATTTGAGCAAAGCTGAATCAGGAAATTTAAAAATGGATTTGGTTCAAGCAAACATTATCAATTTTTTGCAGTACTTAACTGAGTCTTTTCATTCCATGGCCAATGCTAAGGATATTCAACTTACTTTTTATTCTGAGGAGAAAGAAATAATCATGGATTTTGATGAGCAAAAAATCCAACATATAGTCTATAATCTTTTGTCAAATGCAATTAAATATACTCCCGAAAAAGGGAAAATTGTTTTTCATGTAAAAAAAGAAGATGGTAGACTCTGCTTAAAAGTTAAAGACAATGGACATGGAATTGCGGCTAAAGATCAACCTTTTATTTTTGATCGGTTTTATAAAGTGGATCAATCGAATGTTGCCAAAATAGATGGTGTAGGAGTAGGATTAGCTCTGACAAAAGAATTGGTTGAGTTTTTACAAGGGGAGATTTCATTGGAAAGTGAGCTAGGTGAGGGGAGTGAGTTTTTAGTTTATTTACCGATTAATCGTTCGGAGAAAACGGATGTTAATATTTTAGAACCAATCAAAGAAGAAAAGAAAAGTAATGAAAAAGAGGTAGCTCCTGAATTTGATACTGAATTACTTGATTTAGATTTCCATGAAAATGAAATTCCACAACTCTTATTGGTGGAAGATAATGAAGATGTAATCACTTATATTAAAAGTTGCATCAATAAAGATTATCGTATTGAGATCGCTCGTGATGGTCAAGAAGGAATTGAAAAGGCATTTGAATTGATTCCTGATATTATTGTTAGTGATTTGATGATGCCAAGGAAAAATGGTTTTGAAGTTTGCAAAACGTTGAAGCAAGATGAAAAAACCAGCCATATTCCAATCATATTATTGACTGCAAAAGCTACTCAAGAGGATAAAATTGAAGGACTCGAAACAGGAGCTGATGCTTATATGATGAAGCCGTTTCAAAAGATAGAATTGAAGACGAGACTAAAAAAGTTAATTGAGAATAGAGTTACTCTTCAGGCAAAATATAGAGGCAACTTGACTTCTGTTACAAAAAAGAGGACAAGTGCCGAAGATGATTTTCTTCAAAAAATATTACAAATACTTAAGAAAGAGTTAGATAATCCTAAATTTTCTGTAGCAGAATTAAGTAAAGAAATGCACTTAAGTTCTACTCAAATGTACAGAAAGTTGAAGGCAGTTACAGGTATGCCTCCAAATAAATTTATTCGCCGTTTTCGCTTACAACATGCTCTTGAATTACTCCAAAACTCATCTATGAACATAGCTGAAATAGCTTATGAAGTAGGATTTAGTGATCCAAATTATTTTTCACGAGCTTTTTCAGATGAATTTGGAAGGCCTCCCAGCGAAATCCGTAAGTGATTGATTATCAATGCAATAGGTGTTTTGTTTTATATCGAAAGTCAAAAATATGCTATATATTACAAGATTTGTGAAGATTCAGAATTTAAAAACCACCTATATTTGACCACCTAGCAGGTACATTTATTGGATTTCTAAAAAATCTAAGTAAAGTATTAATAAGTAACCCTAACCCTCTTAGTCTATTATCTCACGCCCGAGTAAGAAATTCAAGACTAAGAGGTTTTTTTATACTTTTTAGAGTTCGTTATTTAAGAAAACCTGCCTCCTTTGCCATTCCAATTGCAATCGATTTATAATCTCGATTCTTCTTCTTTTCTTCCTTATTAAATGGAGCGCCAGGAGCCATGATTTCGAGTGTATAACCTTCAAACTTAATTTTCAAGGTTCTATTTCCTCCTTTCCAAAGTGCCGCTTTTCCCATGTTAGGTAAATATTCAGAACTTTTGGAAGCCGCTTTTTGAATGGACCATTGCTCTGCCCAAGAATCGATAACATCTCCAGATGGGTCAGGTAAAATTAACATTGATCCTGTCAAAAAATTAAATTCTTCTCCTAGTAAAACTCGATAAGTACAAGTTTGAAAGCTACCATTTCCTCCAATCACTTGAATTTTATCAGTACCTACTTGATACAAATTAGCTAGAGCATCTTGAGTCAGCATTTCGCAAGGATTAAGATCAGAATTGTATTGAATGAGATTCCCATTGAAATTTTTATTAACAAAGGATGTATTTCCAATTTCATTCACAGAATCAATTGTACTTTTTTTATCACCTACGGGATTGTCACAAGCAAAGAATAGAAGAATGGAAAAAACCAAAAGAGTATATTTCATGATGTTTATTTTTTAGATGATTTGATTAAAACATTTTTTTATAATCGGAACCTACAATTTTGATATTGGCGTTTTCATTAATCTTGATGGTTTTCATAGTCATATTTCCATCATCAGATTGAACATCATATTCCAAAACGTATCCGTTTAAACCAACCTGCTGGTTACTTTTATTTTGTTGAGCGGTAAACCAGTTTGGAATTTTAAAATCAGGCGCCACCCACATGATAGCTTTTGTGGATTGATCCGTCATAATATATTCGTAGCAGGTATAACCAAGAATTGATTTAGTTGCTCCAGTTTTTTTCACATTAGAATAATCATAGTTAGCCATTTGATCAGAGGGCATAGATTGTTGTTGGCCACCCATGGATGACATTTGAATTTTCATCCCTTGAGCATCTACGAAAATAAAACTATTACCATCGTCATAAATAATTACGGATTCGCCTCCCATTTCTTCCTCTGAGTAATCACTCATATTTACCTTCATTCCAAAATAATCTTCCTTAGCATTAAAAAGATAAGAAAGCGTATAAGTTTCATTTTCTTTATCAGTTTTAATTTCATTGACAAATTCATAGTTGAATTCATAAGTACCAGCCGTAGGTGAAGATGAATTTAATTTAGGTTGATTGTTAGATGTAGAGGAATCTTGAGAGTTGGATTTTCTCTCCGTAACTGCTGGAGAATGTTCTGAGATAAAGTCAGGAGATTGAGCTTGTAAACTTCCTTTTAAACCATTGTCTCCAGAGAATCCAAAATGAATTGTATTATCATCCAAGAGATAAATGCTAACCGTACCTTGTGAGATATTATAGCTTATGTAGTTATCTGTTACCGCCTGTTTTCGATTATCTACAGCAGGTTTAAGATTCGGCATAGAAGGGTCATAAGCAAGGTGAAGGGTAGCTTCTTCTGGGATTTTGAATTTGGTTTTTTGAGGATTATCTGTTGTTTTTAAAGAAGAAACATTTTTTATTTCAAGGGTAAATCCATCTGGAATATCAGCACTATGAGTCCACCACGAGCCAGAAATTCTGTAGGAGTTTCCATTTTGGATGACTTTGACTTTTCCTAATTTTCCAATGCCGATAGCTTCATGATTATTACTTGAAATATTTACATCGCCAAAATCTCTTGAATTATCTTTTTCGAATTTTTCATTTGAATTTGTTTCATTTTTACTATTTGATTTTTCTTTTTTCTTGATGTCTCCATCTATGGCATCGTCAATGGTTTTATCAACTTTTCGATCAATTTTATTCTCAACTTTTCTTTCAATTTTTCTTTTTAGCCTCTTCAAAATTTGTCCTTGAGATGTAGGGAAAAAAGAAATAGAAAAAATTAAGATAAAGATGGTTTTTAAATAATTTGATGTGAGCATAATAAACTGAATTTGTTTTTTGGTTTTAAAAAATTACGTTCTTAGAGAAATCTCATTATCAACTTTGGCTTGACTTAAGTGCATGAGTTTTGTCTATGAACCAAAAATCATGATTCAAACATATCAGTTTCTTTGTTATGATTTTTACGAATTGTGTAGATCACATAATAGGTTGTATAATTGGTAGGAATATAATAATAGAGAGCTTTTTGTAGGTAGTCAAAAATATCTCGTTAACTAAATCAAAAAATATGTGAGTTATGTATCAAGAGTAATAATCTCGATTTTTATTATTTACTTTTATTAAATTTAATCTTTCAAATATTGAAGATATTCTAGTTTTAAATTATGCCACACATAAGAGCTATCATTGTAGATGACGAACCCGCTGCCATTAGTAATCTCAAATGGGAGATAGAAAATTTCTGTGAAGACATAGAAGTGGTTGATTCTTTTACGTCACCTGTTGAAGCTATTTCAGGAATTAATTACTTAAAACCAGATTGTGTTTTTTTAGATATAGAAATGCCAGAAAAAGATGGTTTTACTTTGCTAAGTGAACTGAAGTTTAAAAAATTTCAACTCATCATAACTACTGCTTACGAGAATTATGCCTTGCAAGCTTTTAGAGAAAATGCCATTGATTACTTACTCAAGCCAGTCGATACTGATGAATTAAAAAATGCGGTAGAGAAGATTAAATCAATGAAAGGAACAGTAGATCTAAGCGAGCAAATTAGAAATGTGCTTCAATCTAATATCCAACAACAAAACAATAGTCAAAAGATTTCTTTCGCTGTAGATGGCAAAATCTTATTAGTGAAGCCTAGTGAAATTCTTTATTGTAAATCTGATGGAAACTATACTGAGATTTACCAATCAGAAAGAAAAACTATTGTTGTTTCTAAAAATTTAAAAGAGGTAGAGCGAAAAATTAACCATCCTAATTTTCTTCGTATTCATAATTCCTACCTTGTCAACATTAATCATATCATAGAATATATAAAAGGAGATGGAGGGTTCGTTGTAATGGAAGATCAAACCAAAATTGCTGTGTCGAGATCAAAGAAAAATGACTTGATGCAAAAAATTATTAACGCTTAAACTTGTGGAAGAAAGATTTACCGAGCTGACTTTGATGTTCACATTTAATCTAATGATGGTTTGGTCTAGCCTTTGTGCTATTATTTTTTATTTCACGAAATTAAAAAGCTTCAAATACTACGCAGCCTACACTCTCTTTCTAGGACTTTATATGGGGCTAAAATTATCTGGGGAATATACCAACCTGAATTTAAGAGAAATAGGTTGGTACCCCAATTGGTATCTTCAACTTTTATATAATTGTTATTACTTCATTTTTGCAGCAAGTTTTCTAAACCTAAAAAAACATTTACCTCGACTAAATCAAAATATCCGACGGATTGCATATGGTTGTTTAATCGGGGGAAGTGTCTTGTATTTCTTTTTGCTTTTATTCGGGCAGTCTGAGATATTTATGTATGTCTTCTTAGGAGTGTTGCTTCCCATCATAGAATTACTTGCAGTTTATACGATTTATAAGATTTTATTTATCAATGATAGGTTTAAGTATTACATGATAATAGGGACTATTATCTATCATATATTTGCTTATTTTTCTTTGTACTTAAGTCATTATGACAATGCAAAATTTTTAGGAATTGATCCAATTAGCTGGTTTACTTTTGGGATTATTTTTGAAACGGTAATTTTCGCTCTCGGACTAGGTTTAAGAATATACCAAATTTATGAAGACCGAAATCAGACGCGTCTTTCCTTGATTGGCGAGCTACAAAAGAATGAAAAACTTAAGCAAAGTATTAATGAAAAACTTCAAGTTGAGGTAGCTCAAAAAACTAAAGAAGTAGCAGCATTGATCGAAGATCGAAAGGAACGAGAAAAGGAAAAGATTCGAATGCAATACGAACAAGAGCTTTTAGAAATGACACTTACCTCATTGCGAAATCAAATGAATCCTCATTTTATTTTCAATGCATTAAACTCAATTAAAAATGCGATTATTCATAAACGCAAAGAAGATGCGGTCAGTTATTTGAATAAGTTTTCTAAAATACTGAGAGAAGTTTTAAAAAATTCAAACAATGATGAATGTAGCCTAAAAGAGGAAATCGAGACACTTCAGCTCTATGTTAATTTAGAGAATATTCGTTTTGAAAATAAGATTGAGTTCATTTTAGAAAATGAGCAGGATCTCAATTTGAACAAATTTAAAATCCCTCCACTTTTACTTCAGCCCTTAGTCGAGAATTCAATCTGGCATGGTTTATCCCTAAAAAAAGATGCAAAAAAAATTATTATCCGATTGAGGCATGACCATGAAAAATATCTTACTATCGAAGTTGAAGATAATGGAATAGGAAGGGAGCGAGCCATGGAGATAAAAAGCAAAAAGGTTTTTCAACGTCCTTCGATTGGATTACAATTATCAATAGATCGTTTAAAACTTTTTGGAAAAAATCGTTCTGATTATCATGATGTTTCCATTGTTGACTTATACGATGATAATCAAATTGCCATAGGAACAAAGCTTGTGTTAAAGATTCCTATTTAAAAAGTTTAAAAGTTTTTCAAAAAAATATATTGCCGTAATTAATTGAAAATCAATCATTTATGATAGGTGGTGATTTTTATTTGAAAAAAAATAAAAATTGCTGGAACTATTTGACTGCTTTGATTGGTTTAGTATTTCGAATTTGATAAACAAAACAAATTTAATTTTCAAAAGATGTTACAAAACACATTACATATCATTTTTAATTTATCTTCCAAACGGACAAATAATCCGAGTCTGGAATCTTGGGTCAATGCCGAATGCATTGCCATAGATCAACTCGGTAGTTTTAGTCCGAGACTCTTCTAACAGTCTTCCTTAAAGGAGTAAGTAGCTGTTAGAAATAAAGCAGCTGCGAAACAACTTCTAATTTTATTTAAGAAATAAGTTTATTCGTTCTGCTTCAATTTGAAATGATAAAATTGAACAAAGAAGCTATTCGTGAAAATGAATAGCGATATATATTTCGTCCTTCAATAAATTTCGTGGTCAAGGCAAAATTGAAATTTAAAACGACCAACGGAAGTGTTGATTTTAATTTTGTCTTGACGCAAAACACGAAAGTTTTTGAAGGATAAATTAACTTGTATAGAGTAAAATGAAAAGTGGAAAACACATTTTCAAAACTCATACAAACCTAAAAGGAAATCAATTCAAATTTTTAAATAAATGCAGATGTAAATTTATTGTTATAAAAAAACGATAAGTGGCCATTTGCAAATTTCTCCCACTTAATATCTACATGAAAAGTCATGTCGGTAAATTGGAGAAGTATGTCAAAATTGAAATTTTTGATTTAAAACGGTGATGTAGTTCAATCAGGTAGAGCAGGGGATTGTCTATCCTCAAGTTGCGAGTTCGATTCTCGTCTTCACCGCAAGTCATTCAAAAGAGAATGAGTTTTATTTTTTTTAAAAATACCTGTGGTCAAGTTGAAATTGGAATTAAGAACGACTAACAGAAGAGTTAATTACAATTTTAACTTGACTTATAATCACAGGTTTTTTTAAAATCATAATTATGACTGGGGGGACATGTACCAAGGCAAGGCGACGTTGGTTTGCAACCATTGTGAGTTGGGTTCGATTCCCATTCCTTCCACTTTTATATCTAGGCGTAGCTTAATGCAGAGCACTACATTTGGAATGTAGGGGGTGTAGGTTCGAATCCTACTGCTTAGACCAAAATTGAAATATTTAGCTATGAACATCCTCGTAGCCCAACCGGCAGAGGCAATAGGTTTAAAACCTGTAAAGTATGAGTTCGAATCTCATCGAGGATACATTTTTTAGTCGTGTCGTCTAATTGGAAAGACAGGAGATTTCTACTCTTCAAATTGGGGTTCGACTCCCTACGTGACTACACATTAGAAAAGATTTTTAAAAAGGATAGCCGTGTCGTTCAATTGGAAGGACAGAAGATTACGAATCTTCAGATTGGGGTTCGAATCCCTGCATGGCTGCAACTGGAAAAGTAGAACGTAATTGGTAGCGTGTCGGTCTGTAAAATCGATGTTTTGAATAACCTTGTAGGTTCAAGTCCTACCTTTTCCACAAACAACCTTAGTAGCCCAACTGGCAGAGGCGCGTGTCTTAGAAACACGATGTTGGGGGTTCGAGTCCCTCCTGAGGTACAAAAAAAATGATTATGAGATTAGTAGAATTAATAAAAGACAACGTAGTGCATTTTAAATTTTATCGGAAAGGGCATTTATACTATTCGATAAATTATGAAAAAGAAAGTTTCATTTTCCCTGTGCCGATTGATGATATAGGAGATGCTACATTTTTGAAAAAAGATAAAGCTATGATGTTCATGAGATACATAAAGAAAGCTCAGAAAGAAGGAACATTTGTTAGCAATGCATAAGCAGAGGAAGAAAAAAAGCGAGCATAGTTCAATGGCAGAATTCCTGGCTTCCAATCAGGGTATATCGGTTCGAATCCGATTGTTCGCTCAAAATACAAAATCTGAAAAGTCAGATTTTAAAATGGAATTTAATCGAAGTATGTAGGGGAAACGTAAAACGTCCATCATAAAACGATTAACGTAAAAATGGAGAATAGGCAGATACTGGTTTGCTGCGCTCGCCTGCTAAGCGAGTCCTCGATTCGTTGAGGTGAGGGTTCAATCCCCTTGTTCTCCTCTGTATGCAAATTCAAAAGGAAGGGCAAGCCAAAGGGCGGTGGTCGCTGTCTTGAAAAGAGTTAGGAGCTAACGACTCGTGTGGGTTCGACTCCCACCTCTTCCGCTGATCTAAATATTACCTCGTAGCTCAACTGGCTAGAGTAGCGGTCTTTTAAACCGCGGGTTATGGGTTCGAGTCCCATCGGGGTAACTGTGGGAAAATCGAATATTGATTTACGAACAAGGATTTGAGAAGTTTGACAAAATTTCTCATCGAGAATTCATACAGTATCGTCACACTTCTCAAATCAAAATTCCTTGTTGGATATTCGATATTCCCAAATGTGCATGTACCCAAACTGGCTAAGGGACGAGATTGCAAATCTTGTATGTGTTGGTTCGAATCCAATCGTGCACTCTAAAAAATGTTTTAAAAATAGCGATGTGGCGCAATGGCTCAGCGCAGCTCTTTTACACGGAGAAGGTTGTGAGTTCGAATCTCATCATTGCTACGAATTTATAGAGAAAAGACTTGATAGCTAAATGGTAAAGCGGCACTCTGTTAAAGTGTTGATTGTAGGTTCGACTCCTACTCAAGTCGCAAAAGTCGGTATAGCATAATTGGTATTGCACTTGATTTGTAATCAAGAGATTATCGGTTCGAGACCGGTTACCGGCTCCATGTGAAAGTATTGTTAGAATATTTTACACACTATGAAATAAATAATCCGATGTGGCGCAACGGTTAGCGCAATCGCCTGATACGCGGGAGGTTGATGGTTCGAATCCATCCTTCGGAACGAAAATGTTCAAGTTGTATGTGCGACCGTCAAACGTCAACCGTTCAACGTCAAACGAACTAAGTTCATTGAATATTTAAAGAAAATCGATAATAGTTAGTGCTTGCACTTTCTAAAGTCGGGGCAGCTTACTGTCCTTAAATAAACCGGGTAACTGGGATAAATCTGAAGTTGAAGTAACAGCATTGGGGACTTTTTTTGAAGAAGTTTGAGTAAGCAAGCAACTATCATGTTGCATTCAATTCCTAGGGGCGACCGCTGAGGGAAGGGGATCAACATACTTCGAGAAGGACATCGAAGTTGAGGTGGAGACATCAATAGGGAAAGTTGTAGAATTAATGTTACATAATTGTTATCCACTTTTATGTTAGCGTGATTCAGTATCAAGGGTATCCGTTTGGCAACGAATCGTTATCCTGAAATATCGTGAACCGCGAGGTTTGCAGGGAGGAGTTTTGGTATTCTGTAGGCGAAAATCTACGGAGCCATACCCGAGACACTTCTTCCGAATGTCCGAAGCATTTTGCTTTTTAAGTAGCCCAAATGGTAGAGGCGCTAGTCATCAAAACTGGATAGTGCAGGTTCGATTCCTGTCTTAAGATTATAAGCGAAAGTCTCGGGCGTTGCAATGTAGTAGATGCCTAAACCCATTGAAAAATATGGGGTACGAGTGCCCGCAAGGTTCTGGTACATGGTGCACATTCGATCAGACCCGTACCGAGAGGTGCCGGCTGTTAATGGTGGGGGAGCCAACCCCCGTAGCTGTAAAGGGCGGACAAAGAATCGCTATACAGGCCACGTCTAAGGTGCCGATCAATTGCAATGTAGTTTCTTCGGAAACAAAAAAGGCATTGGACTTATACTTCAATCTGGCGACAGAGGGAAGTGGAAACCACAGGAACGTTGATGCAGCAACATCGACCATAATCTGTGTAAAGTTTGTCCGCAAAAGACTGTATTCTCAAGTTCTTTTTTTTCTAAAAATCTGTCATAGTTCAATTGGCTAGAATATCTGTTTGTGGCGCAGAGGATAGTGGTTCGATTCCACTTGACAGAACTTAAGGTAATAGTTGACAGCTTTTATTACTTAATCTTGATGTAGCTCAATTGGTTAGAGCTGCTGCCTTATATGCAGTAAGATGACAGTTCGAGTCTGTCCGTCAAGACAATGTAAATGTATTGTTTTAATATTTGGCGACATAGCTCACCGGGTGAGAGCGTTGGTCTGAAAAACCAGAGGGTAGGGTTCGATTCCCATGTTGCCACCAATAATGCGAGGTAGTGTAACGGTTTAACATTTGGGGCTCATAACCCTAAGCTAGGGGTTCGAATCCCCTCTTCGCAACTAATTTTTTTCTCATTCTTAGAGAAATCCTGCGGTCAAGTTAATATTGAATTTAAAAATGACCAGAGGAAATGTTGAATTCAATTTTAACTTGACTCGAGACATAGGAATTATCTATGAATAAATATTTAGTTATGAAAAATGAAATCCAGCAACAAGACTAAATAGTCTTGTGGTGTAAAGGTAGCATACAACACTTTGAATGTTGTGGTCTAGGTTCGAGTCCTAGCAAGATGACAAAGGCATCTTTATCGAGAAATGGGAGTAAGCGTAGGCTGTGTCGGATGGTCTCCAAAACCGTTACGCTAAGGTTCGAATCCTTATACTCTCGCTGTGGGAATATCCAATATTGATTTAAGAACAAGGATTTGAGAAGTTGAACAATGTTTGTTTTGATGTTATATTGAGGAGTATAGTCAAACTTCTCAAATCATAATTCCTTGTTCTTAAATCGATATTCCCAACTCGCTCCTGTGGACAAATTGGTTAAGTCGTTGCCCTTTCACGGCAGAGATTGCGGGTTCGAACCCCGTCAGGAGTACAAGTAATATTAAACAAAGAGAAAGTTGGTTTTATAAAAGTGGTGTTGATGAAAGTCAGCATCACTTTTTTTATATTTGGCTAAAGATATTTTTTGATTAAAAACCGTTCTTAGACATAGCCCGTGGTCAAACAAAAGTTGAAAATTAAAACGACCGAAGAGAGTGTTATTTTCAACTTTTATTTGACTTAAAACACGGGATTTGTCTAAGAACCCAAAAATACTATCACGTGTATTTACTCGGATACGATATTGGAAGCTCCTCAATCAAAGCTGCTTTGGTAAATACTGAAACTGGCAAGGCAATTAAGGTAACCCATTTTCCAAAAACTGAAATGGAAATTATTGCTAAAGAAATTGGTTGGGCAGAACAATCCCCTGAAGTTTGGTGGGAAAATGTTTGCGAAGCAACGAAGGAAATTTTAGAAACAACTCAGATTGATCCACATCAAATACAAGGTATTGGTATTGCTTATCAAATGCATGGATTAGTTTTAGTAGATGAAAATCAACAAGTTCTACGACCTTCAATAATTTGGTGTGATAGTCGAGCGGTAGAAATTGGAAATAAAGCTTTTGCAAATCTGACAGAAGAAAAATGCCTTTCTCATCTGCTCAATTCTCCAGGTAATTTTACTGCTTCAAAATTAAGATGGGTTAAAGAAAATGAACCTGAGATTTACAATCGAATTTATAAAATGATGTTGCCAGGTGATTACATTGCAATGAAATTGAGTGGCGAGATTAATACAACAATTTCAGGTTTGTCAGAAGGTGTTTTTTGGGATTTTAAGGAAAATGAAGTTTCAAAATTTCTTTTAGAAGAGTATGGAATTGATGAAAAAATAATTCCTGAGATCAAAGACACTTTTAGCATACAAGGAATTTTAAATGAAAAAGCATCGGAAGAAACTGGTCTTCCAGAAGGAATTCCAGTCACTTATCGAGCAGGAGATCAACCCAATAATGCTTTGTCCTTAGGAGTAATAAATCCAGATGAAGTTGCTGCGACTGGCGGAACTTCAGGAGTTGTTTATGGAGTGGTGGATCAACCAATTTATGATTTGCAATCTCGAATCAATGGTTTTGCTCATGTAAATCATTCAATTGAAAATCCAAGAATAGGAATGCTTTTATGTATCAACGGGGCAGGGATTCAATATTCTTTTTTGAAAAAATTAATTGCACAGCCTAATACTTCCTACAATGATATGGAAGCGATGGCAAGTGAAATTCCAGTTGGCTCAGAAGGACTTCGGATTATTCCTTTTGGAAATGGAGCAGAAAGGATTTTAGGAAATGAAAGTCCTGGCGCACAGATAAACAACTTACATTTTAATCGACACAAGCAGGCTCATTTTTTTAGAGCAGGTTTGGAAGGAATTGCATTTTCATTTGTTTATGGTTTTCAAGTTTTAAAAGATTTAGGATTAAATCCCAAAGTGATAAAAGTTGGGAATGATAATCTTTTTCAATCAAAAATATTCTCTACCACCGTTGCGAATTTGTTAGGTTGTTGTATTGAAGTGGTAAAAACCACAGGCGCAGAAGGTGCTGCAAAAGCAAGTGGAGTAGGAGCTAAAGTTTATGCTAATTTGGAAGAGTCAATTAAAACTAATGAAGTGGAAAAACAATATTTTCCAAGCGAAAATATCGATGAGTATAAAGTGGCTTACGAAACTTGGGAAGAGGATTTGAAAAAATTAGTTAGTTAAATTTTCACCACATAGGCACATAGAAAACATAGATGTTTTCACTCAAGAGAGACTATGTGTTCTATGTGCCTATGTGGTGAAAAACAAAAAAATCAAATCTCCAAATAAGGCACCTTCTCCTCTCGCACACTTCTAATTTTTAAAAATCTCAGATGCGACTTCACCGCACCAAAAAGCGTTGAGTTAGAATAATAAGGCATCCCAAATTCATTACAAGTCTCTACTAAAATCTTCGTCAACTTAGGATAATGAATATGACAAATATTCGGAAAAAGATGATGAACTACATGATGATTAAACCCTCCAAATAGATTTGTAAGTACTTTGTTATGAGTTGCAAAATCACAAGTGGTCACAATCTGATGTCTCACCCAAGATTGCGACATCTCTCCATTTTGATTAGGTTCAGGATAAACTGAATGTTCACCGATATGCGCTGAAATCAAAGCCATCGCAACAGTATAACTGGCACAAAAATGAAAAATCACAAAACCCAAAAGTATTTGAGAAATAGAAAATGGTAACAATAACGCAGGCAGAATAATCAATCGGCCAACGAAGATTATTTTTCCTAACAATAATTTTACATATTCAATCTTAGGGTGATTTACTGAAGATTTTCCACTAATATCCGTCTGGAGGAAATCCTTGAAATCTCGAAACATCAACCAAATCAAAGTATAAAAGAGATACAAAAAGGGCATATATAAATATTGATATCGATGAAAAGAGAAGAAAGGAGAGTTAGGGAAAATCCGAACCAAATTACTTTGCTTAATATCCCCATCCATGTTTGGAATATTGACATGCGGATGATGAGAGTGCACATGTTTTAATCGCCACATGTAGCCACTCGCTCCTAAGAAATCAAAAGTATATAATAAAAAGTTGTTGATACTTTTATGTTTTGAAAAAGTACTATGTGCTGCATCGTGAGCAATATTTAGAGCAACGAAAATGGTCAACATACCGCTGATTGCATAACAAAAATATAACTGTAAAATCGTCTGAGAAAAGAAAATACCAATAAAAGCTAAAAGGTAAATTGTGACTAAAAATACCGCTTTCGCTTTGGCAAAACCATTAGCTGTTTTTTCAATTTTATTTTCTCTAAAATATTGATTCACTCGGCCACGCAAGGTTTTTAAAAATAATATATCACCTTCGTCATGCTTAAATTTTAATTCTTTCATTTCAGTTGAGTTTATATTTTTTTATAAAAAAAATTAGGCAACACATCTTCCAAACCACACTTTCAAATCAATTGATTCATCTTCTCTATAGTCGTAAAATTCAAAACCAAAGCGTTCGTAAATTGGAACCAATCGTTCCTCAGTCGTTTCCATATAAATCGGTAAATTCAATTCAGAGCCTTTCGAAGTGATATATTCCTTCGCTTCCATCAAACCGTCAAGACCATTATAATCTTTTTTTTGAGCTAAAAACCAAACGTATAAAAAGTCTCGATCTTGATGTTTTTGAATTTGCAAAGCTCTTGTTTTTCGAATCAATTTTTCGCGTTTTAGAACTTGGGAAATTCGACCTATTCCGATCACGAAAAAAGCTAAATACAAATAGTGTAACCAATCACGAAAAGAAAAATAGTGTTCACTTTTTCGATAAAAAAGCAAGAACGTAGATTGGTCTTTTGATTTAAAAATGCCTCCAATTTTTTTGACCATAAAATAGCAATAGGATATTACCGCTTTAATTCCTTTAGAAAAATCCTTTCGTTTTTTTCCAATCAAAGCATGCATTCGACCATTGTCATGAAATGCAGTACACAAAATATTGATAGCTTTTTTGTCTTCCGAATCAATTCGAAATAAATACGATGAAAGTTCAAATTGCATAATCCACATTTTTAAAGTGAGGGAATTAGAATTCAGTCTTTCGACTGTTTCCGTCAATATCAAGTACAAAATGTGGTTTTTGAAAATCTATTTTTTATTGAAAAGCAATTCGTTAAAATAAATATTTATTAAATATGAATAAAAAAAGCTGCTAGGATGAAAATCCTAGCAGCTTTTTTATGTAAATCAGGTATCTGATACTTATTGTACATTTATTCTACCGCCTCCAATTCCAAAACTTTTTGCTTTTTCTCAACCGGAACTAATCCTAAAACTTTTTCTGCAAAATCAAAAGTAGCTTGTTTTACTGTTTCAAAATCTTTATTCCAAAGCGGGCTAGCTAGCACGTGATTCGTTGCATTTTCAAAAGCAATTTTTTTCTTTTTTGTTTCAGGTGTTCCAAGTTGATCGTACATTTCTAACATTCTATTTACGGAAACAACTTTATCTTGAACTTCCTCATTTTTATACCAATACCCCATAAAAAGAGGTTGAGTAATTTTGCTAAACACCTCTTCCGTCATCGTTGCATCAATCAAAGATTTAAGAGCAACAACTGCTTCTAACCGATATTTATAAGTAACCAAATTTGCAGTTCCTTCATTCGGAACCCAAGAATGATAATCACTTCCGTTGACATATCGTCCCATCTGAAGACCCCATTGTTGAGTAAGCAACCAAGCATCTTTATTGGCTACATCAATGTTGGGTGAGTAGTTGATCAGAGAATGAATTTTAGGATTTCCAGAAGCTAAATAAAGGGAAGCAGTACAACCCGTCGAAGTTCCCATTACAATGACTTTTTCTCCAAGTTGCTCACCGATCGCAATTGCTCGTTTGGCAGACTCAATAAATTTTTCAGGCGTCCAATTGAGCAATGCTTCTTCCTCATTTAAACCATGACCATACAATCTCGCTAGATATAAATTACATCCATATCGCTTCGCAAAATCTTCATGCATTGGAGCACCTTCGCCCTGACTTGCAGAAAACCCGTGTAAATAAACAACAGAATATGGTGTTTTGGTTTTTAGAGAATCATCAGCCCAAACGATTCTAGCTTCATTATTCTGTCGTAAATTGAGATGTGATTTTTCATCTTTATTAATTTCTTTTTCTAGTTCAATTAAGTTAGAGTTCGCAGCAGCAGCAATAGTATTTACTTGCGGAATTGGAGCTTTTGGCCCTAAAAAATAAACTACTACAATTAGAACAATTAAGGCTAGCAATACTTTTATAAATCCAAAAAGAAATTTTTTCATAATTATTTTTTTACAAAAATAAAAAAAGTCATCTCGAATTAACGAGATGACTTTTCCAATTTTATGTTAAAATAAAATTTATCGATTAGTACTTGATTGACAATTCGTAATAATCATCATTGTTATCAGTAGTTTCGTTGATGTTTGTTACTAAAACAAGCACGTATTCACCTGAAATTAACTGTACCAAGAATCTATCACCAACAGCTACATCTGCAATAGTTGTATCGTCTCCATTATCAAAAGCAACTTGTATTTCTTCAGAGAATTGAACTGCTGCAAAATCATCAACTGGGAAATCAACACCTGGAGTTCTAATTATGTTATTTCCAACTCCACTAATTTGCTTTTTCCAGTTTTGTGCAACTGGTTGAGAAAGATCAATTCCTTCATCTTTAATGTGTCCACCATCACCAACACCAGACCCAGTTCCGTCTCCAGTCAATAAATTAATTCCACCTGTACCTACAGGACCAGCAGAGTTCAATAATAATTTCCCAGAAAGTTCAGCAACCGGAGTACCTACAGCAATAGAAATGTTTAATGTCAAATCTTCAGAAGAACCAGACTCATCAGCTAATCGGAAAGTATAAGCTTTAGTTCCATCTGTGTGGCTATCTACCCAAACGAACCAATCGAATCCATCTTTTTCATCATTTACTAAATCTAAAGGATTAGAAAAGAAATCAGAAGCTAAATTAAAATCATTGTCAGTTCCAAATTTAACTCGAGTAGCATCTACTTCAACACCATCTTCTAATACAGTTAGTGTACTCAAAGGTGATCCACCTTTAGTAGCAACTAATTCTACTTTGAAATTACCAGGACTATCAAGTGTAGCATCAGCAGAAATTCCACCATTAGCAGCTTCAAATCCAAAAGTTATAGGAATAGATGTAACAGAAATAGTGATTGATGTTTCATCGCTTTCTCCAGCACTATCTGACATTCGGAAAGTATAAGTAACATCACCACTAGATTGAGCTGCGATTTCGATATTAGTATCAAAAAATGCAGCTTCTGCAGCAGTTAAACTGTAAGGGTTACTCAATGAACCTGCTCCAGCACCATTATAATTAAGACGACTTGCATCAATTGCAATTCCATCTTCTAAAACAGTAAAAGTAGTCATATCGTTATCACCTTTACTTACACTTACGTTTACTTTGAATATTGCGTCAGGGTCAACTGTTGCGTCAGAAGAAATTAAATCTGCACCACTTTTTAATTCTACGGTTGGTCCTAAAACGAATCCACCGCCTCCACCTGTGCCATCATCAGGATCACAAGATGTCCAAAATGATAAAGCTAATGCTAAAACGAAAAATTTTGAAAAAAAGGTTAACTGTTTCATGTAATCAGTTTTAAATGTTAAAAATTATATTTTTAAAAATTGGTATTTAGATAATACATCTCAATAACGTTTTGAGATTGTATTTTTTACTTCAAGTAGTAGATTTTTTTTAGAAAAAAGGGAGATTGGTAAGTATTTTATATTAGAGACATTTTATTTCTTAAAAGGTCACAAAAATAGAGTCTTCAAATCGAAAAAAGAAGGAAAAATTACGGAAAAGTGACAAGGGAAATGTTGATTTAATAACAAGCATTTATGATTTGGAAAGTTTGACGATACTTCTTAAGTCGACATTCTCAATAATTCCGCCGACGGCCGGGGAACCGTAAGAGAGATTTTGTTAATTACCTGAGTTTACCAAATGTGATGTCAGATAAAAACCTCGGACAATCGGCGGAGGAAATTTATTCATATAAAACACCACAACGATTATTCCGTTAAATGTGAAAAAGTTCTAATTTTAGGTGATTAAAAAACATTAACTAGCGAGAATGGAATGTGTGAAGGGATGTTAATTTAATTAGGAATTAAAATACTGATTATCAAGTTTTTATAGATAAATTAAAAGTATAATTGTGAACCGTTAAAAACATTAACAGCTACATTTTTCAATGAGTTCTTCAAAAAAGAATACTAAAAAAGACAAATCGTCGAAATCCCTTCCCAGCGCGGTGAATCCAAATGCTGCACAACAGTTTTTGCGAAAGAAGAAAAAGAAACGATCGGTTAAAGATTTTGTCAAAGGAATTATAAAAGGTGATCGAATGATTCTGAGTCAAGCTATTACATTAGTAGAAAGCACTCGATCTTCTGATCAAAGTAAAGCACAGCAAATTATTGAGGCATGTTTACCTCATTCAGGGAATTCTATTCGGGTAGGAATTACAGGTATCCCAGGAGTAGGAAAAAGTACTTTTATCGAAGCTCTTGGTAAGCATGTAATTGCTCAAAAAAGAAAGGTAGCAGTTTTGGCAATCGACCCATCGAGTAGTGTGACAAAAGGCAGTATTTTGGGAGATAAAACGAGGATGAATGATTTGTCTTTGGATAAGGATGCATTCATTCGACCCTCGCCTGCTGGCAGTTCACTAGGAGGAGTTGCTCGTAAAACTCGAGAGACGATTTTGCTTTGCGAAGCTGCAGGTTTTGAAACCATATTCGTCGAAACAGTTGGAGTAGGTCAATCAGAAACAGCAGTACACTCGATGGTTGATTTTTTTCTTTTATTATTAGTGCCGGGAGCTGGCGATGAACTTCAAGGTATCAAAAGAGGAATTGTGGAAATGGCTGATATTTTAGCGGTCAACAAAGCAGATGGAGATCAAATTGCTGCTGCTAAGAATGCTCGAAGAGAATATCGAAATGCGTTACATCTCATGCCTTTAAAAGAAAGTGAGATCCAACCAAAAGTATTGACTTGTTCCGCAATCGAAGGAACTGGAATTAATGAGATTTGGAAATTATTATTGGAAAATCAAAAACTGACTAAGAAGAATCATTTTTTTGATAAGAAGAGAAAAGAACAATCTCTCTTTTGGTTGCATGAACAAATTGGGAGTGGTTTGAAAGATTTTTTTTATAAAAATGAAAAGGTGAAAAAACGATTGGCCGAAATAGAAAAAGAGGTTTTGGAAGGAAAACGAAATTCATTTAGCGCAGCTGATGAACTACTAAATATGTTTTTGGATAAAAAATAGGATTGCTCAATAGTTGTTCTTTTTTTATTTAAAAAGAATAAAAATTTGCACCGAATTAGGAATAAACTTTGCATCATAAAAAGATGTAATATGAACTAACCAAATATTTTTTAACTAAATAAAACCATTTTGTCCATGAACAAGATTGTGATCGCCGGTGCTGGCGGAATCGGACGTGCTGTAGGATTAATTCTTGCCGAAAATAAAAAATTCGAAACTAAAATTTTCATTGGAGATTTGTATCTAAAAGTAGCCAAAGAAGCTGCTCAATGGATCGAAGAAGGACTAGGTGAAACAGGTGATGTAACTCCATTTAAGATGCCTTCTGAAGGAGTGGATAATGAAATGATCGAAGTTTTAAAAACGGCTGATATTTTATTGGATTGCCTACCTGGAAGCCAAGCTCCTCGAATGGCAAAATTATGTCGAGAATATGATTTGCATTACGCAAACTTAACTGAATATGTAAAGGAAACTAATGAAGTGATAGAAATCGCTGAAGGTTCAGACCGAGGGTTTGTTTTGCAGACAGGATTAGCTCCTGGATTTATTAATGTTTTGGGAATGAAATTATTCAATGATTTTTGCGCTCAATATGGTGTAAAAGAAATTGATAAAATGTCGATGAAAGTTGGTGCGTTGACAAAACATGCGAGAGCACCTCATTTTTATGGATTCACTTGGAGTCCAGTTGGAGTAGCTACGGAATATTTGAAACCTTGTGTAGCTGTTCGGAATGGCAAAAAAGTTTTACTTCCTGCTTTGTCAGAAAGACAAACTTTAATTGTTGATGGAATGACTTTGGAAGATAATTTGACTTCAGGTGGTGCGGCAGATTTGCCAGATGCCTTGGCGGGAAGAGTGACAAATTTGGATTATAAAACATTGCGTTTCCCTGGGCATTACCAATGGGTAGATAATGTTTTATCGGTACTTCCAGAAGGGGGGGAAGATCGAGTAGAAAGATTACAGCATATAATGCAAGCATTTGTACCAATGATCGAAGAAGATCAGGTGATTATTTATGCATCGGTGCAAGGAAATGATAAGGATGGAAATCTTCGAGCAATGGAGGGTTCTTACCGAATTTTGCCAATGAAAGTGGGATCAAAAACACTTCGAGCTATACAATCGACAACTGCTGCTCCATTGGCAGAATGTGCTAGAATGTTGGCTACTGGTAAGTGGAAAGGAGTTGTTTTTCAAAGTGAATTAGATCCTGAGTCATTTATGAATGGGCCGTTTGTTTCGATGGTTTATGGAGGAGGAAAAGTGAAGGAGCCAATGGCAGTTTAACCCCCCGACCCAAAAAGGGGAGTTTTGAGAGTGCTAGATTTTAGTTTGTTTTATAGAAAGAGTCGGTAATGGTTTTAAGAATCTTTACCGATTTTTTTTGATAATGAAATATAAAAAATGATGTTCAATCGGAGAATCCCGAGTTATGGGGAGGGAGGCGAGAATTGAACTGTTTGAGCGGAGCGAGTTTTCAATTCTAGACTTTTTGGTTACTTTTGGGGCAATGCCAAAAGTAACAAATGCTACAAAATACCACTTCTCTAAAATGAAATAACGAAACTTTCAATTAAGATTTATTGAAGATGGGACTATAGTGGAATATGGGGGTGTTCGTTACTTTTGGCATTGCCCCAAAATAACCCAAAGCTCTAGTTTTATAAACTCGCTCCGCTCAAACAGTATAAAACTTGCCTCCCGTCCACTACTCAAGATCCTCACTATTTTGCCTCTCATAATTTTGTCCTCATTTTTTTAATAAAGACAGAATCCAATATCTTTTTATTTATGAAATGAGATTCTAAACAATTATCGAAAAATATTACTTTTGCAAATATATTTTCAATCAAAAAAAAATAGAATGATCAGAGCAAATAACCCGACCTTAAAATCTTGGGTAGAAGTACCAGAGGGAAGCGATTTTCCAATCCAAAATTTACCATTTGGAGTTTTTAAAACAAAAGATTCAGAACCACGAGTTTGTTCTGCAATTGGAAAATATGTGGTTGATTTAGCAAAGGTAAATGATTTGGCATTTTTTGCAGATTTAAAAATACCAAGAGCAATTTTTTACAATCAATATATCAATGATTTTATGGCTTTGGGAAAAGACGTTACACGAGCAGTTCGTGATCGACTTTCTGAAATCCTAGATGAAAATGAAACTAAGTGGAATAGTCGAGAAATGGCAGAACATATTTTTCACAAAATGGATGAAGTGGAATTATTGATGCCAATTGATATCAGAGATTATACTGATTTTTATTCAAGCATCGAACATGCAACAAATGTTGGGAAAATGTTTCGAGACCCTGAAAATGCCTTGTTACCAAACTGGAAACACTTACCAGTTGGTTACCACGGACGAGCTTCTTCCATCGTAGTTTCAGGAACAGAGATTAAAAGACCAAAAGGGCAACAGATACCAAAGGATTCAAAACAACCAGTTTATGGCCCATGTAAATTATTGGATTTTGAGTTGGAAATGGGATTTGTGATTGGTCGTAAAACTAACTTGGGAGATACTGTTTTGACTCAAGAAGCAGAAGATTTTATTTTTGGAATGTGCTTATTCAATGATTGGTCAGCGCGGGATATTCAAAAATGGGAGTATGTTCCTTTGGGACCTTTTTTAGGAAAAAATTTCGCATCAACTATTTCTCCTTGGATTGTGACGATGGATGCATTGGAACCATTTCGAGTACCTGGGCCAGTTCAAGATCCTCCAGTATTGCCTTACTTAGAATATGAAGGAGAAAAAAATTACGATATAAAATTAGCAGTAAAAATTCAACCTGACGGAAGTGAGCCAACTGTAGTTTCAGAGTCCAACTTCAAATATATGTATTGGAATATGAGCCAGCAGTTAGCACACCACACAGTTAATGGTTGCAATATAAATGTAGGCGATATGTATGCTTCAGGTACGATAAGTGGAAAGACGCCTGAGTCATATGGTTCAATGTTAGAAATTAGTTGGCAAGGAACAAAATCAGTTCAAATGGCTGATGGAACAGAACGAAAATTCATTGCTGATGGAGATACTGTCATCATCGAAGGATGGTGTGAAAAAGATGGAGTTCGCATTGGATTTGGCGAAGCCGCTGGAAAAATATTACCTGCGGACAAAGAAAACTTAATAGCATAAATTATTGGATTTGAGATTTTGGGTAAAGAGAAATGAGATATCCACTTATCGTAGTCTCAACACCCAAAATCTCAATACTAACGAGTAAAGATTTTGAAACTTAAAACACTCATCAAAAGCCTCAGAGATTTTAGAGTATTCCATCGTTGGATGGGATTGACTCTAGCTTTGTTTTTAGTGATAAGTGCTGTGACAGGAGTTTTATTAGCTTTAAAAAAAGAGTTTGATATAATTCAGCCACCTACTCAAAAAGGAGTAAGTAAAGACTTGGGAGAATGGAAATCGCTAGATGAACTTAGTACCATTGCTGAAAAAGCTTTGCATGAAACTTACCCTGAACAAAATGAAAATTTAGTAGATCGAATGGATGCTCGCCCATCAAAAGGAATTGTAAAAGTATTGTTTAAAGAAGGAAATTGGGAAGTACAAATTGATGGAAAATCAGGCGAAGTGAAGTCAATTGAGAAAAGATATTCCGATTGGATAGAGAGCTTACATGATGGTTCCATTATCTCTGATGGATTCAAATTAATCTCGATGAATGTCTTAGGAATTGGATTATTGTTTTTGATTGCAACAGGAGTTTGGTTATGGTATGGTCCTCGGAGGATTCGATTAAAAAAGAGAAAAGGATAGAACGCGACATCCGCGTTCCATTAAAATCAAAAATAAATCGGCAAAAATTTCACCTGTCCCAAAGTATTAATCTCCAAAGTCGGCGCAGGAATTTTTATCCAATTCAGAATAACAAAAGCTGTTTTTAGAAACCGGCTCTTCGTTTTTATCCGCATCAAATCCACATCAAAAGAAAAGTAAATCTGACTATATCGAGGATAAATATTTGGATCACGTTGATATTGAATTCCAGTTTTTTCTTCTGTCCAATCATAATTATATCCTTCATACATATTTTGCGCGCCATAACCCACCGCAACATTTAGCCACTTCGGAAATCGTGTATCCTTTTTTTTCATAAAAGAATGAATATTGAACGAGAGCCAATTGGTCTGAGCATTATAATCTTTCAAAAGTGTTTCTGGAAAACGACTTCCATAAAGAGAGTGCGCTCGTTCACGATAAGTAGTCGTATGCATTCCATCGACTGAAGTCAAAATATCGGTTGAGTAGGTGGGAACGGTAGAAGAAACTTTCATGATAATCCGTTGCTCTTTCCATGCGTATTCCTGACCAACAAACAATCCAATTCCCAAAGTATTAAAAGCGACATCAGGAACAGAGAATCCCCACTTTTTAGAATATCCATCCATCATCTCAATAGTTCCTTGCAACAGAAAACTTAAACCTGCCCCAGTCCACATCGCTCGCCTTCGATCCATCCCAGTCCATTTTGCTCCTGTAAATAACCAATTCGTATAATTGTAAGCAGTAAAAGTATGTCCCATTTTGTCGACATGTCGCCATTCTCCATAATCATTAAAAAATCGAAAACCTCCTCGTTCTGATTCTGCATACCAAATCTCATTGAGACCAATTACAGCTGAACCATAAATAGTTGCACCTATTGCTGAGCAAGTCCAAAATCGACCTTTGTGTAAAGTGTCAGCAGGTTGAAGGAAAGGAATTTTCTCATTTTTTTCGATAGCTGGAGGTTGAGCAAAAATGGTTTTACCCAACAACAAAAAAGTGAAAATGAGGAAAAAATAAAGAAAAGATTTTTTCGAGTTAAAATTCAAAATCGGTTGTTTTAATTGGAACAAGTTAAATTTCCAGCAAAATTAAATTAAATTTAGAACGAATATCTATTTTCACAATGATTTCATAGAAAAGTATAAACTTCTTGACATGAAATTTTGTACCATTGTAAAGTTTTTATTCCTTTTGAAAACTGACACCCTTATTTACGTGCAAATTTTCAAAAAGGATCATTTTTTTAAAATAAATAAATCATACTAATATGAGCCAAGCACCTTCTAATCAAGGAAAATTAATTAGCTTCGGAGTAATGGCATTTTTTGCCTTAGTTGTACTCCTTACACTTTCTGGAAGTATTTTTAAAACAATTCAACCAGGAGAAAATGCAGTTCTCTTTAAACGTTTTGGAGGAGGATTGGATACTAAAAATATTAAAGGTCAAGGATTCCACGTGATCGCTCCTTGGAATAGATTGATTACTTATGATACTCGGACAAAAGAAGCATTTGAAAAAATGTCTGTACTTTCTAAAAATGGTTTGACGATCGATGTAGAGCTATCATACCGATATCAACCAATTATTCAAAATATTGGATTATTGCATGAAGAAATTGGTCCAAACTTTTTGGAAGTAATTGTAAAACCTGAGATTCGATCTGCAACAAGAGAAGTAATTGGAAAATATCTTCCGGAAGAGTTATACTCTACTAAAAGGGAAGCTATTCAAGATGAAATTTTAACACGAACAAAAGAGAATGTTGAAAAGAAACATATTGTTCTGGATGAAGTTTTGATTCGTGAAGTTGCCTTACCTGCAAGTTTGAAAGCTGCCATTGAGAAAAAATTAGAGGAAGAGCAAGTGTCTTTCCAATATGAATTTAAACTAGATCGTGAGCGAAAAGAAGCTGAACGTAAGATTATTGAAGCAAAAGCAAAAGCTGAAGCGAACAAGATTTTGAATGCCAGTTTGACGGATAAAATTTTGAGAGATAAAGGTATTGAAGCAACTTTAGAATTGGCAAATTCGCCTAATTCAAAAGTGATTGTTGTTGGAGGTGGAGATGAAGGATTACCTTTGATATTAGGAAATTAATTCCTAGGAATCAAATTACAAAGAATAAAAAGAGGTGTCTGTGCTCAAAGCGTAGACACCTCTTTTTTGATAAATAACAATCTATTTACGGGATGAATAGTCTATTTAATTTGAATAAACTGCATATAGTTTTCCATATCGGAATAATCTGATATTGGACTAAAAATACTCATTCTTATTGTTCGGTTTCCAGAGGTGATTAAATATTTAGTTGAGTACCACTTTGAGTCTTTTTCAGTATGAGTATATTTATACTTTAAAAATCTAACTCGATTAGCTCCAGTCAATTTACTTTGGATTTTTTTAAAACGATAGATAGAATCGACTGGAGAAATGTTCTTTTCAAGAGAAGCTTCATATTGACCCAAAATATAATCTTCCGTTTCGTCATTCATGATTTCGTAATCTCCATTAGTTCTAAATGTAATGAAGCTTAGTTGACCATTTTCAAATTTCACAAAGTTGTGATTGTCTTCTTTTTGTAAAAGGAAAACTCGATCTAATAATAATTGATTTTGAAAATTGATAGAATCAGTTCCTCCTAATAATTTTTCTACTACCTCTTTTTTAGAACCAATTTTTTGGTATTGTCGAGGAACTAATACCCGAACATTTTCCAAATCATATTCCACGTCAGGAGATGGTTTTGAAGGTTCATTCGAACAATTAGATAATGAAAAAACTAGGAAGCAAAGTAGGAGTAGATTTTTCATAAGAAATTATTTTTTATTCGTCCCTTTTAAAAAAGGAACAAAGCGAAAAGCTGCAAACTCTTCTTTCTTAAATTCCTTTTCAGAAATTCGAGTAATGCGATACATCTTTTGCACATTATCATCTCCAACTGGGATAACTAAAACGCCCCCGATTTTTAATTGATTTTTGAGTGCTTCAGGTATTTCTTTTGCGCCAGCAGTAACAATCATTTTGTCAAAAGGAGCAAACTCAGGGAGCCCCTTGTAACCATCTCGGAAGAAAGTTCGGATATTTCCAACCTCTAATCTGCTTAGTAATTCATTAGTTTTATGAAACAACTCTTCCTGTCTTTCGATGGTGTAAACTCGTGCACCGAGTAATGCTAAAATCGCAGCTTGATAACCTGAACCTGTCCCGACTTCCAAAACTTTATCTCGTTTTTTTATTTGTAAAAGTTCAGTTTGGAAAGCGACGGTATAAGGTTGAGAAATGGTTTGATTACTGGCAATTGGAAAAGCTTTGTCAACGTAAGCCCATTCTTCGAATGCTTTTTCCATAAAAAAATGACGAGGAAGTGAGTTGATGGCAGACAATACTTTTTCATCTTTAATACCTTTTGCTCGAATCGTTTCTACTAGTTTTTTTCTTAAACCCTTGTGTCGATATGTATCTTTATAGCTCAATTATTTTGGAATGTTTATGTATTGAAAATATATTTCAGAAGAGTCTCCTAAAACAGAAAAATTTATACCAAAGGTAGAGTTTCTTTTTTTATGTTTTGGAAACAAATATCAGCTTTTTGGAAATCAATTAATGCAGAAACTCTGCTATCTTTTTTCCGTAAAATACTTTGCAAATATTTAATCTATTCTTTAAAAATAGAATTGCGGGTTTTAAAAGTGTTTTGGTATTTTTGTTCAACTTTTAAAATCAGTAATTACGGATTAAACTTTATAAAACTAACTTAAAATTACAAATAGATGAATGTTACACCGATAAAATTTGGAACAGATGGCTGGAGAGCTATAATGGCAAAGGATTATACTGTTGATAACGTGAGAAGAGTTGCAGAGGGAACAGCAAAATGGATGCAAAGAAAAAGCTATGATAAAGTCGTCATTGGACATGATTGTAGATTTGGAGGACAGATGTTTGCCGAAGCGGTGGCTCAAGTTTTTGGTGCTTATGGAATAAAAGTGAATTTAGCCAAAGGATTTGTTTCTACTCCGATGGTTTCGCTTGGTGTAGTGAAAACAAAATCTCAATTAGGAGTAGTGATTACTGCCAGTCATAATCCACCTTCGTATAATGGATACAAATTAAAAAGCATCCATGGAGGTCCTTCCATTCCTTCTGACATTGCTGAGGTAGAAGGATTGGTACCAGATGTTTCGACAATAGAAGTTCCAAGTTTGGAAAAAATGATGGATGATGGCTTGTTGAATTATGTAGACTTGGAAGGAATCTATTTGGATCATGTGGAAGATAATTTTGATATGGATGCGATTCGTAACTCAGGTCAAAAAATTGCTTACGATGCAATGTATGGAGCAGGAAGGAATGCCTTACAAAAATTATTACCAGATGCAATTTGTTTGCATTGCGATGATAACCCTGGATTCAAAGGACAAGCACCTGAACCAATCCATCGAAATTTAAGGGAGCTTTCTGAGACGATCAAAAATGATCCTGAGATCACCTGTGGTTTAGCAAATGATGGCGACGCAGATCGAATTGGAATGTATGATGGCGATGGTAATTTTGTGGACTCACATCATTTGTTGCTTTTGTTATTATGGTATATGCATGACTTTAAGGGATTGAAAGGAAAAGTGGTAGTTACTTTTTCAGTTACAGATAAGATGAAAAAATTTGCGGAATCTCTAGGTTTGGAAGTTGAGGTAACAAAAATTGGTTTCAAATATATTGCGGAAATTATGATTAACGAAGATGTTTTAGTTGGAGGTGAAGAGTCAGGAGGTTTGGCAGTGAAAGGTCATATTCCAGAGCGAGATGGAATTTGGATGGGATTGGTTATTTTTGAATTTATGGCAAAAACTGGAAAGACTTTAAAAGAGTTGATTGCTGAACTATATGAAAAAGTTGGTTCATTCGATTTTGATCGAGATGACTTACACATCAAAGAAGAGCAAAAAATTGCTGTTATCGAAAAGTGTAAAAATGATCCTTATCAATCCTTTGGAGATTATAATGTTCAAAGCATCGAAAAAATTGATGGATATAAATTTTACTTGAGTGATACTGAGTGGGTGATGATTCGACCTTCAGGAACAGAGCCTGTTTTGAGAGTGTATGCGCAAGCACCAAATATGTCTAAAGTGCGTTCTATTTTGGATGCTGTAAAAGCAACGATTTTGTAGAAAATAGAATTTTAAATTTGATTAAATAAAAGCCGCAAAGACATTTTTGTTTTTGCGGTTTTCTTATTTATAGTTCAAACGAAATTGCATATGGTAAATTTTCTTCTTGGAATTCAAAAAAAAAGCCGAATTTTCAAATTGAAAATTCGGCTTTCCTTTTTTAAAAAGTTTAATCTTTTTCTTTCACCTTAACGGTTATTCGACTTTTTTTTTTCCAATTAAGAGTTGGAAAAGCAGCACCGCTATAGTGTGAGAAATGATCGTCATATTGAGCAGGAAGGTGATAATTATTGACGAAGTCAGTTAAGAAAGCTGTCATTTCTTCCGTTTTTACATTTCTAGAATTTGGTTTGAGATAAAATGCAATATGATTAATTTTTCCTTTGTCGTCCCAAAAAACGTGTAACCACATTTTCACTCCTTTAATATCATAATTAATCATTTCAGCATGAGCTTCCATTTCTTTTAATAAGCTATTCCATTTGCCGTGAGCTGCATTAAAATCATCTTCACAAACAGCAAGAAGAGATGTACCTTCTCCACTTAATTTTTCATAGGCAACTTCATGATTACCAAGGAGAAAAACTTTTGGTAAAGAAAATGTTGAATCTTGTTCAATTGAAGAGACAGGATAGATAGCATTGTCGGAATTAGCGTGTGTTGGTGTGCTCATAATGAACATAAATCCAACCATTAGAATCAATATTTCTCTCATTACATGTTATTATTTTAACCAAAAATAAAAAATATTATTAAAATGCATATGCATATTTTCTAATATTTGATTGTTTAAAAAACCTTTTTTTTACTTCAGATGTTTTAAAAAACACAACTTTTAAGATTTATTTAAGTGCTAAGGTAGTTTTACTAATAATAGTGATATTCATTAAGTTTTATGGGGAAATACACTTAATGTTTCACAGGAGTAATAGTTAGCTAGGAGGGAACTTTCTTTTAATTTTAGTAAGTAAAATCTAATATACGTATTTTTCAATTTAAAAAAAGAAAGTGATAGTGAAATGTTAGTTTTTGAGATTAAAAATTGGTAAAAAAATATAATCTATTCCTTATTTTTTAATCCATTCTCTTTTTAATAAACTAAATTTTTCTCCATCATAAAACTTGCGATTAAAAAATAATGATTCTCGGATAGTTCCTTCGTGATGGAAACCCAATTTTTTTGGAATGGAGAGACTTTTTGTGTTCTCTGGAGCTACATTAATTTCGATACGATGAAGATTCATTTTCTCAAAACCATATTTAATTAATCGTTCGCAAGATTGGATCATGATGCCTTTGCCTTGCATATTTTCATTCAACCAATAACCGATTTCTGATGAGCGATTTACTTTATCTATTTTTACAAAAGCGACAGACCCAACCAACTTTTTTTCATGAAAAATAAAAGTCGTTAGCTTTTGCCCTCCATTATTGAACAAGATTGAAGACTTTAAAAACTCAAGACTATCTTTTTCGCTAGTGGTTTTTTCGACCCATGGCAACCATTTTCCTAAATATTCTCTTTGATTTTCAACTATCTGAAAAAGAGTTGGTGCAAACTCCGTTTCTGGTAATCGTAATTCTAGGTTTTTATTGATAAAAAGTGATTTTCCATTCATGAGAAAAACGTAAATTTTGGCGTAATTTTTTGATAGAGTGTTAGTAATATATAGAACTTTTATTCCTTATTAAGTTTTGGAATTCATAATTTTACGGAATGAAGATATTTAAAAACTTCATTGTTGAAAAAATGCAGCTTAATATTTATTTATTTTCTGCGTTTTATTTGAAAGATATTTTTTAAACAAAAGAATTTACATACAGGATGGGAAAGATAATCTCACTACTTAATCACAAAGGCGGCGTTGGAAAAACTACATCCGCAATTAATATTGGCGCAGGTTTAGTTGAACTTGGAAAAAAGGTATTGTTAATTGACCTTGACCCACAGGCAAATTTAACTCTTTCATTGGGCGTGCCTCGTCAGAAAAATACAATTTATGAAGCACTTCGAGGAGAGAGTGACTTGGAGCCATATGAGTGCAAAGAAAATTTCCATATCATTACTTCATCTCTTGATTTGTCAGGAGCTGAAATGGAATTGATTAATGAAGCAGGTCGAGAATATATTTTGAAAGAATTATTCGCTACTGTGGAAGATGATTACGATTTTATCATTATCGATTGTCCTCCTTCGCTTGGTTTATTGACATTGAATGCTTTGACTAGTAGTCATGTAGTTTATATTCCATTGCAAACTGAATTTTTGGCTTTACAAGGAGTTGCGAAAATTAAACAAATCGTTGATAAGGTTAGATTCCGACTGAACAAGCAGTTGCAAATCGGGGGAGTTATCGCAACTATGTATGATGCTCGAAAAGTATTGAACCGTGATGTGGTGGAAACAATTCACAAATATTTTAAAGACAAAGTATTCAATACTAAAATCCGAAATACAGTTGCTTTAGCAGAAGCACCTTCCCAACGAAAAGATATTTTTTCTTACAGTAGAAGTAGTAATGGGGCAAAAGATTATTTAGCACTTTGCCATGAAATTTTAGAAAGATTGGAACCTAAACCTGTTGAAGAAGTGTTGGAGCAAAAAGATCAGGCGTAAATTTAATCGCTTGACTTAAGTCATATTTTACGTTATTTTATAAGAGAAATGAGAAAACTATTATTAAACAAGCGAGAGCAGATTATTATTATGAAAAAATAATCCTCCGTCTGCTTTCAAAAATTATGTAGGTTTTGAGTAAGAAAAAATTTAAAAAAGGATTGGAAAGTCTGTTCGGCGATTGGGGAGGTGATCCGATAGATGATGTCGTATTGGAATTGGAAAATACGGAAGATTATCAGTCGGAACCTGAGAAACCAAAACCTCATGCGAAAAAAGATTCTAGCAAACGTGCTAATGCTGGGAAGAACTTTACGATGGATTTAGATTCATTATTCCAAGAAGTGGTGCATGAATCTCTTGAAGAACAATTTGAATTAAAAAAGGAAAAAGAGAAAGACAAGAAGAAAAATAAAAACGAAAAAACAGAATCAAAGCCGAAGCCAAAAGCAAAACCTGCGAAGAAAAAGCGAAGAGTGATTCCTAGATCAGGAGGAATTGATTCATTGATTAGAAGTACAGTCGAAGGGAGCATGATGCAAATCGAATCGACGAGTACTAAAAAAAGAGTTTCATTTGTATTTGATAAAGAGAAATTGAAAAAACTGAAGTCCATTGCAAAGCTCAAAAAAGCTTACCTCAAAGATGTGATTGACGAAGTGGTCGCTGAGTATCTTTCGAAACATGATGAATTTAATGATTAAAAAAAAGGCTGAATGATTCAAAGATCATTCAGCCTTTTTTTATTTCAAAAAGAGTAAACTACAATTTAAATAACCTACCTTTCCCTCATGCGTCGCGTAGATGAATTTCGCTTATTTTACAATCATACCATTCACCCTGAATTAATTCGGATGGAACGAGTGCGCAAGAGATTGTTATTCTTATTGACGATTTCTGCATTAGCAATTGCTGTTGTGATTATTATGTTATTGTATTTTCAAGCGACCATGTTATCATTCTTCTTAGTCTTGCCTTTTGGGTTTTACTTAAGTTATTTATTGTATCGAATTCAACAGTTTAGGTTGAAGTTTAAACCAAACGTGATGAATTTGATTTTAGATTTTGTCGATAATAGTGTCAATTATGGAACGCTAAAATATGAAAGCAAGCGAAAAGTAGATAAGAAGCGTTTTCTAGCTAGCCAGATTTTTAAAACACCTGCACCTCAATATACTGGTGAAGATTATATTAGTGGAAAAGTTGGAGAGTTAGATTTTGAGTTGAGTGAATTGAATGTGAAAGAATATTCAAAAGTGAGGAGTCGTTTAAATTATGTATTTCGAGGAATATTTCTTTACGCAAAGTTGAATCAAAAAACTGTTGGAGAATTTTTGGAGACAGAAATGTTAGGTGAAGTTCTAATTCTTCCTAAAAAATTTAAACCATACCTTTCAAAAACAATTCGTTCTTTTAATTTGAAAGGAGGACATCCAGTAGATGTAGAAACATTGCACACGATTAATCTTTATGATGAGCATCCAATCATTGGAAAAGAAAACGTAAATAAAGAAATGTTGGCTACAGAGATGAATAAACATTTTTTGATTTATGCCACAGAGGGAACTGATATTGCGAAGAAATTATCGAGTGCGATGCAGCACACAATTTTAAATTTTAGGGAAAGAACAGATAACGAGTTGTATGTTTCTTTTATCAAAAATGAAATTTACATTGCCATCACCGAGCCAAATGATATTTTAGAACCATATGTTTTTAGATCTAATGTTAGTTTTGAATTGATCTATGAATTTTATGAAGAGATTGATTTATTAATGAGTATGCTAGAGGATTTTGATAATGCGAACTAAAACGTAAATACATTGTTATATTTTTTTAACAAGAAATAAATTTTATAAAAAATAAATTTAAACAGATGAAGAATTTTTTAGGAATTGCATTGTTGCTAGTTTCATTTCTTTATTCGTGTAACTCTTCACAAAAAACAGTTGCTCAAGTCGAGCAAGAAAAAAGTTATGCAGCAAGTGAAAATGCATTATTATGGAAAGTGACAGGAAATGATTTGACTGAAACATCTTATGTTTTTGGAACAATCCATATGATTGGAAAAGAAGATTTCTTTTTAACAGAATCAATGAAAACAGCCTTTGCAGCAAGTGATAAAGTAGTTTTTGAAATAAATATGGAAGAGATGAGTGATATGAGTGTGTTGTTCAAATTGATGGGAAAAATTACGATGGAAGGAGGAAAGAGTTTAAAAGATTTAATTAGTGCTGAAGATTATAAATTAGTAAAAGACCATTTTGATGGACTAGGTTTGCCTTTGATGCTATTGGAAAAAATGAAACCATTGTTCCTCGCGACTTTTGCCTCAGGCGATGTTGAACCTGGAGCATTACAATCAGGCGAATTGAAATCTTATGAAATGGAATTTATGGAAATGGCTCAAAAAGGGGAAAAAGAAATGGACGGATTAGAAACGATTGAATTTCAATTAAGTATGTTTGATAGCATTCCCTACGAAGCACAAGCAGAGATGTTAGTTGATGCAATCAAAGGTGCTGAAGGAGGAGATGATCAATTTAAACAAATGGTGGATTTGTATAAGAAGCAAGCATTACCTGAGTTGTATCAAATGATTGAAGGCGATACCGAAGGAGTAGGGGAGTTCGAAGACTTATTGTTGGTTGGTCGGAATAAAAATTGGATTCCTTTGATGGAAGGAATGATGAAATCTAAACCTACTTTTTTTGCAGTCGGAGCAGGACATTTGGGAGGAAATAATGGAGTGGTGGCACTCTTGAGGAAAAAAGGCTATACGGTTACGGCTGTTGATCCTGTGAAGCAGAAGGTGATGAAACCTTAAGCCCTTGTTCCTTAAAAGGGAACATTAAAATTAACACCTAGGTGAATTTCAAAAAACCTATTCCTTCAATTGAAAGAATAGGTTTTTTAATGTTCATGTGAACTAAAATAAATCTTTCCCCTTTAGGTGACAGGGGTTACATAATTTGCCCGATTCCAAAAGTGATCACAAATAACAAAGTCGTCAACGCCATTTGCTTCAAATAAGGATCTAACTCTGCAGCTTCTCTTTTTTCATAAACTGCTTTTCCATTAATAAAAAGTAAAGGCAGAACTAATAGAAATAGTAATTGGAGAAAACTCTGAAAATGAACAGCAACATAAACTACCGAACATAAAATTCCAGTTATTAATAAAAACCAATGATATTTTATTGCATTGTTTTTTCCCATTCGTACAGGAAGAGAGTTCTTCCCAGCTAATTTATCAGATTCAATATCACGAATATTGTTTAGGTTTAAAACTGCAGTTGCAAAAAGCCCACAACTTGTCGCAGGTAGAAGCAACCACCAATTGACAAATTGAGCATGTAAATAAAATGTACCTAAAACGGCTACCCATCCAAAGAAAATCAAAACAGAAATATCTCCTAGTCCCATGTAGCCATATGGTTTATTTCCTGCGGTATAGGTAATTGCGGCGATAATAGCTAAAATTCCAAGTCCTAAAAATAAACCAAACGTCTGCCAAGAATCAATTGCTTCAAAAAGTAACCAAACTCCTGAAACTAATGATAATAAGGCAAAAATAACTATTGCTCGGAACATTGCTTTTGATGTAATTTCACCAGATTGAACTGCTCTTTGAGGTCCTTTTCGATCTTTGCTATCAGCCCCATGAATAGAGTCTCCATAGTCATTTGCTAGGTTAGAGAGAATTTGTAGAAAGATTGTAGTTGACGCACAAAGGAAAAATATTTTAGGCTGCATCAGGCCGTAAGAAGCAGCTAAAAATGTTCCCATTGCAATGCTAGCTAAAGCAAGAGGGAGAGTTCTCAATCGAAATGCAGATATCCATGCTTTTACCATAGTGGTGGAATATGTTTTTTTTTAACAAAAAAAAGAGACGCAAGTTTTCCCTGCGCCTCTTTTTTATATTGTAAAGTCTTTTTATTAAAACTATTCTGCCGCTGCAGTTTCTGCCTCTGCTCCTGCTCCTGCTGCTGCACTCTTCAATGCTCTTGGAACCTCTACAGATGCAACTGGTGTAGCTGCAGGATTCATTACTTGCATTCCATCAGTAACTTCAACGTCTCTAACTCTAACAGAGCCGCCCAAATTTACTTCAGAGATATCAACAAATAATTGGTTAACAATTTGATCTGGAGTAGTTTTTACTTTGATTGTTCTCAACTTAGAAACTAATTTACCACCCGCTTTTACACCTGGAGAAACTCCTTTGAATGATACTGGGATGTTTACGATGATTTTTTGACCATCAATTAATTGTAAAAAGTCTAAGTGTACAATCTCATCAGTAACTGGGTGATACTGAGCATCTTTAAGGATGCATTTATATGCAGTTCCGTCAAGTGTAATTTCAGCCAATTTAAATTCTGGCGTAAAAATCAAATGTTTGAATGCACTTGGGGCACTTGAGAAGTGGATTACGTTCTCGCCTCCGTAAATTACACAAGGTACTTCACCTTGGTTACGAACTGCTTTAGTAGCTTTTTTTCCAACTTCTGTTCGGATGTTTCCGTTTACGGCAACTGTCTCCATTTTATGAATATTTTAATTTTAAGAAATATCAGATTTTAACCCTTTTTTCAAAAAGGCACGCAAAGATAAGGTTTTTATTATCATTTGAAAACAAAAAAGAGAATTTATTCAAATAATAATTATTCCTTTGGGCGAAAAAAAGACTGATTATCAGTTAGTTATGAATTTAAAAAGGCGCAAAATTACTTTTGCGCCTTTTTTTTATAAAAAATTAAAATTTTATTTTGTTAGCTGAACTTTAATTTTTGAATTAATCACCGACAAAAAGTGCAGAAATTGAACGGTGTTCATGTGTATTTCTGATCGCTTTGGCAAATAATTTAGCAGTAGAAATAACTTCGATCTTGTCTGATTCTTCTTTCAGAGGAATGGTATCGGTTACTATCATTTTACTCAATTTTGAGTTATTGATATTTTCGTATGCTTTTCCTGAAAGTACTGGGTGAGTAATTAATGCTTGTACACTTTTAGCTCCTTTTTCCATAATTATATCAGCAGCTCGGCAAAGTGTTCCAGCAGTATCTGCAATATCATCTACCAAAATTACATCTGCTCCAGTTACATCTCCTATGACAGTCATTCCTGCAATTTCATTAGCACGTTTTCGATACTTATCACAAATCACTAATTTTCGTTGGAAGTGTTTGGCATAAGTTCGAGCACGTTTTACGCCTCCTACATCTGGTGATGCAAAAGTCACGTTAGACATATCTTGTTTCTCTAAGTGACGAATAAAAATTGCTTCACTTTTAAGGTGATCCACAGGGATGTCAAAGAATCCTTGAATTTGATCTGCATGAAAATCCATAGTCATAATTCGGTTAGCTCCTGCAGCTTGAATCAAGTTTGCAATCAACTTTGCTGAGATTGGAACTCTTGGTTTGTCTTTTCGATCTTGTCTTGCGTAGCCAAAATATGGAATTACTGCTGTGATATAACCTGCAGAAGCACGCTTCACAGTATCAATCATTAATAATAGTTCCATCAAATTGTCCGAAGGAGCAAAAGTCGATTGGATTAAAAAAACGTATGATCCACGAACGGACTCATTAATGATGGGCTGCATTTCACCATCAGAGAATTTTAAAAGGGTTTTATCACCCAAGTTAAAACCATAAAAATCTGCAATTTTCGAAGACAGATATTCTGACTCGATTCCTGAAAAAAGTTTTACTTCCACGATATGAATGTTTTGCGGCAAAGGTAAGAAAAGTTTATAGGATGAATGACAATTTCAATATTGAATAAAAAATTCATTTTCTTATTTTTTGAAATGCCATTGAGATTGTCATTGATTTTGAAAAAATGTTTTACTTTCGAGGAAAAAAAAGATGAAGTTTATTTCAGAAGAAATTATTGATCGTGTTGCAGAGGAAATTGGAGGGTCAGAAGAAGCATTCAAAGAAGCAACTATTGATTTAAGTATGGAGCAGCCAAATATTGCCGCCTACATTTTTTCTGATAATTTTGATTTATTTACTGCTGCCGAAAAACAGTATTTTTTATTTCTAGTTTTAGTGGTTTTTAAATCAATAAAAAGTGAGTTAGAAAATTTGCCAAGAACTTCTGCTGCAGACTTAGGAAAATTTGAAGAAAAAAATTGGCAACTAATTAATGAAGTGACTTCAAAACAATTCCGAGATCGACTCAATGTTTTTTTCGAAAATACACCTCAAGAAGATTTATTAGCATTTGTAGAAGATTCTCTTTTGGAAGAGGAAGAAGAATTGGTGACTAAGGTTGGAAGAGAACCAATGTTTATTGCTTTAAAATCTATAATTGATAGTTGGTGTGACAACCTTGAAGAATAAATTAGTTTTTTCGATATTTTTAAAACTTGCATATGTTGAAATATCTTTCTAATTTTAAAATCTAATTCTCCTCGAAATCTAACTTTCCTCCAAAATCTAACTCCCCCGACATCTAAAAAGATAAAGGCTTTTAACTTACTTTTTTTATCCCTTAGACCACACTTAGCACTATGATTCGACACATTTTCACACTTCACTTATCATTAGTTTTCCTACTATTTAATTCAGCAGGCAATGCTCAGATTTTCAAAGTAGAACCATTGAATAATGGTATAAATACTTCGCAATATGATGAGATTTCCCCAGTTGTAAGCATTGATGGGAAAACCCTTTATTTTACGAGAGTTGGACATCCCACATTTGACCGAACGCTCAAATTGGATGGGGCTGATATTGCTAATCAGTTAAATGAAAATGATTATCAAAATAAATTAAAATACATTTATTCAAAAATAGCTGGAAAGGAAGTTCGTGATCCTCAAGGTTCAAAATTCAATCAAGACATTTGGATAGCAGAATCCATTTTTGATGATTTTGAAAAAATATCTCACCCGAGTTATCCATTAAATAATGCATTGCCAAATAGTGTGAGTGCATTGACTCCAAATGGAAATGAGTTGGTCGTAATCAATAAGTTTTCACAGTTCGGCGGTTTAGATAAAGGTTTTTCCATTACTCGGAAAACGTCTGATAATCAATGGACTTTTCCAGAACCTATCGAAATTAAAAATTACTCTAATAATAATTCTGATGTCAACCTTGCCATGAGTGCGGATGGAAATATATTAATCCTTTCTATGCAACGACCTGATAGCTATGGTGATAATGATCTATATGTTTGTTTTAAAATAGGTCATAATCAATGGAGCGAACCTCAAAATCTTGGTCCAAAAGTGAATACAGTTTATCGCGAAACTACTCCTTTCCTTTCTGAAGATGGTAAGCGACTGTTTTTTTCATCTAATCGGAAAGGATCTTTAGGAGGAAGTGATATCTTTTATTTGATTCGTACAGGAGATAGTTGGGAAGACTGGAGTGTGCCGTATCGATTTGTAGAACCAATCAATTCTGATGCAGATGATAGTCAACCTTATTTTAATTCGGCGACTGGTTATCTTTATTTTTCTTCCAATAGAGAAGGTTCGTTAGATATTTTTAAAGCGGAATTGATGCCGCCTAATCCGATTCAAGTAAATGTAAAAGGAAGAATTTTAAACTCAAGAACAGAACAAAAAGAACCTGCAAGAATTTTATTCGCACCTGTGGGAGAAGATCATTTGGAAAGTGTCTATGTGTCTGATGATGGAACCTTTGAATTGAGCTTGCCGAAAGGGAAGACGTATCGTTTGATTGCTGAACGGCCTGGTTTTACAGGGAAAGAAGAACAACTTACTTTTCGTTCAGATTATGTTTATTATAAAACTCATTATTTGGATTTGTATTTAGATCCTATGGAAGTTAATTCTAAGGTTGAGTTGAAACCAATTTTCTTTGAACAATCTAAAGCAGTTGTTTTAGAACAGTCTTATGCTTCGCTGGATGAATTGGCTGAGTTTTTAAATGAAAATTGGACAGTCTCTATTCGAATTGAAGGACATACCGATAATCAAGGTGATAAAATGGCTTTGCAAAAATTATCGGAAGAGCGGGCAGCAGCGATCAAGCATTATTTGGTATATAAAAAATTCATTCAACCGCTTCGTATTGAGACGATTGGAATGGGAGATAAAATGCCCCTTAATAGTAATAGAACCAACGAACTGCGAGCAAAAAATAGGAGAGTGGATGTGATTATTACGAAGATAAATAATGCAGGTCAATTACAGACGAGTAAATAAAAAATGATAGAACAGTAGAGATAAGGCATGCCTTGTCTTTACCCAAAATATAAAAAAGCGGCTTTAGTCAATAGAACTGAAGCCGCTTTTTTTGATTGTAACAATGACAATAGTATTTTACGTTTAAATTTTATTCAAGGGAATTAAACCTTTTGACATTTCCCTAGTCAAAATACCAAACAATTTATATTGCGGCAATCAACGTCAAATATTTCGGATGAAGAAATTTTAAACTTGCTCCAAAACGATATCAATGTGGAACAAGGTTTCAGGTGGCTGGTGCTGAAATACCAAGAGCGATTGTATGGCCATATTCGAAGGATGGTGAATGAGCATGACGATGCAAATGATGTAATTCAAAATACTTTTATAAAGGTTTTTAAAAACATCAAAAAATTCGAAGGAAATGCTCAATTATACACTTGGCTTTATCGAATTGCGACGAACGAAACGATTACTTTTTTAAATAAAAAAAAGAAAAAAGCGACTACTTCCATCGATGATGGAGATCTAGATATGGCCAATCGATTGAGTGCGGATAGTTATTTTGATGGGGATTTAGCTCAATCAAAATTGAAGCGAGCGATTGACGGTTTACCTGAAAAACAAAAATTGGTTTTCAATATGAGGTATTTTGAAGAAATGAGTTACAAAGAAATTTCAAATATTTTAGAAACTTCGGTAGGTGGATTGAAAGCTTCATATCACCATGCAGTAAAAAAAATTGAACATTTTTTAAATGATGAAACAGATGTTTAGAACGAATCACGGTCGCTTCGCTTGACGAACTATGAAAGAAATATTGTGTTCGATCGTGATTCGTAAAAAAATATATCATGGAAAATAACAAAAAAGAAATTCAAGACGAGTTGGAAAAATTAGCACCTTCACTTTCAAAGTTGAAAAAGGAAGAGGTGTACGACGTGCCTGAAAATTATTTTAGTCAATTGCCTGATCAAATTTTGAATGAAATTAATTTTTCTAAAAGTAAAACAGTTTCGGAATCTGTCTCATCTACAACTTCAAGTAGTTGGTTAGATCAGTTGACAGAAAGCTTGGCTATCTTTTTCCAGCCTAAAATGGCAATTGGCTATGCGATGATAATATTGTTGGCAATTGCTTCATTTTTTATTTTAAATAATGAAAATACATCGGATCCTCAGATAGCAGAATTAACTTCAGATGAATTGGAAAATTACGTTAAAGCTAATATTGATGATTTTGAGGAGCAAGAATTATTGAAATTATTGGGAAATGAAGGGGAAGGAAATTGGACGGATTTGAATATTGAGGATGAAGACTTAGATGGATACTTGGAAGAAATAATTGATGATATTGATGCTTCCGATTTGGAAGATTTTTTATAAAAAACTTCAAAACCTAAATGTAGAACATTGAAAAAAAGTTTAAATATGAAAAAATATATTTTAGGATTATGCCTTTTTTGCCTTTGCACAGCAAACCTTTTCGCTCAACCGGGGAATCGTGCTAATGCAAAAATAGAAGCTCAAAAAGTAGCATATATTACCAATCGTTTGGATTTGAATGCAGAGGAATCTGCTAAATTTTGGCCTGTTTATAATCAATTTCAAAAAGATAGGAAGGCAATTAACAGAAAGTATAAAAGCAAATTAAGGATTGAAAACATGACTGATGCTGAATTAGAAGAACAAATGTTATCTAATTTTGAAAAAGATCAAAAGTTGCTTGATTTGAAAAAAACATATTTTGAAAAACTCAAAGAGGTTTTATCTATTCGAAAAATTGCGACTCTCCACGTAGCTGAGAGAGAGTTCAAAACAACTATTTTGGGTATGATGAAGGAGCGCCGAAAGGAACGGCAAAAGCGACGTAGAAATATGCAAAACGGAAATTGACAATAAAGATTTATCCATAATTTTCTACATTTGTAGAATTAAGAATCGGTGCTTATGTGTAATAAGCGCCGATTTTTTTTGTTAAAATAGGTATCAAGTTGATTCCTGACCGAGAGTGCAGCAACCAACCAGATACCTGAAGCCTAATTCAAAACCCATGTCTAAAGTTGTAAAAGCACATATTGCATTATTCCTAGTTGCCCTAATTTATGGAGCTAATTATTCTATTGCTAAATTAGTATTGGATGATGATTATATTCAGCCATTTGGGTTTATTGTTTTTCGAGTGCTGTGTGGTTTAGGATTATTTTGGTTTTTTCATTTAGCTTTTGTTCAAGAGAAAGTAGAAAAGAAAGATTTTCCAATGCTTATTCTGTGTGCAGTTTTTGGAGTAGCTACCAACCAGCTATGTTTTTTTATGGGACTAAAATATACCACTCCAATCAATGCGTCATTAATTATGACCACCACTCCAATTTTGGTTTTAATTATATCTTCAATTTTAATAAAAGAAAAAATCACTCTTCAAAAATTGATAGGAATTGCTTTCGGAGCAATAGGAGCAATTATTTTGATAAGTAGAGGAGGGACGTTTTCATTTCAGCAAAGTCAACTGTTAGGTGATTCTTTAATTCTTATTAATGCAATTTCTTATGGAGTTTATTTGGTATTGGCTAAAAAACTAATGAACCGATATCATCCAATTACGGTGGTCAAATGGGTTTTTACTTTTGGTTTCTTTATGGTATTGCCTTTTGGTTGGCATGATGTAATGACGATAGAATGGTCTACTTTTTCTTCTACGATTTGGGCGGCATTTGCTTTTGTTTTAATAGCTGCTACCTTTTTTACTTATCTATTTAATGCATTTGCTCTAAAAATAGTTAGTCCATCTGTAACGAGTATTTATATTTATTTGCAGCCATTATTGGCATCGATGATTGCATTGATGATGGGTAAAGATGAATTAGGGTTGGTTAAAATATTGGCGGGTATTTTAATCTTTATAGGAGTCTTTTTAGTGAGCAAGCCGATTAGTTTGTTTCGAAATAAATAGAGTTTTTATCTAATACGTTGTCACAGGTTACGATTATTTTTAATTTTTTTTCTACCTAAAAATCAAGTTTTCTACTTTTTCTTTCCTCAAGATAGATGTAATTCTTTGAAATGTATTAATGCATGAAAAAGAGACATTTAAATGATACACTAAAAATATTTATAATTTATATTATTTTGTAATGTATTGATTATCAATGAGTTGTATACTTTAAAAAATAATTTAATACCTTAAAATATTAATTTTTTTTTCTTCGAAAAAGTAGTTTCTTCGATAGAATTTTTCAATCTTTACAGAAGATACCACTTTAAATTAGTTATAGAAATGAAATATTATCACGAAGAAAACATATTGAAAAAGCTTATTTTAAAGTTTTCGGACATGTCACAAAAGGGAACGGTATGTTTTTTTGAGAAAACGGCACTTTTGGACTTGATCCTATTTTTTGAAAATGATGACAATATTGAAAAAGCCATTGAGGTTTGTGATTTTGGAAGAGCACAATATGTATCCTCTATTGAGTTTTTATTTCATAAAAGTAGATTGTTGGTAGAGTTAGAAGAACTTGAAGAAGCATTAGTTTATTTGGAAAAAGGCTTAGCTTTTTCACCCGGAAATTTCGATTTAAATCTTTTACAAGCTGAAGTATGGATTGAATTCGGAGAGTTTAAATTGGCATATGATATTCTAAAAAACCTTTACCAAAGCTCAGGGAATACACAACAATCACAAGTACTTTTCCTATTGGCGAAAATTCATGAAATTAATGGAGATTTCAAGAAGATGTTTTCCGTTTTGAAAAAAGCGTTACAGAAAGATCCGAATCATCCAATTCTATTAAATAAGATTTGGTTAGCGGTAGAAATGGCTGGTTTATATGAAGAGAGTGTAGAATTACATTTAGCGATTATAGAAGATCATCCTTATTCTTATTTAGCGTGGTATAATTTGGGGCAAGCTTATTATTGCCTTGAGGATTATGAAACTGCAGGAGAGGCATTTGAATATTCGTTTATTATCAATAGCAAATTTTCCATAGCATATAAAGATGGAGCAGAGTCTTATATCATGGCGGAGAATTATGAGAAAGCTCTTAAAATGTACCAAGAGTTTTTAGAAACCTCTCCTGGTGATAGTGACGTTTATGCAAAAATTGGATTTTGCTACGAACACCTCGGTGAAATTTTGATTGCTAAAAATTATTATTTAAAAGCAATTGAAGCAAATGCTGCTAATAGCATGGCATTATTTCGAATGGGAGAGTGTCACATGTTTGAGGAGAAATGGGAAGATGCGATTCACTATTATAATCAAGCAATTGAGGCAGATTGTGATCGAGAGGAGTATTTAATTGCAATAGCAGAAGCTTATTTTAAAAATAAAAATGCTCACCAAGCAAAAATATTTTTCCAAAAAGCAACTGATATGGCGCCTGAATTAGGAAAATATTGGACGCAATATGCGATCTTCTTGATGAAGATGGGAGATAGTGAGGAAGCATTTTCAATATTGGATGAGGCTCAAATCTATACAGTAGATACTGAACTTTTGTATTGTAAAGTGGCTTGTTTATTTGCAATGAGTAAAAGAGAGGAGGCTCTGCAAACATTAACTCAGGCTCTTGAAGAGAATGCTTCTTTGTTAGAATCTTTATTCAAACTGACACCAGAATTAAAGCAAGATTCAGAGGTAAGAGCATTGATTAATACTTTTAAAATGTAAAAAAGATAGACTTCTTTCAGATATGGAAAATCCAAATCTTCACTTTGAAGATTTGGATTTTTTAGTTTAACCATAGAACAGTTGCGAAGCGAAAATAATAAAACAAATCTCTTTTAAAGTCATGGCATATTTTTTGGAAAGTTAAGATGTTAAACTTCCCCCAGCTTGATACACATTCCTCCCGTTAAAATTTTACCATGAGAAAAAGAACATCTACATCTACTTCCTTTATTTTATTATTATTTCTAATTATTGGTTTTTTGCATTCTTGTCGACCTGATCCACAGCAGGATATTGTAGTGGGGCAATCGAAAGATGAATTTGATGAAGCAGACCAAATTATGATTGGAAATGCTATTTCTTCAATGATTAGCGAACCGTCAAATGGGTTTAATGTTTTGGCAGAGGAAGATTATCAAGAAGTATATGTTCATTTAAATACATTGATTGATCAAATTTCAAATACTGCTACGGTTCAAAGGAGAGGTCATTTTGATTGGAAAATTTCTATTTTAGAAAATGATGATGAACTAAATGCATTTATTACTCCTGGTGGGCATCTTTATATTTGTAGTGGTCTGTTGAAATTTTTGGAAGGTGAACATGAGTTGATAGGAATGATTGCTCATGAAATTGCTTATGCTGATTCAGATAATTTGATCAATCATCTGAAAACCGAGTTTGGAAGTAAAAACCTAAGTAAAGTAATTTCAGATGATCCAGAAAGTGATGTAATCGTTTTAGATATAGCACATACTTTGGGAGAGATGGTTTTTGATGCAAAAGAGATTAAGGAAGCTGACCAATTTTGTACAGATATTATTTGCGAGTTTGAATGGGATGGGGAAGGATTATTATCACTTATTAAAAGAGGAGGAGATCCACTCAAAGTCATTAAGTGGCTTCAAGCAAGGCCTGTTACAAATACTCGGATTGATGAATTGACCAATTTTATTCATAATCGAGTAGAGGTTTGTGGAGCAGCTGATTCGACTTATTATCAAAGATATTTGGAAAAAGTAATTAAAAAATTACCATAAGTTATGTTTAATAAAAAGCATCAAAAAAGACCATGACTATCTAGTCATGGTCTTTTTTGTATTTAGAGCAGCAAGACAAGCAGCTCCAATTATTCCTGCATGATTAAGTAGTTTTGCGGGAATCACAGAGCAATCTGTTTTTATTAAATGTTTGTATTTTTCAAATTTCTTACTTGATCCTCCACCTAAGAGAATGAGATCAGGAGAAAATAAAAATTCGAGATGTTGAAGATATTCATTGAATCTTTTTCCCCAAACTTCCCAACTTAAATCTTCTTTTTTTCGAATAGAATCCGCAGCGTAATGTTCTGCTATTCCTCCTTTAAATTTTAAATGTCCCAATTCGGAATTAGGTACTAAATTACCATCAGTAAAAACAGCTGAACCTAAACCAGAACCAATTGTAATTAAAATAACTGTTCCTTCTTTTCCTTTTCCTGCACCAAACTCGAGCTCAGCAATTCCAGCTACATCAGCATCATTTCTTACATAAACAGGACACCCTGTTGCTGTAGAAAGTAGTTTTTCGACATCTGTACCAATCCATTTTTTATCAATGTTTGCAGCCGTCTTAGCTACTCCTTTTTGAATTACAGATGGGAATCCAACACCTATTAAACCTTTCCATTGAAAGTGATTAGTTACTTCTACAATTGCTTTGGCAACTGCTTTGGGTTTTGAAGGAGAAGGAGTAGGTACTCGAAATCGTTCAGTAACTAACTCTCCAGTTTTGACATTTACGATAGCTCCTTTGATTCCTGAAGCACCTACGTCAATTCCTAAAATATGATTTTCAGCCATTTTAATAAGCAATTTTAAGTGAATGATTTTTTAAATTAGACTTTATTCGATGGACGTTGAACGTTAGACGTTTTACGGCCCATAATACAATTCTATTTCGAATAAACTATATTATATACTTTATTTTATAACACTAACTTTCATCTTGACATCTGTCTTTGGGCGAGTTCCATTTACAATAGTAGTAGCGATTTTGTCAATGACCTCCATACCATAGATTACTTGACCAAAGATTACATAGTTTCTGTCCAACTGAGGAGTTCCTCCCATGTCATAATATTTTTTACGTTGCGCTTCTGTATATTTTACACCAGTCTTTCTCTCAAATTGATCTAATGTTTCAGATGAAATACTCGTTCCATGAACAATGTAAAATTGAGAACCTGAAGATTTTTTCTGAGGATTAACCTGATCAGGTTGTCTTGCAGAAGCCAAAGCTCCTTTGACATGAATCAATGAATCCACAAATTCTGCGGGAATCTGATATCCTGGGCCTCCACTCCCTAGCCGAGCATTAGCTGAGGCATTTCGAGAATTAGGATCGCCACCTTGAATCATAAACCCATTCATCACCCGATGAAAAAGTAAGTCATCGTAGAATCCTTCCTCTGCTAATTTGATAAAATTATCTCGATGGTTTGGAGTAGCGCTGTACAGAAGGATAATCATCGTTCCCATCGAAGTCTCCATTTCAACTAAGCATTGCTCTGGAGATTCGATTTCAATTTCTTTTGATTGAGTGCTGATTTTCCCTTCTTTAATTGCTTTTAAAGTGATAGTATATTTTCCAGGTTTGAAATATTGGTGAGAAGGCGTTTCTTCTCCAGAAATATTTCCATCCCCAAAATCCCACTCGTATGATTCCGCTTTTTTACTTTTATTTTCAAAAGTGATTTTAGCTGGTGCTGCTTTTACAGTATCATCTGTAATCATAAAATTAGCAACTGGCTTAGCGCAAGAAGTAAATAATATTGCAGCTAAACACCACAAGCCGATCATTTTTTTTGTAAAAATCATAATTTGATATTGTTCTTTTTTGGGAAAATATTATTCGTAGACGATGTAAATTTTCATTTTGATATCTTCAAAAGGCCGACTTCCATTTGGATTAGGAGGAGCAGGGGCAGCAGCAATTTTATCAACTACGTCCATACCTGAAACGACTTCACCAAAAACTGTATAATTACCATCTAAGTCTGGTCGACCTCCTATTTGTTTGTAAAGATTTCGTTCAGCTTCGGTATATTTAATACCAACTCTTTGTTCAATTCCATCCAACATTTGATCAGTTACAGGTGATCCATCAACAATATAAAATTGAGATCCTGATCTTTTTTCAGGGTTAGGTGTTCTAGCTGCAGCAAGAGAACCTCGAAAGTGATATTCTCCAATTTCATGATCAATTTCAGCTGGATTTTCAGCGATTTCAGCGGCTACTGGTTCGGTTCTGATATTAGTGTTACCACCTTGAATCATAAAACCTCTCATTATTCTATGAAATATTAAACCATCATAAAAACCTCTCTTAGCTAATGTGATAAATTGTTCAGTATGTCGTGGCGTACTGTCGAATAATTTGACTTTGATATCTCCCATGTCAGTTTTGATAATACCATAAGGAGAAGTTTCTTTACAAGAGGAAAGCATTAAAAGCGTTCCTATAAAAAATAGAAATATTAATCTTTTCATAAAAGTTGTTTTTTTAGTGATGAGTTTTACTCTTCTTCGTCATTTAAGTTTTTAAAATACTCGATGACTTTTATTTTGAGTAATTCTTCTTGATTTTTGACACCTTCAATATCAACTGGCCTTAGTGCGTCAAAATGAGGCCATCCATCGGCATCTCGACCTTTGAATTTGAAATAACCATCAGGTTCTAACAACGTACAAATGGCTATATGCATCAAGTCTTGTTTTTCTTCTTTAGTGAATTTGTCATCGAAGCGACCCAATTCTTGAATACCAATCAAAAATAAAATATTATTCATATTGGGCAATTCCGTTTTGCCCATTGATTTTCTTACTACATGTCTGACTCGAAGCCATTCGTATTCTACTTGCCACTCTTCCATGCTTTGTTTTTTTGAGTGCAAAAATAATAATATTTTGAAAAGATTAGAGAAGGAAAGGTCTTGAATAACCAATATCCAACAAGGAATATTCAATATCCAATTTTGTTCCCAAGATTATTACATCATGGTGGTGAATATTGGATATTCAAAAAATCATCCTTCTTGAATCAAAGTGTTAATTTTTGCAGCGCGGCGAGCAGGTCCCAAGGTTGCCAATAATCCAATCAACATCACCGTAAAAGAAACGACAATGAAGTCTCCAAATCGTAAACTCGATGGATAAATATCAATAATTGAACCTTCGGGCATAGTGACTAGTCCCCATTTTTGATGAATGATATATAAAATGAGGGATAAAACAATTCCGATAATTATTCCTAAACTGGTGAGTAGAAGTCCATTGTTTAAAAAGATATTTCTAATCTGCGAATCTTCAGCACCCATTGATTTCAAAATAGCGATGTCTTTCTTTTTATCTAAAACGATCACCCAAAGGGCGCCTACCATATTAAATGCAACCAAGATCATGGCAAAACTCAACAACGCAAACATCAACCATTTTTCCATTTTCAAAACATTAAAATAAGTTTCTTCTTGCTGGTAACGATCTTTGATTTCAAATTTTGAACCGACGATTTTTTGGATGGCTTCGATAGTTTCTGATTGATTGATAGAAGGATTGAATTTAATTTCCAAAGCACTCAATCGATTAGGCAAACTCAATAAATCTTCGGTGAATTTTAAAGAGGTAAAAACATATTGATTATCCAATTCTTCCTGATAAGCTGCAAAAACGCCTGAAGGAAAAATAGATACTTTTTTAAAAGGCTTACTGGTGGCAGAAACTTTTTTTCTTTTGGCAGAATAAATAGAGAGTGGCGTAAATGGATCATCTAAATTTAGTGCTAGTTTTCTTCGAATACCAGCGCCAAGAACTGCCATTTCCTTGTCATCAATTTTTAAAGTGTATTCTCCTTCGCGGATAATGGAATCAATACGGTTGACTTTGTCAAAATTTTCATCAACACCTTTTACAATTCCAAAAGTTTGATCACCTCCACTTCCATATTCGAAAAAAGCGACCTCTTGAAGTGTTTTTGAAACGAATTCTACTCCTTCTAATTTTTCGATTTGAGCGATATCGATGGAGTCTTGTGAAAATGTTTTTCCAGAAAAAGGAACCACTTTCGCATCTGGATTATAAGTATTAAAAAAACCAGTTAATAAATCTTCTAATCCATTAAAAACAGAAAATAACAAGATCATTACAGATGTTCCCATCGCAATTCCGAAAACAGAAATACCCGAAATGACGTTAATCGCATTTGTTGATTTTTTTGAAAAAATGTATCGCTTGGCTATGTTAAAAGGTAAGTTCATAATGTAGCTGCTGACTTTAGTCAACAGTATGATTTTTTATTTTTTTTGCTGCCGACTACAGTCAGCAGCTACGTTATCTTAATGCGTCATAAACAATACTCTGAATCCTCGGTCTGAAATCTTCTCCACTCCACTTGTTTCTTCTCATCGAAGGGTAAGTTCGATTCGTCAAAAATATAAAAATTAAATTATTATCAGGGTCTGCCCAAGCGCAAGTTCCAGTAAAGCCTAAATGACCGAATGTATTTCCGGAAGCTTCTGTGCACATATTTTGAGAACGATTGTCATCTAATTCTTTCATGTCAAAACCGATTCCTCGACGAGTACACTCTGAGTGTCGAGTCGTAAATAACTGAACGGTGGATGGACTGAAAAATTGCTCCCCTCCATAATACCCTTCATTCAATAGCATTTGCATGATAATCGCTAAATCGTTGGCATTGGAAAATAAACCAGCATGTCCACTTACACCTCCAAGCATAGCTGCACCCATATCATGCACACTTCCTTGAACTCGACTTCGCCTAAAATATTTATCATTTTCAGTAGGTGGAATCATGGTTTTGGAAAACTTGTCTAGCGGATTAAAAGTTGCAGAATGTAATCCTAATTTTTTATAAAAATTCTGATCAGCGTAAATATTTAGAGGTTGCTTTTTTACATCTTCTATTGTTTTTGAAACAAGATAAAATGCTAAATCACTATATCTATATTTTCGAGTTGAAAGTAATTCTGAGTCATAAATTTGCTTCCACATTTCATCTATATAAGTTCCCTTCATAAATAAGTTATCAGTAACGGGAGTATTATAAGTTGTACTTCTTTTACTGCTATAATATTTTGGAAGTGGTCGCTTTTTCCTAGAAACAGTTTGTTCGTAAAATGGAATCCATGGATATAGTTGTGCTCGATGCGCCATCATGTCATGGATTGTCAATGACTCTTTATTAGTACCTTTTAAGTCAGGAACATATTGGCTCATCGGCTGGTAAATATTCACTTCACCATCTTCGTAAAGTTTCATCATGGAAATAGTCGAAGCGGCAATTTTAGTTACCGAAGCTAAGTCATAAATATCAGTTTTGGTTACTGGTCTTTTCTTTGAATAGGTGTGATAACCATAAGATTTATTGTAAACAATTTTTCCATCCTTAGCTACTAAAACAACTCCCCCTGGAGTCGCTCTCATATTAATTGCTTCCTGAACAAGTCCATCAATTTTTGCTAAAGTGTAAGCATCCATTCCTACACTTTCAGGAATGTCGAAACCTAATCGCAACAAACTTTGCGTCGTCACGCCAGTATTAAATTTACTTTTTGCAGAAGCAGTCACAGGCAATCGACCATCCACAGCAATTGCTCCAAACAATGCTTGTGCTGCAATTTCTTGTGAGATATCATCTTCATCATAGGCTTGCAAAACATAGTCAATATTGTCAAAATATTTCAACGCATATGGATTCCCAAAATGAACTAAAACGACTTTTGTTTTTTTGCGAAGCGCATCGATAAAACTTTTTTCTTCGATTGATAAACCAAATCCTTTCTTCGCATAACTACTCAAATCATGTACACTAATAAAAACAACATCTTTGTCTTTGACTGCATTCATTAATTGTTTTTGCTTCGAAGTACTTAACTTTTTAGGGGCTTGGAGGTGAGTCATGTTTTTATAAAAAGAAAGCGTTTGTTGGAATTTTGTCAAAGACTTAGTCCCTAAACTAATGGAAGCAAAATTCGTTTTTTCCAAATCTTTAAAAGGAATTAAATTATCTGGATTACGCACCAAAGTCATTGCATTTTGAATGAGTTGCCGTTTGAGTGAATATGCTTTCGGTGTATTTAACTCAGCTCGAATATTAGCTTCATTAATTGGTCGGTAGTCATTTAAACCGAGGCGATATTTTGCTCTTAAAACCTTTTTTACACTTTCTTCAATTCGAGATTCAGGTAATTTTCCTTCTTTAATATATCGTTTGATTTCGCTTACACATTTTCCGATATCATCTGGCAAATCCAAAACATCATTCCCTGCCATCAATGATTTTGCAGCAACTTCGCCTGGTGCAAAATGTTTAGCAACACCTTTCATTTCCAAAGCATCTGTGAAAATTAATCCTTCAAAACCTATTTCCTTTTTTAATAATTCAGCAACCGCTTTTGGAGAAAGTGAAGTAGCTAAATTTTTAGTGTCATCAATCTTCGGAACACTCAAGTGAGCTACCATCATACTTTTTATTCCATGTTGTGCAAGCACTTTAAAAGGGAAAAGTTCCAAACTATCTAATCGATTCCGATCGTGTGAAATAACCGGTAAATCATAATGTGAATCTACATCTGTATCACCATGTCCAGGGAAATGTTTTGCGCAAGCGATAATATTTCCATCTTGCATCCCTTGCATGTACATGTAACTTTTAGCTGCTACATTATATCTGTCTTCGCCAAATGAACGTGTATTGATTACTGGATTATTCGGATTATTGTTGACATCAACAACTGGTGCAAAATTAACATGGATCCCTAACCTTCGACATTGACGAGCAACTTCTTTTCCCATTTCATAAATAAGTCGGTTGTCTTGAATCGCTCCTAGTGTTAATTGTTTTGGAAAACTAACTCCGTCCTTTTTAAATCTCATTCCTAAACCCCATTCTGCGTCGACGGCAATCATCAAAGGAATTTTAGAAAGGGATTGATATCGGTTGGTTAGTTGTGCTTGTTTTTCAGGAGTACCTTGAAAAAAAGTCATTCCTCCAACATGATATTTACGGATTTGTTCTTCGACCCAATCGGTATGTTTTTTTCCCAAATCAGAATGAGCACGAATGGAAAATAATTGACCAATTCGCTCCTCCAAATTCATGTTGTCGTAAATATTATCGACCCATTCTTTTTCTAAATCAGAGATGTTATTATTGAAATTTGAAGATTGGATTTGAGTTTCACCTGCATTGATAGAGATGAATGTAATCAGGAGGATAGTTAGGATTATTTCTTTCACGCGTTGCCGATTTCTAGTTTTTAAAAAAGATCCTAAAATGAATTATAGGATAGTATCAGTTTTTTTGAATATCGAATAACGAACAAGGATTTATGATTTGAGAAGTTTGACGATGTTTGTTTAAATCTTACTATGAGAAGTATCGTCAAACTTCTCAAATCATAAATCCTTGTTCGTTATTCGATATTCCCTATTGCCCCATTGTGGGATCTAATTCTTTTGCTTTTTGCATCAATTGAGCACCTCTTACAGTATCTCCAAATTGATTTAACGCAATCCCCAAGTTAAACATTATACTTGGATTATTCGGTTGTAGTTTCAAAGCTTTTTCTAAATATTCCACAGCTTTACCGCCATTTCCAGACATTCCGTAGGCAATGCCCATGAGTCGCAAAGTTTCTGTGTCGCTTGGATCTCTTTGATGAGCAATCTCTAAATATTGAATTGACTTTTGAATATTACGTGTGACCTCTCCATGATGTTTTCCACCATTTCGATAGGCAAGTGTCAAATTATTAAAAGCATCAGAATATTCTGAATCGAGTTTCAAAGCTTGATTGTAAAATTGAATCGCTTCGTCAAACTTTTTCAAATATTGATGAGCATTTCCCAACAACAAATAAGCATTTTTATAAGTGGGATGAATGCGAATTGCTTCGTTCAAATGTACAACTGCTTCATTGAGCAAAATATTTCGTTCAGGATTTGTTTCTGCTAATTTCGTCGCCGCCTCGATAGTTGAACCACCCATTGAGTTACGCAACTTGGCGCTATTTTTTGAAACTTCAACATCTGTGGAAAATAGTGTGTAATTGTCTTTCCATGCATCATTTCGATCAATGGTTTTATAGGAAAAAAGTAAAACTGCAATTCCTATTATTCCAAACGGCATCATAAAATTAGCAGTATCTAATTTCTTTTCACCTGATAAATATTTTCCAAAACGATATGCCAAAACGCCAAGTACCAAACAAAATCCAACTGAAGGCATAAACATAAATCGCTCGGCCATATTTGTCCCAACTGGAAAAACAATATTAGAAACAATCGAAAGTGTAATAATATAAAATGCAATTCCGAAGGCTACAATATCTTTTTTCATAATTCCCATCAGCGCATAAATTCCTAATCCAACATACATCAAGAAACTCAAAATCACTCGCCAATCTCCAAAGTTCATTGTTCCAACATGATATGGATAATAATCATGCGTTAATGGATGAGGGAAAAATAATAGTTTAATATATTGACCTAAGGTGAAGAAAATGGTTGCAATTTTTTCTCCACCCGAATAAGGAATGTATCTTCCATTTTCCATTTTAAGAAATGGGTTATTCATTAGCTCCATATTCTCTCCACCAAATCCACCTCCCAAAACACTATGTCGAATCCCGAGGAAAATTATTCCTGCCACTAAAAATGGAACGGTTTGTTTTATGATTTCACTTTTATCAGCTTTGGTAAAAATAAAATAGGTGAGAGGTAGTACTGCCAAAAATGTAATCGGATTTTCCTTAGCTAGAAGTGCGAGAAAAAACATAAAACCTGCTATGATCGAATACGATGTATTTTTTTCATAGTAAGCTTTTAGGGAAAAATACACGGCAGCTAAACTTCCGAGCAGAGCAACAATTTCATCTTGACCTTTGATATTCGCTACAACTTCGGTATGAATTGGATGCGCAATAAATAAGATACTAGCTACAAACGAAACGAAATACGCAAAATTTTCTCCCTTCGATGGGCGTAACATTTTTATTAATAAAAGATATAAAACGATTCCTGTCAGTCCATAAAATAGAATGGTGAAAAAGTGAAAGATCATAGCACTTGTTGGAGTTCCATCAAGTGAAGCGCCTTCTTCTTCTCCAAATACTTCCCAACCCATCGCAAAGAAAACTAAAGTTAGCGGCCGATATCTTCCTCCTTCCACTAAAAAAGCTTTTCCTTCTTTTTTGAAAAAACCATAGAAAGTATCATTTCCCAAAATTCCAGAAATCCCTGAAACACCATCTTTGGTAAACTGATTATCAGTTATCACAATAGCATCATCCTGAGTATAACCAAAACTTAAAGTTTTGCCATACAATACAAAACTCAACACCATGATGAGTCCACAAATCAATGCTTTATTATAAAAATAGGAAGGGAAGAATCTCTTCGATTTGGAAGAGGTAGATTTTTTAGAATTGCTGACTTTTGGGTTTCCGCTAGATTTGCGAGAAGGTTTTTTTTTGGACATAGTTCTTTTTTAATGGTTAACTGTTAATGGTGAATGGTTAATACCGATGGGTGCTAACAATTATTGGTTTTAACTATTCACCGTGTTAACCATTCACCATTAAAGTATTACAGTTCATTATTTTTATTATGTGCTTTGTACCGACCTTTTCCATATTTTGTTCCATTAAAAACTTCCGTTTTTTTCTTTTCCTCTTGCTCTTCGAGCGGCAATTGGATAAAGTCTGTACATTTATCAGAACAGCAATTTTGGAATTTTTCTGCACACTCATCACATTGGATAAATAAAATATGACAGGCGTCGTTGGCACAATTTATATGTGTATCGCAAGGCTTTCCACATTGATGACAATTGGCAATGATGTCATCAGAAATCCGTTCGCCCATTCGATCATCGAAGACGAAGTTTTTTCCAATGAATTTATTTTTCAAACCTAATTGTTCTACTTGTCGAGCATATTCGATGATACCGCCATCGAGTTGGAAGACATTTTGAAATCCTTTGTGTTTGTAATATGCACTTGCTTTTTCGCAACGGATTCCTCCTGTACAATACATCACGATATTTTTGTCTTTATCGTTTTCGAGCATTTTTTCGACTTTTGGCAAAGCCTCTCGGAAAGTATCTGCGTCAGGTAAAACAGCATTTTCAAAATGTCCAACTTCAGTCTCATAATGATTCCGCATGTCGATCACAATGGTATTTGGATCATCAGTAATTTCATTAAATCCTTTGGCACTTAAATGAACGCCTCGATTTGTTACATCGAAAGTATCATCATTCAATCCATCAGCTACGATCTTTTCCCGAATTTTTATTTTTAATAAATAAAAAGATTTTCCATCATCATCGATAGCAATATTGAGTCGTACTTTATCTAAAAATTCAACAGCGTAAAGTCGTGTTTTGAATTCTTCTAAATTTTCAGTTGGAACGGAAATTTGACCATTCACTCCTTCGTCCGAAACATAAATTCTACCATAGACTTCAATTGCTTCAAGCGTTTGATATAATTCATCTCGAAACTTTTTGACATCTTTTATATGTGCATATTTATAAAATGACAAAGTAGTTCGATCCACATTGCTTTCAAGCATTTTTTGCTTGAGTTCCTCTTTGTTTATTTTATTATGTAATTTCTTCATTACTTAAAATTAATTCGATTTCAATTTTTTTTGCAAAAATAACGAAACATTAGATACAAAAAAAGAAAATTTATGACACCTTCAGAGACTAGCTTCGAGTTAGCCTCTGATTTTAACTTCCATAAAAAAAGGAGGCTAGTTTGAAGCTAGTCTCCTTTTTATATTTAAATTGTTTTTGAGAGAATTAATTTTTAAAAATTTTACCTGACTTCTCGAGCTTTTCATTATTTATTTTATAAAAATAAACACCTGCTGCAAAGTTCCTCAAATTAATTTTTTCCATTTGATATTCAAGTAGATTATATTGGTGTGATTGAAGTAATTTCCCTGTGGCATCGAAAATTTCTATAGTCGTTTTTCCTATGATATTTAAAAATTCAAAGGAGACTAAATCGCTAGTAGGATTTGGAAAAATATTAACTGAAACTGCAGGAACCTCATTATTATTCGTATTGGTAAAGTTAAGTCCTTCGTTGACAGCGGCTAATGCATTAATTCTTCCGTAACCATAAATATTGTTTGGAACATCTTGACTTGAAATTCCTCCACAGTCAACAGTATCTGTTTTCGG
>CAZMBP010000004.1:0-133017 GCA_964564545.1 uncultured Saprospiraceae bacterium
TCTGATTATTTGAAAAAAAATTATGACAAATTACCTTGCGTGATTCTTTTAGGAATTGAAGGTGAAATTGTGGTGAATGGGAAAACTTATAATCAACCCATGGCAGGAATCCCCGAATTAGAAACTATGGATATCGCATTATTAATAAATTATATAAATCATCAATGGGGAAATGACGGAAAGTATACAGATTTTCGAGAAGTAGAAGCCAATCTTCAAAAATGTGAATAACTATAACTAATTTGTTCCGCGGAATTTTTTTTACCGAAGTTGTTTATTCTTATCTTCATTTTTTAAAACCTAACCAACTTCAACTTAACGAAAAACTCGACTAAGAGTAGAAAACAAATTAGTTTATGATTAAGCGAATCTTTTACATTTTCTCTTTCCTTTTATCTTTTTCTCAAATCCAATCTCAAGCTCCTGTTTATGACGAATGTAGTACGGCTATCCAACTAGGAATCGCCCCTTTTGGAACATGTACAACAACTGAATATACCAATATCGACGCAACTTTGTCATCAGGGCTATTTTCAGTTGCAGCTGATAATATTCCAACTTGTTGGGGATCAGTAGATCATGATGTTTGGTTTGAATTTCAAGCGCCAATCGATGGAAGTTATGTGGATTTTGAAGTAACTGTAACTAGTGCTGGATCAAATCCAATTGGACAATTCAAAGCAGCACTATATCGAGGAGAATGTATAATAGATGAACTAGCAGAACTAGATTGTCAAGTTGCTGGCGTAGGTGAAACAGAAATAAAATTTGATGCTTCAGGTTTAACACCTGGTATCAATTACTTTATTCGAGTAGATGATCAAAGTAGTACAGCAACTCCAGTTTGGGGAACATTTAATGTATGTGTTGATACTTTTCCAGATATAAATTTGATGTGTGTTGATGCAAGTTCTGATGCAGAGTCAGGTATTCTTTATGACTCAGGAGGACCTGATGATAATTATTCTAATAATGAAAATTGTACGTTCACCATTTGCCCAACTTCCAATCCTGCATGTATCGCATTGACGGTAAATACTTTTGATACTGAGCCTGGATTTGATGAATTAGAATTCTATGATGGAACGACTACGAATAATGCAAATGAAATTGGAGAAGATGTCTCCGCCGGAGGAAGTTGTTATACCGTCTATGCTTCCAGCGGATGTGTAACTGTTGAGTGGGGAGCAGATTTCTTTATCAATTCTGCAGGGTATGAAATTACATGGGAAAGTTCAGCTGATCCTTGTCCAACTTGGACAGGTGCCAACACGACTACTTCACCTACTGAAGCTTTAATTATTGAAAAATTAGGAGCCTTACCTAATTCCGTTTCCAATGTAACTGTCAATTGTGATGGAGAAGCTCACGCTGCTTTTGATGGAGGAGACAATACAGGAATATTTATGCCGAATGGAATTGTTTTGACAACAGGAAGTGTTGATTATGCTTTTATGCCAAATGATTCAGATGGTGATCCTAATGAAGATTTAAATAATAATTCAGATGCCGATTTGGCCACTCTTGCTGCTACATTTTCTAATAATCAACCAACTTTAACTGATGCTTGTATTTTGGAAATGGACGTCGTAGCTGCTGGGAATGAATTATCACTTGAATATATTTTTGGTTCAGATGATTATGTGGGAAATGTAAATTCAAATGCTGGCCGAGATGTCATGGGAATCTGGATTTCAGGTCCAGGAATTGTTGGTTCTCCAGATTATAATGGACAAGAACTGATTTCTGTTTTGCCAGGAACAGCTACACCTGTTCATTATTTTAATGTAAATCCTTTTACAAATTTTGAATATTATCGGAAAAATGAGGAAACTATTTTAGGTCCACATTATGATGGATTAACCACAGATTTTAATAGTATCAATAAGAAGACTTTAACTGCTTCTTCAGCAGTTGAACAATGCAGTACTTACCATGTAAAAGTGGCTATTGCAGATGTTAGTACGAATGCTGACTCAGGTATTTTCTTTGGGGAAATTGATAACGGTTTGCCAAATACTTCATTGAGTGCAGTTGGTTCATTTGATTATTATGTCGAAGGATGTATCAACCCTGATGAGTTAAATTTAAACTTATCCAATCCAATAGGAGAAGATTTGACTTTAGATGTTCAAATCGGTGGAACCGCTACAGCAGGAACAGATTATAGTTTAACCATACCAAATCAAGTAACTTTTACTGCAGGGCAAACGAATTTAAATTTTCCAATCAATATCATCAATGACGCAATAGTAGAAGGCACAGAAACCATTGAAATAAGTTTAGTTTATGATTTTGGATGCGGAGCATTTGATTTTGCCAACGTTACCTTAGAAATTAAAGACGAACCTGAATTCTTCGCTGCAGGTGGAATGGATACACTTTTTGTTTGTTCAGGAAGTTCCGTTCAATTGACAGCAGAAGGTGCTTTATCATATAGTTGGTCGCCTGCTGGAAATGTAAGTGATCCAAATATTGCAAATCCAATTGCTACACCTACAATAAGTGAAACTTATACTGTAACTGGAACTTTAGGTGGATGTAATTTGACAGATGATGTTTTTGTAGAAATAATAGATCCTACGATTGATCTTATTGCAAATAGTCCAACAGATATTTGTGTTGGTGATAATGTTTCCTTATTAGCGAATAACAATGTTGGAAATTCAGGTTTAACTTGGTCTCCAATAGATGGATTGAGTGATCCAACATCTGCTAATCCAAATGCTAGTCCAACCATTACAACGACTTATACCGCAACTGTTTCTATTGCAGGTTGTGAAGTTTCAGATCAAGTTACAGTTAATGTTGATGCATTTGAGTTTCCAACTTTGACAACAATGGATACTGTTCTTTGTCAAGGCGATAGTTTGATTTTAGCATCAAGTACTCCAGGGTCTACTACAAATTATTCGTGGTCACCAGGAGGAGAACTTTCTGATCCAAATATTTCGAATCCAATTGCCTACCCTACTTCAAATTCAACTTTCACTTTAGTGGCTACTAGTCCGAATGGATATTGTAGTGAAACTGCGTCGGTAAGTATTGAAGTTGTTCCTGCAAGTTTAAGTATTGCTCAAGGAAATTATTACGAATTGTGTTTAGGAGAATCAGTTGCGTTAAATGCAATAACATCCACACTTGGTGTTGGATTTACTTGGTCACCTGATTCAAGTTTGACAAGTGGGACAGATGTTTCAGTTGTTGCAACACCTGAGTTTACCACTAATTATATTGCTCAATTAGTTGTAGGAGGATGTACGTTACAGGAAATAGTTACGGTCAAAGTTGATTCTATACCTAATGATACATCCATTGGATTAATTCCACAAAAAGATAAATATTGTAAAGGTGAAGTGGTATCCATTATCTCTCCTTCGATTGATTTAGGATTTTTTCCAGATATTGAATTTGAGTGGACACCTAATGATGCTTCTTTATTGAGTGATCCTACGAACTATAATTTAGCCATTACAGCTACCGAGTCTCAAACTTATACTCGAAATATTGTCAATGGAGGTTGCTCTAATACTGAAAGTGTTACCATTGAAGTAATTGAAGTAGATGTAGAAATTAATACTGATGATGTTACTTTATGTGATGGAGAAACATTGGATTTAGTGGCCTCTGGAGCAGACACTTATAGTTGGGCAGCCCCTGGTCCTAACTCTTTGACATGTACAGATTGCCCAGATCCAACCCTTACCGCAGTTGATAATAATACAGTCATTGTAACTGGAGAAACTGAAGGGTGTACAGAAACTGAAACTTTTGAAGTAACAATTACTCCATCTCCAATCTGTGAAAGTATTTCTTCTCCAGTAACTTCTGTTGGTATTGGTGAAGAAGTAAACCTGACTGTAAATTATTCAAGCTCAAGTTCTGTTACGATTGAATGGATTAATACAGCCAATGGAAATGTAATCGGACAAGGTGATTCTATAACAACAAATGCAAACGAAACATTGAATAGTTATCAAGTAATCGTGACTAATAGTGAAGGTTGTACTTGTACGATGGATCAACCCTATGAAATAGAAGGAGTCAAACCCTTTTTAGAAATGCCTAATGCTTTCACACCAGATGGTGATGGATTGAATGATTATTTTTTCCCATTATTTAAAAAAGAAGGATCGGGAGAAATCGTTGAAATAGGAAATGCAGAAATTGTCAATTTTACCGTTTATAATAGATGGGGAAATATTGTTTATCAAAATGAAAACCCTTCTATGGGTTGGGACGGTAAAAAAGATGATAACGATTTACCATCTGAAGTTTATGTCTATGCGATATCAATAAAATATCCAAATGGATCAACGGATACTCAATCTGGCGATGTGACTTTAATTCGTTGATTTTATTAAAAAAAAATAATATTATCCTTCAAAAAAGGCCTGTAATTCGTGTAATTACAGGCCTTTTTAAAATTTTCATTTCCCTTAAAATTTTAAAAAAAATTCGCCTTTTTTATAAATTCCGATTAGCTATTAGTTTTTCCAAAAAAATCATCAAAAACTAACTTCAATTTTGATACAAATTTTACATCATTTTATGCCTTAAAATAATTGGAATCGACAAAAAAGTACCTATTTTTGGTGATTATGTAATTTTGTTCACGAAACCGAGCACTTTTTAAAAAAATTTTACAAAACGAAGTAACTAATATATTTCACCAAGACCATTTCATTATGATGAAAAGAATTTTACTTTTTTGTTTGACAGTTTTATCCTTCAATTTATTTGCCCAAATACCGGTAAATGATGATTGTGCAGGATTAATTAATTTAGGAGAAGCACCACTATGTGATTCCTCCGCAATTTATAATAACGAGAATGCAACGGCTTCTCAAATTTTTGATCCGCCATCTAATGTTAACATTCCTTCTTGTTGGGATAATGTGAACAATGATGTTTGGTTTGAATTCACAGTTCCTGCTGATGGAAGTGTAGTTGATTTTACCGTTTTATTGAGTGGAGAAGATTCCAACGGAAATATGATGACTCAACCACAATTAGCTGTTTATCGTGGAGAATGTGGCTTGAATGAATTGGATGAATTACTTTGTGCCAAAGCCGACGTTGGCGAAAGTAGCCTCGAGTTGGATTTATTAGGATTGACTCCTGGTATTCCATATTTCTTGAGAGTTGACGATTATTCAGCGACAGCTACTCCAAACTGGGGAGATTTTATTCTTTGTGTTGATACTTTAGCAGAAGTGAATACAATTGATGAAGGTGGTTCAACTTCTTGTTCAGGTGAATTATACGATTCAGGTGGTCCTGATGAAGATTATAGTAATGGTGAAAATTTCGTTTTCGAAATCTGTCCACCAGTTCCAAATAATGAGTGTATTACTTTCAACATTGAATATTATAACATTGATGACGCAGGTGATCAAATGAATATTTACTCAGGTACAAATGGAGTTGGAGGAACCCAGATAGCCTCCATAGGGGGCTTTGGGCAGAATGGAATGACCGGTGATGGTGGTGTCTGTTTCACGACTCAAGCCACCGGTTGTTTGACGGTAGAATTTATTTCTGATGGCGCTTCAACTTTTGAAGGATTCGCCGCGAATTGGGAATGTTCAGCTCAACCATGTGAGCCACTTGATATAATAACTGTTGAAGATGTTATTACAGAACAAGATATAATAGATGCAGTTGCTTCACCTCAAACGGTAATTTCCAATGTTATTATTGATTGTCCAAATGGAGCTTATGGAACTTTTGAAGCAGATAACTCTGATTTAGGTTTAGAAAAAGGACTTGTACTTTCTTCTGGGCAAGTTTCAGAAATGGCCAATGCTGCTAACTTTTTTGCAAGTACTGGAAATGGAGCTCCTGGAGATTCTGACTTAGATTATTTCTCTAATCAATCAGGGGGTGCAAATTCTCAAGATGCCTGTATTGTTGAAATGGATGTCTTTGCCGCTACTGACGAATTGACTTTTGAATACGTATTCGGTTCGGAAGAGTATCCAAACTTCGTAAACTCTACCTTTAATGATATTTTTGCCTTCCTAATTTCAGGACCTGGAATTGTGGGTGATGTAAATATTGGCAATCAATTAAATATCGCGACACTTCCTGATGGAAATAATACATTGGTTGAAATTAATAGTGTTAACTATGAAAACAACTGGGAGTATTATAGAAATAATGAGTTAGGTCAAAGTGTCGTTTATGGAGGTTTGACTTCTGATTATTTAGGAGTGAAAAAGAGTTTGACAGCGAGTGCTACTGTTGATCCATGTAATACTTACCACTTAAAATTAGCCATTGCAGATAGAGGGGATTCAGCTTTTGACTCAGGTGTATTCGTATCTGAAATCAAAGGTGGAACGCCACAACTTTCTGTAAACTTTGCATCAGGTATTGATTACTTGATCGAAGGTTGTTCGGGAACTGACGATGAGTTAATTGTTTCGCTAAATAATCCACAAGATGAAATTGCTCAATATGGTGTAACCATTGGAGGAACAGCAACATTAGGCGTAGATTATATTCTAAATATGCCTGATACAGTTACTCTTAACCCAGGGGAAACAATCTTGAATTACCCATTGATTCCTTTAGTAGATAACTTAATGGAAGGAACAGAGACAATCATCATTACTCTTTCAAATAACTTTGGTTGTGGAACAATTAACTTTGCAGAGATCACAATCGAATTGGCTGATGAACCAGAAGTTGTAATTAATCTTGGAGCTGATACTGCTTTAGTTTGTGCAGGTAATGGATTAACATTGAATGTAGAAGGGGCAACAACTTACTTCTGGACTCCAGTAAGTGTAGTTGACAATGCAACTTCTCCGAATCCTTTTGCTACTCCTGTTACGGATGTAATGGTATTTGTAGAAGGAAATGTTGGACCTTGTTTTGATACGGATTCTATTTTCCTTCAAATTGTTGATCCTCAGATTTCGATAAATCCACTTACTGTTACTGACATTTGTGAAGGAACAGATGTCATGCTGGAAGCCGTCAATAATGTGAGTAATCAAAATTTAGTTTGGACACCAGGTATTTCTCTTCCTGATCCAAATGCTCAAACAATTACTGATGCTCCACCTGTAACTACAACTTATACTGCGTCTGTAGAAGTGGCAGGTTGTTTAGTTTCTGATCAAATTACTGTCAATGTTGACCCATTTGATTTCCCTGATTTGACTACGTTGGATACGACTTTATGTGAAAGTTATTTCTTTGATTTGGCAGCTCCAATTCCTGGAACTTCGACTACTTACGAGTGGACGCCAAACTTGAATATGAATGATAACACTTTACCTAACCCAACAGTTCAAGCAACTGCTGGAACTACAACATATACAGTTGTTGCGACAAGTGCGAATGCTTATTGTTCACAAACAGCTACCGTTGATGTTACTGGAACGCCTGCCAACGCAAATATTAATAATGCTGATTACATCGAAATTTGTTTAGGCGAGACAGTTGATTTATCTGCAAATACTTCAACTGCAGGTGTTGGTTTCGAGTGGCAATCAAACCCAATTGATCCTACTTTGAATCCGATTACCGATACAATGATTACTGTAATGCCAACCATATCTACTACTTACTACACTCAATTAGTAGTAGGTGCATGTACTGTAGTTGACTCAATTTTAGTACGAGTGGATTCACTACCTGATATGTCAGTTGAATCTATTCCTTTTAAAGATATTTACTGTGCCGGAGATATTGTTTCGATTGTAACTCCTACTTACGAACCTTCTAGTTTCCCTGATATTATGCATCAATGGGGACCAGCGTCATCTATTGATTCTGATTTAGAAAATCTGAATTTGGTTTTAATCATGGATGAAACGACAACTTATACAAGAACTACTGTCAATAGAGCATGTACTGATGTTACTTCAATTACGCTTGAAGTAGTTGATCCTGAATTGTTATTAACTTGGACTGATACGACAATATGTGCTGGCGATCAGATTCAAATAATGGAATTATTAGGAGAAGATAATTTCAATTGGATTCCAACACAGCAAGTGGCTTCTGGAGGAGATACTAATAACCCTACTCTTGCACCAACATCGGATGTAACTTATACTGTGACTGCAACTATTTCTGATTGTCCAGCTACTGCTGTAGCAATGGTAACTGTTGCTGATGCACCAGTCGTAACTATTGATGCAGATCCAGCAGGAGATGTGGCCATTGGAACTGAAGTAACTTTTACCGCTAATGTTTCTAACCCTTCTCCAGGTGACCAATACCTTTGGACTTATAATGGAACGGTTCAAACTACTACGACTCAGTCTATAGGTATTGTAATGCTTGAAGAAGAATTAAATAATAGAGTTACGGTTAGTGTAATAAATGATTCAGGCTGTGAAGGAACAGATACTTTAGATGTCTTTGGAACTATTCCTGACTATAAAGCACCAAATGCATTTACTCCTGACGGTGATGGATTGAATGATTTTTTCAATATCACTTATATTGGTCAAACTGAAGGACAAGGTCTTGGGCCAATTGAAGTTATTCAATTCTCAGTCTGGAACAGATGGGGGAACTTAATTTATGATAATGATACTCCTGATACTGGTTGGGATGGTACTCATGATGGTGATCCTGCTCCATCTGATGTTTATATTTACTCGATCCAAGTAAAACTTCCTAACGGAGAAATTAGAACAATCAAATCTGACGAAGGATCAGATGTCACTCTGATTAGATAATTTGTTCTTTAGAAAAAAAAAGAGGTGATAGCGATACATGCTGTCACCTCTTTTTTTTTCTAAAAACTGAATCGTATTTTTTTTGTTAAAAGAGAAAATATTCGTTCTAAGTAAATTCATTTTCCTATAAAAATAAATCTCATGATTTACATAAAAAAAATATTACCATTTAGTTTCTTACTATTTCTATTGAGTTGTGGAACTGAAAACCCCTCTCCTACTTTCTCTAAAAATCCTCTAGCAGTCCAAGCCAAAAATACTGCGAATCCATTTAACGATTATTGGTATCAAGGAGAAGCTGAAATTACAAGCTACGATTTGGAGCAAGTTCGCTATGGAGAGATAAGAGAAGGAAATGCTGTCCTCGTTTTTGTAACGGAAGAGTTTTCCAAAAAAAATCAGGTAAAACTTGACAATCCAAGACGTAATCCAAAAGACGCTGTTCCTATTTTAAAATTAAATATGACTCGAAAATTCAATACTGGAATTTATCCTTATTCAATTATGATGTCTTCTTTTACACCTATTGATTTAAAAGAGTACCCAAATACTTTGAAAGTAACGAACTCCTCACAAGAGTGGTGTGGACATACTTTTATGCAATTGAATTTAGGAAAATATAGCTATGAATCTCAATTGCGTTCTTACTTTGAATCAGAAGGAGATCAAACAACAAGACTAGAAAGAACCTTCTTGGAAGATGAGTTATGGTCAAAAATCAGAATTTATCCTAGCAGTTTACCTCAAGGAAATATTGATATTATTCCTAGTACAACTTTCGCTAGATTAAAACATATTGATTTCAAAAATGAAAAAGCAACAGCGAGTTTAAAAGAAAAAAAAGATGGAATGCATTATAATTTGAAGTACAAAAACTTAAATCGAAAACTCACTATCGTTTTCGAAAAAGAATTTCCTCATCAAATTATTTCATGGGAAGAATCTTATAAAAGTGGATTTGGATCACGAGCAAAAACAATGACCACAAAAGGAACTAGAAAAAAATCTATCATGCTCGACTATTGGTCAAAGAATGGAAATGAAGATGCACACTACAGAAAAGAACTTGGATTAGAATAAGAAAGATCTCGAGGTGAATTTATTGGGAAATTTTTTCTAATAAATTCACCCCGCAAAAACAATTTAATCTGCTCCTAAATCAAATAACCTACTTTTGGATTTTTCATATTTCCCAGCCGCTCCGATAGCTACAACTAAATAATATACTATTACTATTTTTATCAAAAGGCCTCTAATTATTTGTATCGGATCTCCAATCATACCTACTAATTGCACTAATCCATAAACCGACAAAGCTATGATAAAAGACATTTGAGGTTTAGTTTTAAGTAAAAAAGCGCACACAAAATAGACCACTATAATCGGAATATAAATTCCTAAAAGTAGTGCTTTCTCATCATACACCGCTATTTCATAGGTAGCGGCGATTATGGTAATTAGCATTAAAAACCAAAGTGCATATTTTCCATGTTCAACTTTTTTCTCCTCTTCCTCGATTGCTCTTTTGAGATTAATTATCTCTACATAATCATCAGAAGAATTTTTTCTAAACTCACGACCATCGTCTAAAATTGCGTTTTCCATGATTTACTTTTTTTGAAAATTATTAGCTAGTAGCCATTCGTAAAATAATTCGAACAATAATAAAGATTACAAAAAGAATAGTCCAAATAGAGGTTCCACTACCTTCTTTTTCTTCTACCTTTTTTTTGCCAATAGTCATCGTTCGGGCAGCTTCAACTAAAACATCTTTCGCAAATGTCTCATCAACACCATAATCCATCAAACTTTTTTTGATTTGCTCTGGTTCAACTCCCCTATCAATTTGATCTTTAGCCATGCTTAAATATTTCGAACGTTGCTCGTACATATGCATTTTCTCTGGAGTTGCTAATCCTTTTTCAGTTGCAAGTTGTTTGGCAACCTCTACTATTTCTGGAGCAAAATTATTGGCTTGTTGAATAGTGTTCATGATTCGAATATCAGAATAGTCTTTCATTTTTAAGAGTAGATCTTGGTTCATTTTCTAATTTTTTGAAATTAATAAATTTAATTATTGAAATCCATTTGTTAGAGTATGAACGATAAAGACAAAAAGTAAATGGTAGATTTAATTTTTGTTGAAAAAGTTACCAAAAAAAGAAAGCTGCTAACTCGATGGAGCTAGCAGCTTTCTTTTTCAAAAAATTGAAAAATCTTTTTTACTGAATTATTAGTTTTTGTACAAAAATTTCATCCTCAGTTTTAAGATTTACAAAGTAAGTTCCTGCAGCATATTCATTAGCATGAATAAAATAATTATTCTCCCCTGTTGGTATTTTTCCAGAAAAAACAGTTTCCATTGTTCTTCCTAAAATATCAGTTACCAATATTTCTGCTTCCAAACTTCTTGTTGTGGTTACAGGAATAACCGTAATTGCCGATGCTGGATTGGGGTAAACATTTTCCAAACTTACCCCAATTTCAAGATCTTCTGTCGCAACAATACAATCTGTCACATCATAATGAAAATACCCTTGTGGTGCGACTAATGGCCGATTGATTTCTTTTCCATCATTTGCGGTAGCTTGGATATAATAAAACATTTCGGTCTCTTCATTTGTCGCAGGAATCATTGCACTCCATGTATTGTCTGAAGTGTTCGTCATCGCTAAAGTTTGATAAGCAGCTGAAGTATCTGTGGAATAAAATAAAGTTACCTCTGCAATACCTGATTTATGTTGTACTGTTGCTTCGACTACTTGATCTTGATCCATGCATCCTTCTCGAACTTTTGAATGATTAATCAAAAGTGGTTCATTCACTCCAATCTCTTTTGTTATACAATGAATCGCTCCATTTAAATAAATAATATCATTACAATTTATTCCTTGAATCTTATAACCAGGTAATGCTTCTTCCCAAATTCTAATTGCTGTTGTATCATATTGCTCTTCATATGTTGGCAACAAAACTGTTTTATTTACAAAAACTGCATTAGCATAAGTTCGATAATCTCCTTGAGGACTATCATCTGGGTAATTACCATTATCTGGAGGCATTGGAACTCTAATTACATCATAAGGTCTTCCATAAGGTGTCATATAATTATCCAAAACATACTGAAGGTTAGCTTCAATTTGAGGTCCATCAGCAACCCCTTCCGGATATTCACCAACTAATAAAGTTTCTTCGTCTAACAATTTCATGTGCATATCAATATGGTCAATGGGATCATATATTAGATTTTCCATCAAAACATATTCATCAATCCCCATGAAGGTATTCATTATGGAAAGCACATCATCTTCAGACTGATAATTACACCCATATTGATTATTTGGAAATGAATTTTCATCTAAAACTAAATTGGAAGAAAAAGCTCTTCCCATTCCATCATTCATAAAATTTCCACCTGTATGAACTAAATCCAAATCATTAGCACAATCACTAGTTTCATAAAAAGGAATATCAAGTACTGTTGCTATTGCTGGAGGAACGAGAGTATCATCTGCTGGTCGGTTTCTGTTGTAAATCCAATCAATCATATAAGGAGATTCAACATCATTAAGATATACAGTATTTGGCCCATAATCTCGTACCCAAATACTATTGAATGGAGTTTCTACAAAAGTAATATTGTCTAGAGTAATATCTGACGGTAATTGATTAATCACCACAGCAGAACTAGAACAAACAATATATACTTCCACTTCTTCCTTTGCATATCGAATGATGTCTTCTAATATATCTTTAATATTTCCATTCCCTGTCCAACTAATCACCAATCCTTGCAACTCTTCCCACTCTGCCATCGTCCGAACTTCACCTGGAGGAGGATCACCAAAGTTAGTTCCATTAGGTGCTCGAAAATGGTTGTTCTCCAGATCTAGCAATTCCTGCTGGGAATAACCTCGTGGAAGAATCTCATCATTTTGGGCTTGAATAATAATGCTTTGGAAAAAAAAGAAGGTGAGAAAGAGTAAAAGTTTATTTTTCATATGCATGGATTTTAGATAAATGTAAAGACTGTTATATTGTTTTGACTGTCAAAATCGTCTAGCGGATTTAGTAGTCAAAACAATATAACAGTATAACCATTTAAAAACTAAAAATCAAAGTCATACTAGGTAAAATTGGCAGCTGATCTACTCTTTCTGTCGTAACACGGTCTACAAAGAAGATATTATTTCGATCATAAGCATTTGTCACACTAGCAATCGCTTGAAGCTTTGTATATTTTGAAAACTCAAAAGTTCTTTTCAAAGAAAGGTCTAATCGATGAAAATATGGCAATCTTCCTCCGTTTCTTTCATCTGAATAAATGATTCCCAAATTAGGATTGTTAGATAAAAAATCTGTACTCGACCCTTGTTCAAATAATTCATATTCATAAAATCCTTGAGTCTGAGTAAACGGAAAACCAGAACCCATATTCCATCGAGCACTTGCTTCCCACTCTCCATCTACTCCAAAGTTATAGGTAGCCAACATATTTACATTATGACGACGGTCAAAAATTGTTGGGTAAACTTGCTCTCCATCATCTCTATTTACAAATCCTAAAGAGTACGTTCCATAGAGGTATAAATTCTTTGTATTATATTTTACTAAAAAATCAACACCATATGCTTCTCCAGTTTCAATGATATAATCAGGATCTGTCAATTCTAGTTTGTTTCGATTAATATTGATCAGCTGGTTAAATTTTTTCAAATAACCTTCCACATTAATTTGAATTTTTTTCGTCACATCAACTTCAGCACCAACAACAGCATGAGCTGCTTTTTGTAATCGGTGCTCTGCTTTTTCGGTAGTGGAACCTGGTTCAAAAAGCGTTTCATCTGGGCCAGCTAAGAATCCAACAAATAAATTAACAACGTCTCTTTCGTTTACAGAAGTCATTAAATTTTGAGAATATAATCCAGCTGCAAGTTTTAATCGTAAGAAATCAGTTACATTATATTTCAACCCAAGACGTGGTTCAATCTCCAAATCAGGTAAATCTGCGATATAATATTGAAAACGAACACTTGGTTCTATAATTAATTTTCCAAAAATTTGTTTGTATTTCACAAAAGCTGCTGCTTCTGCTACGAAACTCTTTTGCTCAAACTTTCGACCAAACAAATTCGTAAATTCGAAATCTGTATTTAATCCCGTAAAGTTAAAACCATATTTCACCTCATTATCTTTCCCAAAATAAGTGAAGTCAAAACCTACATTATAACTAGTAATACTACTTTTTCGAGGTTTGTCAATTTCTTCATCAAGTTGGATATCGTATCTTGATCCACCTACGATTCCATCGATAATCAAATTTGATGAAGGAGGTACCAATCTAAAATTAGCGCCACCACCAGAAGTTTGCCAATCTAAAGTTGCCAAACCTTCATACACTACCTTATCATTAAAATTAAATCCAAATAAATTCATTTTACTTCCTCCTCCAAATACAAATGACATTTTTCCATAAACATCCGTAAAACTAAAAGGCAATGAACCAGAGGAATCTTGCACCGCATAATCATAGAAAGTTGATGAAGTTTGATCCAGGTAAGAATGTTTTGCTGTAAAAAGTAAAGAGGTACTATTTCCACTTTCAGAATTCACTTTTTTCAAAGGTCCTTCTAATAAAATTTTTCCCATAAAAGGACTTGCTGATGCAGTTCCTCCCCAACGTTTTTTATTTCCTTCTCGAGTTTTAATATCAACTATAGCTGATATTCTTCCACCATATTCTGCATTGAATCCACCTGTATAAACATCTACACTTCGAATCGCTTCAGTCTCAAAAACGGAGAAAAAACCAATCGAGTGAAAGGGTTTATAAATCGTCAATCCATCCAAAAGAATTTTGTTTTGAATAGGCGAACCTCCTCGAATATATAATTGCCCACCTTGATCTCCTGAAAAAACGACCCCAGGTAAAACAGAAAGATATTGTGCAATATCTGGCTCTCCACCAGTAGAGGGTAATGCTTTTATTTCTCTTGTCGAAATCCGGACTGCAGAAACTTTAACCTCTGTCCTATCTGCTTCTCTATCACCTGAAACGGTAACTTCTGATAAAGCAACTCCTCCTTCTGTAAGTTCCAACCGTTGGTAGTTAATACCATTTTTTTTGACCAGCACATTTACACTCAAACTATCATATCCAATATAAGTTACTACCAATCGATAATCTCCAACAGGCACATTTCCGAATGCAAAAAAACCATCAAGATCTGTAGTTGTTCCTAAGTCCGTTCCTGCCAAGCGAACAGTTCCTGAAATAATTGGCTCTCCCGTGTCTGCATCAAAAATATTTCCCCGAACGGTTCCAGTCTGTCCTACTGCTTGGTTGCCAAAAAATAAAAACATCCCAATCAACATAGGAATTGTAAAAAATCTAAATCTCATTATCTCTTTTTGATTTGAAAAATTGTGCGATCACTCGCAATTAAAAGCCCACAAAGATAAAATTTAAAATGTTTAAAAAAGGAAAGGTTTATGTCATTTACGTATCAAATTAGCACGTGGTGGTCTGCTTTAGCTGACCTAAAAAAAAGCAAAGTGATTTTTTTTCAAAAAACCATATGAAAAATCAGTATTTATCTGGAATTCAATATTTTGTATGGAAAGGAATGGTCTATAAAAATGAGTCATCCCGAACTTCCAATTTGAAAATTCGGGATGACAAAGATTTGATTTGAATCGCTTTACTCTTTTTTAGGTCAGCTAAAGCAGACTTCTACGTGTTAACTGTTAGTTACAAACAAATCGTAATATTGAACATAAGTATTCAAAACCTCATCTTCAACTGCTTCTCTTTTCGAAGTAATCCAATCTTTAAAAAGTACTTTATCCTCCGGATCTTCAATCATCTGATTGCTCGCAGCTTCCATAAAATTTAATAAATGATGATTCATCACTTGTGCAGAGCTACCTTCAAGTTTCCAAATACTCGGCCCATACTCTACTTTTGCTTCTTGTTTTTGGAAAAAATCAACTAAAATCCGAGGGCATTTTTTCCCCATGGCCTTACCGAATTCTTGAGGGCGATTCATAAAGCTTTCATACTTTTCAATAAAAACAATATCGGATGGAGAATCCGAATTAAAATTCATTTCAGCATAATTCAAAGTAGTCAGAAGCGGTAACTTTTTTTCTAACAAAACACTTCCAAAGTCCACAAACTGAGAAAATGTAATCAAATCAAAAACCGCGCTCGCCATTACCAAATCTACTTTATCTAAATCAACCAAATCCACTAAATTCAAAAATGAATTGGTGATATATTCAATTTTAATAGTTCTATCCTCTTTTTTTAACATTAAAGAACTATCTCCATGAGTCACTTCATATCCTCTCTTATCCCCTTCGATTCCTAACCTATTAAGAGCATATTGAGAAATTTTCTCTTCTTGTTCTATAAAAATCCAATTCTGTTTGGAAGGAAATTTTTCGAAAAAATACAAACAATTGGAACCAGTTCCTGACCCCAAATCAACAATTGTCATTTCTTTTTTTCCGAAAAAATGATGAAAGCAAGCTTGCTCTACTTTTTGATTGCGGGCTTCACAATCATATTTGAATCTCTCATCATGCCAATGAATACTGGCTAAAGCAGCGGTTTCCATAAGTTAAAGTAGTTTGTAAAACATATAAATTTCCGCTAATGTATACATTTTAACGGTTAATGGTAAACGGTTAACTGTTAATTTTGATGCGTCTTATAGGTTTACTAAATTTTTGAAATTTAGTAAACCTATTAGAACTATGTGATTTAGTCTAATTTGAGAAAATCATTTTCTTTGAATCAATTAGATTTCCATCAACCACCAAACTATAAACAAACGTCCCTACTTTGTTATAACCATGTGTATATAATACCTCATTCATTCCTTTTTGAATTTCGGTTGGAATTCGTTCGATTTCCATTCCATTCAAATCATAAATAATGATAAAGGCTTTTTGGTAAGACATTTTTTTATTGACATAAAAACCAATCACAGTTGCCTCATCAAAGGGATTAGGTTTATTTTGCACTAACTCAATTGCCTTCATGCGCTCTTCCAAAGTAGGATCATTCACTCCCAAGGCATCAGGCAATTGCTCTCCTGTAAATAAACTTTCAATTCCATTTGAATCAACGGATGCAATACTCAAGGGCAAGAAAGAACCTGGACTATCATGTTGGAAGGTTCCACTCTTTGCTCCTATTAAAGTGAAAATGGTATCGAAATCATTGCTAATTGCTCGCAATCCAATCCGATAATGAAGGTAATCTTCAGGGTCAGTTATCTCCACGTAAATTTCTTTATCTCCACCTTCTTGATAAATAAATTCAACTGGAGTCTTTGGCCCGATGGCAGCCATACTTGCTGCTACTCCATTAATTGTAGCATTTCGAGCTAAATAATTGAAGTCCACAAAAAAACTATCAATGACCATATCATTATCTGTATCAACTCCTAAAATATCTTCAGATGTATGCTGGCGATCATGATAATCAGGATCACTTACATTGGCATTTCCATGTTCGTTGGCGGAGCAAAATCGCATAGCTGCATATCCTCTTTCTCTAAATGGAATATGATCACTTCCTCTTCCCGTCCGATCCTCAGCAGACATAATCGTCAACATCATTGGTACCGAAACCAAAGGCAATAATTCCTCCTGATATTCTAATTTGATAAAACGAGAGAGCCCTTTATTTGGTGAATTAAATCCTCCAAAAGAGAACAATCGAACTTGTGTACTATCCACATGATTAAAACCAGGACAAGATGGTTCAGAAGAAGTTTCCCCACAAATAATTCCACCAACTACATCATTATTAAAAACTGCTTTGACTGGAATATTTTCATTTTCGCACCATTGAGCAAATGCGTTAGCTCCCAAAAGTCCTTGCTCCTCAGCTGTGGTAGCCATAAAAACAATCGTTTGATTAAAACTATATTGACTCATCACACGTGCTAATTCCATCACCAAAACAGTTCCGCTAGCATTGTCTTCCACTCCTTCTGCATCACAATCTATATCACATAAGCCTGCACATCGACTATCCATATGACCTTCAATTATGATCATAGAATGATTCGTAGCATCCATTCCTGGCAGAACGGCAATAGTATTTTTATGCCTTGTCATCCCACAGATTTCTTCATCGTATTGGAAAAAACCTGTTTGCAGTCGATCTTCATTAGCTGCACTAAATTGTTGGAACTTTTGTTCAATCCAGTTTCGAGCTGCACCTATTCCTTCTGTCGTGGAAAGTGTATCTGAACCTGAATTTCGATTTCTAAATTCACTTAATCGGGTAATGTAAACTTGCAACGAATCAGTAGAAATTTCATCATGAATAGCATTCACCAAAGTAGCAGGGTCGTTGATAACTACCGAAGCCATAAAGTCTGATGGATTATAATTACCCAACATCACTTGCTCGGCAATGGGGTTCGTCACTTTTAAATTAGTTTGACCTAACAATACATTTACAAAAAATAAAAAAGCAGGAAAAAGTAGATATTTTTTCATTTTTGGAGGATTTAGAATTGATTAACATTTTTAAAATCCTCCTAAGATAAGCATGGTTTTAGAAAAAATGGATACCATTCAAAAAATAAGTTAGTTGTAGCTCATTTCTAATTGCATCGCCGAACTCATCATATTGAATCGTTTCCATTTATTCTGACTTCCATATTTGTAAAAATGAACAGAGCCAATCGAAGGAACAGAAATAGGTAAAGTTAAAAACCTTCCATTTTTAGAATGGTAAATCCATTCAACTCCAACCACAACTGACTTATCAGAAAGGATTTGATAAGGTGACAAATCTACTTCAATCCATCCTGTTTTTTTCCCTACCACTTCCTTTATAATATTTTGTGTTAAAATATTTTTGCCTGGTTTTCTTTTTTTCAAATGATATATATTTATTCGAAATCGGACGGTATCAAAATTATTTTTAGCGACGAAGAACCGAACTTTTTTTAGCTGAGTTTTTTTTCTGATTTTAAACTTTCTTCCAATTTCCGCTCCTAAATTTTGATTCGGTTTTTTGGAGATAGAATAATATACATTCATTCTTGCATCTGTGTTCTTGTTTCCTTTAGTTTTGGTTTTCTCAAAATCAGGCATAACTACAACCTCCGTAAGTGTATTGTTAGCAACTTTCATTTCTAAATTAAAATTCTCATTCCCTCGGACTTTTTGAATAGAAAAATCTTGAGTAGAAAATCCAATACTCGAAAATCGAACGGTATCATTTTCAGTAATCGTCTCATCGAAATATAATTTAAAATCACCCTTTTCATCAGAAACAGTTCCGAGAGACGTGCCGATAATTCCAATATTGACGTAACTTAATGGTTCATTTTTTTCATTGAATACAGTTCCAGCAACAACATTACTTTGAGCGAAAAATTGACTTTGAGCAAAAAGAAAAACGAATATTAATAATATATTCTTACTGTTTACCATTTTCATTTTTTTTGAAAAAATAAATCTCAAATCAAAATCTGAATTACTATTTTTCCAAAGTGTTGCTTTATTGATTTCCTTTTTTCCTAATTTTTTTTGTAAATAATGGGTAGCCATCACAGAAACTATAATCGTAATTATTCTAAATAAATTAGCATAAAATCCTCCAGCCGCATTATCTGCCATATCAAAAATTCCCCAGTAACAATTCATAAAAAAATGTAGGAAGATGCTCAACCAAAGGTTTTTTCCCCACTCAACATATAACCATGCGAACCACATCCCACCTATTCCTGTTATCGCAAAAATCCCAACTGCACTTCCAAAATCATTCGCTTGATATAAATGCATACTCCCAAAAATCAATGCACTTAACAAACCCGCTGGCACAAATCCCCATCCTCCAAATCTATATAATTGACCAAAAAGAAATCCTCGATAAAATAGCTCTTCCGCAAGCGGTGCTAGGATTATTCCCCAATAAAATGTTCGGAAATTCATCTCAGTAGCGAAGCCATTCACTCCTACTCCACTCACCCAAGCGTAGCCTATTAGCATTGGCAAAGTGAAAATAAATGCCACTCCTAAACCTTTAAAAAATCCTTTTTGGATTCCCATTGCTCTTAATATATTTTTAGGTTCATGAAAAAAGAAAAGGGTTAACATTCCAATAATGGCAGGTGCTAAGTAAATAACTGTTGCTCGAAAATAGTATCCTCCAGGAAGGATATTTTTCAATTCTAAATTATCTGCAATTAAAAAAACGAGGATAATGACTATGGAAAAAATGCTTTTGCTACGGATCATGATTTTTATTTTTTAATAATCAAATGATGTGTTTTTCTTACAAAAGCAAATATGAATTAGATTCCCACTTTTTGCAAATTATAGTGAGTAATGGCAAAGTAATGGGACTAAAAATAAATTAACTGGGCTAAAATGTAGGATTTTGGGGCGAAATGTATTTACTTTTTCCCACAATACAGATAACACTTTCCACGTGGTAGTCTGCTTTAGCTGACCTAAAAAAGCGAAGCGCTGAACTTTATACTATTGGAATTCTTTGACTTAGTTTTGATTTGGAAAAAATCGCTTTGCTCCTTTTTTTCAGGTCAGCTAAAGCAGACCGCTACGTGCTATAACGGCTTCTCTTGCATTTTTTCACGAAGCATTTTCACTTTAGTTCGTGAGATAGGTATCTCTTCTTTTAGATTTTTTAATTCTAAAACATAGTTGGGAGACTTGCCAGAAAGTGCTAAGACATTTTCAAAATTAACCAGATAGGATCGATGAACTTGGAGGATATCTTGATCTTTAATTTGTTCCGCTAATTTACTCAATGAGCTTCTTAACATGTGTTTCGATACTTTTCCATTTTTGTCCAAATGAATAATTACATAGTTTTCTGAAGCTTTGATAAAGAGTAATTCTTCTTTAGCAAATTTTATTTTTTCGTTTTTATTTTCACCTTCGACTGAGATAAAAATATTTTGTTGCACCTCAGCAGTTTGATAAATTATGATAGGTTTATTTTTGAGTTGCATCATTCGAACAACAAAAACTAAGGATAAGGGAAAAACAGCTATCGCAAATGCCATCCCTGAATAAATCAAAAAATCTTTTATATGATAGGTCATTCCAATAGCCACATTTCTATAAATATAAGTGGCCACAACCACTAAAAAAAATATCACAACAACGTGAATTATTTCTTTACTAAAAGTCCAATTTTCCTTTTTATAGATTTTAGAAAAGACGAAAGGCAAGCCATTAGCAAAAATAAAGTAGGTCACTCCTATCACAAATCCATAACCTGAAAGCAACAGAGTTTTCGCAGAATCTTGAAAATTATAAGTACCGAAAGGTTGGAAAACAGCTAGGATTAAAAATACCGAAAACCCTAAAAAGAATGCAACCCATGCATTTACTTTAAGCGTATTCTGTGGTACTTTTTTATTTAAATAGCTCATTTTTTTTAACGATGAACGGTTAACTGAGAACGGTTAATTCTATAATGTGAAATCAAAACCATAAGGTTTATCATTCACCGTTAATCGTTCACAGTTAACCGTTATTTTATCCTTCTTTGATTAATTCTAGCAATTGCTCCGCAGACATTCGTCCTGTCGAATCTGTTCCTTCCAATAAACTATCTGCCAAGTCTCGTTTGAGTCCATGTAATTTGACAATTTTTTCTTCAATTGTATCTGCAGCAACTAATCTTAAAATCGTCACCGGTCGAGTTTGTCCAATTCGATGTGCTCGATCTGATGCTTGATCTTCGACTGCTGGATTCCACCATGGATCAAGGTGTAAAACATAATCTGCCGCTGTCAAATTCAGACCAACTCCACCAGCTTTCAAACTAATTAAAAATAAATCTCCGTCTCCTGATTGGAAAGCATTGATGGCCTCTTCTCGTTTTTTGAGCGGTGTACTTCCATCAAGGTATTTATAATTAATTCCTTTACGATCAAGTAATTCTCTAACTAAATTTAAGTGCTTGACAAACTGACTGAAGACTAATGCTTTGTGTCCTCCTTCCAATAATTCGGTGATCGTTTCATCAAATAATTGCAATTTAGAACTTTCTATTTCAGAAGTTGGCATTACCATTCTTGGGTTACAAGCTGCTTGTCTCAAACGCATGATCTCAGCCAAGATTTGCATATTCGAACTTCCCTTTTCTTCGCTGGAGTCTTGAATATTTTCCACCGCTTGTTGACGAAGTGCTTCGTAAAATGCTCGTTCTCTTTCTGACAATTCTACGGTCAAAGTAATTTCCGTTTTGCTCGGCAACTCTTTCAATACATCATCTTTTCGACGACGTAAAATAAATGGTTGAATTAATCGACGCAACTGATCTCGACGTTCTTTGTCTTGTAATTTTTCAATTGGCATCGCAAATCTTTCTTGAAAACTTCGAAGCCCACCAAGTAATCCTGGATTTAAAAAATTAAACAAATTCCAAAGTTCTCCAAGGTGATTTTCAACAGGAGTACCTGTCGTTAATATTTTAAAATCAGCTTTTAATTGCATTGCTGCGCGAGAACGTTTAGTCGCCCTATTTTTGATAGCTTGTGCCTCATCAAGTACAACTGTATTGAATTTTTTGGAAATCAATAATTCAGATTCTTGTGGCAAAAGTCCATAACTCACGATTAAAAAATCTTGTGGCCCAAGATTCCTAACAATACTTTCCCGGTCACCTTGTCCAAATAAAACTGGATTTAAAGTTGGTGCAAATTTTTCTGTTTCTCTCAACCAGTTTCGGCAAACGGAAGCTGGCGCAATCACCATCGATGGCCCATCTTTTGCTCGATCAACCAGTACCGCCAATGCCTGAATCGTTTTTCCTAATCCCATATCATCTGCCAAACATGCACCTACTCCCCAATGTGCTAAACGTGATAGCCATTGAAAACCCTCATCTTGATAACTTCGTAAAGTAGCTTCATATTCAGCAGGCACTTCCGCTGAAAAATCTTGAATAGAATCTAATTTTTGCAAATGCATTCTCCAGTTCGCATCCACTTCCAGCTCTTGAATATGACCTGCAAATTCTTCCATCAATGGAGCTGCTAAAGGATGAAAATTCAACCCTTCTTCCCCATCAACTAACAATGCATTTACTTTCGAAATTTGATTTCTAAATGCCTCCGTCAAAGCGATAAATTCACCTTCTCCTACTTCGATAAATTGAGAGGTAGAGCCTTCCACTTTATCCAACAACTCTTTAAAATCAATAACTAAATCATCATTCACTTGCACCTTTCCAGTCAACCCAAACCAATCATTATCTCGCTGAATTCGCATAGAAACTTGATCAAAACCAATCGTTCCCTTCAATCGAAGTTGTTCTCCTTTTGGATGTTCCAAAATCAATTTCCCTTCTGCTCGCAAAGGTTCAATTTCCATCAAAACTTGCAAACAACTTGGTGCATCTGGAAATAACCATTCCCGATTATGAGAAGGTACCAACTCGAATGCAGGGCAAGCATCCTCAATGAATTGTGCATTCACAGCTTCCAATTCAATATTTCTTCTGGCTAAAACTCTATCTCCTTTAATATCTGCAATGACATTTTTTCGACCTTCACCTGGTTTAAAATATGGCGGTTGATCTTTGAATGGTTTTACAAAAAACTCCATTTTAAAACCATTCCCACTTGGCAACATATGAATATGAATCGAAGCATCACTTTCGACCGTCGGAATGCCTTCCAAATGCTCATCCAATCCTGACTGAACGGTTACCGTTTTAGAAACATGACCAATCGCACTTAGTAATTGCCCTTTCGCTCGTTCTGGTATTTTTAACGCACCACCACCAAGTGCTTTTTGGATTTTAATGTGGCGTTCTTCTACATTCATGATGATATATCGAGTAGGAGTCTCTTTGACCACAACTGTTCCTTTGGTATCGAAATCATACATGAATCTCATTTCGTAGCCATCCTTAGTTGGTTCAACAGAAAGCTCTGGTTCTTTTTCCAATAGCTCCACAACGACCCCTGGAGAATCTTTTAAAAATAGATAAGGATGACCGACCAATTCTTTAATAGCTTCATCAAAATCTATTTCATAATTAGCTGTGGCATTGTATCCATATTGAAATGATTTGATCGCTTTGACCACTCGATGATCATCGTTAGTCAAACCATCTACGTCAAGCATCGAGATCTTTTTCAAACTGATATTTCGACCTTTACTCCACATTCCATCGTTTCCTAAAATCTGTAATTTGGGTTGAATTTCTCTTCGATCAAATTCTACAAACCATGCTACTCTTGATTTTTTCCCTCTCGAATTTCTAGAAGATCCTTCCTCTAAGCCCATCGAGCTCAATAAATCGAGCGAGTGCTCCCAACGTTCGGTTACTTTGACAATGGAAATGATGGTTTCCATTCCAGTTTCTTCCTCTAATCGTTGAGTGAGTTGAGCATATTCTTGCGTTTTTTCCTCGCTTAATTCAAGTTCAGCAAGTAGTCCTGCGATTTGCAATTCAAACCATACGAAACCATTTTTTTGTGCAGCTACAAGTGAAGTTTCTAATTCCTCAATCCATTTCTCATCAATATTTTTTTGATTCCAACGACTCACCAAAACATAAAAGAACAAACTTAAAGTAGAAGAAATTTTTACGTTATTCAATAATGAATTAGCTTGTCGCAGTTCACCTTGCAAGTATGATGCAGCTGATTGGAGGCATTGAAAAGGAACTTTGAATTTACTTTTTCGAGTTTGAAATGCACATTCTTCAATATGTGTCAAACTGGTAGGATCTTGCTTTTTGAGTAAAGCTAAAAGGTGAAAAACTCCACTTAAATCTTGGAAATAAGATTCCCGATGTGCCCAAGTTTTTCGATATATTTTTAATGCCTTCGCATAATTGAAAAGACTTTCATTATTTCTTTTTCTTAAAAAATCAATCCAACCTTGTCGCATCAAATAAGACATATCCATGTCTTTAATACTTGCGTACGATTTGGCTTCCTCTATTTTTCCTTGCAATAAAAGTCCCGTAACTAAAAGGTCTAAATATGGATTGATATCATCTTCTTCATCTCGAAGATTTGGGTGGTTTTTCAAAAAATCCAAATAGGAATCGATGGGATCCAATTTTTTCAAAGCATCAAATAACAATACTTTTACAACTTCTGCCTGAATACTTAAATGAAAAGTACTCAACCATCGGTGATCGAATGGATCGTCAAATAATTGATGGAAAAGATCAAAATCAACCAACTGTTCTTTGTGGTGATTTGTCGCGTAAGTGTATACCGAATTGAAGGTTTCCCAACGTCCTTGGTAAAGCGCAATCCGCATTTCTCTCACCGAACGATGAAAGCCTTTTAGCTGGCCATACCAACCTCTAAATGGAAAAATATCCTTGATGTTTTTTACATAAAAATCAAACGAATGATCGATTACCGCAAATCGCATTACGCCTTCAATCATCGAACGAGTGCATTCCACTTGAGTTTCGCCCTCTTCATCATCAAAAATATGGACAAATCCTTTGCCTTCCATTAATTCCAAAAACTGTAGTAAAACTTGTTCGTTTTTGAAATAATTACCATTTGCATCTGTGATGCGACAATGGTTGAGGCAAGTTCTGAGCTCCTCAATTTTCATATATTCATAGGCAATCGAAAGGATTTTTAGCACATTTTTTTGTGCCTCATTTAATTCTTTATAATCCTTCTTAAATTGCTTCATTACTTCCGTTGCAATCATAAAATACCTCTATTTTTCTCGTATTTTGGGTAATTTGCAAAGGTATAAAAATTGATGGTTAAGAAAGAAATAAATATGTTAAGTTATTTAGTTTAGATTGTTTTTTATTTCTTTTTTATTTCAGATAAACCAAGTCGTTCTAATATAAAAGATGTAAATGGGCTTTCATTAAAAAATCGGAATATTGATACCTTCACTATTAGAAAAACAAATATCGATTCACATAAATACAGCATATGAAGATTGAACATTTAGCAATTTGGGTCAATGATTTGGAGAAAATGAAAGCATTTTACGAAAAGTATTTCAATGCCACTTCAGGAGAAAAATATCATAATCCTTCCAAGAAATTCACTTCTTATTTTCTCAGTTTTGATGAAGGTTGTAGATTAGAATTAATGCATCGACCTGATATTCCAATCAATAAAAATGAAAAAATCAATCAATATTTGGGCATTATCCATTTTGCTTTAAGTGTTGGCTCTAAAGAAGCGGTAGATGCATTAACTGAAAAATTGAGAAGTGATGGTTTTAAAATTCAAGGCGAGCCAAGAACTACAGGTGACGGTTATTATGAAAGTGTGGTGCTCGATCCAGAAGATAATTTTATAGAGATCACTATCTAATTGGTTATCTTTTCGGTGGCTTTAGCTAATTTCAATTTTTTCACCATAAAATTTAGGGTGCTTTCCGATCATGATGTCCAACAACATTTTTACCCTTGCTAATTTTTCTCTCACTTGTACTTTCCATCCATACCGACTACTCACATCTTTTGCGTTGAATCCAATTGGTTTCAGTCCTTTTTTCTCAGAAATAAAAATTGCTCGTTCATTGTGAAAAGGTTGGCTGATCACCGTAAACTGTTCTTGTCCAAAAATTACATTGGCTCGAACCACAGAATCTAAGGTTCGAAAACCTGCGTAATCCAAGTAGATTTTATTTTCAGGAATTCCTCTTGCAATGAGATCATTTTTCATGTCAGTTGGTTCGTCATATTCTTTCCTACTGTTGTCTCCGCTGATGAGGATGTATTCGATTTTGCCAGATTTATACAATTGTTCGGCGGCGTCGATTCGATGAGAATAATATAAATTGATGTAACCACTTCTAAGCATTTTTCGAGTACCTAAAAGGAGTCCAACTTTATTTTTAGGCATCTCATCTACAGAAGTAAAAATCTGCTTACTAGTAGATATTTGCACCCAAAGGTCAATTAAAAAAATAGAAAGCAAAGTGACGAATAAGGCCAGGAAGCCATATTTTATAATTTTTAAAAACATAGTTTTGAAATTTTGTTGTATTAAAATGTTGGTTTTCAGTAAGTTATTATTGGAAAGGATTAGTTTTTCCTAAAATTAAAAATTTAGGTAAAGAATCCATAATCAAAAATACTGTCCAATCCCCACAACAAATCCTCTCTGACTTTTATTGAAAACATCTACTCCATAATCCACTCTCAATATTGCATCATAAATTCTTTTATAAATCACTCGAAAACCACCACCCACAAATTGCCGTAATTCATCCTTACTCAATAATTCATCCAACTGCCCTCCTGGTGTTCGCCAATTTCCTAAATCAGTAAAAACCACTCCTTGCACCGCCAAATTATTTAAATCTAAAAAAGTGTGTCGGTACTCCACATTCAAAATTGCCTGGGCTGTTCCTCGCTCAATTCGATTTCCAGAACCTCTTAAATTCACACGGCTATCCACTACAAAAGGGGCGAAAGGAGAATTATTATTGGTTGAAATTCCAAACCGAGTTCGCACCGCCAAATTTCCATTTTTGCCAAACCGATGAAATTTCTTCCCTTCCAAAATCAAACTATTAAATAAAGTAGCATCATCAAAATTGTAAACTGTTTGCCATATTCCACGAGCTGCCCAACCACTTAAATAAAAATCGTAATAATCTAAATAATTATGAATGTATTCTACTTTGGAGGAAAGTTTTGGTTGAACTAAATCTTCTGGGCCAGGAGGATTATCTAAAATCTGCGATTCACTTTTTTTATAATCTTCTCGAAAAAAACTACCACCCAATTCTAATCGTTTTCTAAAACCAAAATTGCGAATAACCGTTGCTCCAAAATTTAAATTATCATAATCATAATCTACCGCTCCTTCTGAAAAATACAAAGGTTCTCGTGATCGCCATTGTAACAAATTAAAAGCTAATCCCCATTTTCGATTCAAAAAAGGAATTCGATAATAAATCTGACCGCCATGTCGACTATCTGTATTTTGATAAAAAGCCAAAAATTGATGACCTCTTCCCAACCAATTGAAATCAATAAACCCTGCTTGAAACCAAACATTATCTTTAATTCCTCCTAAATTTAAAATGGGTAAAAGTGTTTTTTTCTCTTGTAATTGAAAAGTGATTTTTACTTTTTGATTGGCGAGTGAATCGATTTGAGCAGCTACTTTTTGGTTGGTTCCGACATTCCAAAGTTGTTGAATATCATTTTGTAAATGTCTTGTTATAAACTCCTCCCCTTCTCGAAGTTCTAAAAATTGACGAAGGTATTTTTCTTTCGTTTTTTCCAAACCTTCAAATTCAATAGCCTCAATTGTCCAACCTCCTTCTTGCGAATAAAGAAGATTAGCTCCCAGAAATGTAAAAAGAAAAAGGATAAGTATTTTTTTCAAAATCAAAAATTGCATTAAAAAATGCAAAGATAAGCTTTATTCACTTTAACCCCCGACCCCTAAAGGGGAGTTTTAGCTTTCCTTTCAGTCTTGGTTTTCCTTTCATTAATTTGGCATTTCTTTTCTAAAGAGGAATTATGGAATTATTTTTACTGTAGTTCTTTCTTAAATCAATGAAAGTAGATTGCCAATTAAAAGGAAAACCAAAACTCCCCTTTAGGGCTCGGGGGTTCAAAACGCTTCCATCTGCAAACTAATCCGCGTCTTCGTCAATTCTATTTTTTTACGCATTCGATTAAAATACCAAGATCGCTGCTTTTCCCCTTGAACACTCATCAGAATAGACTTAGATTTTATTTTTTCAAAAAATGAATGAGTAAAATCACACATGCGTTGATCGTTGATTTTCAAAAAATTGGGATTAGTATAACTAGAATAAACAGCTTTTCCTGCGACGGTATCAAAGAGAATAGTATTGTTAGAATAAACCATTTCATTATGGTATAATTTGATCTCTCCACCTTTGATTTCTTGAGATTGGCTAGGCAAAAACTTGTAACCTAATTTGGCGGTAGTTTCCATGTGATTAGCCAAATCATTGAGCCTTTCACAAAGTATCATGGCATCTTCCAAATTGGAAAAATGACCACTATTCACGTGATACTCAATTTGATTTAAAGTATTATCTAAAATGTCGGTGCTCCACAATTCAGTACTTGGAAGTTTGACATAATATTTCAACATGTCTTGCGCCATCTCCATTCCGTGTGGACCAATCACGTTGAAATTAAATTTCATATCATCCAAATAATCAAACATCCATACTGCTCGTCCCCAAATGTAAATCTTGAATTGTAATATTTCTGGAAAGTAAAAATAAACAAACAATGGCACATCAGAAGTTGCATAATACATACTTGTGTTCGGCAAATGCTGCACCTTACTCATCAGCTTATGAATACCATCCAAATAATCTGAAACGTTTTTTATCTCTTTCGTAAAAGGATTGAAACTACAAAAAACAGTATTCGCATCTTCAAAAACATAAGCATCCAAAGACAAATTAAACTTCTGTGCTAACGCCGCCATTTCATCAGGAGCCAAAAGCGTATCACCTCGCAATCGACGATAAACGGCATCTTTTCCCACTCCAAATAAATTAGTGAGTTCTTCTACAGCAATTGATTTTTTAGGAAACTTGGAGAGTACATCTTCGAAAAGTTGATCTTGTAGCGTTTTGTTCATTTTACTTTTATTGGCTTTGTAGTAGTTGTTAGGCTTTTTCTTAGGGTCTAATTTAGGTAAAAAAAATGAAAGCAATAAACTGAAATAAATCAATAAAACCTATTAAGTACGTTTTCGAAATGATTATTACTTCAACATTTAATACAGCTATTTGATAACAAGAGGCATCTTTTAATCGTTAGTCAACTAGTCAAAATTGAATAACCTTATATGAAATATATTTTACTACTTTTTTCTCTCCCATTTCTTTTTCAAACTAACGAAGGAATCGAATGGATTACGCCAATCGAACATGACTTTGGGGATATTCTCCATAAAGAACCTGCGGAGTTTAAGTTTGAATTTAAAAATACCAGCAACGATTCCATCCTTATCGATAATGTTCGAACGACTTGCGGTTGCACCACTCCCGATTGGACTTGGGATCCAATTCCACCAGATTCGACTAGCCAAATTAAAGTAGTTTTTGATGCTAAAAAGAAAGGCTATTTTAAAAAGAAAATAAAAGTCTACTTTAGCAATCAAAAAAAAGGAACAATTCTAAAAATTAAAGGATATGTTGAATCACTTGACTGAAAAATCGTTAGACGTTTTACTTTGGACGTTTCACGGAACGTCGTCTACCGTAAAACGTTTAACATTCAATGTCCTTCTTATTCTACTTTTTCAAAATGTTAGTATGTCCCAATCAACAACAAAAGCAAAATTAATTTACTTTGGCGATCCAATGTGTTCGTGGTGTTATGGTTTTTCTCCTGAAATGTCTAAGGCGTTGGATTCACTTTCAAAAGACATTGATTTTCAATTAGTTATGGGAGGTCTTCGTCCTTACAATACTGAAACGATGGCTGACTTGGGTGATTTTTTACAACATCATTGGGAGGATGTCAATAAACGAAGTGGGCAACCTTTTAGCTATGAAATTTTAAAAGATAAATCATTTGTGTACGATACCGAACCTGCTTGCCGAGCAGTTGTTTTGATGAGAGAATTAAAACCAGCATCGGAATTTGATTTTTTTAAAAAAGTTCAAACTGAGTTTTACCAAGAAAATAAAAATACTAATCTGACAGAAACCTTCTCTGAATTGGCTGAGGAATTTGGTTTGGATAAAGCTGATTTTGCTAAGAAATTCGAATCTGATGAATTTAAAGAAAAAGTAAAAAAGGATTTTACTTACTCACAAAATGTTGGTGTTCGGAGTTTTCCAACTATAGTTTTAAAAAATGGCGATGATTTGTATTTGATTGCTCAAGGATATGTGGAAGCGGAAACGATTATTGAGAAATGCGAGAAGGTTTTGAAAACACAAAAATAATATTGAACTATATAAGGCATATAAGAAACATATAAGACCTAACTCTGAAAAACTTATATGTATCTTATATGCCTTATATGGTTCAAAACCTCCGTCCTGTCGAAAAAAACTTACCACTCTTCCACATTAAGAAAACCATAACATTTTCTAATTCACATTTTAATTTATCTTTGCGAGATTGAAAAATGAAAATATGGAACATCAACCTCCAATTTTCGTTTCCTTCAAAGAAAGAATTGAAATTTTTATTTAAAAAATCAAACAGAAAGAATTGTGACTATTTTTCTTTTTTTCCTAATTACCTATTTGTTGACTTGCTTCACGATGCAAAAATTATTTGAAAAAGCAGGTGTAGAAGCTAAGAAAGCATGGATTCCTGGAGTCAACTTTGTCGAGTGGTGTAAAATTGTTGGTCAAAAACCAACTCATGCATTATGGTTACTTTTTCCGATTGTCAATTTTTTCATCTGGGCGGGACTTTGTGTAGACATGGTTCGATCATTTGGGAAACATGATTTTGGATCAGCAGCATTAGCTGTAATTTTTGCGCCTTATATTTTTTGGAAAATCGGAAATGATAAAAATTTGAAATATGCAGGCCCAGTTTTAGAACAAGAGAAAGAATATTTCGCACAAATCCAATCTGCGATTGAATCAAAAGACAATTTCAAACTCCAAAAATTACGTACTAAAAATCCATATCAAAAAGGACCAATTCGAGAGTGGGCAGAGGCAATTGTTTTTGCCGTTTTTGCCGCTGCATTTATCCGAATGTTTTTGATTGAGGCTTATGTAATTCCAACGCCCTCGATGGAAGGATCACTTTTGGTAGGTGATTTTATGTTTGTGAGCAAAGCACATTATGGTATCCGAACTCCCATGACGGTGGCGATGATTCCTCTTTTGCATAATACAATTCCATACTTAAATTCAGAGTCTTATCTTAAATCTCCAAGCTTGGGGTATCATCGATTACCAGCCATTGCAAAAATTAAGAACAACGATCCAATAGTATTTAATTATCCAGAAGGAGATAGCGTATATTTTGCAACTTCACGTTCACCTAGAGCCATTTGGACAAAAGAAGATTTACGAAGAGATAGTAATAAAAAAAGTTACGTAAAGGGTGCTAAATTGAGAGTACGCCCTATAGACAAAAGAGATCATTACATCAAAAGATGTATTGGTACTCCTGGTGATAAATTGGAGATAAAAGCAGGAACTGTATTTATTAATGAAGAAGAATTACCTACTTCGGCAAATATTCAATTCAAATATATAATCTCAAATATTGAAAATCTTAACTATAAAAAATTAGATGAGATTGGAGTAACTAGTTCTACTCGTCAAAATCCAAATACATTTTCCGATGTTGAATTCAATGCATCTAGAAAAACTAGTGTGATGGATTTAAATGCTGAGCAAAAAAGTAAAATCCAAGAGTGGTATCCTGATGCAACTTTCCAAAAATATGAGGCCAAACCAAATCCTCAAAATCCAGGAGTTGTATTTCCACATGATGCTCGATATTTTCCAGATTGGACTATTGATAATTTTGGGCCGATTACGATTCCTAAAAAAGGGGAAACTATTCCTTTGAAAAAAGAAACGATCTCACTCTACCGTCGAATTATTTCTAATTATGAGAAAAATACTTTGGTAGAAAACAAAGACGGCACTTTCACTATCAATGGACAACCAGCAACTGAATATACTTTCCAACAGGATTATTTTTGGGGCATGGGAGACAATCGTCATGCTTCTGAAGATTGTCGATATTTTGGATTTATTCCTGAAGATCACATTGTAGGAAAACCACTTTTCATTTGGTTCTCTACGAAAAATGGAAACATGAGAAATGGTATCAATTGGAACCGAATTTTCTCAGGTGCTCATAAAATGTAATTGTATTAACTACCACTAACCTTTTTTAGAAACATAAGTCATCCCGAATTTTCACTTTGGAAATTCGGGATGCTTTTTTTTATAGTGAATTTCCGGTTAAACTCTTTTCGCTTCGCTAAATGTTAGACTACTCCTCTCTAAATGAAATTAATAATTGGTTTTCTTAACTGTTGATCAACAGTTTTAACAATTAGCGAAGTGAAAACAGTTTAACATGGCGATTAATATTTTCTCTGACTTTAATTATAGCACTCTTTCAAATACTAGGGATGACTCATCTTTTCATTCAAGTTTTAGAAAATTTTGATTTTGATTTCCATTTTGATTTTGATTTTAAATGATTAATTTTAACCACACAATCTAATCAATACCGTATATGTTACAAGCCATTATCGATTTTTTCAAAAACCTTTTCTCCTCATTGTCTGGGGGAAAAAAAGAAACGACTACCTCCTCGCCTACCCCTCCAGTTGATATTCCAACTACGGAATATGACCTTCCAGAAATTATCGATGTGGAACCTCAAGATGGAGCAGATATTCCATTGGAAGAATTGGATGAAGATGTTGTTTTAGTAAACGTTGAAGTTGATGTTCCAGTTATCGAAGAGCCGCCTGTAACTACTTCTGAACCTGATCCACCAAGTACAACTGATACATCAACCGATACTGATCCGCCAAAAGAAACCATTCCAGAACACACTCCTCGCTACCTTTGGATTTTGGATAATGGTCATGGTAAAAAAACCAAAGGTAAGCGATCTCCAAAATGGGAGGATGGAAAGCAAGTGTTAGAATACGAATTAAATAGAGGTGTTGTCAAAAAAATTATAGAATCTCTCGAAGCAAAAGGAGTTAAATATCACAACCTTGTTCCTGAGGAAAATGTAGGTAATATTTTAAAAACAAGAGTTGCTCGAGCAAATGCGCTGAAAGTAGAATCAGACTTACCTCCAGTTTATATTTCTATTCATTCCAATGCTGGACCGGAAGATCAACCAGGCAATTGGTCTTCAGCTGAAGGTATCGAAACATGGTATTATCGAACTAGTTTGGATGGACGAAAGATTGCTAAGATTTTCCAAAAGCATTTAATTTCCAAAACAGGATGGTTCAATCGAGGGGTACGTACAGGTATGGCTTTTTATGTTTTGAAATATACTTCAATGCCTGCGATCTTAACCGAAAATGGTTTTTTCAATAATAAAAAAGAAGGTCGGAAATTACTTGAGGAGGAAACTCGGCAACTCATCGCTGATGCTCATGTAAATGCGATTATGGAAATTGAAAAATACGGATTTAAAGGCTTTCAAGGATAAAAAATAATAAGACTACTCACACGGGAAATCGATGACACCTTGTAAGTAAGTTATTTTGATAAACAAATATTGACACATGAGAGAAACCGTTATTTTATTCGCTTTTATTTTTTGTTGGCAAATAGCTTCTGCTCAATTACCCAACACTAATATTTATCTTTTTCAAATGGAACAACAAAGTGATAGTTCGTTCCTTTTTAAGAATCCGCAATTCCTAACCCACTTCAATTCCAAAGGTTACAATAACCAACCTTCATTTATTTCCAATGATGAAATTTATTTTTCGATGGGTTCAACTTCGGAAGATTCGCAAACGGATGTTGTTTCTTTGAATTTAAGATCTCTGATAAAAACAAGAATCACTCAATCTGCTGATCGAGAATACTCTCCTACTTCACTTTTAGAACCGTACTATTTTAGTTGTGTTCGACAAGAGGCAGATGGAAGAAATACCCAACGTCTTTGGTTTTTCCCAACAGATAGATCTAGTCAAGGAAAACCACTTTTACCTGTGCAAACTAATGTTGGATATCATTGCTGGTTGAAAAATGAGATGGTCGCACTTTTCATCGTTGGGGATCCTAATAAATTAGCTATTGCAAATACGTTGGATAAAAGTGTAATCACATTGACTTCCAATATTGGAAGATGTCTACAACGGTTACCAAATGGAAATTTGGCATTTATTCACAAAGCGACAGAGACAAATTGGACGATCAAAGAATTAGATCTTAATACGTTGCGAAGCAAAACAATAGTTACAACAGTTCCACAAAGTGAAGATTTTGTAGTACTTCCAAACAATACTTTTTTGATGGCTAAAGGCAGTAAAATATTTAAATACAAAATGGGTTGGGATACCCAATGGCTAGAGGTAGCTGATTTTGGAATACATAATTTAAACAATATTACTCGAATGGCAATTAGTAAAAATGGAAAAATTGCTCTTGTTGATGTGAAGTAATTTTATGTTTTTCCGTGCCTCAGCTTTAGGTGCACCACTATTTTCAAAAATTAAATAAAATGAAAAAACTCTTTCTGTTCCTTTTGCTAACTATCCCCTTGCTAACTTTTGCCCAAAGCAAAAGAGCCTATAAAAAAGATGTCAAGAAATTCCGAAAGCACTACAAACAAGAATTTTTAGACGAAGCTCGTTCGCCTTTTTACAATGATAAAAAAGGGATGAAGGACATGCGATTTTACAAGGCAAAACGAAAATATAAAATGCCTGCTACTTTCAAACGAACACCAGAAGCAGTTCCATTTAAAATGGCAACCTACAGCGGAATGACTAAAGATTACGTAATGTATGGAATTGCAACTGTTGATTTGGATGGAAAAAAAGTAGATGTTCACATCTACCAAAGTTTACGATTGCGAGATATGGATGAGTATAAAGATTATCTTTTTATTCCTTTCCATGACTTGACCAATGATGAAACGACTTACGGAGGAGGAAGGTACATTGATCTAAAAATGAGTGATATTAAAGATGGAAAAGTAGTGATTGATTTTAACCGATGCTATAATCCTTGGTGCGCATTTAGTGAAGGTTATAATTGTCCTGTGCCACCGAAGGAAAATCATTTTGAGGTAAAGATTGAAGCGGGAGAAAAGATGTTTGTGGGGAAAAAGAAAAAATAAGACTTTTTGATATTGAACATTTATTCTAAAAAAAAAACTGAAACCTCTGGTGAGATTTCAGCTTTTTTTTAGAATAAATTACATTATTGCTTTGAGGCTTCAAACGTACAAGATGAAACTACATCAGTAAGTGTAGTACCATTAAATGTGATAGATCCAGGAAGAGGATTTCCAAATACATCTACTGAATATGTCAAAGTTGAGCAGTCAAACGATAATGTTCCTGATCCTGAAACAGTAGTAACACCATCAGTTGAACTAATTGAAACTAATATTTCAGTATCAGTTGTCCCTTTACTGAAAACATATGTGGCAAAATCACAAAGAGGAGTATTTCCACTAGTAACATTCCATGTCCCTAATAACTCTTCACTACAATGAGTCCCGCAATCTGCCCCAGAATATCCAGTAGAACAATCACAAGTACCATCAAGGCATATTCCATCATTTAAGCAAGTCACATCTTCACATGGATCATCTTCACATGATTGAAAAAGAGCCACAGTTAAAAACAAAGCTAGTACGGATAATAATTTAATAGATTTCATTTCATTTAGATTTTAAAAGTTAATGCTTACTCTTTTTTGGATTTTCAGCTTTCTCCTTCCTTGAACAAAGATAAAATTTGTTTGAATTTATGAGAATCTATATTAACAGATAATAGGAATGATTTTCATCATAAAAAAAGCCAGAACCTCTTTCGAAATTCTAGCTTTATAGTTTTAGTTATTCAGCAATATTTATTGCTTTTCAGATTAATTATTTGTCTTGACTTTAGTGTTCAAGTTCAAATCCATTGCAGCTTTTGCGCCCATGATTTCCATGAAGTCTAATCCTGCATTCCCTTTTCCACTACCCCCTGTTTGAAACTTAGGCACTAAGTCACCTTTATAATTTTGAAAAGCATTTGCCCACAATCCTTGTACTTCTTTGTATGCCTCCAATTTTTTATCCAAGGCACCATCGGCTGCCATGACCTTCTGCTTTGCATAAGCTTCTGCTTCTGCCAATGCTTTGATTTTTTGAGCTTCCAATTTTGCCGCATTTAAGGCAATCTTTTGCTTTAATAAATCCTTCTCAGCTAATTTAACTTGCGTTTCCGCTTGAACCACTTGCTGAGTTTGTACTTGCTTCTCTTCGTATTCTATTGTAACTAATTGTCGACGTCCTTCCGCTTCCGCAGTCATTGCTTCCTGTTGAGCTGTGACTAAGTTTTGCTTCGATACTGACTCTCGAGTACTTGCCTCAATTTTCTTTTTCAACTTCTCATCTACTTGAGATTCGTAGTCTACATTTTCAATAGTAGCACTTGCAATCGAGATTCCAAAAATTTTCAAATCAGACTCTTTTCTCACACTCTCTCCATTCTTATTTACTCGAATTTTATTCGCATATATTCTTTTGTTTTCCCCCGTCAAAGTATCCTTTGAAAAGGTTTCCTGAATATCCAAAATGAATAATCCATCTTCTAATTGATCCTGAAAATATTGCGATAATTGTGCTCTACCTCCAGAATAATGTTGCTCAGAATCCATCAACTGTGCGGAGTTTTTCAAACACTCAATTGTAAAAGGTGCTAAACCTTTCTTTGCGATATATTCGCGATTAACATACTCAGAATGAAGCATTAACATATCTGATTCTACATCAGGTAATCTAAATCTTACCACAGTTTGTGCGTATGCTTCAGTTGCGTCATTGAATCGAATCAAGATTGACTTGGCATCAACAGTTGATCCTGTATCTTCGCCTCCTCGATGACTGATTGTGATTACATTTGGGTAGGTCGTAATTTTAGAACCTGGGAATTTGAAGTAAACTCCGTTGCTAAAAATTACATACTTTTTGCCAGTTGGAGTTTCGACGATTTCGCGGTATCCCATATCATTATATCCAAAAGGATTAACGAGTACCATCATGATGATTGCAAATAAAGCACCCATCCCATAAATAATAAACTTGCCATTTAATTTTTCCATAACTTAAATTTTTTGATTAGTTAATAATTGTTTTGAACACTCATAATTTGTGACTTTAATTTAAAAAATTAAACAAATCACGACTTGACAAGAGAAATGTTAGATAAACGTTAATGAAATGAGATATTATTGATGATTAATTAAAAATGTGGTTATTATATAAGGTATCATTTAATTTCCCCTTTGAATAAATTTGTTGATTCGCTGTTATTTGATAGAACACGGATGCCACGGATTAATGCGGATTTTCCCCACTATATTGTCATCCTCAGATTCGCTAAAACCCGCTCGATCTACGGCATCCGTGTTCCATCAAACAACAGAGAATTCCAAAAAAATCGCGACCTTTGAGTTTACTCTTTTTTAAACTTTTTAATAAAAAAAATGCATCACATCGTTACAGACCAAATGCAACGGAAAGTAAAAATTCCAACCCATCCAATGCGAATCGTTTCTCTCGTTCCCTCCCAAACGGAATTACTATTCTATTTGGGGCTGGATAAAGAAGTCGTTGGAATTACCAAATTTTGCGTACATCCTAACACCATGTTTCGATCCAAACCAAGAGTCGGTGGAACTAAAAAATATAATTTCGAAAAAATAAAATCACTCCATCCTGATTTAATTATTGGTAACAAAGAGGAAAATGACCAAACTCAAATTGAATTGTTGGAAAAAGAATATCCTGTTTGGATGAGTGATATTTTTAACTTAGAAGATGCACTAGATATGATTTTGGAAATTGGAAAAATTGTAAATAGAAAATCAGAAGCTGAAATATTGATAGAGAAAATAATTGGTTCTTTTCAACGTTGTGAAGATACGATTCGGCAGTTTGTCCATCGACCGCGAGTTGCCTATTTTATTTGGAAAAATCCAACAATGGTCGCAGCAAGTCAAACTTTTATTCATGAGATGTTGCAAATCGCAGGTTTTGAAAATATCTTTGCAAATGAATCTCGTTATCCTCAAATCCCAGATGAAAAATTAGCGGCAGCGCGACCTGATGTAATTTTGCTTTCATCTGAGCCTTTCCCGTTTAAAGAAAAGCACATAAAAGAAATACAAACTGTTTGCCCTGATGCTGATATTAAATTAGTGGATGGTGAGATATTTTCATGGTATGGAAATCGCTTATTATTAGCTGGACCTTATTTTGAAGAATTACGTTCTAGTTTTTCTCAATGGAAATAACATTGAGTAATAGATGACATAAATAATTGATAATCAACAACTTAATGTAAACAATGATTATTGAATTGCTTTCGCTCTTTCAGAGCTTAAGATACATTTTAAGCCTACCTAGGGCGTTGCCCTAGGCTATTGGCAGAAGCCTTTCAGGCTTTTACTTTGAATTGATGATTAGAATGAAATCTGCATATTTACAAAGATAATTGAAATTGTATTTGTGATTAAAGATTCTTGTACTAATGAAGCAAATATAAATTCATAATTATTTGAATATAAAAAAGCCTGAAAGGCTTGAAGCTTCAACCTAGGGCAACGCCCTAGGAAAACAAAAAATTAGCAAAGCCCTGAAAGGGCGAAAGCAAAACCATAAAAATAAAAATCTTAAAATTTAAGAAATATGAAATCCCTTTGGACGATCCTTCTAATCATTTTAACCTTTCCTCTTTTTTCACAAAAAGAGAATTCATCCCTTCGATATATTCCCAATGAATTTATTATTCAATTAGAAGCTGGAACTAACACCTCTTCTTTTTTCCAAAAAATAAAAACTCAATGGGGAGAATCAGGCGTAATTTTCGAAAAAGAACATCGGCTTTCTGAAAAACTAAATCTGTATTTTCTAAAATCAAAAACAGACATTCAGGATGTAAATACATTGTTAGAAAATTTCACTAAACTACCTGAAGTTAAAATTGCTGGTCAAAATTTCCAATTACAACCAAGAGAAAAAATTCCAAACGACCCAATGTATACTAACCAATGGGACATGGAAATAATCAATGCTCCAGCAGTTTGGGAAACTACAACTGGAGGAGTAACTGCTTTAGGAGACACTATTGTTGTAGCGATGATGGAGAGTGGTGATTGGCGACATGATGACCTGATCGACAATGTTTGGATCAATTGGAATGAAATAAATAATGATGGAATTGATAATGACGGAAATGGTTATATCGATGATGTTTTCGGATGGAATGTGGTTGATTCTTCCGACTTAATTGGGACTGATTTTCAAGGTCATGGTATTCGAGTAGGTGGAATTATTGGAGCAAGTGGCGACAATGAAATGGGAGTAGCAGGAGTCAATTGGAATGTAAAAATAATGTGGGTTCAAAATAATTTGTTTATAGCAAAAATCATCGAAGGGTACGAATATGTTTATCAAAACAGAAAATTGTATAATGAGACTAATGGTGAAAAGGGTGCATTTGTAGTTTCTTCAAATGGGTCATTTGGTATTGATGGAGATAGTCCAGATTATCCTGATGGTTTACAATTAAGTGATGATCCTCTTTTTCCTATTTGGTGTGAATTACATGAAATGCTAGGAGAAGTTGGTGTCTTAAATGTAGGCTCAACTAATAATAAATCGCTCGATGTCGATGAGGTTGGAGATATGCCATCGATCTGTCCAACGGAACATTTAATCGTCGTTGCAGAAAGTGATAAGCAAGATGAATTAAGTTCAGGGTATGGACAAGTCAATGTTGACTTGACTGCACCGGGTGACGGTTCTCCAACGACTGGTCCAGATAATACCTATGCGACAATTGGTTCGACCTCTGGTGCTGCTCCTCATGTTGCTGGTGGAATTGCATTATTATATAGTTTGCCATGTGAAAAATTAGCTTTGGCAGCACGAGAAGATCCTAAAGGAACTTCGTTGGTGATGAGAGATATTATTTTGGGAGGAGTTGATGAAAAGGAAGATCAAATTGGAATGACGGCTACTGGAGGCAGATTGAATTTGGAAAAAAGTATGGAGTTGGTCAATGATTTTTGCGGAAGTGGAATTGATCTATTGACGATTAATTCTATTTCTCCAAATCCAACTACTGATTTTATTGAAGTTGAGTTTACACCAAATCAATACGGTGATTATCGAGTTCAAATCTTTAATTCGGTAGGTCAATTAATGGTTGAAACTAGTTTTACTGCTAGAGAATTTTTGCCGGCCAAATTTACTGTAGAAGGAGTTGGAGCTTTGAAAACTGGAATTTATTTTATTCATATTTCGAATAACCTAGATTACACTACAGAGAAGTTTTTAGTAGCGAAAGATTAATTAGTAAGCAGCTTTCAGTTGGCAGTCAACTGAAAACTGCTTACTTAAAACTGTTTACTGAATCGGTTGACCATTTTTTTCATCAAACCTTGACAATAATTCTTTGATCGGATGCAATTTTAAAGACAATACTTTCTGGGTATCAGAATGAGCTGATTGCAACTTAGATTCATCGTACAATGGAATCACTTTTCCCAAATGCTCATGTAAAGTATTGATCTGATTCGGTTCCGCATTATAAGAAGTAATATCCACTTCTTCAAAGTTAATATCTTGACTACCAATGAGTTGAGAAGCCATTGGTTTCGAACCTGGACTTTCAAAAGTGATCGCTTTTGAATTATCTTTTACCGCACAAAGTTCTGCTAAAATCGCTCCTAGAGAATGTCCTGTATGAATAATAATTGGTTCTTTTTTATATTTCTCAACATAACTTTCTTTAGCTTTTTGGACAAAATGCTGAGCTGCTTCAAATTGTTGAATTGGAATTTTTCCTTGTAAAATTTCATAATCATCATCCATATCTTTAATCATATCCCAAATCTTTCCATCATCTAATGCGATAGAAATTTGATCAAGTGATAACTCATTTATTTTTATATCCAAGTCAGTTCCACGATGTGCAATGATTAGATGATTCGTTTTTTTATTGACATAAGCTCTTCCAAAATATCCACCTCTAGCAAATGTTTTTACTCCGACATAAGGAATCAATGCACCCCAATCTTCATTATCGACCATGTCGATGACCTTTCCAATATCAATATTCAATCGGTCTCTATAATTTTCTTCATCGAAATCTAAAAATGGATTTAAATGGTCAGGCAATTCTTTCACATCATTATCATCATAAACATGTGCACTAAGCAAAGCATATTCATATGGGGTAGTTATCCCGTTTTTTTGGCAGGAAGAAAGGACGGAGGAAAATAGTAAAATGTAAAAAAAGATACTTCGCATTTTAATTTTTTTTGAATACAAAAATATCTAATTAAAACGGATTTGGGAGGAAAGATAATATGAATGGAGTTAAAAAGTAGATGAATGGATTAGCCACAGACTTACGCTGACTCTACTGACTCCTCCATAGTGATTTTCAAATTGTGGGAAAGTCAGTAGAGTCAGCGTAAATCTGTGGCTAATCTATTTAAAAGCGTAATCCAGTTTCTATCCCAGCATGGTAAGCATTTTTATCATAAGCATAATCAGTTGGAATCAGTTCCATTCTCCCAATGATTTGAATAAAAAAAGTAGGCCCTTTTCGCATTTCAGATTCCCAACCAAATGAAACATTTGAAGTCAAATGCATATCCCGAAATCCATTCACTCGTTCTATTTTCTCTTCTGCATCGGGACTAGTAATTGATTCATTATATTCTTCTTTCCAATGAGAAAAAACATAAAAATTAAATTGAGTTCCAGCGCCCAAGTATAATCTATTTCCGCGGTCAATGTTTTTCAAAATAAAGCGAAACCTAAAAGGAACTCCAGCAAAAATATCTTTAGATTTTACTCGTAGATAATCGGTCGGAAGACCTTCCGGAGTAATTCCCCATTTTTTAAAGTCTTCATGGGAGAACCTTGAGGAAACTCTAAATCCAGAAACCAAAATCCAGCGGTCAGCTATTTGGTAATTTACATTTGCTCCAAGTCTTAAAGTATGTAATGATGAAACAGAACGATCAGCATAAATATCTTTATCAAATCGATCTCCATAATCATATCCAAATACCAAATCGGTATGGCAATTTTTAATTCCATATTGAGCAGAAGCAAAGAATGGTAAAAAAAGCAAAGCAATAATTAAGTTTTTCATATTAAATTTATTTTTTGATGTTTTAGACTTTAAAAGAACGTTGTTTTAAATATGATATTTGAATGTTAAAATTCGTTACTTCACCGCTAAATATTGCAAAAATCTCCATCAAATGTGATAGACATCACAAAGCGATTTCTCTAAACTTCTTTTCTTTCCAAAGCGTTATATTCCTATCTTTGCACCCGATTTTGTAATACAAAAAAGACAATGAGTACCAAAATAGAAAAACAAGAAATAACGATAAAATTCGCTGGCGATTCAGGCGATGGCATGCAGTTAACTGGTAGTTTATTTACTGGAAATACAGCATTGACAGGAAGTGATTTGGCGACTTTTCCTGATTTCCCAGCTGAAATTAGAGCTCCTATTGGAACATTAGCAGGTGTTTCGGGTTTCCAATTGCATTTTGGTAGTCGAAGAATTTATACTCCAGGCGACCAATGTGATGTTTTAGTGGCGATGAATGCAGCTGCATTGAAGGCGAACTTGAGCAATATTAAATCGAATGGAACGATTATTTTAAGTACTGATGGTTTTGACAAAAAAAACCTACGGCTGGCGAAATACGAAGATGGTGAAAATCCTTTAGAAGATGATTCCTTGTCTAATTATGAAGTTTTTAAAATAGACATAACCAAGTTAACTCGTGAAGCTTTAAAAGAATCTCCACTAGGGACAAAGGAAAAAGACCGATGTAAAAATATGTTCGTTTTAGGTTTTCTTTATTGGAGGTATGATCGAACGATGAATGGGACAATTGATTTTTTAACTCAAAAATTTGCTAAAAAACCTGATATCCTCGAAGCTAATATTAAATGTCTAAAAACAGGTTACCACTACGGTGAAACAACCGAAACATTTGTAACTCAATATAAAGTAAAACCTGCTCCACTCGAAAAAGGAGTTTACCGAAATATTAAAGGAAATGAAGCTTTAGTGATTGGTTTGATTACTGCTGCACGAAAATCGAAGTTGTCGCTTTTCTACGGAAGTTATCCTATTACGCCTGCATCTGATATTTTACACGGTTTGGCAAAACATAAAAACTTTGGCGTCAAAACTTTCCAAGCGGAGGATGAGATTGCAGCAGTATGTTCTGCCATCGGAGCATCGTATGGAGGTGACTTAGGAATTACAGGAACATCAGGTCCTGGATTGGCGCTGAAAGGTGAAGCAATTGGTTTAGCGATGATGTTGGAGTTACCTTTGGTGGTCGTGAATGTACAAAGAGGTGGCCCTTCAACCGGTTTGCCAACGAAGACGGAACAGTCTGATTTGATGCAAGCATATTATGGTCGAAACGGAGAATGTCCATTGCCAGTAATTTCTGCTAATTCACCTTCTGATTGTTTTGAAGCAGCGATTGAAGCTTGCCGAATTGCTATGGAACATATGACGCCAGTCATCTTATTAAGTGATGGATATATTGCTAATGGTGCTGAGCCTTGGCGTTTTCCAAAAGCGGAAGATATCCCTTCTATCGATATTCAATTTAAAAAACCGATTGAAGAAGATGAAACGTATCTTCCATATTTCAGAGATGAAAAATTAGTGAGAGAATGGGCTGTGCCGGGAACAAAAGGATTGGCACATCGATTAGGTGGTTTGGAAAAAGAAGCCAATACTGGAAATGTTTCTTACGATCCTGCGAATCATGAATACATGATAAAAACTCGGGAGGCAAAAGTTGAAATGATTGCCGATTATATTCCTGAACAAGAAATTACGATGGGTGTGGAAAAAGGTGATTTATTATTACTTGGCTGGGGATCAACTTTCGGGGTGATGGAATCTATCACTAAAGAATTGGCTGCGGATGGCTTAAAAGTGGGCCATGCGCATTTACGATATATTCGTCCATTCCCTAAAAACTTAGGAGAGATTTTGAAGAATTATAAAAAAGTTATGATTCCTGAAATCAATAATGGACAGTTGTCAAAAATTATTCGAGAGCGGTTTTTAATTGAGCCGATTGAGTTTAATAAAATACAGGGAGTGCCGATTAAGAAGGCGGAATTGAGGTATGCGATTAAGGAGGTGTTGGAGAATATGTAAAATTCTAGCCACAGACTTACGCTAACTTGACTGACTTTCCCAATATTTGAACCACCATGGGGAAGTCAGTAAAGTCAGCATAAGTCTGTGGCCAAAAACAAATAATCAACAACCCTCGACGAATAATCACTCAAACAACTCACTTCCAAAAACTACCTTTTTAAAGTAAAAGGTTGGGTGCATATTTGAACTATAAAACGAAATTATTTCACTTAAATAGTTTGAAAATGAAAATTATCCAAGTTTTGATATTGATGTTATTATGCCTTGATTTTCAATCAGTTAATGCTAATTCGACTTATGAAAGGGGCGACACTTTATATGTTTGGGCAAAGTCTGGATTGAATATGCGAGAAGGACCAGGAACAGATTTTCCAAAAATGAAAAAACTCGAATATGGCGAAAAAGTGCAAGTGATTGAGGAGTATTTGAGATCGACACCATTGAGTTTAACTATTTTGAAAAATAATAAAAGACATAAACAATTTAAGTTAAATGGCCATTGGGTTCGAGTGAAAATTGGAAGTAGAGAAGGTTATGTTTTTGACGGATATTTGTCGAGATTGCCAGCAATGAAGATGATAAAAAATAATTCTGGTGAAACCTATTTTGAACAATTTAATGAATATGCAAAGCGAGAATTTGGAATTGACTCAACAGCGCTGAATGCTGATTCATTAGAACATTACGACGAAAGATTTGTCTATCAAAATGGAATGGAGTGGAAGTATCCGAGAAGTGAATGTTATTTTGCATCATTAGATTTAGGAAAAATTTCATTCAACGAAGCGTATTTAATTTTTGAAAAAATGACTTCGTTTGAGCATCATGCGAAATATTTTCATCCTAGAGATATAGCATTCAATGAACCTGGTGAACCAATTGAATATGATTATTTCCAAACGTCTGTCAAAAAAGAAAATAATGGTTTTTATACCTTGCAATTCGATACTGATTTTTTTGGAATGGCATTAAAATATGAAAATGGAAAATTCATTATTTCGGAATGGGGATGTTGCTAAAATAAAATTATTGAACATTCAAGCATGATATAATAAGAATAGAAAATTTAAATAAACGAAAATCATGAAAGAAAATCCCCTACACCGTCTATCTAACGAAACCGTCCAAAAACGACGCAAAGAATATCTCCTTTGGGGAATGATTCCAGCGACAGTTTTTATTTTGTTGGAGGTTTATATTATATATAATCCGCAGCACAAAGGAATGGAATTGTATGTTTTAGCAGGATTGGTATTGAGTTTTCCATTTATATTTCAAGCGAGTAAATATTCGAAAGAACTTCGAAGAAGACAAAAAAAATAAGTCATTATGACAAAGAATAATGTAAAATTAAAAGCAAAAGATTTTGCGACCGATCAAGATGTTCGATGGTGTCCTGGTTGCGGTGATTATAGTATTTTGTCGCAAGTGCAAAGAGTTTTGGCAGAGATGGAAATGAATCCAGATGAAGTAGCGATCATTTCAGGAATTGGTTGTTCTTCCCGTTTTCCATATTATATGAATACTTATGGCATGCATTCGATTCATGGTCGAGCTCCTGCCGTAGCTTCAGGTTTGAAAATTGCCAATCCAGATTTGAGTGTATGGATTATTACAGGTGATGGTGATGGACTGAGTATTGGAGGGAATCATTTGCTACATATTTTACGAAGAAATTTGGATGTAAATATATTGTTATTTAACAATCAGATTTATGGGTTGACCAAAGGACAATACTCGCCTACTTCTGAAGTTGATAAGCGAACCAAAAGTACTCCAATGGGTTCACTAGATCATCCAGTCAATCCTTTAGCAGTTGCGATGGGAGCAGATGCGACATTTGTTGCTCGAACGATGGATCGAGATCCAAAGCATATGCAAGCAATGTTAAAGAGATCTAACCAACACAAAGGATCTTCATTTTTAGAAATTTACCAAAACTGTAACATCTTCAACGATGGTGCATTTTTCACCTTTACAGATAAAGCCACCAAAAAAGCTTCTTCTTTATTTTTGGAAAATGGCCAACCTTTAGTTTTTGGAGAAAATGACGAAAAAGGAATACGACTTGATGGTTGGAAACCACAAGTTGTTGATTTGGAAAAAGATAATTATTCAAAAGATGATCTCTGGATTCATGATGAAACTGATTTGTACAAAGCTCAAATGTTGACTCGATTCTTCGATGATCCACGACAAGCAGATTTTCTACCAAGACCTTTTGGTGTTTTGTTTGCAACTGAAAGGGTTTGTTATGAAGATCAACTGATTGACCAATTAAATGAGGCGATTGAGCAATTTGGTGAAGGTGATTTGAATGATTTGATTGCTGGGAAGGTGACTTGGGAGATTTAACCCGCAACAAACCCCCGACAAACCCCCGACCCCTAAAGGGGAGTTTTGGCTTTCCTTTTAATGGATTTTATCCTTTTATTGATTTGACCTTAAGGAGTAAAAAGAGAAAGGGGAATTATTTTCTGTGTAGAAAAAATAATTCCCCCAATTTTATATTGAAGTAAAAGTTAAAATCAATGAAAGTTAGAATAGAGACTGAAAAGAAAGCCAAAACTCCCCTTTAGGGGTCGGGGGTTTGTCGGGGGTTTGTCGGGGGTTAAATACCCAAAATAAATATATCTTCATTCTTTCCTATTTTTTTGGTTTTTGAAGAGGTCTTTTCTATCTTCATTTGGTAAACGTAATGAGAAAAGAGAAAGCCTTCTAAATCCAACTTATGGCTTCTATGAGAAAACAATTATATGATAATCACGGTCGCGTGCTTAATTATGTGCGCCTAGCTGTAACTGACCGCTGCAACCTTCGCTGCTTCTATTGTATGCCTGAAGAAGGAATTCAATACATCAATAAGACTGAATTAATGACCTACGAGGAAATCCATCGTGGAATTAAGCTATTGGCTCAAATGGGTATTGAAAAAGTACGAATTACAGGAGGGGAACCATTCGTTAGAAAAGATATGATAAAACTCCTTTGGGCTATTCGAAAGACCGAAGGAATTAGAGATATAAATATCACTACCAATGGAACTGTGCTGGAACAGTACATTCCTGAATTAAAAAAATTAGGTATCCGCTCAGTCAATTTGAGTTTAGATACATTGGATCGAGATCGATTTTTCCAAATCACTCGACGTGACGTTTTTGATAAGGTGATGCGTAGTTTTGAATTGTTATTAGACAATGACTTTGATGTAAAAATTAATGCCGTCGTTATGGCTGGCAAAAATGAAGATGATATTATTCCGTTAGCTTCCTTGACAAAAGATCTTCCCGTAGGTGTTCGATTTATCGAAGAAATGCCTTTCAACGGTGAAGGTGCACACTATCCTAAACTTCAATGGGACTACAAAAGTATTCACCAAAAAATCAAAGACCACTTTCCAAATCTCCAAAAACTTCCTGACCCTCCTTCATCGACTTCGATGAACTATAACGTACCTTCACACCAAGGCACGATCGGAATTATTGCAGCTTATAGTCGTACTTTTTGTGGGACTTGCAATCGAATCCGAATTACCCCACAAGGGATGCTGAAAACTTGCCTCTATGATAGTGGAGTATTTAATATTAAAAAGTTTATGCGTGAAGGTGCTTCTGATGAGCAGCTTCGCGCAACTTTTCTGGATGCATTTAAGAATCGAGCAAAAAATGGTTTTGAAGCTGAACAAAGTCGTTTTGGAAATGGAATTTCTGAATCCATGGCGACTATCGGCGGATAGATACTGTTCAACTGTGAATTGTTAGCGGTGAACGATGAACTTTCTATGAGCTAACAAATTAGACTATTTTTGTTCATTAGGCTTCGCTAACTTTTTTAAAATAACTTTGAAGTTATCTTTAGGAGGTGTTTTCCGAATGGACAAACACCTCTTACTATTTCAACTAAACTAAAAATTCATGTCCAAAACGAAATCATTTTCACTTCTTCTTTTTTCCTTATTTATCATTCTACAAAGTTGTCAACAAGAACCACCTGTCATGAAAATTGCCTTTGGCTCCTGCGGTTCGCAAGATCATCCTCTTCCTATCTTTTACGAAATCGTTAAACAAAATCCTGATCTGTTTATATTTTTGGGAGATAATATTTATGGTGATACGAAGGTGATGGATACGTTACGTGCAAAATATAATCGACTTGGAGCGAAGGAATCATATCAAAGTCTAAAAAATAATGTTCCTATTATTGCAACTTGGGACGACCATGACTTTGGATGGAATGATGCTGGTCGACACTACCCTTTCAAGCAAGAAGCAAAGAAAATATTTCTAGACTTCTTTGATGAACCAGCTGATTCGGAAAGAAGAAAACGAGAAGGAATATACACAACTTACAACTATGATTTGCATGGAAAAAAAATCCAAGTCATCATGTTAGATTCTCGAACCTTCCGTGATAATCTTATACTCAATCAAGATACAATCAATGAAGATCGTAGATACTTTTATCATTTAGATTACACTCCTCACACCACTTCTGATTCGACTCTTTTAGGAGAAAAACAATGGGCGTGGCTCGATCAAGAATTACAAAAACCTGCAGATGTTAGAATCATTGGTTCGAGCACTCAATTCGGAATTGAATACAACGGTTACGAAGCATGGATAAATTACCCACATGAACAAAAACGATTTTTAGATTTAATTAAAAAAAATAAAGCGAATGGTATTTTATTCATCAGCGGAGATGTGCATTATGCGGAAATTTCAAAACTAGAAGAACCTGACCTCTACCCTATCTATGATGTGACGGCGAGTGGTTTATCATCTACTTGGCATTTCGCAACACCCAATATTAATCGAATTGAAGGTCCAATTATGGACAACCATTTTGGACTCCTAACAATAAACTTACATAATAAAACACCTGAAATTAAAACTGAAATTTGGGATATCCGAGGGAATCAAAGAGTAGAATTTACAATTCCTTTGAGTGAAATAACTTTTTAAAAAATGAGCTGTTAAACTTCTTGATAGACTTCATTAGTAATTAGAATTATTTGCAAAACAATATGATAAAGCATTTCAATTTTCTCATCCTTTGGGTTTTAATTTTAACTAGCGGATGCTTTGAGGAGCAAAACATCTATGATCAAACAGACAATTTAAATGATATTGAAAATTTGATTATGCAAATAATCGAGATAGATTCAATTGAGAAAAATTATCCTGATTATAAAGTGGTCGCTATCTTACCCAAATATGTTAGCAGAAATAATAAAACGGAATTTAAACCTGGTCCTCCCCCAAATGCAAAATATTTGTTTCCTGATTTGGACAAAGAATTTAGCGGATTGAAGGATATTAAATTTTCTTCCGATGAAAATATTTATCTAGAAAAACAAGAAACAGATTCAAAACCAATAGAGTTAAGTGATAATAATTTTGGAAAAAGAAAAACCAAAATAAGTGTTGAAACCCAAGAAACTTATGTCTATTTCTCTATTCCTATTTTCAATAAAAGTAAAAATCTTGCATGGGTAAAAACCGGTTTAGTTTGTGGAAAAACATGTGGAGTAGGCAAAACTCTTATTCTTCAAAAAATAAAAGGTAAATGGAAAATCATAAAACAAACAAAAGATTGGATCAGCTAAAAACTAAATCCCTACAATAAAAAAAGAGTAACAATCAACCAATTGCTACTCTTTTTTATTGCAAAATAATAATTTCAAATTTTGGGTAAATAAATGTTATTTACGTTTTCTTCGTCTCGCTTTTTTCTTCTCTGCCATTCTTGCTTGACGTTTTTCTTTGGCTCGATTGACCTTTTTATTTTTATCTAGCTTTTCGTGGAAAGCTCCTTTTGATTGTAGTTTTGGTGCTCGATAATAAAACTTATCACCACCCATTTTTTCTTTTTCAAACTCCATCAATTCAGTTGAAACAACTAAACCTTCTGGTGTAGGAAGTACTTGTACCTCAATTCCCATCAATTGCTGAACTGCTTCAAATATCTCATCTTCTTTTTCAGAAACAAATGAAATTGCAATCCCTTCTTTATCCGCCCGACCAGTTCGACCAATTCGATGCATATAATCAGCAGGCGCATCTGGCATTTCGAAATTCACCACATGCGAAACTTCCGCAATATCTAATCCTCTAGCAATAATATCCGTTGCTACCAAAACTCGCAATTTACTTTGGGTAAATTCTTCGACCATACGAAGCCGATAATTTTGGGACTTATTAGAATGAATAACGCCAATTGATTCAGGGAAAAGTGGATCTAATTTTTCATGAAGTTTATCTGCTAATTTTTTAGTGCTAACAAAAACCAGAACTTTATTCATTGACTCATCTCCTTTTAAAAGAAGTTCGAGTAAATTGGTTTTTGTATTAAAATTAGCTCCGAAATAAGCGTTCTGCCGAATTTGATCCAAAGGAGTTCCGTGAGGAGCAATCTCGATTTTTAATGGATTGAAAAAATAATCATTAATTAAATTTTCAACATCTTCCGTCAAAGTTGCTGAGAACAACAAATTTTGTCGCTTCTCTGGAAGTAAATCCAAAATGTTTTTTAACTGCGTACGAAAACCTAAATTCAACATTTCATCCACTTCATCAATCACCAATTTTTTCAAATGCTTCGTCTTGAATGCACCCGACAAAGCCAAATCGAAAAACCGCCCAGGTGTTGCAACTATGACATCTACACCTTCCATCACCGCTAGTTTTTGAGTATTGATATTCGTTCCTCCATAAACTCCTACTGGCCGAACGGTCATGTAAGTTGTCAGTTTTTTCACCTCTTCCGTCACCTGAACTACCAACTCACGAGTTGGTACTAAAATCGCAATCCGTGGATGTCCATCTGTTGAAAACTTCAACAATCGCAGCAAAGGCATTAGGTAAGCAAAAGTTTTCCCCGTACCTGTTTGCGCCACACCAACCACATCTCTCCCAGACATAATTGGTGAAAAAGCAGCTACCTGAATTGGAGTTGGATCTACATATTCCAAATCCGCCAAAGCATTCCGTAAAGGATTATTTAAATTTAATTCGTCAAAAGTCACGTTTGTATTTTTTTTGCAAAAGTAAGGATTATTTTGGTAGTTTGACTTTTTAAATTTTGGACTTGAATAGTCCTGTTTTGATTGGTTAGACAAGGTCTTCCAAGACATCATCAATCTTCAACTTGATCGAATCTTTTAATTCTTTTTCCAAAACAGGAAATTCCGTTTTTTCAAAGGTAGTTTTGATCACGCCTTTTTCCAACAAATTAATTCGATCACAAATTCGAGTCAAAGATTCAATAATATGAGAAGCAATGATGATAATTTTATTGGTAGATTTTAAACGAATCAGCAGCTGTAATAGTTTTTCATTGCTTTCAATATCGACTCCATTAAATGGTTCGTCCAAAATTAAAATCGGCCGATCCATCGCCATCACGCCAATAAATGCCAGTTTCTTTTTCATGCCGGTGGAGTAATTTTCAACATATTCATGAAGCGGTAATTCAAATAATCCATTCCATTTTTCAAGGTCAAAATCTTTGTTTTGAATACCCAACAATTTCAAATATTCCATCCCAGTCATCAATGGATAAAAATAACAGGAGGTTTCCATAAAACCAATATCCCTATTTTGAATCGTTCGATTTTGAAATTGTGCACTTCCTGCATTTGGTTTTTTAAAACCATAAATAGTATTAAAAAGCGTAGTTTTCCCAGCTCCATTTATTCCAAGCACACCATGTATCATTCCACTCTCAAAAGTCAAATGAACATCTTTCAGCACTTTATTAGTTCCGTAGGAAACTGCTAAGTTTTTAATCTCAAGCATAATAATAAGCTAAATTGTTATTGGCTTTTCGCCAAAAATAAATGATTAAACCAATACTAACGATTACAAATCCTGGCATTAAAAGCGTTCCCAAAAATACGGCTTGAAAAGAGTTGCTAAACATTTTTGGAGCGTTCGGTCGATAAGAAGCATATTTATAAACGATATTAAAAATGATTCCCAAACCAAATCCAATAAAACATGCTAATCCTAAATACCACATTTCTTGATGATAATATAAAAACATCAAATAGTGTGGCAGTAAAACTATTTGAAAAATTAGAAAATGATTGATCACCTTATTTTTCACGAAACTACCTTGCTTATATTCGAGAGCTATCATTTCCTTTGGTTCGAAGTATTCAAAAAAAGTAGGTAAGATTAATAATAGAAAAATACTAAACAAAATTAACGTTCCAATAAAAAACGAACAACCCAATCCAATGACATATAACAATACAATTGCAAAAAGCATTTTTCGCAAACCTAATTTTATTTCAAAATATTTTGAGGGAATTTTATCCAAATTAATGAATGGAGCAACCTTATGATTTTTTAATTTCCCTACAGGTAAAAACAAAATGGGTAACATCCCTAATTGCCAATAAATTGCAGGAGTAATTTTCCCTAAAAACAGCAACAATATACTTACGGGCAATAAAAACAAACTATATTCAGCAAAAAAAAGAAAGGGACGTGAGACATTTAAGCTTTTCAAAAAGTGGGAATCTTTTCGAGTAGAGTGAATAGATGCAATTATAAAAAAAGAAAAAATAGCCATTTCTATTCCTTGAACTTCCGAAAGGAATACTAACACTTTAAAGGTTAATCCTGTAGTTACAATCAATAGAATAATAAACAAAGGAATTCCTATTTCTCGAATAGATCGAAAAAATTGTTTTATTCTAAAGTTTAAAAAAGTAAAAATTGTATCCATTTATTCTTGCAGCGACTGGCTTCCAGCCAGCCCTTACTTTTATTTAATTATTTTGAAAGAAAAAATGAGAGGCTAGCAGGAAGCCAGTCGCTCATAAATTTGACTAACCTAAATATCCACCAATTCTAGAATAAACCATTTTAGGGTTCCACGTTTTCGTTTTGCCTAAATACATAAACGTAGCTTCTCGAAAATGGGTGTATTTATTTTTAATTAAAAATTCAATTACTTCTGTACATTCTTCTGGAAGGATAATTCTTTCCCTCCCAAATGATTCTCTTTTTTTAACAAACTCAAGCCCTGCAAATGTATTGTTACAAATAATAACTCCATCTCCAAGAGTTGGTATAAAGAATCCAGAAATCTTATCTTCATTCAAATCTTTATACACAAATGATTCATTCAAATGCAAAGCTAATACTTTACTTCGATCCTCTCCCATCGCTTCTTTATCAAGGGCAAAAATTTCCTCTCGATATTTTTCATCAAATGGAATGATCGATTCATTTTTTACTTCTGGGAATTTTTTTTCTCCTTTTTGGTAAAATAGATATTTACCGTTTTCATGAAAACCTAATTTTTGATAAACAGGTTTTCCCAAGGGAGTTGCCAACAAATAAATAGAATCACAATTCTTAGCTTTGGCTATTTCGACTAGTCGCTCGGTTAGCTTTTTTCCAAAACCTTGATTACGAAATTTTTTACTGACTATAATATTTCCAAGCCACCCGATTTTACCATTGATAACTAATTCTGCCACTCCAACCAATTCGTTTTCAACCACTAATTTAATTGGGAAAAAATAATCTTGATTCAAATGCATCTCATAGACAAAAGTTACATCATACCAACCATCAGGAGTAAGTGGTGAGATAAATTTTAAATCATCTGTGGTCAACTCTTCTATGGAAAAAGGTATTTTCATATTCTATTAATCAATGCGATTCCAAATGTCTAAATAAATTTTCCATTCCCCTTTAATTTTCTTCCAAACGATCACATATTTTCCACTAAACTCAAAATTCTCTCCTTTTGCATTTTGACTAGTACCTTCGTAGTAACCAAAATCGTAAGCAGTTTTTTTGACAATTTTGATTTCATTTGGAGTTATTTTATGACGAATAGTTTTATTTCCATTTCGAGGTGTCCAAAATTCCAAAAGCTTTGCTTTGCCTTCAATTATTTTAGTCCGATTTGGAAATATCTTCCCATCTATCGTATAGGAATCAACTAAAGATTCAATATCTCCAGCAACATAAAAAGCTGAGAACTGCTCGATGTTTTTTAAAATTTTATTGATGTCTTTCTTTTTCCCAATAAAATTTTGAGCTTGAATATTTGAAAAAAGAAAAAGGCAAGGAAGAATAAACAATAGTTTTAATCGATACATATTTTGTTATTTTCATTTTTGATTTTAGAATCTAATTAAGTGCAGTTACTCAGAAGGGAACTTGGAGTCCCCTTGTGAGTATTTTAAGATCATTTTTCTTTTTTAAAAAGTGCACACTTTCGAGTCGGATGAGATAGCTCAATTTTAGGATGATTAAATTCTCCAATCTTATCAAAACCAATTTTTTTCATCACATTTTGTGAAGCAATATTAATTACAGGAGCTACAGAGTAAATGGTTTCTAAATTGATTTTTTCAAAACCATACTTCATCCAAGCTCTTGCACCTTCAGTTGCATAACCTTTACCCCAGGCAGCTCTTTTTAATCGCCAACCAATATCAACAAATTCTGAAAGACCTTCATCAGTATGATCTAATTTAATATCATATTTTTGATTTGACATTCCAATCATCCCGATGAATTCTTGGTTGTCCAAAATTTCTACAGCCAAATAAGCATAAGCTCTATCATCAAATTGTTTTTCCATTCTCTCCATCAAACTTAAGGTTTGTTGCTCAGAAAGCAATGATGGAAAATATTTCATTACTTCTTCATCTTGCCCCATTTTTGCAAATTCATACAGGTCATTTTCTCTCCAATTTCGTATTCCTAATCGTTCAGTTTTGAATAAATATTCACTCATTATTTTTTGATTTTTTTTGAGAAAAAATGAAACATTTTTTCAGCAACAAAATAGTTTTATTTTTTTTCATAGAAAATAATAATTCATCTCGGTTGGCACAAATTATGAATATATTATTTTAATATTTACTCCCCTCCTAAATATTTAAATTACTCTTACTTTTTCAAACTAGATTTTTTTTTATCAAATAAAAAAATCAAAAGAGAGAATAATTTATCCCCTCGATAATTTTACCGATTTCATTGACTTGTCTTTTAATTACGATGATAAGAATCTAATAGATTTGGTTCATAAAACTAACTGGCATTCCAATGCCAAAACCTTAATACAGATATGATTCCTGATTATTTAAAACGCAAATATGAGTTATTGAAAGCTATTGATTCAATTGATTTTGGAACTGCCTTCGATGACATTGTTGCTATGGCTTTAGATAGGGATTCAGATAAATTAACGAGAGGTCAATACTCAATTGGAAACGCAGATTCCGATAAATTAGAAGTAAAACCCGAGGCAACTGAGCATGAGGACAAGAGAGGAAAAAATAATAATAAAGGGGCCGAAACAACTCCTTCACCATTGTCTATGGAGTTGAAAGTTTATCCAAATCCATTGAGGATGAATATCAAAGAATTGACTTTAGAAGTAAAACCAAACGATCAAATTCATTATATTTTTATTACAGATGATTCAGGTAAAGTTTGGTTTGAAAAAGAAGTTGATCAATTTCAAAAAATTATAAAAATCGATGCTGATCATTTATCAATAGGTACTTATAATATCTTGATTGAAAATGATGGATCATTTTCAGCAACTCGATTTACCAAGACTAAATAGATTTTAAATTAACTAATTGAAACTGAGACCTTCTGCTATTTAGTGGAAGGTCTTTTTTTTGGGGAATATCGAACAAAAAAACCCGAAAGGGGGAAATCCTTTCGGGTGGTTTTTCAGTTCCAATTTTATAAAAATAAATTATTGGATTTTCGTTTTGCATATGAATTGAGACAAAAGCGATAGAGGTCAACGATGCGCAATTCGCATTTTGATTAAAGTAATAATGGACTTTGAAATAGTCAAATTAATATTGGAAAAAGCCAACGTCTCCTCTTTTAAAAAATCGTTTTCATAGCTTGCCTTTGTCTGGCAATTCAATTAGTGAAATTTAAAAATTGGAAACTTGTGAGGAAGAAAAAAAGGTTTGAGGACAGGATGAAGTCTTGAGCGATTAAATTTCATGTTGCTGTTGTTTTGTTATAAGATTAAGGTAGATTGTCAGCTTTAAAACGGGAAGGCTCTTTTTATTTTATGGTAGGATACAACTTTAACATTTAAGAAAATTTGAATATCCAATTACCAACTAGTCTAGAAAGAACAAAAGTTGGAAATTGGATATTCCTTATTGGATTTTAACTACTCATCAAGCACTCCGATCCCAAGGGCCAGAGATCGCTAATGTCAATCCATGGTGTTGGATGTTTACAAAAAACGTTTTTCCTGAAGGAGAAAAAACACCACCAGCGAACTCTGATGGCCTTCCAATATTTTCAGCCACTCGATACATTTCTCCTGTTGGAGTAACTCCAACGATATTTGGTCTTGCTCGATCTTCACACATGATCACGTCGCCCCAAGGAGCTACAGTTAAGTTATCGCAGTTTTGCAATAATTTTTTATTATTAGGCTCAAGGAATAATTCGAGTGTCCCAGGTTGCTCATTTTCTGAATCAGTTCCTTCCATTGGACTTGGCACATATCGAAAAACTTGTCCACACTTGATTGAACCTCCACTTGTGCAGGCAAAGTAAATTTCATTTTTCCCAAACCACATTCCTTCTCCCCTAGCAAACATTGCAGCTCCTTTTTCTTGCGCTTGATATCGCAAATTATCTTTAACAGTATCTACATCTTCTAAGTCTACCCACTCAACATTTAGTTTTTTATTGAGAGGCATTTTTCCAGTTCCCCAATTTCGAGTGTCTTTTTTCTTTTCTGATTTAATAACTAACGCTTGTAATTTTCCACCTGCTTTTAAATTCTCTTTTTCATTTGGAATAAAGCGATAGATACAACTATCGTTTCGATCCTCAGTTTGATAAATAAAACCAGATTTTGGATTTACACAAATTGCTTCGTGATTAAATCTTCCCATTGCTTTCAATGGTATAGGATCTGCCAAGGAAGGAGTCATAGTTGCAGGCACTTCAAAATTATAACCATGCCGTTTTTTCAAATTTTTACTCTTCCCAACAAAAGTCTCTTCACACGAAATCCAAGAATTCCAAGGAGTACGTCCTCCTGCACAATTTCGAATTGTCCCTGCTAAACTTAACCAAGAAGATTCAATTTTCCCCGTATTTTCATCATAAATAAAAGTCGTAGTTCCTCCCTTACAGCGAACTTTTGAACTTCCTAAATCGTAAATTTTTTCTTCTGGAATATCTGGATTTACTTCATTCGTTTTTCCAGCTGCTCCAAAATCCGTAGAAATTAATTCATGATTTCGTACCACAATTACTTTCCCATTTTCACCCTCAAAAGTTGCCATTCCATCTGGTAATCCTGGAGTCAATAACCCATCACTCATCTTATCACCTTGACGCGAAATTATTTTATACGTAAATCCTTTCGGCAACTTAAGCATTTGCTCTTCATCTGCAAACAGCTGCCCATAGGGCATATTGAATTGTTGAAGCACCTTACTTGGAGGATCATCACAACCTTTCATGATAAAAGATTGCAATCCAAAAAAACCCAAACTGATGGCTGATGATTGCTTTAAAAATGTTCGACGAGTGGACTTTTTTATTCTCATATGCAAATTACTTTAAAATGTAAAAATAAGGAGAAGTGAGGAAAAGTACTAATTAGTTCTGATGATTTATGTTAGTTAACTTTCTTAGAAAATGGGAAATATTTAACGATGTTGAAATTCTTCATAAATGATGGAAAGGACAACTTGTAGTGAATGCTTTTTTTGTGAAAAAAGATCTGATTTGATAAACTAATAAAAAAATACTAGCCTAATTTTTTATTAACATATTGTATATTGAGAAGTAATTTTAAGTAATAATTGATTTATTATCAGAGTTTCAGGATTAGGTTCTCGCTTTGAGTAAATTAAAATTATAAGAAGTATGTACGAGATATTGCGTGTATTTAAGATCCAGCCAATTAAAAAATAAACAAAATCACTAATGCTAAAACTAACTGACTTTATTTCAGATTTTCCAATTCAAATTTCAGATGAAAATGAATTGAGACCTTGGCAATTGGTGAAAGAAATAAAAGAAATTATTGAATTCCTTATAGAAGGATTAAGTTCTGAGTTTACAATCGAAAATAAAGTAGCTATTCATAAATCGGTAAAAATAGAATCGGGGGTAACATTTAAACCACCAATTATTATAAATGCAAACTGTAAAATTGGAGCAAATTCATATTTCAGAGAAGGAGTTTTTTTAGGTGATGCAGTAAAAATAGGACCAAGTAGTGAAATAAAAAGTAGCATTATATGTAGTAATAGTGCAATCGCACATCTAAATTATGTAGGGAATAGTATCATTGGAAATAGAGTAAATTTTGAAGGTGGTTCAGTTGCTGCCAATCATTTTAATGAAAGGGACGATAAGACCATATATGTGAATTATGATGGAATTATTCAAAATACTGGGCTCATTAAATTCGGTGCCTTAGTAGGTGATGATTCAAAAATTGGAGCAAATGCTGTTTTGTCACCAGGAACAATTTTATCAAAAAAATCAATTGTAAAAAGATTAGAATTAATTGAACAGATAAAATAATTAAGAAAAGCATAAACTAATGATTTACTTAAATGAACATAACCAAAATCATGAAAAACATTAAACTGTTCCTAAAAAAGAATTTATTGTGGGTTATATTTATTGCATTTACCATCATGGCTTTAGCAACCAAAAAGGATACTTCAATATTTATTAGCCATAGTCCATATGGCTTTGGAAAGTATATAATATGGTTGTTGTTGTTTAGTTTTTTGGGCTACACTATTCATTGTAGTAGAAAGGAAAACTTTTTTAAAAGTATTAAACGCATTAGTGAAATGTATTGGGGGTGGCAAGTTGGAATTGATTTATATATTGGGTTATTATTGCCATTATTAATAATCTACCTAAATGGAGGAACTATTGTCTTAATGTTGTGGGTAGTTCCAGTTTTGATCAATGCAAACTTATTCACCTTACTATATTTTGCCTTAAATTATGACTCATTAGTAGCTCAATTTATTGTTTAGAATTTCCCAAAGGATTAGGTATGATAAGCTGGCTATTCTAAACATTTATCAAGATAAAACAAGAAGCAAAAATGATAAAAAAAATACTAAAGTTTTTACTTGGTTTACTTCTAGTTCTAATCATCATCATGGGAATTACCTATTACCAATCGGTCAATTACTCCATGTATTCTCTCCAGGTTGACAAAGAGAAGTTTAGCAATGTTGCTAATCAACAGGACATTGATATGCTGGCCAAAACACTCACATCTGAAATGTCCTTAGAAGAAAAGGTTGGCCAAATGTATGGTGAAAAAATGTGGCATTCCGTTCCTAAGTTTTTAATAAATGCCATCGCCAAAAAGCGGTTTGCACACGTGTATGTAGGAGAGAATGAACGATTGAATATACCACCATGGGTTCTCTCCGATGGACCACGTGGAGCAAGAGTAATGGACAAGCAGGTGGATGCCGTTACGACCTTTCCAGTAGGAATGGCAAGAGGGGCAAGTTGGGATGTAGGCTTAGAAAGGGAGGTAAATGAAGTCATTGCTATGGAAATGCGAGCCAATAAAACCAACTACGCAGCTACACCTTGTATCAACTTATTAAGACATCCCGGATGGGGAAGAGCACAAGAAACCTACGGAGAAGATCCTTGGCTTTTAGGACAGTTTGGTGTGGCTTCTGTTGAGGGGATCCAAAGTCATAACGTCATGGCTTGTCCTAAGCATTTCGCTTTGAACAGCATTGAAAATTCAAGATGGGTAGTTAATGTTGATATAGACGAAAGAACGCTAAGAGAAGTCTACCTTCCTCATTTCAAAAAAGTGGTGCAAGAAGGAAAAACCGCTTCCATCATGAGTGCCTACAATTTCGTTAGAGGGGAACAATGTGGCGCGAACAAAGAATTGCTGACAGATATATTGAGAGACGATTGGGGATTTAAAGGGTTTGTAAGTACCGATTGGGTGTATGGATTATACGATGGTATTGGAGGAATTAACGCAGGGCTGGATGTAGAAATGCCTTGGCAGCAACAATATAAATTGGAGACTATCCAAGAAGGAATCGAATCGGGAAAAATTACGGAACAACAGATTGATGAAATCGTCACCCGAATTTTGCGAACCAGATTGCGCTATGCCTTTGCAGAAGATAAAATGACTTATGACCATAGCTTAATTGCTAAAAGCGAACACATCAATTTGGCAAGGGAAGTAGCCGAAAAAAGTATGGTGCTCCTGAAGAACCAAAATGTTCTTCCTTTTTCTACAACTTCCAATAAAAAAATTGCGGTTATTGGCCGACTAGCAAATGTTGAAAATACGGGAGATGAGGGAAGTAGTAATTCGGCAGCTCCTTATGTAATCACACCTTACCAAGGGATAAAAGCCTTCCACGAAAAGTTAGGCAATGAAGTCATTTTAAATGACGGCTCTAATTTAGAGGAAGCAAAGAAGATAGTCCAAGAAGTCGATGAAGTAATTTTAGTAGTAGGATACACACACGTGGACGAAGGAGAATATATTATTCTTTCTCGAGATGATATGATGAAATCTGCCAAAGCCAAAAAGCTGATAGGTGAAAAAGGAATGGGTGGCGATCGTTCTTCTTTGAAATTGTTGGAAGTAGACGAAGCACTTATCAATGCGGTAGCTGGCCTCAATAACAAAACAGTCGTCACTTACATTGGTGGTAGTGCGATAGATATGAGTACTTGGGAAGAAAAAGTCCCCGCTATTTTGTTCGCTTGGTATGCTGGAATGGAAGGTGGAAATGCCTTAGCTAATATCCTTTATGGAAAAGTCAATCCAAGTGGAAAACTACCATTTACAATTGCTTCAAATGAGGAAGACTACCCTGAATTTAATCCATACATAGATAATATTAAATATGGTTATTATCATGGGTACACTTTATTTGAAAAAGAAAATTTGCCAGTTGCCTATCCTTTTGGCTTTGGTCTAAGTTACACCACTTTCGATTATTCTAATCTTCTGATTACAAATGCTAGCCTAACTCCCACTGACACCTTACAAGTGGAAGTGAATGTGAAAAATTCAGGTGCAATGGCTGGTGAAGAGGTTATTCAATTATATATTGGATTTAAAAATTCAGAGATAGACCGACCAGTAAAATTATTAAGAGGATTTAAAAAAATAAATTTGCAAGAAGGGGAAGAACAAACAGTTAATTTTTCTTTACCGGTGAAGGAATTAGCTTACTATAATCCAACTTCTAAACAATGGGAAATTGAAGAAATGGCCTATGAGATTTACGTAGGTGCATCTTCTACCCCACAGGACTTATTAATAGATAAATTTCAAATCATAAAATGAATATAGAACCACTCATACATTATTTTTCAAAATTCTTGCCTCTAGAAGAACAAGAAATAGCTTTTTTAAAGTCTGTCTTTAAAGAGCGAAAAGTTAGAAGAAGGCAATTTATTCTTCAAGAAGGAGATGTATGTAGATACAATACTTTTGTTATTGAAGGCTGCTTTAAAATGTATATGGTAGATAAAAATGGCAAAGAACATAATTTACAATTTGCAGTAGAAAATTGGTGGATTGGAGATCTAGGAAGTTTCCATTCCGAACACCCTAGTCAATTGAACATTGAAGCAATTGAAAATTCTGTTATCCTTCAGATAAAAAAAGAAGACCAACTTAGACTGTTTGTAGAGTATCCTAAATTTAATCGAATATTTAGGGTCTTTACTGAAAACGCTCTTATTAGTCTTCAAAGAAGAGTTTTACAAAATATTAGCTCAACCGCGGAAGAAAGATATTTAGATTTTATGGAGAGGTATCCTTACTTTTTCAATCGAATTTCTAATGTTCAAATTGCTTCCTACCTTGGAGTCACCCCCGAATTCCTTAGTACCATTCGAAAAAGATTAGCTAAGTCTTAAACTACATTAAGATTCTTTCTTAAGCTACCTTATAGGCACTCCATCTCACCGTGCCCCATCTTTGTGATGTAATTAATATTAAAAAATTCATCATCAAATTATTATACAATGAAACGATTATTGACGGTCATAATAGCAGTTTTATTAATTGCTTCTTGCAACCAAAACCAGAATCAATCACAATCAATTAATCAATCACAAAACAAAGATGTCATGGTAAAATTAGAAAAAGAAAAAATTGAAAACCTATTGAGTGAATACAAAAAATCACTTAACTCTTCAGACGCAAAACTTGCACAAAGTCTTTATTCCAAAGATGGTATTTTCATGCCATCAGGAGCGCCTTCTGCAATTGGTTCAGAAAACATATTGAAATCTTATGAGTTCATTTTCTCTCAAATTCAGTTAAATGTAGAATTTTATATTGATGAAATTTTAGTTGAAGGAGAATTTGCTTTCGCCACAACTAGTTCAAAAGGTACAACTTTGATTCACGCAACAGGCGATACAATTCCTGAAGAAAATCGCGAACTTTTTGTCTTTGAAAAAGTAAATGAGGAATGGAAAATTGCTCGATACATGTTTAATAAGACCAAGTAGTTTTCGATTCAATTTAGAATTAGTTACAGGTAATTCAAGAAAGTACGACTCCTAGACAGTTCAAAATTCAGAGTTAACGATAAGAGGTTTTCATTATAAAATGAATACAATGTTCATCCCAAATTTTCTAATTGAAAGTTTGGGATGTTTTTTAAAATAAAAGACTTGCACAAAAGTAAGTCTTCTCTTGCCCCTAAAAAATAAATTCCTATATTGCTAACATTCATACAAAAACGGAATGGTGAGAATAAGAAGGCAGTTGCACTCTAAGTTTACCAAAACAACCAATGCTATTTTGCGGTGACCTTTTAACTCAGTACTATGAATTTACGTTTACCAACCATTAATCTCCTTTCTTACCTTTGTCTAATTCTGGTAAACTTTCTAGCTATTCAGATTCCTTTTTTTGGAAAAACTCCTGGCGATGTTTCCAATCTTTTCCCTACCCTACTCACGCCTGCAGATTTTGCTTTTAAGATTTGGTGGGTTATTTATGTCTTACTTGGAGTTTTCGCTTTTTATCAAATCAAATCTCAACCTCGCAATGAAGAGAAAATACCAAAAGAAGTTTCAGCTATTGGGTGGTTATTTTTCATCTCCTGTATTCTAAATTTCATTTGGCTTTTGACCTGGCAATCCATGCATGTAGAATGGGCTTTTATTTCCATTTTTACTTTGTGGATTTTACTCATCCTAATCAATTATAGATTAACAATTTCAGGAAATGCTCATTGGTTCTATCGTATTCCTTTTAGTGTATATTTAGCTTGGGTTTGTGTAGCAGCCTTAGCTAATTTGAATATTATTTTAATAAATCTGGATTTTGGATTATTTGGTTTAACTGAAGAAAATTGGACAGCACTTTTAGTTGGTATCGGAGTTTGTGGGACTTTTCTAATACTCTATTTGAATCAAGACATCACTTTTACACTTGTTTTGATTTGGGCATTTTACGGAATCTATGAAAAAAACAATCAACTTTCTAACGGAGAAAATGTGGTAGTCCCAGCTACACTAATTGCTATGGTTATATTATTTATAGTAGGATCATGGGTTGGATGGAAAAAATGGATTGTCAAAAAAAATACATGATTTTATAATTCGAGATATTCGTGAAAATTCGTGACCAGAAAAAAGTATGCAAAAAATAACAAACACAATGTCCACTCAAAGTGAACACCGTGTTTGTACCAAACCTTGTTTATCCTAAATAAATTTGTACAAAGACCGAATAACGTCATACCTAAAATCTAATCACTCCTTCACTTCCTCCACAGATTCAACAACTGGTTCTGGAAAGTAATTAGTTGTATTTTCCTCAATTAACTTTTTCAAATTACTCAAATTTTCATCTTCTTGAGCCTGCATAGTACCTTTCATAAGTGGAACCATAGATCGCATTAACAATCCCAAACCTTTATTAACAGTTGATGATTTGATATGAGTTTTTCCATCCTTTTCACTAAAGTTCATTTCGTATTCCATATCCATAACACCTTCCATGTTGAAGTTCATCGCAACATGTTCGTTCGGGCGAATAGCTTTCATTGTTTCAAAAATAACAGACTCTTGATTCCCATCATCAAAGGTATATTTAGTAACAGCTCCAACAGTACCTTTTTCTCCACTAACATGCTCCATCTCTTTAATATCCTTTAGCCATTGAGTCACCTTGCTTTCATCATTCATGACTGCCCAAGCTTCCTTGATTGGTTTATCTACAAGTATTTCACTATCATAAGAAACAGAAGGATTAATAAATCCATTTGCAATAAATAACACCGCCAATACAGCGATTATTCCAAGAAGATATTTGAGATACTTCATAATTTAAATTTATGGTTAAACAATATTTCCACCATAAATATACAAATTGTTTTAAACCTACGGAAACAATTTGTTTTTATTTTTTAAAATAACTAAGAACCATAAGCCTTTAAATATCTGATTTCGTTTTCATATTTTACAGAAGAATAAATAAAACTGAATTAAAGATGAAGCAGAAAAAAAAATCAAGAAGAAAATTTATTGACGTAGGATTTAAAGCAGGCATGGGTTTACCTTTATTAATTTTCAGTTTATATAATGGTAATCCAAATGCTAAATTAGATTATTGATCCTACTTTAAAGAATCCATTGGAAAGCGCCAGTTTTGTGTTTCTGGGGATAAAAAAATGGCTTTAGAAAGTCTTATTTAGGCATTTATGGTTTCGTTTTAATTTAATAAAAGTCGTAACTCCAAAGTAAGTTCTTACTTCTCTTGAATTATTTTAGTAAGAAGTAATTAATTTTTGATTCCATTACACTCTAAATCTCATGAAGATGAAATATCTTATATTCTTGATCTCACTACTATCGTTTAATGTAATTTATGCAACAGACTATCATATTGGTCCTGGACAACCATTAGCAAACATTTCTGAGGCTCCTTGGGATTTGTTACAGGCTGGGGATATAATTTACATACATTGGAAAAGTACACCTTATCATGAAAAATGGGTAATTAATGCTCAGGGAACTCAGCAAAATAGAATTAAAATTATTGGAGTGAGTGGGACAAACGGTCAAAAACCCATTATTGATGGAAATGGAGCTATTACTCCAACATATTTAGATTATTGGAATGAAGAAAGAAGTCTTATAAAAATCGGTGGTTCTAGTATACCTGCAAATGGTTTACCGAGCTATATTACAATTGAGAATTTAGAACTAAGATCTGCAAGACCTGCTTTCAACTTTACGACTGACAATGGTCAACCAAGCACCTATTCTGACAATGCTGCTTCTATACATATAGAAAAAGGGGAGCACATTATTATAAGAGATTGCATCATACATAACTCAGGAAATGGAATCTTTGTAGGAGCTGATGGAGGAAATACAAAAGATATTCTCATTACCAATAATTATATCTATGACAATGGAATTGTTGGAAGTTTTTTTCATCATAATACATATACAGAAGCCTTGAGAATAACTTATGAATACAATAGATTTGGGCCTTTAAGAACTGGGGCAACTGGTAATAATCTAAAAGATAGATCTGCAGGACTTGTTGTTCGTTACAATTGGATAGAAAGTGGAAATCGTCAACTGGATCTTGTCGAATCCGGATCACCTGCATTGTACAATGCCCCTTCCTATTCTACTACTTATGTTTATGGTAATATTCTTTTAGAACCCGATGGAGCCGGCAACTCTCAAATAATACATTACGGAGGCGATAGTGGGACAACATCTCAATATAGAAAAGGTGACCTTTATTTTTATAATAATACCGTTATTTCTACAAGAAATTCAAATACCACTCTGGTACGTCTCTCTTCCCAAGGTGAAACAATGCATGCCTTTAATAATGTAATTTATAATACTAATAACGGGAACTCCTTAGCCATGATTGATAACTCTGGTACCCTGAACCTAAATCATAATTGGATAAAATCGAATTGGGTAAATTCACACAATGGCTCAGCATCAGGTATCATAAATGACCAAGGTAATAATCTTAATGGAACCGATCCATTATTTACTGATTTTGGAAATCAAGATTTTAGTTTGCAGAGTTCTTCTTCTCTAATTGATGCAGGAGTTGCGATTCCTACAGTTCATCTGCCAAATCATGATCTATTAAATGAATATGTTGTGCATACGAGTAGTTTAGCCAAAGAGGTGATAAATTCACTAGACATAGGTGCATTTGAAAACCAAATGGTCTTACCAATATCTGATCTATCTATGGAAAAAATTGTATTGTACCCTAATCCAAGTACTACATTGATTCAATTAAAAAACATAGAGAATTATACCATAAAAAGTATTGATCTTTACTCCTCAAATGGTCAGTTGATTTTGACATCAACTAATACAATAATTAATGTAGCAGATATTAGCAGCGGAATTTATTATGTAAAAGTAAAAACGTCAGATTCTCAAGCTATCTTTAAATTTATCAAACTGTAAACTCGGATTTTGAAAATAGGGTAATGGACGATTACCATACAAAAAGGCTAAAACCTCAAAAAACTGATAATTACAATTTGGGATTCCTACAAGACTTTCACTTCGAAAATGTAGTAGAAAACAACTTATTTAGCTCACGGGAATTAGAAAAGAGATACAAAAAGGCAAAATTATTATTGAATAAAATTATAGTGGCTAAACGCCAATACGGTTAATAATTAAACTGTTAGAATTAAATAGAATGAAAAATAGTCTTAGCATCATATTAATACTTTGTTTTATCAGCTGTGTAACAGATAATCCAACTGCCAAAATGAAAACTTATACTGAAGATTTGCCAAATAAGACTCCTTTACAATTTATGAAATTCCTTACTCCGCCAGATAAACTAATTCATAAAGGGGTAGTTAATCCTGAATTTACAGAATATTATTACACTATATCTGATAAGCAATTCAAACAATTTGATGTGTATGTGATCAAAAAAAAAGAAAATGTATGGTCGAAACCAGAAAAAGCATTTTTTAATAGTAAGTTTAGTGATCATGGAATGAGTTTCTCTCCAGATGGCAAATCAATTTATTTCAGTTCAACAAGACCAGTAAGAACGGAAGGAATTTCTGAAACGTGGCACATATGGAAATGTGATAATATCAATGGAAAGTGGAATGAACCAAAGTTTGTTGACATTCCAAATTTAAGAAATAAGCTTTTATCACATCCTATCATAACTAAATCAGGGAAGCTATATTTTCATTCAAGCAATTTGGATTATAGTGAAATGAATATATATCAGACTTACAATGTGAATGGTGGATTTGCACCAGCAACAAAGACGTCCATCTCAGGGAACGAACAATTCAATCAAATATGTACCCCATATGTTTCTCCAAAAGAAGAGTATATATTATTTGCATCTATAGGAAAACAACTTGAATTATTAATTGCTTACAATGATGGAAATGATAATTGGATAAACTCAAGAAAACTTAGTGATATAATTAATCACAATGGTCAAGGAAACCCTTCTGTAACAGCTGATGATAAATTCCTTTTCTACACGACAGGAAATTCTGATGGAACGGAATGGAAGGTAAATTGGGTAAATATTGAAAATGAAATAAAAAAATAACTAATGCTAACTACCTGTATTATGTTCGTAGGCGCTAAACACAGCTACCCTACATATACTAAACCCTAGCAGAAATTAATTCAAAATAAAATAAAAATGAAAGTCACAGCAGAAAAGAATGAAAAGGTTGGCAAAATGATATTTGCAACTATTTATCCACTTTACCTGAATAGATTGGAGAAGAACGGAAGAACCAAGGAAGAGCTAAACCAAGTAATAGAATGGTTTACTGGATTTGATGAAGATAAATTGAAAGAGCTTATTGAAGAGAAGGTAACATTTGAAACATTTTTTCAAAAAGCAAAAATACATCCCAACGCCCACATGATTAAAGGCGTAGTTTGCGGTTATCGAATTGAAGAAATAGAAGATGAATTTGAATTGTATAGACAATGTAGACGTATGGAAAAGCTAATTGATGAATTGGCAAGAGGTCGTAAAATGGAGAAAATTTTACGAAAAGATAAATCAAGCACCAAATGATTTTAGCTAATGCACTTTTCAGGAATTCGACTTAAATATATTGAAAGAAAATAACTGATGTTAACATTGCATAAACCCAGTTACCAGTAAAGATGGTACCTAGGATTATGTGAGACCCTAATCTACAACCCTACCCAACAAAGAAAAGTAATTATTTACTCCTTTTAATAAAAGCCCCTTCAGATTGAGATCTATATTTTAAGGCTTTTTTTATTTCTTATAAATCATAATGTCAACTATGAAACATCTAATCATACTACTATTCTTTCAAATCATCCATCTTCAAATAACTTTTTCCCAGATTATTACGATTGGGACTTCAGGTGACTTCCCTAATCTGGAAGCTGCTAAAAACTTTATATCAGCTGGAGATACTATCTTTTTGCAACCACAAACTTTTGCAGATGGCACTCAATTTCTAGAAAATATCAATGGAACTGAATTAAATCCCATTGTAATTATAGCTCAAAATGAACATCAAAGTATTTTTCAAGGTGGTAGTGAAGCAATTCATCTCATCAATTGTTCTTATGTTGAAATAAATGGATTAGTAATAGAACAACAAACAGCAAATGGTATTAACATCGATGATGGTGGGGATTATAATACTCCTTCCAAACATATCACTATTCGTAATTGCATTTTTAGAGATATGGCCGGCAATGGAAATAATGACTTACTGAAAATGGCAGGTGTCGATAGTTTTTTGATAGAGAAATGTCATTTTTTAAATGGTAGTGATGGTGGTAGTGGAGTTGATTTTGTCGGCTGTCATTGGGGAACAGTACAAGACTGTTATTTTGATGATCCAGGCACTAGTGGAATTCAAAATAAAGGGGGTACTCAATTTATTAGAATGCAACGAAATATTTTTAAAAACGTCTCACAACGAGCATTAAATCTTGGAGGAAGTACTGGTCTTCAATTTTTCCGTCCTCCCCTACCCAATCCGATTGTAGATGCTTTCGAAGCTGCAGATCTGGAAGTTTACTCGAATGTGTTTATTGGAAGTTGGTCTCCGATTGCCTATGTAGGTAGTAGGCGGGTTAAAGTGTATAATAATACTTTTTATCAGCCAGAAAATTGGGTGATTCGTATTTTACAAGAAACCACTACCTCTGGTTTTCTCCCCTATGGTGATAATGAATTTAGAAATAACATAGTTTACTTATCTAATGATCTGACAGAAGTCAATGTTGGCGCAAATACTGCTCCTGAAACATTTACATTTAGTAATAACCTTTGGTATAATTCGACCAATAATAATTGGACTCCTTCTCTACCAGTTATAGATACTAATCAAATTATTGATGATCCAATGTTTGAAGATCAAGCCAATGAAAATTTCAGAATTTCCCCTACTAGTCCTGCTGTAGGTGCCGGGGTAATAGTTGCCGAACCGACAAGTGACTTCGACCAAATTTTCTTTCAACAACCTCCCTCTATTGGAGCCTTTGAAGGAAGTGATCAAGTCAGCCAAACAGAAAATGAATTAAAAAAAATCACTATCCAGATTTATCCAAATCCTTCTTCAGATCAAGTAAAAATTGAAGGGAATTTCTTAAATGCCAATATTCAAATGATTAATCAGATAGGACAAACCATCCAAAGTTTTTCTAATATTAACTCACCCTTTATTTTTCATATTAATCGAATTCCCAATGGGTTATATTTTATTTTAATAAAAGATACTTTAGATGATCAATTCGTTTTGAAAAGGATAATAAAGAATTAAGTTTACTTGAATTTAATGATTTAAATTAGATAAAATATTGCTCGCCGTGTCAGTTATCCCAAATGTTGGCATCAATTGAAAAAAATCAAAATGAAGTTTGAAAAGACTACCTAGGAAAATGGGTGACATAGAAATTTATTTAGGATAAACTCTACTAAACATAGATATTAAGAGGATAGGAATTTCGTTTACTTATCCTCTTTTCTTTTAGAACTATTTTAGGACGAGATATTTAAAATAAAAAAGCCGCGACTTCAAATTATGAAGCGCGACTTTTCTCGAAGTGATTTTATTTTATTTTCTTAGTGTTTTATAGCTTACCTAGTTTTGCTTACGAAATAATAAAAAAACACCCTTTTAATTATTTATTATGTTCTTCTCAATTGATCTAAGCAAAGAATCCTTTCCTAAGTTTAAAATAAAAACATCACCTACAATTTAAAAAGGTAAGCTGATAAAACATTTCTATGCATCGAAAATTAACTTTAGGCGTGTGTTAAGTTATGATGATATAGAAAGAAGGCTTTTTATACATTTGGGTTTTGTGAAATTGACAAAAATAGGACAGTAAAATTTATAAAAATCATACTGTCCTGAGTAAACTCTCTCTATCAAATTTTTAAAAAACTAAAAGGCATGACACCATTTATACCAACTACATACTAAACTTAATGCCATAATCGTAACAAATTGGTAATCAATGATTTATAAAACATTTACTTTTAAAATATTTCCCAATATGGGAACAAATGCCCAATGAGGGAATTAATTTCATTTTTCTCAAAATAGATTTTTAAGGTAAAGGAAATTATCGGTTCTAAATTATAACTTCGTTTTTTTCCCTACTTTTAGTTTTTTTTTGAAAGAAATATTCAACGTAAAATATGTCAGAACAAAATATTAATGAAATTATAGAAACCAATCCTAATCGTTACGAATTCAAGTTTCAACAGTACTTACAACGTGGATTTGAAATTTGTAACCAGTTCATAATGGGATTTATTTTATTCTTTTTGTTATTCATGTTAATTACGGGTGCTGTGGATTTATTGCCAAGGATGAGTGATTTGATTAATCGTATTTTTATTACGCCTGTACTTGGAGTAGGAGTATATTTTGTGGCTAGCAATATTAGTCGTGGAAGGGAACATAACTTTGATCAATTTTGGAAAGGATTTCAATTTCTTTCTCCATTAATTTTGATGTCTTTAATAGAAGCAGCTATTTTCATTTTACTGATTTCACCGATTTTAATGAATGGAGAAATTAGTTTGTATTGGGAATGGTTTGAGGAATGGCAAAAAACACCTTTGTCGATTGATAGTTTTCCTGGTTTTCAAACTTGGTATTTAATTTTATTACTGCCTATTATTTATCTTTCTATAGTTTGGATTTATGCACCTCTACTCATCATTTTTTATAATATGCCAGCTTGGGAAGCAATGGAAGCTAGTCGAAAAATCATTTCTAAACAATGGGGAATTTTTGCTTTATTTTATTTCCTTGTGAGCATTATTTCTGTTTCAGGAGTGTTGCTTTTTGGAATTGGAATTTTATATACTCTTCCGCTTGGGGCATGTATGCTTTATGCTTCGTTTGAGGACATATTAGATTTTTATTTAAAAAATAACGAAGAGGATGAGGATGATTTAATGGATCACTTGACTGATGCGTTTAGATGATTTCTAGAAAAGTATAATTCATACTTTTCGTTTTAATTTTTATTCTTAGATAAAGTTTTGAATAAGTTTTACGCAAAGTGCACTAAGAATGCAAAGCATTTATAATTAAGATTTTATGGAACCTTACTTTGTGAGAAATAGATTTCGTTAATACTTCTACTCTCTTAAGAACTATAAAAAAGAAAAGGCAGATTGGGTTTATCCAATCTGCCTTTCTTATTTATAAAGTATTTAATATTAACGTCTAAGAGCTACATCTCCTTTAAGTATTTCTCTTCTTCCATCGATAAATTCAACATCGACGTAGTAAACAAATACTGCTGGATTCATTTTCTTATTGTCAAAAGTTCCATCCCATCCATAAGCTGGATCTTCATCTTTTGGGTCAAAATCTTTGCTTTCAAAGACTTGCTCTCCCCAACGATTAAAAATTCTAAACTCATGAACTTTTGCAACCTCTTTACCTGCATAAACCATGAAGTAATCATTAGATCCAATTCCATCTGGAGAAAATGCATTCGGAATATATACTTCTCTTCCTTTTTCAACATTAATTGTGATCTGGTCAGTAGTTATACATCCATTTCCATCAACTACTGTTACATTATAAGAAACAGTATTAAGAGGAGATATAGAAAATTCAGGTTGATTTGCACAAAGAGAATCTGGACAGTTAACCGACCAAATAATAGTATCATATGCTCCTACTATTTGAGCAGATAGCTGGTAATCATCGCCTAATCCAATGGTTTGATTATCACCTAATTCAACTAATAATTCTTGAGGATCTGTAATCGTAACAACTTGACTAGCAGTACATCCATTTGCATCTTCTACCAAAACATCATACTCACCAGCAGGCAAGAAACTGAATTGATTAATTGGTGCTAATGCTCCTCCATCAATTGAATATAAGTATGGTAATTCACCACCTGTAACATTATCTAAAGTAATAGATCCATTATTTTCTCCAAAACAATTTGGATCAATAACTTGAACTCCTGCAATAGTTGGAACATCATTATTAGCAGAAACATTTACTACAACTGTTGAAGAACATCCATTGTCATTATCAAGTACTAATAAAGTGTAATCTCCAGGAGCTGAAACAACAGGGTTAAGAGATGTTGCACCACTTTCAATAACACCTACAGATGTTGTCCATAGGTAAGAAATAGTAGGACCTGTTGCCGAACCAGAACCATCTAATACAACTTCATCAGTAACACAATCGAATTGATCGGTAGCAGTTGCAAATGCATTAGGCTCATCAAAGTCACCTATAACTTGAGCTGAAATGGAAATTTCACATCCATTAATTGTATTTATTACATTCAATGTATAGATACCTGCAGCAGAAACTGTTGGTGTCAATGTAGTTTCATTAACAATAGTTCCAGGCCCAGTCCATAAGTAAGTATTACCTGCATTTGTTGAGTTATCAACTGCAGTAATTGAAACTTCATTTATTGCACAAGTTAAGTTTTGAGGAGCTACCGGAATAGATACATTCGGCACATCAGCACTAACATCTACAGTTAAATCGAAAGTTTCTGAACAACCATTATTCGTATTGGTTACTTCAACTATTAATGTACCTGGTTCAGAAATTTCAACTTGATCAGGAGTTGCAGTTGAAACTACAATACCATTCAATGTCCAAACATAATCTAGTGTTCCTCCATTAGGATTACCATTATTATTTGATGAAGATCCTGTAAAAACTAATGTTGGTTCAGTACATGAAATCGTTGTACTTGTAAGAGCTTGAATATCTGCAACAGGTGCTAATACATCTTCTTCGATAGTAAAGTCTTGTGTTGCTGTACAATTATTCAATACATCTGTAATAACTAAAGTGTAAGTTCCTGGAGCATCAAAAGTTGCTGTTGACAAACCTGATCCGTTTGACCATTCATATTCAAGTGAAGTACCATTTGAAGAAGTTGAAGCACTTCCATCAACTGTAATTTCATTAACATCACAAGTTAACATTCCTGCGAAATCAACAACAGCAGTAGGAGCAGTAATATTCTGATCTACTTCAACTGTTTCAACTGAAGTACAACCATTAACACTATTAGTAATCATTAATTCCCAAGAACCTGTAATTGATGCAGCAACCTGAGCAGTAGTACCTCCTGGGTTACCCATTGGGTCAGTCCAGCTATAAGTAAAAGCATCACCTCCCGCATCTGAAGCACTTCCATCTAATGTAACTTCAGTATCATCACAGAAAAGAGTTTGTGGGAAACCTGGATTAGAAGTAGGTGCTTCAATGTCCTGAACTGCAATAAAAGATTGAGAAGTGGAACATCCGTTACCATCATCAATAATTGTTAAGATTACCTCATTTGTATTAGATACATCAAGAGTAGCTGTGTTACCTATAGTTGCTCCACTTGCTACGTCTGTCCATTGATAAATAAGATTCCCTGTTGAAACACTAGATCCAGTTGCATCATAAGTAATTGTTTGAATATCACAATTAAGTTCTGCTGCTGAAGGAACCATTGAAAGAACAGGCGCATTAGTATCTTGACTTACTTCAACTGTAGAAGTTGATGTACAACCATTATCTGTATTTGTAATTGTTAATGTCCAGATACCAGGAGTAGAAGCACCAATTGTAGCAGTATTACCTGCAGGCATGTTCATAGGGTCAGTCCATGCATATGCGATAGGGTCACCGTTTGCATCTGAAGCACTTCCATCTAAAGTAACCTCAACATCACCACAGAATAAAGTTTGAGCTAAACCTGCATTAGCTGACGGATCTTCGATATCTTCATCAACTAAAAATGAAGTTGTTGATGTACAACCATTATTTAGATCCTGGATATTTAATCCAACCTCTATAGAGGTCGAGACCTCAAGAGTTGGGTCTGTTCCTAAAACATCTCCCGTTGCAACATCTATCCATTGGAAAGTTAGTGTACCACCAGCAGTAGAACTCAATCCATCTACTATTACAGTTTGATTATCACAAGTCAAAATTCCATCACTAGAAATTACAGCCATTGGAACATCAGAAGATTGATTAATAACTAGTTGCGAACTAATCGTCGTACATCCGTTATCTGTATTAGTTACAACTAATTCATAAGTTCCTTCTACTATGATATCATAAGAAATCGAATCAGCACCAACTATTTCTGTTGGTGTTCCTCCAATTACCTCATACCATTGGTACGTAAAATTAGCACCAATACTTGAACTAGTTCCATCCAAAGTAATTATAGGATCCGTACAAGTTAATGTAGCAGTATTTGAAAGTGCAATAGCTGTAGGAGTCGCAATTGATTGAGTTACAATTACTGGTTCTGTGCTTACACATCCATTATCTGCATTTGTTATCGTTAAAATATAAGTACCAGGATCCGTTGTCGTGTACAATAAATCTGTACTTAAAACATTTGTTGGATCGGTATCTAATGTCCAAGTGTAACTGAAATTTGATCCTGTATCAGATCCTGTACCATCAAGAGTTGTTTCAGTTGTGATACAATCTAAAGCTCCATTACTTGAAGCAACAGCAGTAATAGTAGGATCTTGAGTTGTATTAAGTACTGTTACGTCCATTTCAGATGTACAACCATTCTGATTATCTGTAACAACTACAGTAACGGTTCCATCGTTTGCTGTTGAAAGTGTAGGCATCGTATCTAGTACTGTTCCATTCAATGTCCATTCATAAGAAAGATTATTACTGAATGATGAAGTAATACTACTTGTTAACTGAGCTTCCATATTGTTACAATCAATATTATTTAATGCAGATGCATCAAATACTGGAGCTTCAATATTTTCAGGAACAGTTACCATTTGAGTTGAGGTACAACCATTATCAGTATTAGTTATAACCAAGACATAATCACCGGCATTACTTGTTACCAATGTATTATTTACTTCTAATGGTAAATCAACACCACCTGATTGCCATTGGTATTCGATGTTTGTACCACTAGCTGAGTTTGTAGCATTAACTGTTACCATAGTATTGGCACAATCAATAATTGGAGAAGGTGCAATATCAATAAATGGAGGGTCAATATTTTCACTCAATTGAACAGTTGCAGAAGAACTACAGCCATTCCCTATATCAGTCACTACAAATGTATAATCACCTGGTACTAATGTTGTATAATCTGGATCGGTACCAACAGAAGTTGTTCCTTGGAACCACTCTACTGTAACTGTTCCTCCAGTATTAGAAGTACCAGTTCCTTGTAGTGTTGAAGATGAATTATTACAATCTAAATTAATAACTGGATCAATTGTCACAGTTGGTAAACCTGCATCAGCAGCAACATTAACTGTTGTCTGATCAGTACATCCATTATCACAATTTGTTACTACTAAAATATAATCTCCAGCACTTGATGCATCATATGTAGGATCTGTTCCTACAACACTTCCATTAGTTGACCATTCATAAGAAAGACAATTTCCAGTAGAAGAAGTACCATCTAATGCCAATGAAGAAATTGAACAAGAAAGCAATCCATTGTTTCCTGCTACAGCTGAAGCCGTAGGTGCGGCATCATCTAAGATTACAGTAACGATTGAAGATGTCATATCACATCCATTATCATTATCAGTAACTAATAAAGTATAATCTCCAGCTACAGTCACATCGATAATTGCAGTATTGCCACCAACTGGAGTTGTTCCATTAATAAACCATTCGTAAGTAATATTATTTCCAGTAGAAGAAGCTGTTCCATCTAAAGTTACAGATGATACAGTACAAGTTAAATCATCCGCAGGAGCTACAATAGCTACTGGCCCTGATGCATCTTGTAAAACAGTAACGGTAGTTGAGCCTTCACAACCTGTGTTAGCATCTACTAATGTTAAAGTATATGTTCCAGGTGTACTTACAGTTAATGTATTGCCAGATCCTGTTTCAGGACCAGTCCATTCGTAAGTAGGATTTGAAGATCCAGATCCACCAGATACATTTAATGTTGCAGTAGTTTCTGTACATGTTAATTCATTACTTACACTTGCAGTAACAGTAACAGTAGTTGTGTTATCTACCACAACAATTTCTTCTGTATCTGTACAACCATTATCATTATTTGTAATTGTTAAAGTATAAGTTCCTGCATCTGTAGCATTTAATGTTGCGCCAGATCCAGTTGCTGGACCAGTCCAAGCATAAGATAAGTTAGCACCTGTTGAGCTACTTCCATCTAAAGTTGTACTAGTGTTATTACAATCAATTGCAGTTGGAGCAGCAATCGCAGCTACCGGAGCAGTCACATCTTGCAGAACATCAACATCAGCAGTTGCTGTACAACCATTATCATTATTTGTAATTGTCAAAGTATAAGTTCCAGGAGTAGTAATATTATTAGGGTCAGCTGCCGACCAACTTGCAGTTATATTTCCACCAGTTGAAGAACCAGCCGTACTTAATACTACACTTGTATTATTACAATTTAATTGTCCACTTACTCCTGCTACTGCTACTGGATCGTTGGTATCACTAGTGACATCAGCTATAAAATCATCACTACAACCTGTAATTGCATCAGTAATTGTTAAGGTTATTGATCCAGCTGTATTTACCATAATAGTCTGTCCACTCATTCCATTAGACCAAGAGTAAGTTGGGTTACTTGAACCAGTAACATTTATTGCAGATAGGGTTACAGTATCGTTTGCACAAGTTATTTGTCCTTGAACATCCACATCAGCTGTAACAACTGTTGAATTATCATCTACAACCACCGATACTTCATCTGTACAACCATTACTTACATTCGTAACAGTTAAAGTATAAGTACCAGCTCCCATATCTGTTGTTGCAGTAGCAGTAGTTTCTCCTGTTGACCATAAATAAGTTACTCCACTACTTGATCCACTTCCATCTAACGAAACTGTTGGGTTATCGCAATCAATCGCTGCTGGTGTAGCAATATTCGCAGTCGGTGCAGTAGCATCTTGAGTAATAGTTACCTCTTGTGTTGTTGTACATCCATTTGCACTTAAAACAGTCAAAGTATAAGTTCCAGGCATATTTACTGTTGGATTGGATCCCGTTGGATTCCCTGGTCCTGCCCAAGTATAAGTTCCTGGATCTGAACCTGTAGGATCTAAGGTAGCTGTAGTAGCATTACAATCTAAATTATTAGAAGCAGAAGCCACAGCTACTGGTGGAGTAATGTCTCCAGTTACTGTTACACATTCCGTAGAAGAAATACAACTTGTAGCCAAATCTATCATAAAGAAACAATAGGTACCTGGCTCTGTCGCTTCAGGGAATTGGTCAGACATACTATAACCGTTTGGCCCAACCCAAGAATAAGCATAGATACTTGAATTCGAAGAACCAGCCCCCCCTAAAGTAAAGCTACTAGTTACACAATCAATCACACCACCAACACCAGGATCAGCAGTAGGAGGAGTTGTATTTTCATTAACTGTTACAGAGAAAGTAGGAGAAACACATGTTACACCACCTACTGTTTGTTCTGCATATACAGTATATACACCACCACAGGTTACATCAATTAAAGGTCCTCCAGGTAAGCTATTTGGAGTAAAACATGGTCCTGACCATACATATGTAATACTCGGATCTACATTCGTTACTACTGCAGATACGGTGACTGGAGCAAAAGAACAATCAATCTCATCTGTTACTGGAAAGATTCCAGTTTGAGGATCCAATACCGTTAAATCTAAAGTAACTGTACTATCACATCCGTAATAATTAGTTAATAAATTATACACATAAGTTCCAGTTGAAGTTTCACCGGTCGATGATGCATCTCCTTGACAAATAACTTCTACTAAATTAGTTGTCTCTTCTGTTCCTATTTCAACATATACTAATGTTTCAATTGGACAACCTTGAGCATTAGAAATATCTGTATTAACAAATGGAGTACCATTCGTTGCTGTAGAATAAACTGTATTCCCATAAGTCGCAGTTTCCCCTGGACATAATATAAACAGTTCATCTGGACCTGTAGGTGATGGCCCTTGAGTAACTGTTAATGATGAAGGATCTCCAAATTCACATCCATTAGTTGGTGTTGCTGTAATAGATCCTGTTGCCCCAACAGGACCAATAAATCCAGTAAAGTCAATAGTAATACATGCTCCATCATCATCTCCAACTATAACAGCACCTGCTGGAATAGTCCAATCATAAAATGCTGCACCAGCAGATGGCGCTGCACAGTAAGTCACAGAAGATGCACCCGGACAAAATACAAGATCCCCAGAAATTGCTCCTGCTGGATCTGGGACAGGTGGAGTTGTACTTCCACTTGTTACCTCAATAGTATAATCACACATATCTCCTGAGAAACCATCTGTCATTAAATAATATACATTTCCTACAGTCAAATTTGTCATCGTCAAAGTCTCTGTAGATCCTGGTGAGATCTCATAAAGACAGTTAGATGCAGAAGTCCATGGAGCTCCACACAAACTATATACCTGTGCTTGAAGTCCAGTTCCTGATCCAGTACCTCCACAGGCACCTACAATAAAATCAAGGGTAATATTTGCAGAACCTGCTACAAAGGCGAACCATTGATTATTTTGTACAGAACCACAAAAAGTACTTGGTTGATCTGCAGAGTTTGCTCCACCTGTAGTAGTACAATAACCATCCAAATCACAAATTACAGGTGCCGAAGCACATGTCAATGCTGGTGGAAATGGAATATTACATTGAGCATTTAAACCCAAATAAGTAAAAGAAAAGAATAATGCGAGTAGTATTTGTTTTTTCATACCCGGGGCATTTTTTTTTTTGGTTAATATTAAATGTTTGCTTTACATGATAATCAATATGAATTGATTATCTATTAGTTTTAAATTTCTTAAATAACCCTGGTAAGAGTATTCGTTTAGCTTAATGTTTTTTATTGTGTATTTTTTGTTATTACTTTATTTTAATCAGCCGAAAGTAAGGAATTTCAAAAAAAATCCTTAATTCTTTATATAAAAAAAGAAAGAAAGTAATGTTTAAGACTCTTTCCTTGAAACCTATTCTTTGGCTTTACTTTTTACTTTTTTATGGAAACCTATGTTTTCAAAGACTTTTGGAACAATCAGAATATCATAAAAAATGAGTCTGATTTCTAAAGGAAGGGTGTAATATCTGTTTTGACAATAAGTTTACAGAAAATTAGAGCCTCCAAAGTAATATTTTGCTGCCTATAGTTGCAATATCTTTTCTATTCATTTTCCACAATTACACTCACTAAAAACTACACATCTATAATGTGCTGTATATCAGCATTTTACAGATAATCAATTTCGTTTTTTCAAAAAAAATAAACTCTTATTTTTTTTTGAAAAAAGTATCTAAAATTGGAAATTAAATGGGTTTCTATATTCGGATAATAAAAAAGGGTAATAAAACTGATTGACAAAAATCATAAATCCAGTTTTTTTTGCAAAAACTGAGGTTTTTGAGAAGGCTATATTATAAATTTTCTTGAAATTGTGAAAAAGATTAAAGAGGGAATTAAATAATGCTCTTTTTCAAATAAGGAGGGAAAACTTGTCCTTTTGAGATCGTAAGGTAAAGCAATAATAATTAAAAAGAAAGGGCAAAAGCCCGTTTCAATTACATATTTAATTTTGAAATGCTATTTCTACCCTTTTCATTTAGATAATCTAGTTAATGGATTTTCAAGTTATAGCTTCACTTCTTAGTTGATTTTCTGATGAACAAATCAACCGATCAACTAATAGAGATTATTATAAATGAACTTGTATCGGAAATCGTAAAACATTTAACGTCAAACGAATAAAGTCTAACTAATCATTTCAATAATAAATCCCCTTTAACTATTTCAGTTTCACCATTCGTGTATTTTACTTTTGCGTAAAACACAAAAACTGCTGGATTCATTTTTTCCCCATTAAAGAATCCATCCCAGCCCTTTGACGGATCATTTGGTTGAAAGTTATTTTTTTCAAAAACCAAATCCCCCCATCGACTAAAAATTTGGAACCTTTCAATTTCTTCTACACCTAGTCCTCCGTAAATCATAAATAAGTCATTATACCCATCGCCATTTGGTGAAAATGCATTAGGAATAAATATTCGCTTTTTATTATTTACATATACGATAATCTCATCTTCGGTCACACATCCATTTTCATTCATTAGAAATACGCCATATCCTGAAGTATATAAAGGTGATATCTCCTGCTCTAAACAATCTTCACATACTAAACTATCAATATTCATCCAACCCACCGAATCAAGGTCAAAAGAAGAAATATTGGTATTGGCTTGCAGAACTGTACTTTCTCCTAACTCCAAATAAATATCCTCTCCTAAGTCAACCATTACTTCTGCAGGTTCCAATATTTCAATTTCTGAAGTCCACTCGCAACCAGAAGCATCTTGAATAGTAATCGAATAATTACCAGCCGGTAAATTAGAAAAAAGAGGATATTCCGTAAAGGTATTTCCATTAATCGAATACATATAAGGTTCCTCTCCTCCGATCACTTCCGTAACCTCAATACTTCCATTATAATCACCAAAACACAAAGGTGAAATAATCTCCAATTCGACATCTTGAGGCACATCCAAATCTTCGGTAACTATTGCTACGGAAGTTGCTATACAACCATTAATTTGATTCGTCACCGTCAACACATAAGTTCCAAATGCATCAACAATTGGTTGTAAAGTAGTAGCTCCAACCTGAACATTTCCATCCACGGTATTCCACACATAAGTAAATTCTGCCCCCTCTGATCCATCTCCTTGAAGCATTATTTCGGTTTGGATACAATCAAATTCATAGTTTCCTCCCGCATCCGCAAAAGGTTCTTCAATGTTTTGATAAACAGTTACCGCCTCAGATGCCATACATCCATTTTCAGTATTTAAAATAGTTAAAATATACCCTCCAAATTCATCAACTGTACACTCCAAATCTGTTTCACCTGAAACGATATTTCCTAGGGTATGTGTCCATAGATACTCAAACTCATTTCCTACTGAAGATCCACTCCCTGAAACAGTTACTAATGTGTCTAAACAAGTCAAGGTATCAGGTTCTAATATTTGTACAATTGGTAATTCAAAATCACTTGTGATTTGAATCATTTCAGTTGCCTTACAGCCATTTATTTCATTGGTTAAAATCAATTGATAGTCTCCCATCAAATTAACTTCTGGATTAGCATCAGTATTTCCTGTTGAAATATTTCCGTTAGTGGTACTCCACTCAAAACTAACATTTCCAATAGGTATAGAACTACTTGCATCAAGTACAATACTACTCACATCACAATTTAAAATTAATCCGCCAATCGCATTTATTTCGATTTCTGGAGGTGTGATATTTTCCAAAACATCTACAACATCAGAAGACGTGCACATATTGTTATTATTGGTAACCTCCAATTGATACATTCCTAATTCATCAACTTGAGGATTCAATAAATTGATTCCATTTACAATATTTCCAACATCAGTCGTCCACTCATAGGTAAACTCATTGCCTGCAGATGATCCATTTCCTGAAAGTGTCAAAATAGTATCCGAGCAAGTTAATGTCATGGTCATTCCCGCTTCTGAAATTGGTAAAAGAGTATCTTGTACTACTTCTTCAATGTCACTAGCAGTACAACCATTTTCATCATTAGTTACTTCTAATACATAATATCCTCCATCGCTAACCTGTGGATTTAAAGATGTTTCTCCAAAATCAATATTGCCATTATTCGTACTCCATAAATAACTATAAATCAAACCACTAGATGAGTTAGCTGCAGATAGGGCAATTGTTTCAACTGCACAATTCAAAGTATCTGGAGAATCAATAATTGCGACAGGAGAGATTATATCTTGAGTTATTTGCACTTGACTAATTGCCGTGCACATATTGTTATTATTTGTTACAATCAACTCATAATCCCCTAATAAATTTATAGCTGGAAAAAGTGAGTTCGCTCCGCTTTCAATATTTCCATTCGAAGTCTGCCATTGGTAGGAAAAATCATTCCCATTAGAGGAACTACTTCCATCCAAAGTTAAAATCGTATCGGTACAAGTTAACTCCATAGTATTACCCGCATCTGCAAATGGAGCAAGAGTATCTTGTAAGACGGTAATTATTTCAGATGAAGAACAGCCATTTTGAGTATTTAAAATAGTTAATTCGTAGTCACCGCCATCATTAACTTGAGGGGAAAGTGAATTTATTCCATTAACAATATTACCATCTGAAGTTTGCCATTGAATAGTAAAGTTACTTCCAAAGGAAGAAGCATTTGCATCCAATTCAAATTCTGTCAAATCACAATTTAATACCTCAGTTGGTTCTATTAAAATAGATGGAGCGACTGTATCAATTTCAATTAATATTTGATTAATTGCTTCGCAAAAATTCTGAGTATTTAGGATAGTTAGTTCATAGGTTCCAGCTTCGTCAATTTGAGGTGAAAGGGAAGTATTATCTCCAATAATATTTCCATCCATCGTTGTCCATTCATAGTTGAAATTATCGCCCATAGATGAACCTAACCCGTTCAAAAATAACATGGTATCTACACAAGTCAAATCTAGTGGAAATCCAACATCTACTATTGGTAAAATCGTATCGATTTCTATCAAAACAGAAGAGGTAGCTGTACATCCATTCTCAGAATCAGTTACTAATAAATCATATGTTCCATCTTCATCAATTAAAGGTTGTATTTCATTAAATCCACTTACGATATTTCCATCTCCAGTCATCCACTCATAGGTAAAATTATTTCCTGTAGAAGAAGCACTTCCATCTAAATTAAAAGTAGTTATTAGACAATTTAAAGTATCTGTAACCCCGGCATCTGCAACTGGATCAGTATTATTAATCTCTACAACAACACTTCCGAAAGCAATATCATTCGTCAAAGTATCTGTCAAAGCGAGTTGGTAAATTCCTGGTAAATTCACCTCAACTGTTGGCAAATTATCAACTCCAACAATATTTCCGTCGGCAGTAGTCCATTCATATTTTATGGTTCCCCAATTCGAAGAGGCACTTCCATCCAAAGTGATTTGAGTAACAGAACAAGTCAAAGTATCGGGCAAATCAATCGAAACTATCGGCGCACAATTAACTGGATTGACCACAACTTCATCTATTGCGGTACATCCATTTATCGTATTTTCTACGGTTAAAAAATAATTTCCGCCATTAGTAATTCCAGGCGAAAGGGAATTAGTATCTGCTTGAATATTTCCATTTGTAGTTGTCCATAAATAAGAAAATTCTGCTCCCATAGAAGAACCACTTCCATCTAAATTTATACTTCCTATTCCACAATCAATTTGAACATCCATTCCTGCATTTGCTGTAGGTGTATTAAAGTTTGAATTTATAAAAACAGCAGAAGTATCTGAGCACCCATTTAACGAATCAAAAACTATCAATTGGTAATTCCCGAAAGAATCGACTTGGGGAGTCAAAGAGTTTTCTCCATTTAAAATATTTCCATCGACTGTCGTCCATTCATAATTAAAATTATTCCCTTGGGAAGAGGCCATTCCATCTAAAGTCAAAACAGGATCATTGCAGGTCAAAACATCAGTCGTTCCTGCATCAGCAATAGGAGATATAAAATTCTCAGAAACTGTAATTGAACTTTGAGCAAAACAACCATTCGTCGTATCAATTACTTCCAAAACATAAGTTCCCATCGAATCAATCACAGGACTCAATGTCGAATCTCCAGAAACAATATTTCCATCAGAAGTAGTCCAACTATATACAAAATCATTCCCAACAGATGAATTATTTCCATCTAATGTAAATACGTTGTTATAACAATTCAATTCTACATCCATTCCTGCATTCGAAATGGGCACATCAATATTTTGAAAAATTTCAATACTATCCATCGCAACACAACCATTTGAAGTGTTGGTTATTTCTAAAATGTAAAATCCTGATTCATCCACTAAGATTGAATCTTCTCCAATCACCGCTACAATATTCCCATCATTCGTACTCCAAGAATATAAAAAACCAGCACCAGAAGATGAATTACTTCCATTGACAGAAACAGTAGTATCTAGACAACTTAAAAAGGTATTTACAGACAAATCAATTGAAGGTAAGATTGCTAAATCTTCCACAAAAACGGTATCTGTAGCGACCGATCCATAAAGCGTATTTTCGACAGTTAAAACATATGTTCCACTTGCTCCAATCGTTGGCATTAATGTAGTTGTATCTGACAAAATAACTCCATCAATAGTCGTCCATAAATAAGTAAACTCTGCCCCAACAGATGATCCTGTTCCATCTAAGACTATCGTCGTAAAATTACAATCTACTTCTCCATCAGCTCCTGCGAATGCAATTGGGCCGCAATTTTCCAACACTACATTTACAAATGCAGTTGCTTCGCAATTATTATCCGTATTAGTTACTATCAAAGTATATAATCCTACAGAGTCTACTGTTGGGAAAAGTGTATTTTCATTAGCAATTATATTCCCATCAATCGTTGTCCAATTGTAAGAAAAATTACTTCCCACACTCGATCCATTTCCATTTAAAACCACCTGAGTGGAGTCACAAAGAATGGTATCCATTGCATTAGTTATGGCAATAGGAAGATTCGCATCTTGAGTAATAATCACTTCATCTGTTGCCGAGCAACTATTTAAAATATTAGTGACCATTAAAGTATAAGTTGCTCCAGCATTTACTGTAATCGTCGACAAAGTTGAGTCCGTCAAAATATTTCCTCCAGAAGAATGTGTCCATTGATATTCAAAATTTGCACCTGTGGATGAATTTCCTCCTATGGTCAAACTTGTCGTATCACAATCTAAATTCCCACCCAAACCAGCATCTGCAATTGGTGCAAGTGTATCAAAAACTACTTCAACTTCATCTGTAGAAATACATCCATTTTGAGTATTAGTTACTTCCAATTGATACGTTCCAGCATCATTTATTTCTGGCGTTAAAGTATTTTCATTGATAATTGTACCAAGTCCTGTGGTAGTCCAATTATAGGTAAAGTTGCCAGTTGAAGAATTTGTTCCATTAAGGTTTATAACATTACTTTCACATGTTATCATCGTATCAATTCCAGCATCTGCATTTGGCAAAATGGTATCTGCGGTGATCATTACAAATGCAATATTAGAACATCCATTTTGGATATTAGTTACTTCCAAAATGTAAGTACCTGCACTATCAACTTGAGGAGATAAAGTATTTTCTCCAGATAAAATATTCCCATCTCCTGTAGTCCATTCATATTCATAAATACTTCCCACAGATGATAAACTTCCATCCAACGTCAAAATAGTTTGATTACAATCAATCACATCTGATGGCCCAGCATCCGCAGTTGGAGTATTGGTATCTAGGTCTACAATTAAAAGATCAGTAGCAGAACACCCATTAGTTGTATCAGTCACAACTAACTCATAATTTCCAGGAGTACTAATCTGAGGTTGGAGCGTAGTGTCATTATTATCAATGATTCCTCCATTAGTTACAGTCCATTGATAAATATAATTTGTTCCAATGGAAGAGCTACTTCCATCTAAAATCAATGTGTCATTTTCGCACGTAATTGATGTATCTACACCTGCGATTGAAATAGGACTAATTATATTTTGAGAAACAAAAACGGAGTCTTCAGCAGTACAGCCATTGGTTTCATTCTCCACTTCTAGATAATATGTACCCAACTGATTTACCGTAGGTTGTAATGAATTTGAATTTGAAAAAATATTTCCATCAATTGTTGTCCACTCATACGAAAAATCATTTCCCAACGAAGAATTTGTTCCATCTAAAATGACATTTTGCACTATACAATTTAACTCCATTGATACTCCTGCATCAGCCATTGGAGCAATTGTATCAATCGCAATTTCCACAAAAGATTGAGCGGAACATCCTGAAATAGTATCAGAAACTGTTAAAATATAATTACCAGATGAATCAATCTGAGGCATTAAAGAATTTTCACCAGATACAATATTTCCATCTGCAGTTGCCCATAAATAAATGATATTGATTCCTGACGATGAAGCCGATCCATCTAGATTTATAACAAGCTGATCACAATTTAAAGTATCGGCATTGCCCGCATTTGATATTGGTAAATTGGTGTCTGCAACAACTATAACTTCATCCATCGAAGTACAACCATTATCGGTATTCGTTACGAGAAGTTGGTAATTTCCACCACTAGTAATTTCAGGTTGAAGAGAATTGGGATTAGCGGAAATCGTCCCACCATTCGTTGCTGTCCATTGGTAGGAAAAATTACTCCCTACCGATGAACCATTCCCATTTAATAATATGGTTGGATTTGTACAATTGACAAATGTATCCTGCCCTGCAGAAGAAATTGGAGCAATAAAATTTTCATCAACAAAAACGGAATCAACAGCAGAACAGCCATTTTGATTATTCGTTACCAAAATTTCAAAGTTTCCACTTGATGAAATGATTGGTTGAAGTGTTGTTTCTCCTGACTCAATTGTACCATCAGAGGAAGACCACAAATAACTAAAATCACCTAAAGAAGAATCCCCTCCGTCTAACGTAATCGTATTGTTATAACAATCAATTAACGTATCAACTCCTGCAGCTGCCACAGGAGGAATCGAATCTGCATTTACAAAAACTATATCAGATTGTGAACAACCACTTACCGTGTTAGTTACCAATAATTCATAATCACCAGCGCTATTTACTGTAGGCGAAAGAGTAGTATTTCCATTCAAAATATTTCCTCCATTCGTTGCAGTCCACAAATATTCAAACTCCACTCCTATCGATCCACTTCCATCTAAAACTACTTCTGATTGATTACAATCTATGGTCATATTCTGACCTGCATCTACCAAAGGAAAATCAGTATCCGCAATAACTATAACTTCATCTATTGCGGTGCAACCGTTTACAGTATTCGTTACTTCAAGCTGATATGTTCCAGCATTCGATATCTCAGGTTGGAGGGAATTTGGATTTAAAGTAATAACTCCTCCATTGGTAACTGTCCATTGATAAGAGAAATTACTTCCAAGGGAAGAACCTGTTCCATTAAGTAAAATGGTTGGATTAGTACAAGTAATTAAAGTATCCTGTCCTGCAATAGCAACTGGATCAATTAAATTTTCTCCAACAAAAACTGAATCAAATGTAGAGCAACCATTTTGGTCATTGGTTACTAATATTTCGTAATTACCTCCTGCTGATACTGTAGGTTGAAGTGTTGTTTCTCCTAAATCAATCATACCATCAGAGGTAGACCATAAGTAACTAAAGTCACCTAAAGAAGAACCACTTCCATCCAATGTAATTATACTGTTATAACAATTAATTAACGTATCCACTCCTGCGACTGCCACAGGAGGAATTGTATCTACATTTACAGATACTACATCAGTTTGAGTACAACCACTTAGTGTATTAGTGACTAACAATTCATAATCACCATCTCCATTTACAGTTGGTGAAAGAGTAGTTTCTCCATTTAAAATATTTCCACCATTCATTTCAGTCCACAAATACTCGAACTCTCCTCCAGTAGAACCACTTCCACCCAAAATAACTTCTGGCGTGATACAATCAACTGTCATATTCGCTCCTGCTTCTGCAGTTGGAATTGTGTTATTCGCAAAAACTTCAAACGTATCGACAGAAGTACAACCATTGAAAGTATTCGTAATTTCCAATTGGTACATCCCTTCTAAATCAATTTGTGGAAGCAAAGTAAAAGTATCTGCAAGTATATTTCCCGAACCTACAACCGTCCACTCATATTCGAATATTGGCCCAAATACAGAATTAGAAGCATCAATTGTAATGACCTCTTGCAAACAAGTAATCGTATCTATTGGTGTAATCACAGACAACCAAGGAGGCGTAAGATCTTGATTTACAATCACTTGAGAACTCGAACTACAACCAGTCAAATTATTAGTCACGACTAATCCATAAACCCCTCCACTATTTACTGTAGGCATTAGAGTGGTACTCCCACTCACTATTTGACCACCTGCAAGTGCCGTCCATTGATAAGAAAATTGGCTTCCTTGGGAAGAATTCGTTCCATCTATTTGTACTTGAGGCGTATAACAATTAATGTTTAATTGATTTCCGGCATCAGCAATTGGAAGTATTGTATCAATTGTTACATCTACAAAATCTATAGTCACACAATGGCTAAAAGTATCTGTAACCGTCAGCAGATATGTTCCTGCCGAATCAACAATTGGTTGCAAACCATCACTTCCTGATAATATATTTCCATCGGAAGTTGTCCACAAATAAACATACTCAATCCCCTGCGAAGAACTCGACCCATCTAATTGAATGGTTGGATTATTACAGTCAATTTGCATATCTGCTCCAGCAGAAGCGGAAGGATAACTAGTATTTTGTAAAATTAAAACGGAGTCCTGATTCACACAATCATTATCACTATTTGTAACATTTAAAATATAAGTTCCCCCTGAACTTATGGTTGGAAAAAGTGTAAATGTATCTTGTAAAATAATGCCATCGACGGTAGTCCATTCATAAGAAAATTCACCCCCAGTAGAAGTGCCTGTCCCATCTAAAACAACAGTCATTATATCGCAATTAATCATGCTATCCATTGCCACATTTACAGTAGGTGCAACCAAATCTGCAACGACTTCGACAGAATCAATTACTGTACAAACTACTCCACCATTTACTTGTGAAACAATAAAATAATATTTACCGCCAGCATCAACAGTAGTAGTGTTATTTAAAATATTGCCAGTAATATTACCATCATTGGTTGACCAAACATAAGATACTCCCGAACCTCCAGTTGAACCTGAAGCATCTAATTCTATTTCAGGATTAGAACAAAGTATCGTATCGGGGAAAGCGATACTTACCTGTGGATTCAAAACCGTTAAATCCAAGTTAATAATACTATCACATCCATTAATGGTAGTCAAGGTATCTAAATAAATCCCAGTACTTGTGTGGGAAAAATTTTCTACAAAAAAAGTATCTCCTTGACAAATGGTTTCAGAAATGTTAATGAAAAAAGTATCTAATTCAATTAATGTTAATTCTACCGTAGTATCGCAACCAACTGAGGCTGGCAAAATAGGATAATAAACTCCTGGTGAATTATATACATTTCCAGCAAAATTATAAGTTTCACCTTTGCAATATTGATCATTAATAAAAATAGTATCTGGAATCGGATAAACTGTTACGATAAAACAATCATCAGAAATGTCTCCACAAAACGGAGCTGTCGAAGTCATCATTACTTCCAATTCACTAGTAGAAAGAGTTCCATTTGGTGTAGGAATCAATGATACCTCTGATGCCAAATATGACAACCCACAAATTTCATAAGTCCCTTCGGAAAAAGTCGAAAAGTCAGGTGTCATCTCATAACTTTCGATAACATTATTTTGAGAAATAATATAGGTATAGTCATATTGATTATTTGGTTCTGATCCAAAAGTATAAAATGGGTCAATGCTTCCACTATAATTTTCGCCAATGCACAGATCAATATCATTGACCACCGAAAGATCTCCTGCATATGCATCGCAAGCAGTACATCCCATCCCTGTATCATCACAAAACTCAATTGAAAATCCATTGAAACTTCCACTATCATATACGTTACTTCCGTTGGTCACCGTCATAGTCCAATTTCCATTTACAGAGCCGAAATTAAAATCTTCCAAACAACCACCATAAGGATAATACGAACCTGTATAATTTGTAAAAAATGCCCATTGTTGAAGATTCGTCCATTGGTCATTGAAGAATCCCCCACCAGCCATTGGGTCAGGTGAAACTGGATCGCCACAAGGCAACAAACTAATATCCCAATTAGAAAATCCTGTCGTACTTGGAAAATTATCATACGGGCCGATCAAAGTCATGGTCTGTCCAGAAGGAGCAGTTAGAGTAATTGTCAAACTCCAAATATGCTCAAATGTAACATCTAAATATATTCCACATATGCCTTGCGTTGCACTTGAAAGATTACTATTAGTTGATCCAGAAACATTTAAAGTATAAGTATTGGAAGAGGAAACTGGAATAGGACCTGTACAACCTACACACTCACAGCCTTGTGCCAACATTTTTCCTTGGAGAAAAATGAAACTAAGAAGAAAAAGCAAAATCCACTTTTTACCTCGTGTTTTGAAAAGTGTTTTGGGAGACTTGTTCATGTAGTGTTAATGTTACGCTGCTATTAGTATCGGTTTTAGAATTCTATTGGTTTCTGGGAGTTTTAGAAAAAAATATTAGTTATTATAAAAAGAGGCAGTAATTTATCTATCTGCTGCTTTTTCAAAAATACCATTTCTTCCTAAACTATAAACAACTGACAGTCAATAATTTATTCCAAAACATTGCCTTTGGTTTAAATATTTCAAAATATAAAAATATAGATTAGGGTACTTGAAACTTGAAAGAGGTCTTTAAAAAATTAGTTAGGTTAGTGTTTTGGCAATAGAAATAGAATTTTAGGAAAAATTATTGCAGTAATAAAGGTACGATTTTATTTTTTCCTTAAAAAGTTAAGTCTTGGGATTTTAGTAAAAGAATATCCAAGTGAAGACTTTAACATTCTTAAAAAAATGAGGAGAAACTTATTTCGTTTAAACTTTTTAATTTTGTCACAACACAACTAAGTTCTTGTTCAGGATTTTGAATAAGAACTTAAAATATTTAAATCTCATACTATGTCTCATCACCAAAAACAAACTAGTTTTATCCTTATTTCTTCCATGTTTTTTTCACTTACTATGTTATTTTGTATCAGTAAAAATAATGCAATTGCACCAAGTTTGGAGCAAAAAGAAGTTGCTTCAGCAATAGAAGAGCCTTCTTTTTACCCAGCAACTACCGAGTCAAAATACGAGGCAATTTTTGCAAATAACCCGACCTACATTTCTAATCAATTTGATTTTCCTGTAGGTAAACCTGATGGAGCTAATTATTATAAAGCAAGAGAATTTGGGCAGAGCAAACACCTTGGAGAAGATTGGAACGGTACAGGCGGAGGAAATACAGATTTAGGAGATCCAGTTTATAGTGTATCAAATGGATATGTAACTTTTGCTAAAAATGTCTGTTGTGGATGGGGTAATATTGTTCGGGTAGTTCATAAATTTCCAAATCATCCAGAGTATCCATATGTAGAATCTTTTTATGCTCACTTGGATGAAATGAATGTGAAAGAAGGTGATTTTATTCAACGTGGGCAATTGCTTGGAACTATTGGAACTGCTGATGGAAAATATAGTGCTCACCTTCATTTAGAAATGAGAAATTTTGTGGACATGGGAGTTGGACCAGGATATTCAGATGATACTTTTGGTTTTTTAGTGCCTACGGATTTTATTGAGAAATATTAGTTTTGCTTTTTGAAAAAAAGAAAAATTTATTCGCAAAAAAAAGGGTTTTCCAAACATCAATTTGGAAAGCCCTTTTTAATATTTTTCAAAATATTTTGCCTGCTTTTTAATTTCTACTTTCTGCTGCTTTTAAAATATTCTGATAAGAAATCTTGTATGTTTCCTGCGCTTTTTTAATTACTTCCGCCTGATAAGCTGTATCTGTAAATAATTTATTTAATCCAGGGTGGTCTTCAAATTTAATTCCTTGAGTTTCATATTGGTTCTTTAAGCTTAAAATAGCGTCTTCCATTACTTCATCGCTAAGTTCCGCAGGCATACTAGATGCAATCATTTCATACCTTGTCATTACTTTTTCTGCTTCAAGTTCTGTAACTGTTGACGCTTCTGCAACTCCTTCACTCGGAGTATAATCTGTTCCATTTTCCAAAGCCAAGAAACGTTGTTCCAGCGAATTGAGTTTATTCTCCAAATCTGCAACTCTCTTTTCTTGTTGGATAGCTAAATCTGCAACATCATTTGAATTAAGTCCAATAGCCATGTTTACCAATGAAATTCCATTATCGACATATGCTTCAGACCAAGCTACTCCTACAATTTCGCGATATTGCTCTGGTTTTATTTTGCTTCGTGAAACTGCAATTCCAGTCCCATCATTCAAACCAGATGGTAAAATGTAATCTCCTGACAAAACGATCCCTCTAACTTTTACAGGAATCTGTCCCATGAAAGCCACCTTTTCATACAACGCCTCATTTCCATCCATAGGCATATTTCCTAAAATAGCTGGCTTGGTAGAAATTACCATGTATTGTTGAGAGTTAAAGGTGAGTTTAGAAATTTTACCACCATTCACGCCCACAATATCGCCTGCCGAAATTTGCTCATAAGGATTATTACGTTCTAACCACTCAGCATAATCTGCAGATCCAGATTGGTAGGTTACTCCAAGATTATCAAGAGCAAAAATGTTATACGCAGCAAGATTAGCAGTAGCTACTACCAAATCCGCAGCAGCCATTGCAATACAGGCACCACAAGGACCAGTTGAAGCCCCTATCCCTCCGACAACAACTGGAATAGCTGCTGAAATCTGATTGGCAATGGCATTGGCTTCCTCTGCAACTAATATTGCCTCTTCAAAAATAAATTCAGGTGTAGATGTTGCTTCCCCAGAAGTTTCTCCCTCTATTCGTCCAACTGCACCTCCTGAGCTATTGAAAAAAGTGATAAAATTATTTGAATTATTTGGAGTACCAGCTTCCAACTTAACAGCGATCCCTTGGGCACTCCCTTCAACTCTTAATGGATAAGCACCATAACTTGCATCTCCTCCTGATACATTTGCATTGATTGTTACTTGTCCATTAGCTGCGAGTGAATTATTAATAGTAGTTGCTCCTTCAATAGTGACATCTCCTCCAACATCTAGGGTTTCTTCGACCATACCTACTCTTGTAAATGTAGTATCCAACACATAAAGATTTTTATTAACTATTACAGAATCTCCTTGGACTTCTAAATTTCCTTCTAATACTACTCTTTCACTACCTATAAGAAGATCACCATCTTTAGTAATAACCATTCTAACAGAATCATTAGTCATAAAAGCCAAGTCTTCATAATTTTTCGTACCAAATGCTCTATTGGTGGTGTCTGCACTAAGAGCCACAACATTTCCTCCCATGTGCCATTCTCTTCGAATATTTTCTAAGGTACATTTCATCCCATTTCCTTTATCTGTATGGGAAAAAACAGTAAAGTTACCGAAGGTTTTACCTATAATCTCTTGACCTTCTTGTTGACCTGGCAATGAAGGAACTGGGCATTGGGTATATATACGTGCATAACAAATCTCACCTGAAGGCTTGGTAATTCTAAAGTAAACTCTGGTAGGTAAAACACCATTTATTAAAACACTATTATTATCATTAATGGTCAAAAAATCACCACTCTTTGAATTGGCCCAAGTGACCATCAGATTAGCAGGATCATAAGAATAACTATTAAATGCTTCTATCAATACATCATCTTCTCCAAAATAATAAAGCTCTAGATCAGTATATCCTTCATCACAATCACACTTATTTGTTGCGCAAGAATTATCTGTATTAGGTTTAGCTAAACCATTTTCGAAACCATCATCTTCTACCAATTTAGAAGCAGTATTAGCATGGAAAGCATACGGAACTGCCAATAAATTAGAGGTGCTCAGAATCTTAAAATCAGAACCGCCTTTAGTATCAATCGCAGTTTCCATCATAATTTCTGACGAACTCCATGGAACTTCTTCAAATACTCCTTCTGTCGTTCTTCCATTCCCAATGACTAAAGAGAACATACCTGTTGAATTGGTCGTTACTCGATGAGTTTCTACATAAAATGTTTCCTCAACTGGAAGTTGAGTTTTTAAACTCAGTCGAAGACTAATCGTTTTATCAGATAGAATCTCGCCATCCGCATCTCTAGCTACTGCTTGAAAATTGATTCCATTAGGAACCGACTGAGCACTTAAAAAGGAAATACATAACAATGTATATACGAGGGTAGATATTATTTTTTTCATGTTATTTTTCATAATTTATTGGTTTTAAAAAGGTCCAAAAGGGACATAAACAACTAGTCAAAACAGCGTTTAAATGTTGGGCATTTAGCTAAAAATTTTTCATAGAAAAACTTATCTATACTGTACTTTTAAGACTTTTACACTTTTGCTCAATTTAATTTGAGGCGAAACGTAACGAATCAGATATACCCCAGAAGGGTAATTATTCATATCTAACTCTTGTTGCTCTGCGCCTAACGGTATTTCATCATGAAAAATCACTTTCCCAGTCATATCTAAAATACTAACATAACTAAGTGCTTGGTTGGGTTGATTCAATTTCAAGGTAAAAAAGTCATACACCGGATTTGGGAAAACCTCTATCGAAAATCGGGAAGGTAAACTTGTAGTCTCTAAGTTGGTTTCAAGAAACAAACCTTGATCTGGAACTTCAGGTTGAATAAACCCTTCGGTAAGTAGACCAAAGTCTGTTTGATGGGCTGTAATGAATGATTCTCCAATTGACCACTCTAAATGAAGATTATCGTCATTTGCATTTCCATTGCTCACCCCAAATAATTGCAACTCAATGGATTGGGCAACTATCGAACCTGCAATGAAGAAACTGCAATAAATAATTAACAAAGTCTTTTTCATATGGCATTTTTTTTAAAGGTTATTAATTACTACACATTATAATCATTTTATTTATGTAAAAAAAATACATATCAAATTAAATCAAATGTATTTTTATAAAAATCTTCTGCTTTCCCGTATTTTTAACCATAATCTTTCAAGTTCTATAAAAAGAAAAGCCCTAATTTTTGACTAGTCAAAAATTAGGGCTTCTAAAAAATATTAACAATATTTATTCCTTCACTACTTTTCTGTGAATCATTTGATTCTCTGATTTTATTTGCAATATATAAGTGGCTGCCGCAAGTCGACTAAACTTATAATCTTTAAATAATTGACCAGATGTAAAATCGATTTGCTCTATAAAAATTCGTTGCCCTAAAACATTGTAAAGGCTTACTTCTAATTCATCCAATGGCTGCCCTTCGATGTGGAGAGTAAAATCTCCATTATTTGGATTGGGGTATAAATCGAATTTTTCCAAGAAAGTAACATCCTCCACTCCCGTAATATCAATAAAAATTTCTTGCGTCATTGTATCTGTCCCACAATTGTTCGTCACAATTAATTGAATAGTATACAATCCAGAAGTATCATAAGTATGGTTTGGAGAATTTTCTATACTTGTATTTCCATCTCCAAAAATCCATTCGTAGCTATCTCCAAAATTAGAATTATTGGCAAAATCTACATTCCCATCCATATTCACAGTAGTAGTAAAATCTGCGATTGGATTTTCACCAACCGTGATATAATTAGTTTGCTCTATCGTATTCGAACCTGCTGGATTACTTACTTCCAAATTCACATCAAAAGTTCCTGCTGAATTATAGACTACAACTGGATTTTGCTCCGTCGAAGTGGAAGGTGTCCCCCCTGGGAAAGACCAATTCCAACTAGTAGGACTGCCTGTCGAAGTATCTTCATAGGTTACTGTAAATGGTAAACAACCATTGACATTTGAAGAAGTAAAACTTGCTATAGCTTGAAGTCCAAGCACTTCCACTTGTTGCGAAAGATTTGTCATCCCACAAGCATTAGTTGCTGTAAGAATTACTGTATAATTTCCAGGTTGATCATAAATATGAATTGGGTTCTCCTCTACACTAGAATTGCCATCTCCAAAGTCCCAAAAGAAGGTAGTTCCATTCATAGTTTGATTCGTAAAAGTTGAAGTCAGTTCATCTACACTACTCGTAAAATCAATCACAGGTGCACCTCCTAAAGTTATTTCGATAGAATAAGTATTTGATCCAGCAGAGTTGGAAGCCATTAAGGTAACAAGGTGAGTCCCTGGATCATTAAATGTTATTGCAGGATTTTCTACAGTTGCGGTATTTGGAGAACCACCTTCAAAAGTCCAAAACCACTCTGTAGCATTTGGTGATGATTCATTGAGAAATTGAATAGTTGCAGGCGCACAATCAAAACTAGTTTCCAACGAGAAATTCGCAACAGGAGGAAGCGCTACTACAACCTCAATTTCAGTCGTTACTGAGCCACAATCATTCGTAGCGGTCAACGTTACCGTATAATTTCCATCATCGGAATAAGTATGAGAAGGATTTTCTTCCATACTCATTTCTCCATCTCCAAAGTTCCAAAGGTAACTTGTAGCATTCGTTGAAGTATTAGTGAAATCAACAGTTCCTCCAGTCACCATAGAAGTAAAACTAGCCGTTGGGTTTTCAAAAATTTCAATAAAACTCATTTCAGTTTGTGTTGCAGTAAATCCTGGATTATTAACTTCCAAAATAACTGAATATGTACCTGGTGTATTATAAGTTACAATTGGATTTTGTTCAGTTGAAGTACTAGGAGTTCCTCCTGCAAAAGTCCAATTCCAACCCGTTACATTACTTGAAGAAGCATCAGTAAATTGAACTTCTAAACCTGCGCAACCGCTGGTAATATCAGCTGTAAATCCTGCAGTTACTGGAGTTATAATAGAGATAGTTTCTTGTGTCGAAACTGTTCCACAAGCATTCGTAGCCTCCAGGGTTACAGTATAATCACCATCAACCGAATAGGTATGAATAGGGTTTTCTTCTATGCTCGTTTCTCCATCTCCAAACATCCATAAATAAGTATCAGCATTGACAGAAGTATTGATAAAATCGACTACATTACCATTTTCATTAGAAGTAAAACCTGCTGTTGGTTCAGGTAAAATAGTAATATAATTAGTCTCGGTGACCGTATTACTATTAAATGGATTACTTGCTACCAAAATCACTTCATAGACTCCGGGGGTATTATAAGTTACTAGTGGATTTTGTTCAGTAGAAGAAGCTGGGGTTCCTCCAGTAAAAGTCCAATTCCATTCAGAAACATTATTAGAAGACTCATCAATAAATTGAACTTCCATTGGTGCACAGCCTTCGGTATCTTCTGCAAAAAATCCAGCAGTTACAGCAGTTCCAACATCTAAATCAAAAGTAAAAATATTGCTTCCACAATCATTAGTGGCAGTTAATGTCACCGTATAAATCCCAATATCTGAATAAGTGTGCTGTGGGTTTGTTTCCGTTGATGTATTACCATCTCCAAAATTCCAAAGGAAGCTATCTCCAGAGGAAGAAAAATTAGTAAAGTCAACTGTCAAGTTATTTATGTCAGCCGAAAAGCTTGCAAAAGGAACTCCTTCCACTATTATAAAACCTGTCTCAACAATAGTGCTGCTTCCTGTAGCATTTATCGCAGTTAACATAACCGTGTAGACACCTGCATTTTCGTAAATTACTGTTGGATTTTCCAAAGTAGAATTTGTAGGTGTACCTCCTGTGAAAGTCCATTCATAAGAAGTTGCATTGATACTTTCATTAATAAATTGAACTTCAAGTGGCAAACATCCAGAAACAATATTTGAGCTAAAACCAGCAATTACGCTCGACGTAATTGAAACAGTTTGAGTAATGGTTGTAGATCCACAATCATTTGTTGCAGTCAAAGTAACCGTGTACTCTCCATTTAATGTATATTGGTGATTTGGTTCAAATTCGCTTGACATATTTCCATCTCCAAAATCCCAAGAATAAGAATTGGCATTAGTACTTATATTATTGAAATTCACTAAAGGTCCATTAACTGAAGAAGTAAACCCAGCCGTTGGAACTGCATCAACTTCCACATAATCTATCAGAGTTGTTGTATCTGTTCCTTGATTATTTATGGCAACCAAGGTAACATCAAAAGTCCCTGCAGAATTATAAACCACAACTGGATTTTGTTCTGTCGAAGTTGCTGGTGATCCTCCTTCAAAAGTCCATTCCCAAGCAGTTGTATTACTAGAAGATTGATCTTGAAATTGAACAGTAAAATCAGCACATCCAACACTTGGTCCAGATGTCCAATTTGCTATTGGGGTATTCGCAATAGTTAATGTTTGAGTGAAAGTTACCGAACCACAATTATTAGTTGCAGTTAGCTCTACATCGTACATTCCATCATTTAAATAGGTATGTGAAGGGTTGGTTTCTGTCGAAGTATTTCCATCTCCAAAATCCCAACTGTAACTAGTTCCATTAGTTGTTGTGTTTGTAAAATCAACATTGTAGGAATTTACATCTGCAGTAAATCCAGTTACTGGAACATCATCTACAACTATGTAATTCATTTGCTCTACCATGCTATTTCCTGCAGCATTCGTTACGGTTAAAATCACAGAATAAGTTCCGGCATTTTCATAAACAACTGTTGGATTTTGCTGAGTTGAAGAAGATGGATTTCCACCTACAAATGACCAACTCCAGCTTGTCGCATTTGGAGAAGATTGATCGGAAAATTGAACAGTTAAATCTGCACATCCACTTGTTACATTTGCTCCAAAACCAGCTGTTGGTGGAGTTATAATGGTAACTGTTGACATCATAGTTACTGTTCCACAATTATTTGTAACAGATAAAGCCACATTATATACTCCGTCTGTGGCATAGGTATGACTAGGAGAAAAATCAGTCGAAGTATTTCCATCACCGAAATCCCAGTTATAACTATTTCCGTTTGTTGATGTATTGGTAAAGTCAACATTTAATCCATTAACTATTTGAGTAAAACTTACCGCCGGAACATCATCCACAAAAATATAATCAGTTTGTGTTATCGTACTATTTCCAACTGCATTAGTAGCCTCCAAAGTCACCGAATAAGTTCCCGCACTTTCATAAATAACTGTTGGATTCTGGTCGGTTGATGACGATGGATTTCCACCTGGAAAAGACCAATTCCACCCAGTAGTATTTAAGGAAGATTGATCAGAAAATTGAACCGTTAAAGCTACACAACCACTTGTTACACTTGCTCCAAAACCAGCAGTTGGTAATGTACTTATTGTAACTGTTTGAGTAGAGGTTACTGAGCCACAATTATTTGTTGCAGTCAATATTACATTATAATTTCCATCTGCTGTATAGTTATGAACCGGATTAGTTTCAGTTGATGAATTTCCATCACCAAAATCCCAATTATAACTATTCGCATTAGTAGAAGTATTGGTGAAAGTAACTTCTAGTCCATTGGTGCTTTGTGAAAATCCTACAAATGGAACATCATCAACTGTAATGTAATCTGTAAAAGTAATTGTATTATCTCCTGTCGAATTACTCGCCAATAGTGTTACACTATAAACTCCTGCGGTATTATAAACTACAACTGGATTTTGATCATTAGAAGTAGAAGGATTTCCACCTGGAAAAGACCATAACCAACCAGTTGTATTAGAAGAAGACAAATCATTAAATTGAACTGTTAACGGAGCACAACCACTCGTCACATTTGCCTCAAAATTAGCACTCGGCATAGTGCTAATCGTAATCGTTTGAGAAGATGTAACTGAACCACAATCGTTAGTTGCTGTCAGTACCACATCATAATTTCCATCAACTCCATAGGTATGAGTTGGGTCAGTTTCTGTCGATGAATTCCCATCTCCAAAATCCCAGCTATAACTATTTGCATTTGTCGAAGTATTCGTAAAATCAACAGTCAATCCATTTGTCACTTGGGTGAAATTTGCCGAAGGCACATCATTCACGGTAATATAATTAGTTTGAGAAATCATATTACTTCCTGCGGAATTTGTCACCGTTAAATCAACTGAATAAACTCCTGAAGCATTATAGGTCACCGAAGGATTTTGGTCGGTTGAAGTAGCAGGAGTTCCTCCTGGAAAGTTCCAATTCCAACTGGTTGCATTTCCAGTAGATTGATCATTAAATTGAACTGTCAATGGACTACAGCCACTTGTTGGAGTTGCATCAAAACCCGCCACAGGTGGAACAACTACAATTATAGTTTGCATCGAAGTTGCAACACCACAATTATTAGTTACAACTAAGGTTACGTCATAGACTCCTCCTGATGATCCATAATCATGAACTGGGTTTTCTTCATTGCTTGATTCTCCATCCCCAAATAGCCAAGTATAATTTGTTCCTCCTATCGATAAATTATTAAAGAAATAAATTGTTCCATTCGATGTATAATCAAATGCTGAGGTTGGAGTATCTTCTACCTGAATTAACTGCCCTTGAAAACTTGTATTAGATCCAGCACTATTGGTTGCAACGAGCGTTACATCATAAGTCCCTGGTGAAGTATATAATACTGTAGGATTTTGGTCAGTTGAAGAAGAAGGTATTCCTCCTGGAAAAGACCAAGACCAAGAAGTAGGATTATTGGTAGACAGATCAGTATAATTTACAGTCATTGGAACACAACCCTGTGTGGCAGAAGTAGCAAAATCAGCAACAGGAGGTAATATTACTTCGCAATCACTCGATACAGTTATATTATCCAAATAAAGATTATTTCCATAACCATTCACATTTTCTAATTTCAAAACCACATCAGTCTGGTTGATATAACTCGATAAATCAACAACTATACATCCTGCCCCATAACTTCCTCCGTAGCACCAATCTGATGCACTTGTTGGAGTAAATGACTGCCCTAAAGGTTGTCTAGTAGCAAAGTTTCCATTTCCATTGTCTCCTCCTTCAAATAAAGTATTGGGAAAAGTATTCCCTCCATCGGTCGATAATTTTATAATCAAAGAATCTTTTAAATTAGTATTACCACTATAAAGTGAATATGCATAATCCAAGGATAAAGTCACACTTGTAAAACCTGTAAAATTCATCGATTGTGAGACTAAGCCATCTCTTTGCCCTGAAGCATTTAGATTATAATTATCCATATAAACTGCCGTACTACCAAGGTTTGTCCCTCCTACTCCAATCGGAGTCCAAGTAACATTTCCATTTGGATTTTCGATAGTCCAATTACTCAACCCATCTTCAAATGCATCAAATAATAAAATATTCGTTCCACCTGGTCCAACTGTAATAAATCCGGATTGTGTTTCCGTATTACTTCCTATGTTATTGGTAACTGTAAGTGAGACAGGGTATGTCCCTGGATTTTGATAATTTATAACTGGATTAGCATCTGTAGAGGAAGCTGGATTACCTCCGGTAAAGGACCACAATCTAGAATCTACAATACCTGTAGATTGATCAAAGAATTGAACATCTGAGCCTTCACAAATTTGTTGAATATTTGACGTAAAACCCGCAGTCGGTGGTGCAGGAGCTGCACACTCTGCCAAACAGGTTCGTGAATTTACAAATGAATTGATACTATTAACCGAAGCAGTTGACCATGTATTGGAATTATTGACGGAAGGTGCCATAATAAATCCAGAACCAGCTGCATCATGTGAAGCATTAAAATTATGCCCAGTTTCATGTGCCACTAAAACTCTCAATTGCCATGCTGTCGAAGAAAAATCTTGATCAACTTGATATCGATTATTGGTACAAACTGCAAATAAATAAGCAATCCCAACTGTTCCTCCATTCAAATCTCGATCTGTCCAAAGTTGTGCTAAATCATAAGTCACTCCTGTAAATCCTCCCCCATTTCCCCATGACCGAAACGATGATAATAAATTACCAGCATTGGTCGTATTCGACCAAGGATCACAAGTACTACAGTTAGAAACAAATTGGGTAACAATTACAAAATTTAACTCATCTGCAAACTCATCATCATAATTACCTTGCACATTATTCAATACTCCAATATTGTGATTTTCGACATCTGGAATGCTACTGTTATAATCTAAAAACATTAAATAATCAGAAGCTATCGCCAACTCTACATCATAGCATAACCCAACCAATTTCTCTTGGCTTTGATTATGATTTTGTTTTCCTAATTTTTCTCCTCGTTTATGCATTTCATGAGAAGCACATTTTACATCATCTCTAGGTATTACTTCATGCTCATCATATACTACAAAAAGATTCCTTGGAGCACTTCGATCATAATACCAAACAGGCTCAATAAAATATCGCTCTCCTCCTGATTCAACATATCCATAAATAAAATCAACATCTACTGTCAATCGAACATTCCCTCCAAGAGATTGCTCATATCCTTCAAAGGTCTTATTCACTCCCTTTGGCAAGACATCTCCAGTCGCTGTTCTCACTTCATAATCAGGACTTCGTAAGTCATTTGGAAAAAGTGACAATTGCCAATTATGGTTTTTCCCCCAGTTCAATTGAACTTGGTTTTCCCCATCCGATTGTTGTAATTGATTAAATAATTCAGCTACAGAAACTTCATAAACATCCCATTTCTTCAAATGAACGGAAAGTGCAGAATCATAAGATTTAAGAGATGTATTTATTTTTCCATCAATTATTTTGGTTTGGGAAATTGATGTAAAGCCTATCATCAATAGGCTTATAAGTAGAATTATTCTCATGATGGTAGTTAGATTAAAAAAAGAAAATTTATTCTCTGTTTTTTATTTTTTATGTAATAGGTTGATTTTAAATTGTTTTCAATAGGGCTATTTGAGAATAATACCAACTCCTTCTGTTTCTTAAAAATTATTAAACTTCATAGTATTTCTAAGTAAAAACAGTAGGATTAAACTTGTAGTAACAAGAGGTTAAATCTTCTCTTGTTGAAGCTTAAGGGAAGTGTTTTTTGAAGAATAAGTTTTGTTACGCTAAAATACTGTTTTTTAAAAAAATAAACTTCATATAAATTAAGTTTCTGTCCGATAATTGTCCCTTTCTAACCTTTTAAACTCATTGATTGTTTTAAATCTATTGTTTTTAGAAAGTGGGGAACATAAATTCTTACTGAACTCTTTTTCCAAACTTTCTTTTTCGCCTCAAAACTCTTATTTTTGTGCAATTATTATAAGTCATTCTTTACACTCAAATCCAATCCTTTTATCATTTTCCACTAAAAAGGATTTTCCAAAAACAACTATATTTTATTTTTTAACAAAGCTCATTCTTAATGAATTTGCATGGGGATTGTAAAACGTTCAGCGTCAAACGAATAACCCTCACTAAACCGATTTTAGAAAAATCGTATACCATGAAACACGCCTTGATTTCCCTATTATTTATCACTACGCTTATTTTTTCATGTAAAAAACAAGCAGTCGTCATTCAATCTTCCAATCCTTGGGTAGAAATTCCCAACCTTTCTCTCAACTCTACAATCAATCGATTACATGCTACCGATAATGAAATGTTAATAGGAACAGTAGATAATTTTGCTCGAATGAGTAGTGCTGGAACTATCATCGAACGTCGAAATTTGGAAGTCGAAAAAGGGGTTTTTGGAAGACCGATTCTTTCTGATAAAATATTTGCACGAGTTTTAAAAAATGTAGAAAACGAACGTGAACTTCAATTTCATTTGGTCAAAAGTGTTAATCAGATTTATAGAATAACTGACCGTGAAATTGCAGATAGCGCTGAATTCATCATTTTTGAAGAGCTCAACAATGCTTATTCTACTGGTGCTTTCAATAATGATGCGACTCAATTTCTTTATGCTGCCCGTAGTCTAAATCCGCAACAAGCACAATACTCTTTTTTCCTTTTTGATATTCAATTAAATGCCACAGAAACTCAATTTCAAAATGTAGCTGTGGCTCATCGAATTAATATTCCGTCATCTTTACTAGGATCAGAAGCAAGCATGATTACCAATATTCGATTCTTTGATGGCAATTTTTATGTCTCAACCTTGAGTGGAGCTTATCGAATTCAACCTGATGGTGAATGGCAGCAAATCTTCTCCCATTGGATTTGGGATATTTTTGAATTTAATGGAAAATTATATTCTACAGGCTTTTATGAAAATCAATTTTATAATTCAGAAGATAGTGGAGAAAATTGGGAATATGCTAATACCAATACTCCTTTACGAAAAGTAGAAGTGACCGGCGGTAAAATTTTTGGCCAAAATCAACTGGGACTTCCTTACCAATTAGCAACCGAAGATTTTACCACACTTCAGGAAATCTCTTATAACTCCAATTTCTTCGATGATGAACCTACTGCATATCAAGCTATTGAGTTTTTCCAAGGGAAATATTATATCTCAGTTCATAAAAGACTATATGCGGTGGATGATATTGTTTTGAAATAAACTTTGAATTTCATTGCTTACCTCTTTCCTTTTTGAATATCGAGCTAGGATTTTTGATTTGAGAAATATCACCCACTTCTTAAATCATAAATCCTTGCTCGATATTCGATATTCCCATTTCTATTTTTCGGTTCAATTCTTGTATTACTCTAATAGTTAACGAATTACACAATTTATTTTTTTATATAAAAAGATAAAACACAGAGCAAAGCATTAAAACAAGTTACTTTTTCAACTAAAAAAACATCTAAACCAACCAACTTTGCTCACCAATTTTCTACAACCAAAATTTAAATTAGACTAAATTTTTCCAGAAAACATAAACCTATTTGCCACGATGAGACGGATGTCGTGCTTGATCATTTTCTTTTTTTTATACCCTTTCCTTTGTCCTGCACAGGAAGGTAACGAAGAAAGTATTCCTCTTATTCAACAACTCGAATTTGAGGTTTCCAAAGGCAACTTAATTGCACTTCGAGATTTGGGAACTTTATTGGACAAAAAATCCACTTCACAAGAAGCCCAAAATATCCTCAAAACTTATACTCTATTTTTAAAAAATGAACTGAATTGGGATCAAAAAATTGATCGTCAAACCTTTCTCAACTTCTTTTATAATCATAAAAGTCAAATACGATTTTTTCATCCTGCAGAAATTTTTTACATCAATGCATTGAATGTCAAAAAAGTAGATTTTAAAATCGAGTCATTACCTAAAAATATTCAAACTCAAAAAACAGTCACCCTCAGAAAAAGTATAAATGCTTTTGAAAAAGCAATAGAAACAAAAGACGGAAAAAAAGCAGAACAAAAATTAGAAGCAATTATTCAACTCAACACTAAAGAAGCTAGACATTATTTGCTACAAGTAATGCAAGAAGAACTGTTGCAAAAAAGTACCCTAGATGGAAAAATACATCTGATCATCAAACTATCTAAAGCGTTACAAGATCATGCTACAAAAGAAACGCTTGAAGAAATTTTAATCAATATCCAAAACGGATTTTTGCCTTTTAAGGAAGGAAAAAATATTCTAGCTCACCTGACTAATCACTCTTTAACCGAGGTAGATAATGCAAAAGCAGGAGTGGAATATTTTGCTAATTTGTTGGATTCTCTGGAAACCATGGAGAATATTCGATACATGGGATATGAAAAAATATTCAATTTCAATCGGTTTATTTTCCCTCATGATGTAGATTATTTTGGGAGAATTGTCAACCTAGCCAATGACTATCCTTGGATGAAAAAAAATGCCATCCATGATTTATTGAGTACCGAACATGAACGAGCTTATTTGTATTTAGCCGCTGATTTTTTTAAAAATCATTTGGCAATAAGCAAAAATGAAGCACTTCCAGTTATTTCTGCAGAAGAGTACAAAAACTTTTTTATTGGGTCTAATCAACTGATTATCAAAATATTAAACAAGGACGGGGAATACAAAAACATATTCGAAGAGATTCAATCCAAAGATAATAAGGATGATATTTTAAAAAGAAATTTCCTAATGTATTGGATGATTCACCATGAGGATTTTGAGTGGAATCAAAATTATGCTTTATTTCTCAACAAGTATGAAACACTAGAAAAAACTGAAAATCTAGAAAAACATTTTCGTCGATTGGTTTCATCAAATGACGAGGCTGCCATGAATTCTTTTAAGCAATTAACTGTTGGAGCGCCTGCGGAAGTGATGAATCTATCCAATAAATATCGACAACTATTACGAAGTTATAACAAGACTCTTCCAAATATTCGACACCTTTATTTAGAGCAACTTGCTGCCTTAACTGACTTCTGTCGAAACAATGATATTCCTTACGAACCAAGTACGAGACTTCGTCAAAAGTTGGATCAATTAAGAAATGATATTCCAGAATCAGAACGCTATGATTTGGAAAACCGAATCATTAATAGTTTGGAGATTCAAGAAGTTACTGCAATCGAATATTACGCTTGCCTTCACGAAACTAACAATAGTTTTACATTTTCTATCGGAAGAATTTTGGACTACTTTTATTCAAAACATTGGAACCTAGTTGCACAAAATGATGCTCAACTTCGACTTTATTTGAAGAAAGCAGTACTCTACAAAAGAATTGGTACCATTGGATCTTGTAACGTCTATTTGAATAAATTAGAAAGTAACTCTAGCGAGTTAAATAAACGACTTAATGACCTTTTAGAAGTAGAACCAGATGATGACATCATTTTCTTAATTGAGTCTTTATCTCCTCAAGAATTGGATGTTCAGGATTCTGATTTAAAAGAATTCATTGATAATCCAATTGACTTTTCTAAGAATGACATTCGTGTTTTGCCATTGGCAAGCAATGAAGATTTTCAAGCGATGATCGATCAAATGAAAGAAGAAACTGACGTTAAAGTCTTAAAAAAATATTTAGCCTATTTGCGAGCAAACCCAGTCATTCGAGCTGTTCCCATTTACTTTCAACTCATTGATAACCAAACATTTATTACTAAAAAATATAATCTCCCTGTAACGCTTGGCGATGTAATCATTCCAGTCATCGAAGGTGCTTATAATCATCATTACCAACCTGAAGAAAATAATAAACCCTTTGCTACTGCTAAGTGGAAAAACCTATGGGAAACAGATGGAAAGAATTATGAAAAATGGGTAGATTTATTTTTTGAACAGAAACTAAAAAAACTTGAATTTGCTGATAAACTCAAAATAAATATCATCAATGATATTTTTGCATCTGACGATTTCAAACCTCAATACAAAGCAGATTGTTTAACAGCCTTGAATAAAGTACATCCGCTGAGAAATATTAAAAAACTCAAACCCCTCGAAAAGCTTTCAGTAAAAAATGATTTAAAATATTTCGAAGATTTCTATTTCACTTATAAAGATTTGGACGACATTCCAAAGTTATTCGATGTAGAAGATCCAACTATGATGTTTGATTATTTATTAGAAAGAACAGCTGATTTTGATGAAACTGAATTGGGAACTTTTTGGAATAATATTTTCCGCCAAGGTTGGTTTTTAGAATTTTTGAACTCTAATCAAGACAGAATAGTTGAACTTAAAAACATTAAATCTATCTTGCAAAACTACCTTGATGTGAGTGATGTGATAAGTGAATATGAGGAACAAATAACGAATTTGAATATCAGTCAAATTGAATCTATTGGAAAAAATTTAGTTATAAAATTAGAGGAATCTATCCAATCTGAAAAAGATCCATCGACCAAAGCATTAATTCAACAATCTATTTTAGCTCGAGCACATTTTAGGGATATTGGAAAAATTGTCGACGTAATTGACCTTTTGAGTGAAGGTCAAAATTTCACCCCGAACTTAATTCTACAGAAAGATTTTGGGTTGCCTATTTTTGAATTAGAAAATGAAAAAACTCGCAAAGAAGTCATTTCTAATCATGCAAAAATGAGTGAATTTGAATTTTATAAATATTACCTAAAAGAATTTGGCGTGGACTTTCTGACCAAAAAAGGAAAATTAGATTTTGAAAAAATCTATGACCTTTTGCAATATGAAATCGTCACACCTTTTGTTGGCGGAGGAGGAAGTCATCGAAACCAATTCACTTATGGATTGATAAAATTGTTAGAATTGAATTTTAATACTCGATTAGGTTTTCATGAAAAATTAAATGAGAATCAAACTTTTTACTCCTTCACAAGTACCAAACGGTCACAAGCATGGAGAACATATTTGACTGATAATCAACTAGTTAAACCTAACAAAGCATTACCTCCTTCCTTCAATGATGTCGTGAATAAGTAGCGACTAACTTTAGTTAGTCGCCCAAAAAGGAGCACAGCGACCTTTTGGACATTCTACATAATTCTATCCAATAGAAAAATCCTGAGATTAAAAATTCTGATCAATTAAGCTAACCAAATCATTTAGAACCTTCTTGGAAAATATTATTTACTATTTTTTCCAAAAAGTCGCTGTGCTCCTTTTTGGGCAGCCAACTAAAGTTAGCCGCTACATTGATGTCGTGAATAAGAGATTTGAAACGATTTAACAAAACCCTAACATCTTCTCTAGCAACTTCTGCACCTACCCATTAGTTATATTTTTACAAAAAACTTTTACACCTTTACAATTAGACTTCACATCAATTTATCATTTCTATCAAAATTGATATTTTTGTAAAAAATTATAAATCATAAAAAAGCATAAATATGAAAAAAGCATTGCAGTTATTAGTTCTCGTTGCGGTCTTGATGATTTCATTTACTCACGACGCAGATGCACAAAGAAGAAGTAGAGAAGTAGATGAATATTTTGATGACCGGGGTAATTTCACAGATCGATTGTGGTATGGCGCAGATTTTACTTTGAACTTTTTTTCCATTCCAAACGGAACAGCATTTAACGCAGGAATTGCTCCTATGGTTGGATATAAAATTACGGATGCACTTTCGGTAGGTCCACGTGTTGAGATTCTATATCGTGGCGAAAGATATAATATTGGAACTGGTACCGATCTAAAATTTAACAGTACCAATTTTGGAGTTGGAGCATTCACTCGATTAAAGGTTTTCGATCAATATTTTTTACATGCTGAGTATCAAGCTTTAAGTAACGAAACTGGAGAAATTTTCTTAGTTTCAAATAACCCAATTGAGTACGAAGTAGTTAATAGTAGAAATTGGGAAGATCACTTTTTCTTAGGTGGTGGATATGGTGTATCTGGTGGAGGAGTTGGTTTTCAAGTTTCGATATTGTGGGATTTATTACAAGAATTTTCTTCTTCTAATATTCCTCTTTATTACAGAATAGGAGTTAATTACAAATTTTAAATTAACGAAAAAATTAATGGTGAACGGTAAGATTAACCGTTCACCGTTAAACATTACTCGTTAAAATTTAAGCGTCACTCCCAGCAAATAATTTCTCCCCGCTTGCGGAAAGAATCCCGTCAAATTATAAATTCCATTTCCTTCTTCTCTAGTATAAGCGTCGTCTGGTCTACCGTCGTAGCTATCTGATTTATATCTATAAGTCCATCCATTATTTGAATATTTCTCATCAAAAACATTTCTCACTAAAAGCGTGATTCCAATCTCTTCAACCCATTTAGTTTTTACAGAATATCCAATTCTCAAATCACTATAAAAGAAAGCATCAAGAGCAGTATTTTCATTGGATGTATTATCTAAAAATTGCTCACCGATATATTTTCCCGAAAGAGAAATATTTAATTGTTGGTCGTCATTTTTCTTAAAAACAGCATAATCCAAAGCGCCCGTAAATATAATGTTAGGAGAAAAAGCTAAATCAGTATTTTCATGTTCTACTTCAATCTGAAGTGGCTCTAATTGATCCTCTGGCAAGGAAAAATCTTGGTACCAATAATCCCAATTATCTATATACTCAGTAAAATTTTTAATTTTATTTTGGGAAAAAGTAGCATTGGCACTCAATGTCAATCCTGTCATTATTTCGCGAGCTGCTTCCAACTCTACTCCAATTCGATAACTATCATCGACATTTGTTCGAGTATATTCTCCCACATCATTTACTTGTCCTGTTAATACCAATTGGTTGTTATATTGCATCCAATACCCATTAATCGCCCAAATTGTATTTCTAAAGTTTTGACGTATTCCTAGTTCTGTATTGTAAAGTGTTTCGTGTGATGGGCGACTAGTTGGCGATGACTCGGTATAGTCACTTCGATTAGGTTCTCGATTTCCTACGGCAAATGAAGCATACAATTGAGTATTGTTAAACCACTCATATGTCAACCCAAATTTAGGATTGAAAAAGTTTAAACTTTCATTGGCATTGAGTTGACTACCATTCGCATCTAATCCTATAAATTCATAATCTACTCTTCGGAATTGTAAATCAGCATAACCGTAAAGTTTATCAACGAGTTGTGTATTGATTTTTCCAAAAATATTAAAATCTGTTTTCTCTGCATCATTATCATAGTATCGATGACCTTGCTCACCATTACTCATGTACTGTGCCCAAATTACTTCACCAAAATGTTTTCCTTGATAAATATTCCAACCTCCTCCGAGGGTAAAATCAAACTTCGTTGGAGAATAATTTAAAGCATAAGTAAATCCATAAAAATCATTATCCAACCATCTTCGTCGTATCAAATCAGTTGAAGTAATGGTATCACTTCCCAATTCAACATTTTCCAAACCATAGTCAACTAAATCTTCCCCACCTTTATACTGCTCAAAAAATCCAGCTCCTTTTGTATAATGCAATGCACCACTTAAGTTCAATTTACTACTAAACTGATGGTTAATTAAAGCTTGATAGTGGGTCTGTCTATAATCATCCACTTCATTATCATGAGGTGCTCCATTTGTCTTTTCAGTTCCTGAAGGATTGTATCTTCTCAAGTCTCCATTGTTCAATCGAATCCCTGTCGTATCAAATATCAAAGGTTCACTTTCCAAAAATTGAGCAGGTACTCCATTCCATGCTTGGTAAGTAACTTCATGTCCTGAAAAGGTATTAAACCGAATAGATGTTTTATCTGCGATATAAGCAGCTGATAAATAATAAGATTGCAAATCTACTTCTGCTCGATCAATAAAACCATCCGATTGAATCTGTGAAAGTCTAGCATCAAAAGTAAAATGATCTTTGATTAATCCACTTCCTACTTGAATGTTGTTTTTCAAAGTGTTAAATGAACCGATGGAATTAGACACTTGTGCAAAGGCTTTTTCTTGCACCTTTGACGTATTTAAATTAATTGAAGCACCAAAGGCGCCAGCTCCATTTGTTGAGGTACCAACTCCTCTCTGGATTTGAATGTTATCTACACTCGTAGTAAAATCAGGCATATTCACCCAAAAGACTCCTTGTGATTCTGAGTCATTTAACGGGATTCCATTGATGGTTACATTAATTCTAGAAGGATCAGATCCACGCACTCTAATACCTGTATAACCAATTCCTGTTCCTGCATCCGAGCTCACAACTACCGAAGGAGTGTACTTCAAAAGAAAAGGAACATCTTGCCCCAAATTGTTTTTTTCTAATTCTTCTTTGCCAACATTAGTATAAGTCATGGGTGTTTTTTCGCCGGCACGAGTGGCAGAAACGATGAGTTCATCAAAGTCGATTCTACGAGATATATCAATATTTAATTTCTTGTTGTCATTCACTTTAACCGCTACATTGTGTTCTTCGTAGCCTCCATAATTTACTCTTAAATTATAATTCCCTTCTGGAATTTCTTCGATGACATAATCTCCTCCAATTTGAGAAGTCGTACCTTTTTCTAATTCCACAACATAAATGGTTGCTCCAATTAGAGACTCTCCTTCTGCGGTAACTTTCCCAAATATTTTAAATTGAGAAAAACCAGAAGTTGAAAATAACAATGTAATTACAACAATGTAAAAACTGTTTTTAAATAAATTTTTCATTAAAAAATGTGTTTTGCCTTTTTGTTTTTTTTGACAAAAAGGTTGAAAGAAAATATTTTCACACAGGGGTTTGTGCAAAAGTTTTAATTTCAAAAACACCATTGAAAAGCCAAATTTATCGGTCGATAAATCTTTTTTTTGAAAGGCTTATTTCCCTTCCCAGCATGATCTGAGCAGGTTCAATGGGTATGATCTCAGTCCCAAAATAGGGACACCCCAAACAAGATGGCGCAAAGGTAGGAATTTTGTTTTTAAATTATGAATCTAGCAACCTGTTCTATTCTAACTTCCTGATTACCAGCTACTTCAATAAATTCTTTTTGATATTTTTTTAGCTCGGAAAGATATTTTTGATAAAGTTCATTTCGATCATTTGGATTTTCTCTTTGTTCGTCAAATTCCCAAGGAACGTCTGTCCCACATAAAATGTAAACAGTATTTTTTTCGTTTTCCAATTGTTCCAATATCCAAGGATCACATTTCCCAAAACGATATTCTGACCAGATCTTCATTACGAACATACTTGTATCACAAAACAGGTATTGGTTAGATTTTTTATAAAAAAAAGATTCTAAGTGGTATTGACCTTTGGCGATTTTTAATAAATCATCCTCTCGATATGGACGATTTAATCCTTCTAAATAAGTTCTTGCGAACTCTGGCACCCAAACGGTGTTATACACTCGAGCAAGCTGTTTGGCGAGTGTCGATTTGCCTGTTGACTCTGGCCCAGTAAGAATTATTTTTTTTATTTTTTTATCCACGGATAATTGACGAATTTTGTGTGATTTTTTTTGACAAAAAAGATGAAACAAAATACAAGTTAGTTATTCATTTTAAAATTATCTATTAGAATTTGCATACCATAGAACCACATTATATTTGGAGAGATCGATACGAATCTGAACGAGATGAGCGCTCTCCTTTTTATGGAAGAGAATATAGTGAATTTCAATATTCTCAAAAAGTATATAATTATTATATCCATCCACAATGGGACAATTTTGGTTCGCCGACTTTGTACATGAAAATTTTGTTTGCGGATTATGATGAAGGATTTGCGATCATTGAGTTAATTGGAGAATGGAATGATGGAGTTACAAATGATATCATGTTTTTGAAAAGAGATGTGATGGATGCATTGGCCATGCATGGAATTTCTAAATATATTCTGATCTGTGAGAATGTTTTAAATTTTCATGGCTCTGATGATTGTTATTACGAAGAGTGGCAAGAAGATGCCAGCGACGAAAAAGGTTGGATTTGTTTTATTAACTTGCTCCAACATGTGCAAGCTGAAATGGAAGAAACTCAAATTCAGTTTTACGTCAATATGGGTGGATCATTTAATGATGTTATTTGGAGACCACTCGCTCCAAAAGTAGTTTTTAAAATTGTAGAAAATTTAATTCATAGCGAAGTAAAGCAACTCCGCTATTAACGGTTAACTGTTAATGATGAACGATTAATTTCTCAAGAGAGATTCACCGTTCACCGTTCACCGTTCACCGTTAAAAATTAACCGTTATAAACATATGCATAAATCAGGTTTTGTAAATATTATTGGCCGGCCTAATGTCGGGAAATCTACTTTAATGAATGCCTTAGTTGGTGAACGAATGTCGATCATCACTAATAAACCACAAACGACTCGACATCGAATTATTGGCATTGTAAGCGATGATGATTACCAAGTGGTATTTTCTGATACACCTGGTGTTGTCAGAGATCCTGCCTATAAAATGCATGAGGCGATGAATCGATTCGTTGATACAACTTTTAAGGATGGCGATGTAATGTTATTTTTGACGGAGCCAAACGAACATTATACCGAAGATGATCCAATCATCCAGAAATTGAAAAGAATGGAAACACCTGTTTTTTTAGTGATCAACAAAATTGATACTATTAAAGATAAACAGGTAATGGATTTAATTCAGCAATGGACAATGATGGTGGACTTTACTGAGGTCGTTCCGATTTCTGCTTTGGAAAAAATAAATACTGAGAAACTTTTTGAAGTCATTTTGAGCTACTTGCAAGAAGGGCCAGCGTTTTATCCGAAGGATCAATTAACTGATAAACCTGAACGTTTTTTTGTAAGTGAAATTATTAGAGAAAAAATTCTTCAACAATATCAACAAGAAATCCCCTACTCTGCTGAGGTAGTCGTTGAATCATTTAAAGAAACCGAAACCAAACATGGGGATCCTTTGGTCAGAATTAGTGCCCTCATTTATGTTGCTCGAAAAACTCAAAAATCAATCATTATTGGAAAAGGTGGAACTGCTATCAAAAAATTAGGGTCGGCTGCACGGCGAGACATTGAAACATTTTTGGAAAGCAAAGTTTTCTTAGAGTTATTTGTAAAAGTGAAAGATAACTGGCGAGACGATGATCGATTCTTGAAACAGTTTGGATACAATCATTAACCTTTTCATTTCCAAAATTCATTTTTAAATTTAATAGATATGCACCAAAAATTTTACACTTGCTTTTTTGTTTTCCTTTTGTCTATTTCGTTCTGTTTTTCTCAACAGTTAATTAACGAGACTATTATATATGATGGAGAAACTCGAGAGTACGCTGTTTCTCTTCCTTCGAGTTATCAAGACGGACAAAGTTTACCCATGGTTTTTAATCTTCATGGATTTGGATCAAATGGAACTCAGCAGAGTTTTTATACAGCATTTAACAATCTTGCAGAAGCTGAAAACTTCATTGTGGTTATTCCTGAAGGATTGAATAGACTTACTCCTCTTGGACAAGAAGGAACACATTGGAATGCTTACTTCGGAACTGATGTAGATGATCTTGGTTTTTTAAATTTATTGATTGATAAAGTTTATACAGATTATAACATTGACTTATCGAGAGTGTATTCTACTGGTATGTCGAATGGAGGATTTATGAGTTATAGATTAGCTTGTGAATTGTCTGATCGAATTGCTGCGATTGCCTCTGTAGCAGGAGGTGTTTTTAATGAACAATTGAATAATTGCAGTCCTTCGCGAGCAGTTCCAGTTATGCAAATTCATGGAACAAATGATGCAATTGTTGACTATAATGGAATTCCACTTTTTGCTCCATCAATTCCAGATTTAGTTGGATATTGGGTGGATCTTAATAATTGTTCGACACCTGCTGATACGATTGAAATTGCGAATATTAGCACTACAGATAATTCTACCGTAAAAAAATTAGAATACAACAATGGTGATGATGACTCGAAGGTTTGGTTTTATATTGTTGATAATGGAGGTCATACTTGGCCAGATGCAATAATTGATTTGCCAGGTGAAGTGACTAATCATGACTTTAATGCTACCCAAGATATTTGGGAATTTTTCAGTCAGTTTCAACATCCAGATCCCGCAGAAGGAAGTATAATTCTATCTAACAAAAATGTTTTTGTTGAAAATATAAAAGTGGTGGCTCACCCAATCAGTCAAGAACTTGCAATTACCTCTGATGTAAGTGACATTTTGAATGTTCGAGTTTTTGACTTGTTAGGAAAAACGGTTTTTGAAATGAACTCATTGCAGCCTCAACAAGAAATGATATTGGAAGTTGGGAATATTCAGAATGGAATTTATGTGGCAACGGTAGAAACAACTTCCGGAGTGTTTTCGAAGAAGGTTTTGTTTTAATTCTTGTGAAGTGAGGGTAGATACAAGGCATGCGTTGTATCTACATTCATTCAGTTGAAAACAAAAAAAGAAGGTGCTAATTCGAATGAATTAGCACCTTCTTTTTTTATTCTATTTTTCAAAAAGATTAAAAATACCGAGGTGTAACAATACGATTTTTTTGGAAGTAGAAATCATATCCTAACATGATTTCAAAGGAACCTTTGTTATAATTTCTTAATTCAGTCAACGTAAAATCATAAGCTAAACCAATTCTCATCCCTTTATTAAGATAAAACATCGCCCACAAATCAGCCGAATCTACTGAACTAGTTTTTCCGATAAACGCTTCAAAAGATGACCTAAAAGCAGCTCCAACCCAAAGGGACTGATAGAATAAAAATGATATATCAATATCAAATTCTGTTGGAGCCCCAATTGGTTTTTGGTTGCTTGAACTTGAAGTAAAATCGCCAAAAAGTCCAACACTTTTAATCAACAATGATGGTTTAAAAACCAAACTTTCTCCTCGAATTGGAATTGCCATTCCCGTTGTAAAGTAATAATGTCGATATAATTGAGCCCATCGGGTATTGGACTCAGAAGCATCATTCAAATCCGTTTTAATCAAGTGAGGAACTGAAAAACCTGCATAAAATTTATCTGAATAATAATATACTCCAGCTCCAAAATTTGGTGCCCAAAGATTTACATCATCTCTAAATGATAAGTCATTAGACCTTGGATCTTTATAACTTAATTCCTCAAAATTAGTTCGATAATTCATAAAACTGGCTTGCATTCCTAAAGATACTTTTCCTTTTCCAAAAGGAATCCGATAGGCATAACTTAAACTTCCTACAGTCGAACCTGTCACTCCAATTCTATCATTACTTATATTTAATCCAAATCCTACTCGATCTTTGAATGGAGTATGGATGGATAGTGTTTGAGTTGTTGGCGCCCCTTCTAAACCTAACCATTGGTCTCGATAAAGTGCGACCATCGAAAGATATTCCTTACTTCCTGCATACCCTGGATTAAAATTCAAAGAGTTGAACATATATTTAGTAAACATGGCATCTTGTTGCGCATGAATATTATTGGAAATAAAAAAAAGGACTAAAAATAATGGTAAATATTTTTTCATTTTTCGAGTATGAATTTACAATTGAGTTATGTGTCATGTCAAAAATTAAACATTAAGGAAATACCGAATTCGATTATCCATTTTACAAATATATAATATATTCTATTTATAAAACCTTACTAATCAGTACCTTAAGTGTTAATTTTAATTAAAAAGGAGGGATAAAATGGGAGATAAAATAATTATTGTTGAGAGAAGAAAATTATACGAAGCTTTAATAGAATGATTTTGTTGAATTTAAAAAGGATACAATATCTATTTCCAAAAATCATACCTGTAATTGTAGTTTACTATGAGATTTTAAATTTTCTACTAATTGGTCTTTTAATGATGGAAATAATGAGCCAGACCCCCCTAGCTCAAAATCCCCATCATAAAAGACTTTTCTTTATAAGAATTGAATATCGAATATTGATAGAAAAACATGCAATCAAGAAGGCAACTTTCTATCTAGTTTGTCAAAATCTCAATTTCAGGTTTTCTAAATAGAAGTTATCGTCTTATCTGCAACCATCCTGTATACTTACCTCCTTCACCATCATCAATGATATAAAAATAAGTACCATCAGGCAGATCTTTTCCTTCAAAGGTTCCTATCCAAGGATCATCGTTGGTATAACCTTCTCTATAGAAAACTCGATTTCCCCAACGATTAAAAATGCTTACCACATTATTTGGAAAATTATCAATGCCTTGAATTTCCAGAGTTTCATTTACACCATCGTTGTTTGGAGAAAAACCGTTGAAGACAAATATTTCATCACAAAGAACCTCTATGGTTACCGTGGCGGTATCCGAAATTGTTCCATTGGAAATAAAATAGGTGAAGGAATCGACATCTCCACAGAAACCAGCTTCCGCCAAATAAGTAAATGAACCATCTGGATTACTCACCAATGTTCCGTTACTGACTCCTGTGATAATTCCAAAAATTAAAGAATCAGGATCAAAGGTATCATTGGCGAAAATATCAATCGTAACTGGATTAATTGTATAAGTAATCGTATCGTCATCCACAGCAATAATGGTATCAAGTGGATTAATTACCGTCAAAATATATATCGTTGTATCACAAGTTCCCAGATCATCACAAATGACAATACAAGCGGTATCTGTTCCCAAACTAATCGGTGTAAAATCAATACAGAAAGTTGAATCAATTACCTCAAATTCAACATTATTACCAGAGAGTGAATCGCAAATATTAGTTATACTATTGACTACTCCACAGAGTTCGGTTGTATCTAGACAGTAGGTACCCGATTGAGAAATCGTTGTGGTATCATAGACAGTTATTAATTCAGGTTGAGTAACATTAATTAAGAAGACTGTTGTATCACATAAACCTAAAGTATCACATATCACAATGCAGGCTGTATCCAATCCTCCAACATTAAATGCCAAAATTTCTATACAGTTTGGTTCGATAATAGTGATATCTGCAAAAGATCCAGAGGAATTTTCACAGTAATTAAAAATTGTATCAATTGGTGATAAAAATGCTGAAGTATCAATACAGAAGGTTTCCACACAATTGATTAAAACATCAAGTGGAATGGTATCTCCTGAAACTACTTCAGGAATTACTTGTATCACAATTCCAGCAGTATCAATCGTTCCATCTATATATGTGAAAACCATACAGAAGGTATCTAATCCAATGACTGTACCTGTGTATTCAATGCAATTTGTATTTGGAATAAAACCAAAACCAGAGACATTCCCATCCGACAATTCAGGGCAAAGATTAATGGCACTTACGATGGTATCTGCTAGGTTAAAACAGAAGGTGTCTGTCTGACTAACCATCACTTGAAGCAAGGTATCGATTCCCCCCGTCACGACATCACAATCAACCGTAATATTCAAAGTATCAGTACACCCTGAAGTTGTATCAATTAAAATGATTTCATGGAAACCTGTATCCAATTCAATAGCAGAAGCAAATGTCAAAATCACATAATCAGGTTCGAGTAATGCTATTGCACCGGTATTAATTTGAGTGATTTCCATTTCTCCATAATTTTGCCCTGGAGTTCCTCCACAAATGGTTTCTGAATTTGAGTCGAGCATCCAGTTTCCAGTTGGATCCCAACCATTCATTAAGTTGAGAAGTTCTTGCAATGTGTTGAAATTAGAAGCAAAAGTAATTCCTCCAACAGCCCAAGAATCAACTGAATATGGACCAGCCATTCCTTGATCTGGCAAAGCAGAAACTAAATAGCAAGTCGACAAGGTATCAAAACCACAACCTTTTCGGATTCCTCCATAGGTGGTTCCATTATCAAAAACTTCATAGTTGAATAAAAATTCTTGGAAAGGAATATCCAAACATAAATCAGTAACATCATTACAATCATCGCCAACTATCGTGGAAGATCCACTATATAAATCTGGACAGTCATCACAAATCACATTGGCAAATAAAGTATCTGAACAACCTGTAACTAAATCAGTAATGATTAATTCATGAAAACCAGTATCTAAAGTCATCAATGTTCCATTTGGAATTTGATTTAAATCAACATCAAGATTTGTAGTAGCTCCTGTTGCAATTTGAATTAAATTCAAAGAGCCATAATCTGTCCCCGGTGCTCCTCCAAATATAATTGATCCATCTAGAATCCAGTTTCCATTCGGATCCCAAACATTCATAGAGTCAACTAATTGCATCTCATTTTGAAATGAACCAATTGTAAAAGTATTGTTATCAAAATTCCATGAAGTCAAACTATATGGACCATCAGGTGCAATTACTATAAATGCAGCTAAAGAATAAAAATAGGTTGTATCAAAATTACATCCTTGCATGCCTGTACTAAATGGTTGACCATTGTCGGTTAAGTTGAAACTCTGGATTTGTGCCAATTCTATCTCTAAACAATATTCTGCACCTGCTACGCAATCCTCGGTCACCAAGGTTATAGAATCCTCTACTATAATGTTTCCAGTCGTATCACAAACTGGAATGACTGACACAATTATACAAGTAGTATCAACTAGGTTACTAAAATTAGCTAATATACAAATCGTATCAACCGACGCTCCTGCCGTATCATTTGCAGAATAAACTAAACATCCATTATCACCTAAAACCCAATTTCCAAATGTTGAACTTCCATTTGTTCCTCCACTCAATAAAGAATAGGTAGTCAAAGAATCCACAAAACAAGAATCTAAAACCACGCAGAATGAATCAACAGAATTTACTAATATGGAAATATCTTCTTCACTTGAAGTTGGACACATATCAGGCATACAACTGTCTTGGATTAGAATATTTTCTGCAATTGCTGAACATCCATTTTGATCAGTTACAGTCAATGAATAAAGTCCGGGAGCAAGGTTAAATCTATTTTGAGGATCACTTGGATTAGGTAAATCTTCCCAATCAAAAAGTAAGAAACCAGTTCCTCCAAATGCCATAGTTGAAATTCCACCTAGATCATCACAAGTCACATCAGTTACCTGAAGGTTAATTTCAATTTGTTCAGGATCTAAAACTTCGAAACAATCTTCACCTACCATACAACCATTTCCATCCATAACTACTACGCAGTAATTTCCAGGTGCTAATTGTCCATTGGTCAACGTATCTCCATTCGCATCCAAAATCATTTCAGTAGCAGGCAATACAAATCCAGCATCAAGTGCAACCGTATATTGAATCTCTCCATCTGTATCTCCTGCACAGGTTACAAAGACTTCATTATTTGGATTGGAAATATTAACTGTAGCACCAACCACATTATCTAAAAGTGTAAATGACACAGAATCAATACAAGCATTTGGTCCATTGTCCACTACGACAACCGTATAAACTCCTGCAGAAAGATCATCTCTACTTAACAAATCTAAATTAGGATTGTCACTCCAAATGTAAGTGTAGTCAGTACTTCCACCAGTAACAACTATATCTACAGAACCGTTATTTAATTGACAATCAGGTTGCTGTTGTACATCAACTTGAATATCCAAGGATTGAATAGACTCAATAAATACTTCGAAAATATTAATGCAATTAGTTGCAGGATCAGTAACTGTTACGATATTTATTCCTGGAGCCAAATCAGTTCTAATCGCACCACTTGTTCCGTCGCTCCAATCAAATAAATTGGTTTGAGGTTGTAAAACTGCCGTTCCATTATTTGCATTACAGCTTGTAGGAGTTTGAGAAAAAACACTAAAATCAGGTCCATCTACATTGCCAATAATTAAAGAATCGATGATAAAACAATTTGGATTCATATCATCCGTAATGGTAAATTGATAAGCACCTGCTTCCAATCCAACATTTGAATTTGTTATACTTGATCCAGAAGACCATTGGAAATTATAAGTACTCGATCCAACTACATTTATAGTTGCACTACCATCTGCATTTCCACATGAAGCTTCGATAGTCACAATATTTTGAATTTGTGGCAATTCACAATCTGCACAATTTACTAATGTAATTTGTGCTCCATTGACATTTAGTGAAGCGCAAATCGTTCCACCTCCTTGCAATAAATCCGCATTTAAATCCAAAGCATTTGAATAACTCGTTGGATTCAAAGTAGTCGGATCAAAAACCATAGAATGAATTGTATATGTTCCAAGGGCATTTACTTGAAACTCCCCTGAAATATTCGTTTGTAAAATATCCAACCCTAGACCTGATGTCAAAACAAATAATTTTTGAAATCCTGCGGGAATACCAAATGGTCCATTTTGCGAAGCTGAAATCACAATTGGCGTACCATCAAAACAGATATCAGTTGAATCAGCACTCAATAAAGCAGCATCAGCAGTACAGTTCGTACAACCATTTGCTACCTCTACATTATCCATCACAGCACTACAAGTATTATCATCTGTAACGGTAACTCCGTAAGTTCCAGCAGTCAAATCAAATCTGTTTTGTGGATCATTATTCCCAGCTAAATCTGCCCAATCATAACTATAATTTCCGCTTCCGCCAGAGGCAGTCAAATTGATGGTACCACCTTGTGAACAGGTGGTTGGGAAAACTGCTACATCAAGAATTATCGGGTCAGGTGCTCCAATGGTAAAACATTCACTTCCTGCCACACAATCATTTCCATCAGTCACTTGAATACAATATTCACCTGCTGGCAATGAACCATTTTGAAAAATATTTCCAGCACCATCAACGATTTGATTAGTTGCAGGTAAAGCAAAACCAGCATCAGTCGTCACATCAAATTGAACCTCTCCATTCGCATCACCGGGGCAAGAAACATCATTGATATTTTGAATAGTAATAGTTGCTGTTTCAGCTACATTTTCAAGAAGCGTAAAAGTGGTAATTGTTTCACAACCACTTGGTCCACTATCAGTAACTGTTACTGAAATTATTCCTCCTGGCAAATCAGTTCGAATTGGATTATTTATCGAATTAGGATCACTCCATTGGAAAGTATAATTTGGAAAACCACTTCCACCTGTCACCTGCAGAACAACAGTTCCATTCGCCATTCCACAATCTGGATTATTATTAACGATTGGGTTTACCATTAGAAGATTATCCGCAGTAATTTCTACCTCTAAAATATTAGTACAACCAGTTGTAGGATCAGTCACCGTCACTTCACAAACGCCACTTGATAAATCATTTCGTACAGAACCTGTTCCTCCATCACACCAGTCATAATCAAAATTCGAAGGAGACAATTGAGCTGTTCCATTATTACTTTGGCAACTTGTAGGCGAAGTAGAAATAACACTCGCTTGTGGACCATCCCCATTGGTTATAGTGAAATTCTCTACCACAAAACAAGTCGCATCATTTATATCAGTAATCGTAACTGAATAAGTTCCTGCGGCTAAATCAACTGCCGAATTTCCAAATACAGTTCCTGCAGAAAAATCAAATGTATAATTACTATTTCCACCAACCACATTTACCGTTGCATTACCAGTTGATTCATTACAATTAGAAGCAATTTTTACAATATTCAAAACTTGCGGAGGGTTCGTACAATTAAGTGGATTACAATCTGTAACTGAAATTGAAGCACCTGTCAAATCCAAAGATGCACATATTGTTCCTCCTCCTTGAATTAATAAACCATTCACAGTTTGGGCTAAAGTAGTACCCAAAACAACGGTTCCCAAATCCAAAGTATTTGGATCATATACTAAAGTATGAATCGTAAATAATCCAGTATTCGTAACCGTAAATTCAGGTTCACTTTCAACTTGTTGGATAACGCCAAACTCTGTCAAAACAAAAACAACCTGATAACCACTTGGTACCACAGCATTAGCTTGAGGAGTTGCTGAAATCAATGCACTTCCATTATCCAAACAAGCAGAGTTAGCATCAGCCACAAGTGTTCCTGCATCAGCAGTACACAATGGTGGATTAATACAATCATCTTCAACTGTCATATCAACGGAAGCAGAACATCCATTTCCATCAGTTACAGTCAAAGAATAATTTCCAGCTATTAAATTAGTCCGATTCGCAGGATCATTGGTTCCAACCAAATCTGCCCAATCATAAGTGAAATTATTATTTCCGCCTACGGCAAAAATCGAAATAGAACCAGCAATATTACAAGTCTGATTCACCACAGCAACATCAATTAAAATTGGATCTGGTTGAGTTACTTCAAAACAATTTTCTCCTGCCAAACAACCATTTCCATCATAAACCAAAATACAATATTCACCTGCGCTTAAGCCTCCATTTGGAAAAGTATTTCCTGATGCATCTTGAATAACTATAGTTGGAGGTTGCACAAATCCACTTGATGGAACAATTGTATAATTAACAAATCCATTTGAATCTCCCGAACAATTCAAAACTACATCGGAAGTAATATTTATCGTAGCTCCTGATATCGCATTTGTCAAAGTAAACATTTCTACTGCAGAACAGCCATCATTTGTATCTGTAACGGTAACCATATAAATTCCCGCCCCCAAACCAAATCGATCTGCACTATTTCCTCCATCATCCCATGCGTAACTATAATTTCCACTTCCTCCAACAACCGAAATCGAAACAATTCCATCATTCAATCCACAGTTTGGCTGAGCAACAATATTTGTTTCAATAATCAAATTATTAATTTCTCCGATCTCCACTTCAATAACATCAAAACAACCTGTCCCAGGATCAGAAACTGTAACTGCACATAGCCCTGCAGCCAAATCATTTCTAGCAAATCCAGTTCCTCCATCACACCAATCATAATTTAAATTTGTTGGTGAAAAAGTAGCTACACCATTTGAAATTCCACAACTAGCAAAAGAGGAAAAGGTAAGCATCGCATTTGGCCCATCTACATTTCCTATCACAAAATTTTCTACTGAAAAGCAACTTGGATCATTTCCATCTGAAACGGTAACACTATAATTCCCAGCACCCAAATTAGACGCTGAATTCGTTGTACTTACTGACGGTAACCATTGATAATTATAATCATCATTATTCCCCATCATTTCTATGGTAGCCGAACCTGTTGCATTTCCACAATTTGATTCAAAAACAATAATATTCTCAACAGTTGGGGTTGTTGGACATTGACATATTTCATTTACTGTAACAGAAATTTCACCTGTACATCCTGAACTTTGGGAGACTGTAACTGTATAAATCCCATTAGCTAAATCATTTCGTTCACTTCCCATAAAACCATCAAACCACTCAAACGAATTAGAAGGTGGAGCCAAGATCACTTGTCCATCCTCTTCATCACAATTTTCAGGAGAAGAAGTCACGACAAAACCAATTGCTTTTTCAGTCAGCGTTGTAGCTCCCACCAAATCCAAAGAACCACAAATAGTTCCTCCACCTTGCTCCAATTGAACATTCACATCTTGGAGAGTTGTCGTATTTATAATAATTGAATTAATATCGAAAGTGATGGGATCATAAACGAAAGAATGAATAGTATATGCTCCTTGAACAAAAACATCAAAAGATGGAACATTTCCATTCTGAACAATTAAAGAGTTCGATCCTGTAGTCAAAAAGTACGTAACTAAATAACCTGCAGGAACAACCATATTTCCATCTGGAGTTGCTGTAATGGTGGTAAATGTTCCAGGCACACAGATAAATCCTTCATCTGGAGTAATTGTGCCTGCCTCAGCAGTACACATAATAATTGTTGAAGTTTCATTTTCTAAACTCCAAAGACAGCTTGCATTACTATCATTTGATTTGGAAAAAGCTTGGGGGCCGCCTACTGAAATAAATAGCAAAAGCAATAAATAACTCAATAGATTATTCATTGCTCTATCCTTCAAGTAGGGCTTGTGTAGCATTCGTCTCATAGAAATAGAGTGTAAAGTAATGATGTTTGTTTAATAAAAACTCACTTTATATAGTCACAAATACCTATTATTTTTCGTGAATTTTATTTTTGTTAATTATCGGTTGGAATAACATTGAATTCGGAAGCAAAAACCAAGCCACTTTTTAAGATTCCTTTAACGTTCTTGATTTTGTGTTTTCTCTTAAAAACTCCTCATTATCAATATCTTATGATTATTTTTTCCTAAAAGAAAGAAGAGTGAATAAAAAGCAATTACCTTTTATAAAATTAAAATATCGTGACACCATAGTTTATTTTATTTCTAAAATGTGGCTTTTTAAATACAGAAAATTACGACTTTTCCATATGATTCCTCTCCATACTCAACCCTTTTTGGAAAAATAACCCATTTATGGTAATTAACACATTATAAAAAATTGTCACAAATATGTTTTATTTATATGTTTTAAACTTTTTTTGAAGTCTGATTTAACTTAATACTTGCTATTCCTCACCGCATAGAGACTTAATCTCATTCTCACCCAATAAAATCCAACTCTATCATAGAATCATTTTTTTATCTAAACTTCATCAATCCTACCATACCTGACATACAAACACCAATAAAACAACATACTAAGTTATTCATTTTCAGCCATTTACAATCAATTAAATATATACATCCACAACACAAAGCATCTATAATGTAATTTTAATAAAAAATAAAAATTCGGAATTTCACCATCATAACAATAGTATTAAAGCTATTTCATTACATTTTTTCACTTAAACAGTCGTATAATGAAAACTACCTCCAAACTCGAATTTTTAAGTCAATTTCCTCTTTTTGATGTTTTATCTGAAGAAGAATTAACGTATTTGAATAATTTTACAGAAACTAAAACATACAAAAAATACGATCATGTGTTCCTTGAAGATGAACCATCTGATACCATCTTCTTTTTGACAAAAGGGGTAATAAAATTAGGATCTCATAGCAATGACGGCCGTGAAGTAATAAAAAATATTCTTCATCCACATGCTATGTTTGGTGAATTAGGATTGGTTGGTGAAGAAAGAAGACAAGGATTTGCAGAAGTTATGAAGGAGCCAGCGGAATGTCTTTTATTGAAGGTATCTGATTTCAAAAAATTGATGGACAATAATCATAATTTGTGTTTTAACGTTATCAACTTAGTTGGTGAAAAATTGAGAAAAGCGGAAAGTCGTCTTGAATCATTAATTTTTAAAGATGCTCGTGCTAGAATTATTGATTTCCTAAAAGATAGTGTAGAAAAAAGAGGAAGAAGAGTTGGTTTTGAAATGTTGTTAAAACATTCTTTAACTCAACAAGATATTGCAAATATCACAGGAACTTCTCGTCAAACTGTAACTTCTGTTCTTAATGATTTAAGAAAATCCGACTTGATTTATTTTAATCGAAGAAGTATTCTTATTCGAGATATGCAGAAACTTGCTTAATAACTTTGAATGATAAATGCTGAATTTTGAATCATTCAGCATTTATCATTCAAAACTAAATTTGTCCTGATCCGCCAAAAAATTCAACTTCTTCCTAAAGGCTTGCTGATCCTCATAATTCAACTCCGAGGTAAAAACATCTTCTTGATCAAAAACTCGATATCTAGATTTCCCCATAAAATCAAAAACAGAAGAAGCACCGGAATATTGATATTGATTTTCATCCTCTCCTACTCGATTTACACCTATAGTATATGATTGATTTTCGATGGCGCGCGCCGCAAGCAAAGTTTGCCATGCATCTATTCGAGGAGTTGGCCAACTTGCCATGTAAATCAATAAATCATATCCAACCGAATTTCGACTCCAAGCTGGAAACCTAAGGTCATAACAAATCAATGGGCAAATTTTCCAACCTTTCCATTCTGCAATCAACCTTTCAGAACCAGCTGTGTAGGCCCCATCTTCCTTTGCTAAAGTAAAAAGGTGCTTTTTATCATAAGTCAAATAATGTCCATCGGGTTGCATCCAAACTAATCGATTATAATAATTCCCATTTTCAATTGCGATAAAACTTCCTGTGACGACTGCATTCGAATTTTTCGCTTGATCTTTCAACCAATTAATTGTTTTTCCATCCATCGGTTCAGCTAATCGTTCAGGTTTCATGCTGAAACCAGTCGAAAACATTTCAGGCAAAACGATCAAATCAGTTTGCCCATGAACTGTTTTTATTTTTTCAGAAAAATTGTTGAGATTCTCGTCAACTTTTTCCCAAAGAATATTAGATTGGATAAGTGTTACTCGCAGATTTTGCATTTTCTTTTTTTTACTTAAATTTCATCAAAAACTCCTTCTTTTGAGTTCTAAGAAAATATTCTAATTACAAATTTAGATTAATCAATCTTATTCACATGGGCTAAATATTAATCTTTTCTTTAGAAGCTTAAAAAAAATCATCTTTTTGGAACTTTTTTAAGAAACAGGCTTTTTTTTTGCAGAAGAGTGAACTTTCGATAAGATTCTTTTGTAGATATAATAAAACCTCATCATTTAATCGTTTTTTTAGTAAAAGTCAAGTATTTTTCCTAACAAAAGCAACTAATTCACCTTGAAAACGTACTTATTATCAAGAACGGAACCCTTTTTGATTAGGTATGAAACGAAGTCAATAATTCGTAAAGAACAACTTATTCGAAATCTTATAACATAACCTTTTTAAACTCGATTTAGAAAATGCGTCAATTAAAAATTACTAACAAAATTACTGCTAGAGAAAGTCTATCCTTAGATAAGTATCTAAACGACATTGGTAAAATTCCTTTGTTAACTGCTGATGAAGAAGCAGAATTAGCCCGAAGAATTAGAGCTGGCGATGATGCTGCGCTCGAAAGACTTACCAAATCAAATCTTAGATTCGTTGTTTCAGTTGCCAAACAGTACCAAAATCAAGGCTTATCTTTAAGTGACTTGATTAACGAAGGGAATGTTGGTCTGATGAAAGCGGGAAGACGATTTGATGAAACCAAGGGATTCAAATTTATTTCTTATGCAGTTTGGTGGATTCGACAATCAATCTTACAATCAATTGTAGAATACTCTAGAATTGTACGACTACCTTTAAATAAGGTAGGATCTTACAACAAGATCAATGAAGCTTATTTAAACTTTATTCAAAAATTTGAAAGAGAACCCAGTCATGAAGAATTAGCCGAAATTTTGGATATCAAGCCAAAAGATGTGGCTAACATGATGAAAGGAAATGGAAGACATCTTTCATTCGATGCTCCACTTGGAACAGAAGAAGGTGATTCAACTATGCTAGATGTTGTATCTGCAAACGATCCAAATTCTAGTCCTGATATCAACTTGATGGACCAATCTCTAAAAGAAGAAGTTCAACAAGGATTGAGTATTTTATCGCCTAGAGAAGTAGAAGTTTTATCTTCTTACTATGGCTTGAATGGATACAAATCATTGACTTTAGAAGAAATTGGAGATCTTTATGGTTTGACTCGTGAGCGAGTAAGACAAATCAAAGAAAGAGCCATCCGAAGACTTCGTAAGTCTTACAATAGAAATAACTTAAAATCATACCTCGGATAATCTTCTAGGTTTATCCTAGTGATTTTAATGTTTAGCAAAAATCCATCTCGATCATTCGGGATGGATTTTTTTTTGATGTATATTGGCTTTGAAATCGATTTTAAAATTCTGAAAAAACAATTCATGAGATTTATTTACTTTATATTTTTTGTTTGTACTTTTTTTGCTTGTAAAAATGATAAAAATCCAAACCCAGATAATTCGGAAATTAAACCAGCTAAATCAATTCCAGCGGAAGAATATAAACCAATTGAATTGGAAGTGTACATTGATGACTTCAAAATGAGAAGCGGCCCAGGAGTCCAACATGATGAAGTAGCCCGATTAAAAGAAAATACAATTGTTATTTACCAAGGCGAAGAAAGCATGAACACGACTGAGATAAAATTACGAGGAGTAAAATTAAATGCGACTTGGCTAAAAGTAAAAACCAAAGAAGGTGTAGATGGCTGGATTTACGGAGGTGGAATCAAACCAGCTAAAACTGCTGATCCAGCCTCAACAAAAAAAATTAATAATTTGCAGATGAATAGTTTTTTTGATAAAAAAATAACTAACCTCATCAATACTTATGATAAACAATGGAAACGTTCAAAGTCAAGTTCAGCTTTTGCTAATGCTTATTTATTAGGAGAAAAAACACAACAAGAGATCAATGAGATCTTAGCCGATAAAGTTGAAATTGATGATCCTCAAAAATTAATTGACATGTCTTGGTTAGAAAATTCTTTCCAAGGATTTCAAAATTCATTAGTTGCAGAAGGTACTACTTTCAATATTTTTAAGGATTTTAAAATCATGTATACTAAGGCAAAAGAAACAGAGGGAACAGAAGATGATGATTTTATAAGATTACAGTTTCATGCAAATGAATTGGATAGCGTAGAGTACTTTTACAAATCCTGGTTTATGCAAACATGGGATTATGGTGGGCATAGTTTGTTGGGACAAGGGAAGCATTTTAATTTATTGAATGAGGCCAATGAACTTTTATCAAAAAGTAAATTATTTGAAAAACCAATTTTAGATCTCAAAATCGAAATTATTGATGACATATCTGCTGAACACATAACCTTTTGGGAACCAAAGGAAAAAATCCTTGCAGAAATGAAAAAGATTGTAGCAGCTGATTTTCATTTTTTAACCAATGAAGATAAAATCATTTTAAAAACGAGATACGAACAATTCAAAAAACCAGAAGCCAATAAAATAGAAGTTAATAATCGAGCTTTTTGAGATCGTTGGACGTTGAACGTTTTAAGTTGGATGAACCAAGTACAAAAACTCATCAATCATACAAAACATAAAACGCCCATCTTAAAACGTATAACATAAAAAACACTTTGTAAATGTCGCCACTCATTTTTTTTATAGCATTATTTGTCGGAGGATTACTAGCCGTTCTTGCGCTTTATTTCATCTATTTTGCCTTGATTCACTTTCAGCCAGGGAAAGGAAAAATTCGAACTGATCTGAAAAAAATGAAAAATGAAATCGCTCCATATATTGACGAACTCATTCCTTGGAACAAAGAAGAATTAGAATTAATGTCTTCCAATCAAGTCAAACAAAAAATTAGTCGTGGAGTAATCACTACTGCCGAAGGCGTTTTTAATTCCATTTACCACGAGCCATTAATTGCTTATTCTTACAAGAAATATATTTCTCCAAAAAGGAATGAAGTCATCTATGCACGTACTTCCAATCATGAATTTGTCTATCGAACAAAAAAAGATTCCACCGAACTTTTTATCGATAATCAAAAAGTAGGTGTAATCAATAACAAAGGTTTACTTCACGGAGGAAGAAGAAAAAGACTTCTTGCTCGTATCAATAAAAGTGAAAATGAATTAGAGTTACCAATCATCATTGGTGATAAAGAACGAGGCACATTGATGAAGCCAGAATCGGATTCAGTCAACCCTCGTGCCTTTCAATTTGTAGGAGAAATGGGAAAAAACGAGGAAGCGGTTTTTCTATCCTTAGCCGTTTTGGAATTAGTTAGAGATTCTGTCAGGAAGTAGAAATTCCCAATTTTTAGTAGGTTATTAGGAGATTAGAAACAGCTAATCGCCTATTAAAACAGCTTTACTCATCGTAAATAAATAAATTTTCATACACACAAAAGCCTTTATTCTCGGCATTCTTTGTAGTTTTGACTACTATTTTTTGAAACAAATACTAGTTTCTTGTGTTTAGAAACTATTAATTAAGTTCTGATTGAAAAACGAAATATTATGAATGTTTTAGATCAAGTAAGAGTTGTTGTTTACAGAATAAATAAAAAAGGTTTAGAAATCTTTTTAGTAAATGAAGAAGATAATTGGCAACTTCCCAAAGGTAGTTTCCAACAATCTCCAACTACTATCCTATCTGAAGATAATTTAATTGAATTAGAGCCTACAAAAAATAGCAATGGCAATATGCAAAGAGCATTAGCTGTAGAAGGCGACTGGCACGACATTCCATCGATCAGAGGAATTATAAAAGACGATGTTCGTATCGTAAAAGATCAATTAAAACAACGTATTCCAGGATTAGAGCAAGGCACATTTGTGGCAGTAAAAGAAGCGGTGAAAAAAGTAATGCCTGAAGAATATGCTTGTTTAAAAGAATTAAAAGATATTATTATAGATCGTAATTCGGCGAAATACATTTAGTATTAAAAAATATTATAAAAAAGCGGTGTTAATCCATGTGGACTAACACCGCTTTTTTTATAAATTCAATTCTCTTTTCATTCGCAAAAATTCCTCATTCAGCGAAGCTTGTAAAATCACTTCTTTACCATCATATGGATGTTTAAATTTCAACTCTTCAGCATGCAATAGCATCGTTATCATATTCCACTTTTCTTTAAAAAGTTTGTTTTGTTTATTACAACCATGAGGTCGATCGCCAATGATTGGATGTCGGAGATGATTGAGGTGTTTTCTAATTTGATGTTGTCGACCTGTTTGGGGAAAAGCGGTGATCAGAGAATACCTTGAAGTAGGATGTTTTCCAAAAGGAATATCTAACTCCGTATGTTTATTGTTATAAAAACTGGTTACTGCTTCCTGTTTTTTATTTCGATCATTTATGAGTGGATAATCCACCTTTATTTTTTCTGGAAAAAACCCACGAACGATTGCTAGATATTTTTTTGAAACTAAATTTTGGAGAAACTCATCCTGCACTAATTTGGCTGTTTCTTTATCTAATGAAAAAAGTAAAACACCAGAAGTTTTTCGATCTAATCGATGAATGGGAAAGACATGATGACCAATCTGATCTCGCAACATTTGCAGCGCAAATTCACTTGCATCGGCAGCAATAGGACTTCGATGTACCAATAAACCATTTGGTTTATTAATAGCTACTAAATTTTCATCTTGATAAATTATCTCTAAATCCAACTAATTTTTTTTTTTGAAGCGGAACTTTCCAAATCCCGTTTAAACTAAAAAACTAAAACAGGACTTGGAAAGTCCTGCTACATATCTTCAAGAACAAGTGGCACATTTCTAGAAAAAGCAGTTTCAAATGAAATCGTCGTATTCGTTCCTTCCACTCCTTCAATTCCCAATATTTTATCATAAATAATATCTCGCAAGTGTCGGTTATTTTTAGCAAAAATCCGAACTAAAACAGCATATCTTCCTGAGATATTTACACACTCCACAATTTCAGGAATTTTTTCCAATCGACTCTCCACTTTTCGATGCAGTTTTGAATCAGTCAACATAATTTGGCAATAAGCTGAAGTTTGATAGCCTAATTTCCAAGG
>CAZMBP010000005.1:0-11747 GCA_964564545.1 uncultured Saprospiraceae bacterium
TCAATAAAGAAAGTAAAGTTTTTCAAGTGAAAGAAACCACCGTAAAATCATTACCATTTCCATCGGAAGGCAATTTAAAAAAGTACAAAAAAAGGACTCCGATTACATCTATTTCAAGTAAAAGTGAGGTACTTCAAAAGTGTTTAGATTTTACCAAACAGAAAATGGCTTATATGAATGGGAATCGAAATAACTTCGTTTATCTTTTTGCTTCGAATTGCAATCGAGAGGGGATAGCTGATCAAGAGGTATTGAATTTTAGTTTAAATGAATTCGATTTGGAGGAAAAGGAAATTCGGAAAACGATACAAAGTGTTTTTCGCCATCATCAATCAGAATTTGATAGCAATGATTCTAGAGACTCAAAAGCTAAGAAACATGAAACGATTCCAGAAGAATCATTTGTAGAAGAAATGTTACGAACGCCGTGTTTTCCAGATTCTATTTTTCGAAACCTTCCCAATTTGTTGAAAAGAGGATGCGATGTTTTGGAAACGAATCGCGAACGTGATATTTTTTTAACAGGAGCTTTAATCATCCTAAGTGGAAGTCTTTTGAAGGTAGAAGGATTGTATGATCGGAATCGACAATTCCCGAATTTATTTGGTTTTATCATTGCACCCGCAGCGAATGGAAAAGGGGCATTGAAATATGCGAAAATATTAGGTGATGCTTTACATCAGAAATATTTGAAAAATTACGAATCTCAAAAGAAAGACTATTATGAAGCGATGGAAAATTACAATATGGCCATTGCAGATTTTCGGAAAAGAAAAATTACGAGCTATCCTGATGAGCCTAAATCATTAGAGAAAAAAACGCTGTTTATTCCAGGAAACTCAAGTGCGGCGATGGTGATTCGACAACTAAAAAATTCTGACAGTTCAGGAATTATTTGTGAAACAGAAGCCGATACGCTAAGTAATGCTTTAAAACAAGATTGGGGAGGTTTTTCGGATTTGTTGCGAAAAGCATTTCATTTTGAATGTGTGTCTTACGCTCGAAAATCTGCAGATGAAATGTTTGAGATAACGGAGCCAAGATTATCGGTAGCTTTATCAGGAACTCCAGATCAAGTTTTTCGATTGATACCAAGTCCCGAAGATGGATTGTTTAGTCGATTCCTTTTTTATGTTTTCAGTACCGATATGGATTGGCGAGATGTGTCAGCAGATGAACAGGAATTTGATTTGATTGGTTTTTATCAGGAGTTGTCGACAGAAGTTTTGGAAATGGTGGAATGGTTAGCAGAACACCCAATAAAAGTGAATTTGAGTAAAGAGCAATGGAATTATTTGAATGACTTTTTTAGGAAAATGTTGAAACAAGTTTCGACATTCAATGATTTAGAAGCTTCGAGTATGGTCAAAAGATTAGGAGTCATTCTATTCCGAATCTTGATGATATTAACTGCCATTAGAAAATTTGAACACAAAGACTTAGAAGAAAATATCATCTGTTCGGAATCAGATTTTATCGTTGGCATCAAAATGATAGAAGTATTTTGGGAACATGGATTATTTATGTTTGAGCATTTACCCAAGAAAAAAAGTAAGCCATTTCAAAAAGTGAAAAATCACAAGCAGCAATTTTTTGATCAATTGCCAAAAGAGTTTAGTCGACAAGTAGCACTTGAAATTGGAGCGGATTTTAACTTGAGTAGAGCAACGGTTGATCGGCTTTTAAAAAAGTACAAGCAAGGTTACATTCAGCAAGTAGGATATGGAGTATTCTCAAAAGTGTAAGTGAGAATATTGAGTAAAGTGAGTAAAGTGAGAAAGTCAAAAAATTTAAATTACTCTAATTTTGCAAAAACTTGTTGTGAATCATATTGGAAACAGCAGTAAAACGCAAAATTCTGTAAAATCAGTTTACTCAAAATACTCACTTTACTCAATGTTCTCACCTTTATAATTGAGTAAAGCTTGTTTTAGGTGTGGGGTGGATTTAGTAGCTGCTGAATGAAAGGAGGGACTGAACGATTGAATTGACTTGCTGTGAGCATTGCTGCTAAGTGTAGTTTACGGAACGAAGCTGCAAAATAATTTGAGTGATTGCAAAAAACAGCGGGTCAATTCATGAGTGAAAGGGGGACTGGAATGAAGCTGCTACGGTGTGTGAGGAAGCGATACTAGACTTGGCATGTAGCTTGGGTGTATGGCTGACGAACGAAGGAAATGAAAAAAGCTGTCTAGTATTTACTACTAAACAGCTTTTATAATTCTCATTTTGATAGTTCCTAAAAATCAAATGTTGTCAAGGTCATCTACAATTGTAGATTCAATGTCATCATTTCCAATTCCAGCTTCAATATCGTCGTTACCAATGCCTCCTTTGATTTTGAGTTTTTGATCCCTGGTTAAAGGAATAAATAAGAGATTCAACTCTTTTAATTTTTCGTGTTTCATAGTGTGTTAAAATTTTAAAGTGAATAATGACATCAATATAAAGGGATGAGGTTTTATATTCGAATTGGGTTTGTAAGAGAAAAAGGAACGAAATTTAATTCATGTAAATTCATTGTTATAAATAATTAAAAAGGGAGTGAAAACTCACTCCCTCAAAATGTAGAGATTGGACTCTACAGCTCAACTAAAAGAATTTATAAAAAAGAATTAAGCACCTGCGGCTGTTTGAAGCAATTCATTTTCTGCTCTTGGATTTTCTGACAATTGTTTGTTTGCCTTGTCGGCAGATAAATTATCAGAAACATGTGGAGGTTTCCAATTTTGGAACAATTGAATTTTAGCATCACCTGTGGTAGTGTCTTGTCTCCAGATTTGAAGCGACTCAGTAGCCTGTTCAATTTTTGTAGCATCTTCTTTTGGTAGTGGTTTGTAAGAGAATTGAGCGATAAAATATTTCTGACCTTTGGCTTCGGGATTGTTACTTGTCTTTTCATTTGGAGTAGCAGTAATCAAACAATCACAAGGTGAGACATCATCGTAAAACATAGCGTTAGCTGTTCTCATAAATTCATCTACACTATACCCATGAAACATCAAAGCACATACTTGAAGTGATTCATTGAGGAAGAAAAATTCAATCCAAGTTTTCATTCCAAAGCCTAAGATATTGTCACGAAATTTGCGATAGGCAATTGGTGCAAAAGAAAACGGTTGCCCTTTTTTAGTTAAAGTATTTTCGCCATTCTCATTAAATAATCCCCTCGATGCATCGAAGCGGTAGGAGCGGGGATAGCCTGATAAATATTTGATTTTCAACTCTCCGTCGGTGGTGATTAATTCTGTTTTTTTGAAGTTGGAAATTGGCATTAATTTTTTCATAATGGTATGTTTTAAATTTTAAAAAATTGGTTTAAAAATTTCCTGCTGTCCAATTGAATTTTTTAGTATTCCGAGGGAAAAATTATAGTAGTATAGCTTCTATCCCATTCGGTGATGATCCAAACTTTCTCATTTGGTGGATGAATAGATTTTAAGTCTTGAGGTAAATTATAACTTGAAAGAATTCGCCCTTTTTCTCTAAGAGCCGTATCGTTTAAATTCCAATCTTCTTCACAGCAGTCGCCCCAATCACGGTTACGATGTTTGATTATAATTTGCATGATAAAAAGTGCAAAAATGGAATTGGCTTTGGCTGCTTCATTCACAGTAGCGGTATGTAAAAGTGTGCCGGTGGAAATGGTGTTGTTTGTAATTGTCATTGTAGTATGTTTTAATAGTAATGTAAATGTATTGTTATGATGTATTGGTTTCTATTATTAAATTTGGTTCTTGAACCTGTTTTGAATAATTGGAATAAATAAAATTGAAAGCCTTTTGTGCAGCACTTGCAGCGGTGATAATCAACTTAGAATCCCCTTTGAGGGCATTAATCCAACCTTGTAAATAAGCGGCTGAATTGTTCGCTAAATCGTTGTTATCAATTCCCATTTCAGCACATAAAAATGCGCTCGTCATTTCTGCAATTAATTCTTCTTTGGAGTATTTTTCATCTGCATATCTATTCGGTAATTCTCGATTTAATCTTGACTTCGCACCCGTCCAATGTCCCAACTCATGAAACAAAGTAGCATAGTAAAAATCTGAATTGTCGAAACTGCCAATGACTGGCATATTGATAAAATCTTTGACGAAATCATAGTACGGTTGATTGGCGTTGATATGTTCAATTGTCGCATTGGTGGAATAAATTAAATGCTCACAATTTGTATATTTTTCATTCGGTTTTAACTGAACTGGTTCGGGATAATCAAACTCAATTCCTTCAATATCAGGTGCATTAAAAACTCGATAATATCTTAGGTTAGGAATTTTTTTGACTGCTTCGTTTTCGTTCTTAGTTATCTTTCCATTGGCATCATAGTAAGTCCATAACCAATAAAAAACGATTTCACTTTTTGCACCTTTTTTGAGGTGTCCACCTGCCTTTCCTATTTGTTTATATGTCATAAAAAATGGATTCTCCAGCATGGATAACAAAAAGAAATTAATTCCAGAATAAACCCGTTTAGATGCATAGTTCATGGGTGGAAGAATAGTGGAGGTACTCCAAGTTTTCCGCCAAGGATTTGTACCTGATTCCAATAGGGTGACCATTCGCTCGGTGGCGATTTCAAAGACTGACTTTTTCATAAGTGCTTAATTTTATGACCTGCCTAACCGACAGGAAGGTTTAGAAAATAGAGTTAAAGGGCAGCGAGATACAAGTCCTCGCTGCTGACCAATGCTTCTCATAGAATGCTTCCTAGCGGTTAAAAAGGAAGAAGTTTGCCACAAAGAAAATTGTAGAACTCTTTAATAAAGGCGCAATCTTCGGGAGTGAAAATCGCACTCTTACGTAATTTATTACCTCTAATGTGTCGGTGTAAATTTTCGGATTCATCCCCAATTTGTAAAAGGGTTGTTATAGCTATTTCCCTTTCTTTAAATTCTTGCGAACGCTCAAAAGATTCAATATCCGCATTAATGGAATCCAATAATTGATTGGTACGGGAGGTGGAATCTTCCACCCCCGTAATGGTAAGTAAATTGTTCATTGATGCTTAATTTTATGAAAAAAGAACAAGGGGTTATTCCCTTTTTATTGATATGTAAATATACAATTAATGATTGATTTAAACAAGGAATAAAACAAAATATTCATATTTTTATTTTTATTAATTATAAATAAAATCTCAATAAAATATGAAATAATATGTAATAAAATACCACGAAAATTATGATAACATACAATAAATGCGTATATTTAAAGCATGAAACTACTGATAACAGGCAGCCGAAAATTCAACGACTCCACCGCACTAGCGGAAGCAATAAAAAAAGTAGAAGAACTACAAGGAGTAAAAATAACAATGCTCTTACATGGCGGAGCAATAGGTGCGGATACTTTAGCCCAAAACTGGGCAGATGAAAATAAAATTCCAACTCAAGTCCTAAAACCTGACTACAAAAAACATGGTGGAAAAATAGCTCCACTACTAAGGAATAATGAACTTGTAAAACTGACAGACTGTACCCTCGCCCTATATTCAAAAAATAGAACTGGCGGAACATGGTACACCAGCCAAAAAACGATAGAAGTAAAAAAGCCATTATATGAATACATGACCTCAAAAGAATTAATATATACGCCTCCTGTTCAAAGCTTATTTTAAGCAAAAAAAAGTAAAGAAGATGACCTCTTTCTATAGCAGAAAATTACAACCATATTGACCCTGCGCTTGGCGCGAGCTGCGGTGGACGCTATGAGCAAGAGAGCGACCATACCTGCTGAAGATTTAGTTTTGGGCATTCGAGGCAGGTATAGTGGCTCATAGGGGACTCCGCATGAAGGGTGAGCTGTTTTCGCCTGCTGCTGGGGGCAGAGGCAAGCCACAAATGCGGGATGCTTTGGCTTTGTGGCGGAGGAAGGTTTCTGATGATATAAATTCAAATCAAATTATTTTATTAGTAACTTTTTTGAAATACTACCCAAGTGGGATGGAAGCGTTTTGGTTGAAGTAGCTGCAATCATTTTTAGGTTTTCCGAAATCGAAGTGTAGTGAAAACCTAAAAATGATTGTTGCTACTAAGGGAGAATACTAGCTTCAATGTAGAAATTGGAGCGTTGCTTGGTGCTAGTATTCGAAAGCTTGAGTTTAGAATTTATTTAGCAGAATCAAATTTGTAGGAGTAGTGTTATGCGGTAGTAGCTGCTAAAGGGAAATATGAGGTTTGCTTTGAAATATCGCTTTTGTGAGTAAGGTTGTAGTTTGGCAAAAAGTGATATTTTAAGTAGCATAGCTATTTGCCTTTAGCTGCTACTGTGGGAGACATCAGCTTTATGATAGAGCTTTTGGAGGGTTGGCTTGATGCTGATGTCGAGGGAATGAGTTGAGGATTTTTAGAGCAGATAATTAGGTCGCTTGGATTCTATTTCTTTGATTTTATTTTTGAAGATTAAGGATTACTTATTCTTTGAAATCTGTGTTTTAGAAAATTGAAACTACGCCTTTTTTGTAGTATCTTCGCAATGCTTAATTTTATGAAAAAGCGGCTTGGTGATTTATCATCAAGTCGCTTTTCTCTTTTTTGTATTCAGTCCTTGAGAAATGGATTTTTTTAAATTGAGAATATGGATTTACATCTTAATTGTATAAATTCGTTTAAATATCAAATTTCAATTATGGCTGAAGAAAAATTACCACTAGAGTTAAAAAAGGAAATCAGAGCAAAAGCTGCTGTTGTAAAACCATTGTTACCAAGGGGAACTAACAATATAGTTGCAAAGGAATTTGGAGTGTCTGCTCAATTCGTTGCAGATGTCGTTGTTGGTCGAAGATGGGATTTGAGAATCTTGGAACGGTTGACTGAAATTGGAGAGGAGAATTTTAAAAGAGCAAAACAGTTGAATAAACGGTTGGATAAAATTAAGGAGGAAACTAAAAAATCTTAATTCACATCTTTTCGATTTAATTCCATTTTTGATAATACTGACCTTGTATTTGATTCCTACTGTTTTATTTAAGCAGTCACTAGAAGCGTTAGTCAAGAAGGGCTGCTGGAGTGCAATGGAACAGACTTGCTGCCTTGCGGGCTTGCTGACTGACTGAAAGGAAGTCTGCAAAATGATTTAGCGGGTTGGCAAAAAAAGGTGGCTAGGCTGTGGAATGAAACGAAGCTGCCCTGAGCGTGCTGCCGAAAGTTAGTGAGTTATGCTATCCGTTTACGGTAGCGTGACTCACTAGCTTCGGCTGCAAGAGGATTTAAACTATTTTCTAAATTGATTAAATTTTCCAAAAAAAATTAATACCCAAAAATTATGACAGGACGACTACAACTTATTGAGCAGAAAATATTAGGATTAGAAGGCGGACCTTTTCAAAGGTTATGTGATGTCTTTTTAATTCGAAGATTGGATAACTTGATTAGTTTCGAGCGAATTGGCAGTAAGTTAGGAAAACAAAAAACTACAAAAGGTACACCTGATACTTACTATAGATTAGGAGATGGAAGTTTAAGATGTGTTGAATTTACAACTACTGAAAAAGACTTGGTGATAAAATTGAAAAAAGACATTGATAGTTGTTTGGACTTTAAAAAAACTAAAATTTCAATTAATGAAATAGGCAAAATAGTTCTATGCTTTAACACCAAGTTGAAAATTGAAAAGGAAGTTGAGGTACTAAAATATGCACAAGAAAAAAACATTGAAATAGAACTAATTGGTCTTGGTCGATTGGCTCTTGAAATTTGCTTTAAGCATCCTGCTATTTCTAAAGAGTTTTTAGGTATTCCGTTGAACACAGGGCAATTATTACCATTGCCAAATTTCATTAGTGAATACAATCATAAAGGAGGAAATATTTCAACGCCTCTTGATAACAAATTTTTGAATAGAGAAAATGAACTCATTGAAATTGAATCCCAAATATCAACTTCAGACATGGTTATTTTAACAGGTGATTCAGGAGTTGGAAAAACCAAACTTGGACTAGAATCTGTTCAAAAGTTCATTGCTCAAAATTCAGATTTTCAAGGTTTTGCAGTTTCAAATAAGAGTGTAGAAATTTTCGAAGATTTAAAAATTCAATTGGAACATGACAAGAATTACATAATACTTATAGATGATGCAAATCGTCAATTGCCAAATTTCCATCAAATCTTAGGAATCTTTAAAGAGAAGAGAATTGGTAAAATCAAACTTTTGATTACCGTAAGACAATATGCACTTAAAGATATTTTAAGTGCTTGTAAAGAATTTGAACCTGCTCTTATTGATATTAAAAAATTTACCGATGACGAAATTCGAGAAATTATTGGTAGTGATTCTTTTAATATTTTAGATTTCAGATACCAACAAAAAATTATTGAAATCGCAAATGGAAATGCCCGATTGGCTGTGATGGCAGCAAGGTATGCCAATGAATTTGATATTAAACTTTTGGAAGGTACAATTGAAGATTTGTATGATAAGTATTTTCAAAGGCTAATAGATGATAATGGTTTATTCAAAAATCCTGTTCTTTTAAAAACAATTGGAATATTGTCTTTTTTCCAAACTATAGACAAAAGAAATAAGAATCTTTTTAATCAAATTTTGACTGATTTTAAAATAAAAGGAAATGAGTTCCATGAAGCGATATATGAACTTGAGCGAAAGGAATTAGTCGAAACTCAACATGATATACTAAGAATAAGTGAACAAATTTTGAGTACTTATTTTTTCTACTTAGTTTTTATCAAAAATCAATTTCTTCCTTTTCGGACACTTCTATTTAACTATTACCATTCTCACCGAAGACAGTTTTATGACTTGATAATTCCAATTGGGGATGCATTTGGTTATGATTTCCTTTCTTCTAAAATTAACCTCGATTTAGCTGATTATTGGAAAACAATACAGAAAGATGAAAAAAGTGTATTGGATTTCTTTCAGCAATTTTGGTTTTTTCGAACCAATGATATGTTAACTTATTTCTTTAAAAAAATTAAAAAACTACCTGAACCAAATGAGCCTGCTTATGAAGTCAATTCTAAAAAAAGTTCTTACATGAGCGACAAATTGTTGGATTTGATTTCCAATTGTTTTTATAATAATACCACGCATTTTAAAGATTCAATTGAAATAGGATTCGAGTATGCAAGGAAAAAACCAGAGTTGTTATCAGAATTAGTTCAAAGGATAAATGGAAAATTACTTTTTACAGAGCGTGACTTTTATTTTCAAACAAATAGGCAAGAAGATTTTTTTGAAGTACTAAATAGAAATTTCAAAGATAGAAAACCACATTTCGTTTCGGCATATTTTCCAATTGTTGAAGCATTTTTTTCACATGAATTCAAAGAGCGAATTGGTAATAGTAGAGATAAAGTGATGATTCATAATTTTAAATATCCAACAAATGAAAAGCCATTAGCTTTTAGAAAAAGTCTTTGGGAATCTTTATTTGACTCCTTTGATGATTTTCCTAGCGAGGTAGTTGAGGTGCTAAAAAAAGTCAAAAATAGATTGTTTGATTTTTCACCAGAATTACTCGAATTTGATATTGAGTATTTTGTGAAAATAGTTGATGAAAAATTTGATACAAGTAATTTTCACCATATACATTTTGTTCATGATTTCGATATTTGGTTAAAAAGGAAAACATTTGAATCGGAAAAAATTCAGAATTTGGTTGAGAAATTTAGAAATGAAAGATATGAAATTCTAAGAAGATTGAATTGGAGTAGTGTAGGAGGAAGGCATGATTTTGAAGTTCCAACTATTGCTGAATTCAGGAAGTTAAAAAAAGAAGATATTCAGAAGACTTTGATGTTTGAAAATGAAAATGAAAATGATTTTTTTGATTTTATTCAATTGGTGAAAATTGCTTATTCACTAGACGGCTTTCTTCAAGAGGACATTCATAAAACTTTAGATATAATCCTTACAGAAAACTTCAAAAGGGATGCTGAATTAGGATTCCGAATGCTTGAATTATTATTTGCCAACTATCCCGAAAAGTTATGGACATTGGGTGATACAGTTTCTTTGATTTGCAAAACATCAAAGGAATATGCTTTAAGGCTTTTCAAAATGTTAGATAAATGGAAAAATGGAAATGCACATTATTGGAAGCTAAGTTTATTTTATGCTTTGCCAAAAGATATTATCAATTCAACTTTTGAAAAAAAACTAATTCAATGCGTTCAATCATCAGCAGTAAATACCAATTTTCTAATCTCCAACTTGAAAAACTTCATTGAGTTAAATGAAAAACTACCATTCCAACTTTTAAAAATCATTACTCGGAAAAATGAAAAAGAGGAAAATAAGATATATGTTTTTGCTGAGTTCTATAAAAATTACCCTCCAACTTCAAAGGTTGAACTAGAATTGTTTAAACAATCCTATTTGCAGCAAGAAACACTTCATTGGAATTTTGACCATGATAGGACAGGCTTAAAATCAGTATTAAAACTAGACCATTCATTCCTCAATGATTTGATTAGCCTTTTGTTTGATTTAAACAATAATCCATCTCCATCAAAAAGCTTATTAAAAAGATTAAATTTTATTTGGGAGTTCAAAAATTATCAAGTCATCCTTAACGAAGCAATTAATTTATTAGTTGAAAAATATGATTTTGCTGGTATAACAGAAAATCCAATAAACGCTTTTTTTGAAAATTTATCAGAAGAGAGTAAAGTGAAAGCAGAAAAATTTGTATTGGATTTCATTTCTAAAAATAATGTTGATAGAGATAAAATGAATGCCATGGTAGATGTGCTAAGACATCAATTTCATCCCTACTTCGAAAAAGCATTTTCACACTACCTCTCTGTCAATACCAATGTTGAGGATTTTCAAAAAATTAGATGGATAGGACTAGGCGGCTTTTATAAAGAAAAAGTAAATGTTAGTGAAGTGCGTGGCAGTAAGTGGCAAAATTTACTTTTTCTGGCAAGTCAAGCTGAGAATCAATTTGAATTAATTCCTATAAAAAATTTCTTAAAAGAAAAGGTTGAACGACACCAAGCAGATGCAGAAAGAGAGAGAAGAAGAAAAATTATGCATCCTTTTTAAACACATATGAGACCTTCCCAATTCCTTTTCACCTCCCTCTTTGATTTATGAATATATGTTCATACTTCCGACTGAGGAATTTGAATTTTGTCAGCTTTGTCTTTTTTGATTTCAAAAAGTTGTCGGTCGTACTTAAAGAATTTTGTAAAATGTAAATGTCTTGTTATAAAAATTGATGTTTACGTAAAAAACTTTTTAACCGTAATTTTTCAGATTGGAGTTTGAGTTGATTTTTTTTGTAAATTCAAATCCTATCCATCTTATTAGAGTAAATAATAGAAGCTTTGGCTTAAAAAGGTGGCAAGGCTGTGGAATGAAACGAAGCTGCCCTGAGCGTGCTGCCGAAAGTTAGTGAGTTTTGCTATCCGTTTACGGTAGCGTGACTCACTAGCTTCGGCTTCAAGAAGGTTTTGATGTATATTAAATTATTTTTCCACATTCCTTTTTTAACCAACCATTTGAACCATTTCTTTTTAGAAATTAAGGATATTTGTAATGTTTAAAAATTGTAATTGTGTTGTTATAAATACAAGCTGAGGAAAAATAATTCAACCTACTTCCCTAATTTTAAAATCCGCAAAGCTCCCTGAATTACAAGCATAAAAACAATAGTTCCTATTATTAAATCAGGTTTACTGGAATCTAACCAATTCACTAATACCCCTGCGGTAATTACACCTAAATTAATTACCACATCATTGGAGGTAAAAATCATACTGGCTTGCATGTGCGCT
>CAZMBP010000006.1:0-43500 GCA_964564545.1 uncultured Saprospiraceae bacterium
TAAATCGAAAGATGATTCAACGATTTGATGAATGCTGGATTCCTGATTTTGAAAAAGAACCAAACTTGTCAGGCAATCTCTCGCATGGTAATTTTTTATTAAAAAACACGCTTACAAAATATATCGGTTCACTTTCTCGAATGAAAAAAATCGAAAGTAAAATCAAACGAAAAGCAATTATCATTCTTTCGGGACCTGAACCTCAACGAACTTTTTTAGAAAAAAACATTTTAGCACAAGCCTTAGAATTACCTTTTCAATTTCTTTTGGTCAAAGGTCAGACAGAGCAAAAAGAACATTTTTATTTTAATGAACAAATTGAAGTGGTTTCATTTTTGACTTCTGAAAAATTAAATCAAGCAATTGCAGAAAGTGAAATTGTTATCAGTCGATCAGGCTATACTACTTTGATGGATTTAGCTTTTTTAGAAAAAAAAGCGATTCTAATTCCTACACCTGGACAGACGGAACAAGAATACTTAGCTGATCATTTTTTTAAACAAAAAATATTTTTCACCGCTTCGCAAAAAGATTTTGATTTGAAAAATGCTTTGGAAAAAGTAAAATCATTTAGTGGTTTTGATTCTTCGATTTTTGAAAAAACTAGCTTTAAAAAAAATGTACTTAAACTGCTAGGAAAATAAAAAAAAGGGAATCACATTTTACAATGTAACTCCCAGTTTATATTTGATTAGTCAATTAAACTTTAATGATTTACCGTCATTTTTTTACTCGCCTTAAATCCATCTCCTTCAACAGTATAAAAATATTGCCCATTTGGAAGATCATTCACATCAAGTTCGATCGCCTCTTTTCCAGGAGTTAAATTAGTCAAATTCAATCGCTTCGCCACTTTCCCATTCATATCTGTAACTATCAAATTCAATTGACTCATACCTTCGGGAATTTCTACTTCAATTCTAGTCATTCCTGTTGATGGGTTAGGATAATTTTGTCCTAACACTATATTTACATTAGGATTAGCTAATTCTTTTTCACCAAAATCTTCTCTTCTTTCAGCAGGTGGACTTGGTAAAGTTCCATCCCATAAAATGAACTGAACAACTACCTTCCCTGATTTTCTTTCTTTGCGTTTTTTACCTTTCTCGCCTTTTCTTTTTTCTCTCTTCTCGGCTTTCATTTTATCACCTCGTTGATGTTTCTCATGCTTACCCATTTTATGGCGTTTCCCTCGATGAGGTTCCAATCCGAACAAACCAACTTTTCCTTTTCTTTTTCCCTCTTCCATTTTAGGAGCATCGGACGGTCGATATTTTTCAAAAATGGCTCTTTGGTCTTCTGTCCATTCTTTATAGTTAGGTTTAAGCGCAACCATGGTAGTTTTAATCAACTCTTCGTTTCGTTCCATAAAACCCTTCATTTCTGCTTTAAGGTTTTTGTTTTTCTTCTCGCCACGCATCGCTTTCCTTTTTTCCATTCTCTCTTTTCTGAAAGCATGTCGTTCTTCTTCAGTCATGTCTTTCATTTTTTCTTTCATCTCTTTTCGCTCTTCCTTGCTTGGACGATTAGCCTCTCGTTCCGCTTTTCTTTCTGCTCTTTCTTGAGCTAACTCTGTTCGCTTCGCTTGGATAAATGCTAGATCTTCTGCACTTAATTGTGCATCAAATTCGTTTTGAGATTTTTGTAAAACAGGAACTACATTTTTTTCAATGTAACTATGCATTTCTTTTTTGAGTTCTGGATTAGGTTGGTGATGTTTCTTTTTCCCACGTTGTCCAAATGCCAATGTTGTAATCAACATACCTATCATTAATACTAAAATATTCTTTTTCATTTTTTTAATGTTTGAGTTCTTAAATGAATCTAAGAACAGTTTTTTAATTTTTTTTTTAAATAGATTTAGAAAATCATTGTGCTTCTTTTCTCTTCATTTTCTCTCTCTTTCCTTTTCGAAATTTCCTTCGCGACATAGCCTTCTTGAAAACGCGCTCGAGCTTTTGACGTTGTTCAGGAGTACACTCCGCTTGTAATTCCAAATAATGTTGAACCAATAATTTTTCTCGATTAGCTTCTTTAATTCCAATTTGATCGGCAATCATATTTGCTTTTGAAGTGTCAGGTGATTCTGCAGAAATCGCATCTAACATTTCGTTTTTCAAAGTCCGAATCGCTTTTGATTCCTCTCTTGCTTTTTGAAAATGAGCTTTTCGAAGTTCCGTAAATTTGACTACTTGATCATCCGTAAGGTTTAATTCTTTTTTCAAAAAATCATTCGGATTTGGTCTTTTCCTTTCGCCATGTTGAGGCCGCAAAAAGAAAAGAACGGACAATAAAACCAAGTTGAGCAAAACAAGTGCTCCGATAATCCATTTTGTATATTTACTATTTGTAATACTCATAATACTTACCTTTTAATCGTTCAAACTTAAATAATCTAAATCCTCCTCTTCATTCTCCGTCAACGCATATTCGTTTGCAAGTTCATCAATACTAGCTGTTGCAGTTTCAGTTGTTTCATTGAAATAACCTGACTCCATCAAAGCAAATCCATTGATAAAAAGAAGAGCGACTACCATTGCAAACTGCCAAACTGGAAAACGTGTACGTGTTGTTACAATATCACCTTCTGACTCTTGTCGAAGTTTTTCTTGGAGTCTTGTATAAAGAAATGGATTGCCTTCGACCCTTTTGATTTGATCGATACTTTCCATTGTCTTTTTGACTTCTTGGTCGATATTTATTTTCTTATTTTTCATTTTACGATTCTTCTTTTAGATGTCTTTGTTTGGGAAAACTTGCGAAACGTTTAAGTTTTTATCCTTTATTTTTTTTATAAAAATCTCCGAGTGTCTTTTGCAAATTCTTTTTTGCTCGAAACATTAAGGATTCTACTGAGGACAAACTTGTTTCCATTATTGCTGTAATTTCTTGATAGCTTAATCCTTCTATTTTATGTAAGGTAAAAGCAACTCGTTGTTTCTCGGGTAATTTCTCGATAGCTGCAAAAAGAGTTTTCGAACGTTCTTTATTTTCCAATAAAACTCCTGGATGATCAAAATCGAATGCTTTTATTCTATCTGCATTTTCATGCATACCGATAAGTGATTGGAAAAATGCTTTTCGCTTCTCTCTCTTTTTTGCTCGAATATGTTCGAGGCATTTTGTGGTGGTGATTCGATAAATCCAAGTGGACAATTTTGAATCTCCTCTGAATTTATTGATGCTTCGAAATACTTCTAAGAATACATCCTGTACGATATCCTCAGCATCATGCCGATTGGGCACAAAACCTAAACTGGTGTTCAATACTTTTTCTTGAAAAGTATCGACCAAATTTTTGAAGGCAGTTTCGTTGCCTTCTTTTAGTTGTGGTATGATTTGAGTTTCGTCCAAATTATTATTTATGTATTCTTTGGATGATGTTATTTTTGAAAACTTGCGGTTTGGATAGAACGCTGATTGGGCGGATTGAGCGGATACTTCAGATTTGACGATTAGAAGTGTTATGGATTTTATCCCATTATATTGTGATCGTCAAATCTGAAGTATCCGATCAATCCGCCCAATCAGCGTTCTATCTTTCGCTAGCAAAAGAAAAAATAATCGTTCCCCTTTTCTAATTCATTTTTTTGGAAAAATTTCAAAATTTCTTTTTGCCCGTCTGGCGATGCGACGGAAACTATAATTTGTGGATTTTCTAATTCATTTATTTTTTCAAAATGTTCTACCAATTTATCGTAAATCATTTTTCCATTTTTCTTTTCATTATTGGAGAGCCAATAAAAATCGACTTTTTGTTCGATTAATTTTTTGGCAAGTTGTTTTCCTTTTTTGCCTGCCCCCCAGATTACGAGTGGACGACTTTTATCAAAATCTAATTCTAAAAAATAAGGAAGCTTTAAATCAAAATAATGTTGATTGGCATAATTCGGATCTGTGCGTGAGGTTCGATTAGAATAATCCCGCCAATGATGAATGACATTTTGAGAAGCGACTACTTTTAAATTATTTTTATAAAAACGAAAACACAAATCGTAATCTTCAGGATATTGCTGAATTTCGAATGCACCACATTTTTCCAAATCATCTCGATGACACATCCAAGAAGGAGAAGGAATGACACATTCTTTATAAATGTCTTCGTAGTTTTTATTTTCCAAAGAAAGTGCATTTAACCATTCTTCATATTTTTTGTAACCATCACCGAGTTGAGTTTCGGAAAAATATTTGACTAAACCTGTGGCGACGTGCCCACGTCCATTTTTTTCTAAAAGAGATTTTAGCGAAGCTAGTTTATTTTTTTCCATCAAATCATCAGCGTCCATTCGAGTGATAAATTCGCCTTGACATTTTGAGTAGGCTAATTTTAAAGCTGGGATAATTCCTTTTCCTTCATTTTTAAAAACCTGAATTTGCTCGGGCATTTTTTTCTCAAAAGAATTTAAAATCTCAAAACTCTTATCAGTCGAATGATCATCAATTGCGATTAACTCCCAATTAGTTTCAGTTTGATTTAGAATGCTTTCAAGGCAGGCTGATAAAAAACTTTCAGCATTTAAAACGGGAAGGAGGATGGAAATCTTTGGCATTTTAAACTTCGAAAAATTACTTAAATAAAGTTTAAAGGTGAGAAATTAAACGAAAGAATTATAATTTGTACGTTAATGAAAATAAAATTGTCCTCGGTAAAACTGAAGTACTTATGTCAGCAATAATTGATTGAGTGAACGTAGCTTGTCTTTTTATTTTAGTATTGAATAAGTTATTTACTTTTATCTCGAAACCAAAAGGTGCGTCCTCTTTTTGAAAAAACAAACTTGTATTAGCTATTCCATATCGAGAAGATGAACCAAAATCATTTTTAAAGAAAGTTCCTTGATAATCAAACTTAAATGTAAAACATTTGAAGAATAAATAATCTATAAAAACAAAAGGTTCGCTTCTTTTAAAAATTGACGTGTTTTCTCCGAGATGAAATTTTTGAAAGGTATGGTCAATGCCAATTTCAATATTTGGGTATTTTTTAAAATTTGTTCCCAAAGAGATTCCATTTGATAAATTCGTTTGTTTTGTTTTGAATTCTTGGAAATTAATGAGTTGGTCATATTTAGAAAAACGAATATTAGACTTTAATTTAACATCAATTTTTTTGATACCTTTTCTAAAGTTCGCTTTCCAATTCCATTCCTCTAATGGAGTACTCACTAAACTTGGCGATGTTATCTGAAAAATACCTAGCATTATATTTTCATTTCTAATTCGTTTTGCTTTATGTATATATGCTAAAGATGTATTGAAGTCATAATTCGAGAACCAACTTGACTTTTTGTAGTGTAGAGAAGATTGATGAAAAAATTCATTTTCAAGTTGAGAATTCCCAATAAAAACTGCATTAAAATCTCTTAAATAAAGCCGATTAGAAAAAGCAGAAACATCTGCAAAATTTGTGGTGACTTGATAATTAACCTCTAGTTTTTCAGCTTTACTGAATTTAAATTCGGTTTTCCATTTTGGAATCAAAACAATTTTATTCTTTGTAAGAGTATTGTTTTGTTTGATTTTCCAAAAATAAAAATGAGGAGCAAGTTCAAGTTTAGTTGTACTAATTCCTCTTCTATTTTTATAAATTAAGTTTACAAAGAAATTATTTAATTGAAAATCTAAATCATTGCTAAATCCTTCATTTTGAAAATCAATGATATTTCCATTGCCTATTTTTTGAGTTTCATTGGTAAAATATTTTTGATGATAAATATTATTTCCGACTGAAAAATAAATATGATTTTTTCGATTTAGAATAAAATAATGTTTCCATAAACCATCTATTTGATGACGATTCACTTTTTTGTCTTGAAAAACATGATATGGAATGGAGTCTTGAAGTGGCAATAAAAAACTGATAATTTCACTATTGGTTAACCAACTTTTTTCTCCGTTTTCATTTTTGTAAAAATGATTTAAAACAAAAGAAGAAGAATATTTTTTTGATTTCTTTTGATGAAATTCAAAATTTTGTTGGAGTGTAGAGTTATTTAGATTTTGTTGAGTGTTAATGTAGCTTTGATTTTCAATAGTTGTGGAAAGATATTTATTGTCAAAATGGTTTATTAATTTTTTAAGAGAAAGGTTATACGAAAGATCCATATTCCTTTTAGGAATATAATCCAATGAAAATTTTAGAATTCCCAAATTGGTTTTTAAATTATCATCTAGCGTTCGAGTTTCAAAAGTTGGAAGCGAATCATTCAAATATTGATTTTCCCGAATTTCACTTTGTACGGTATTGGTGTTGGAAAAAATAAAATAGCCACCCGTGTTTAATTTTGTGTTGATACTTTTCTTTAAACTAAGTCCTATAAATCTGTTAATATTTTTTTCTACATCTTGATTTTCTAAAAATGGGAAAAACTCCTCAGTAGAATGCTTAAAAAAAGAAGTAGGATTTGATATTAACTTTCCCATTCCTCCATTGAAACTAACGAAGTCATTAATAGTAAAAGTTTTCTCCCCTACATTATTCAAATCACCAATGAAATTAAAATTAGATTTTGGAGAATAGTAAAATAAATTAGGGTGGATTAAATGTCTATTTTTAATTCCTCCACCTACATTAATATCTCCAAATACAAAATTCTTCTTGTCTTCTTTTAATGTGATATTCATTGCCAACTCCTCGCTTCCTGATACTTCACTTAGAAATTCAACTTCATTATAATTATCAATAACTTCTACTGTATTGACAGCATCAGCAGGAATATTTTCAACAGCAAGCTTTGTTCCTCCGCTGAAAAACGTTTCTCCTTCTATCAAAATTTTATCTACCTTCTTACCATGAACTGTAATATTTCCTTTTCTATCTACTTCTACCCCAGGAAGTTTTTTTAATACCTCTTTGAGTTTTCGTTCTGAGCCATTGACGAAAACATCGGTTTGGTAAATAAGAGTATCATTTTTATAACTGATTGGAAGGTCAGAAATGATGACTATTTCTTGGAGTTCATTTTTAGCTGGTTTTAAGATGAAGTTTTTTTGAGAAATTTGGGAGGAAGCATCTAAAACGAAATTGATGGGTTGATAGCCTAAGTATCTAACTTCTATTATATATGTTTCATTGTTTAAGAGTTGAAGTTTGTACCTCCCTTTTTGGTCTGAGATAGAAAAAGATATATTAAGATTTGGATTATTAGGCTTGGCGATAATATTTGCATATTCGAGAATAATATTTTGGGAATCAGTAACAACTCCTTCGATTATCTTATCTTGAGCCACCAAAAAATGGCTTAAAATAAAAAAAAGAATACTGATGAAATATTTTAATTGAATCATATACTTATTCCCTATCCTCGAGACTTATAAAACTCTTCTTTAGCCTTTTTCATAACCTCTTTGTATTCTTCAGGAGTCATCATCTTCCCTTTTTTAGGTTTCTTTATATTAATACTATTTTTAGTATTAAATGATATTTTTGTCAAGTAATAAGAAAAATTTTTACCATCTTTCAATTCGAGAATCAATCCTGGTAATCCACGGTATCCAATTGGGCCGCTATTTACAGGTATTTCAGGAGCATACCAAGCTTCAACTATTTTGACTTTTGTTTCATTATTTTTTATATACTTTTTTGAATATACTGCTTTATAACATGTGTATTTCCCGATGGTCTTAATTTCATTTTTCAAGTCCCAATTATAGTCATTCGATTTTTTTTTGATAATCACTTTGGTACCATCCCGAAGTTCTTTTTTATGAAGAACTTGATTATTAATATTATTCACATAATATTTTCCAATAGTCTTGGCAAAAATTAATGTTAGATTGAACATGTTATTGTCGTCGGTTTCAAGAGCATCTTCGTAATAAAATAATGACTCATTTTTATTAAAAATTAATTTAAGTTCAATTTTATCTGTATTCTTAGATTGTTCTGTTATTTGTTTTAAAACACTATCAACGTTTTTATTTTTTTCTTTTCCAAAAGAAAAAATGCTCTCTACACTATAAGTGGCTTCTCCATTTAATTGCGCATAAGAATTATAGTTATTGGAAAAAATTATACACGCAATAATCCATAAGATTTTTTTTAATTGAGAGTTCATATCATTTTAATTTTAAGAACTAGTTTGAATATTATGCGAATCGCTTATTGAATTTTTCTAATATCAATTCTATGAGATTTAAGAATTTGATAAAGTATTTTCAAAAGGCGATTCGCATTTGTTTTCGGTATTAAATTAAATACATATATCTTACTTTAAAACCTCTAATTAGCAGGCAGCTGGAAAAAGTTGACAACATTTATCATAAACTATATTAGCAACCCATGAAGCAACACTCGCCATCGATCCAGGAGCAGGACTGTCACCTTCATCCATATCTAAGATATGTGCTTCAACAGCCATAGCTAACTCTAGGCACGGAGAAGCAAATATTTCATCTTCATAAGTCATATTTGCAAGTGGTTCATTTGGTATTTTTTCTGATAAGCAGACCTCATCTATCTCTGGTAAAATGTAATCATTGGAATTAATTCCATATCCAAAAGAGATAGAAATAAATGTTAGAGTGAAAGCTAAAATTAAATTTTTCATTTTTTGTAATTTTAAAAGTTAATTAAATTTTGAGGCTATTGTTACATCATTGTAGCAGTAGCCTTTATATATTGATGTGCACACAATACAAATAGAGGGTAACTGAAATAATCAATTACCAAACATGAAATCTAGATTATATAAAAACCTAGATCTATAAATTTTGATTAAAAAAAAATTACGGGTAGAGAAAAAGAGAAAAAGAGAAAAAGAGAAAAAGAGAAAAAGAGAAAAAGAGAAAAAGAGAAAAAGAGTTTCTTGTACCGTATTTTTTTGTTGCTGGCATCAAATCTATGGTAAATCTTTTAAATAACGAAATTTTTCAACATAAAAAATACAAGTATCCTAAACGTTAACACCATTTGGAATTTTTATTTCAAAAAAGAAGTTTTCAATACCAAATTTTCTTTGGTTTAAAAGACAAAAAAAGTATCTTTGCACCGATTTTGAGAACCCACTATAATTCAACCAATTTATAATATAATATTATGGCAAATATAGGTGAAGTTAAACAAGTAATTGGACCAGTTGTAGACGTAAGTTTCACAGCAGAAGGATCTAAATTACCTGAAATTTTGAATGCATTAGAAATCACTCGTGAAAACGGTGATGTTATCGTACTTGAGGTACAAAAGCACCTTGGTGAAAACTCAGTAAGAACCGTTTCGATGGAAGCGACTGATGGTTTGACTAGAGGTACTAAAGTTACTGATACAGGTGCGCCAATTGCAATGCCAATCGGTGATGCAATTAAAGGTCGATTATTTAATGTTGTAGGAGAACCAATTGATGGTCTACCTGCAGTATCAAAAAAAGGTGGTCGTCCAATTCACGCGAAACCTCCTCGATATGAAGATCTTTCTACTTCTAAGGAAGTATTGTACACAGGTATCAAAGTAATCGATTTGATTGAGCCTTATATGAAAGGTGGAAAAATTGGTTTGTTTGGTGGAGCCGGTGTAGGTAAAACAGTATTGATTCAGGAGTTGATTAACAATATTGCAAAAGGATACGATGGTATCTCTGTATTTGCAGGTGTTGGTGAGCGAACTCGGGAAGGAAATGATTTGATGAGAGAGATGTTGGAAGCGGGTATTATCAACTACGGTGAAAAATTCATGCACTCTATGGAAGAAGGTGGATGGGATTTGAGTTCTGTTGATTCTAAAGAATTAGAAAAATCAAAAGCAACATTCGTATTTGGTCAGATGAATGAGCCTCCTGGGGCACGTGCTCGAGTTGCATTGTCAGGATTGACAATTGCTGAGTACTACCGTGATGGAGATATGAGTGATCCTCAAGGTGGAAAAGACATCTTGTTCTTTATCGATAATATTTTCCGATTTACTCAAGCGGGTTCTGAGGTATCAGCACTTTTAGGACGTATGCCTTCAGCTGTAGGTTACCAACCAACATTGGCAACTGAAATGGGTGTGATGCAGGAGCGAATTACTTCTACGAAGAGAGGATCGATTACTTCTGTTCAAGCAGTATATGTACCTGCGGATGATTTAACTGACCCTGCTCCAGCGACAACATTTGCTCACTTGGATGCAACAACAGTATTATCTCGTAAGATTGCTTCTTTGGGTATTTACCCAGCGGTAGATCCTTTGGATTCTACTTCAAGAATCTTGGATCCAGCAATTATTGGAGACGAGCATTATAATACTGCAGAGGCTGTTAAGCAGATTTTGCAACGATATAATGAGTTACAAGATATTATCGCAATTCTTGGTATGGAAGAGTTATCTGACGAAGATAAATTGGCAGTAAGTCGAGCTCGTCGTGTACAACGTTTCCTATCTCAACCTTTCCACGTAGCAGAGGCATTTACTGGACTTCAAGGAGTATTGGTTCCTATCGATGAAACAATTCGAGGATTCAATATGATCTTGGATGGAGAAATGGATGAATATCCAGAAGCTGCATTTAACTTGAAAGGCTCGATTGATGAGGTAATCGAAGCTGGTAAGAAAATGTTGGCAGAAGCAACTGCTTAATTAGAAAAATTAATAATGAAGAGTGAATAAATTATTTGCTCTTCATTTCTAAAAATAAATAAGAATGAATATTGTAGTTCTTACACCAGATAAAGAAGTATTTCAAGGCGAGATCAAATCTGTGAAAGTACCAGGTGTTGGTGGTCAATTTCAAGTACTTCGAGGTCACGCCCCCCTCGTTTCAGCACTAGATGCAGGACAAGTGAGTATTGAAAAAGCTGATGGTCAAAAAATGACTTTCGGAATCAATCAAGGATTTGTGGAAGTGTTGAGAAATGAAATTTCATTATTAGTTACTGGGGTGGCTGAATAAAAATTAAGTCATCTTGTAAGCAAAAGGGATGAGCAGTAATGCTTATCCCTTTTCTTTTTAATGGTTAGATATTTATTTTGAAAATTCAACAAAAGTGTGCTCCTCTCCTTCTAATTCTTCAGCAATTATTTTTGAAATTACATCCCAATTTCCTCCTGCCAAACCTGCTCCTATTGCAGGATACCCTATTCGCAAACCTGAAAACTGTTTTTTTACTTCTTTAAAAACATTTCGAATTGCTTCATAATCTGCTTTTCTTCCTGAACCTCTCCAATTGAATTGAGTATATCCATTAACGACAATCAGTTGTTTTTCACTTTCCAAGGTAACTTCTGCAAAACTGATCGTCCCTAATTTAGAGTGATCTCCATTTACTGTTTTTAAATCCGCTTGATATGCTTCCGGAATTTTTTGTTTTATTGTTTTGGCAATTCCAGCGCCCATCGTGCAAAAGCAGTTGCATCCATGAATAATTACATCAAATTCTCCTTGCAATGCTAACTTTATTAAATCTCCTTTTATGGTTTTCATATTTATGATTAGATCTTTAATTCTTACTTTTATAAATAGTGTTTAATGATTATAAACTATCATTAATCGAATCCCTGGTCCTGAAAATTGATTTACTAAATCATTTTGTTGAATTCCAGAAACGGCTGATGGATTATAATAAACCATTACATACGCTGAGATTTTTTCAAACTGATGATTGTAATTTATATTGAATGTAAAATTTTCTGCAGTCCAATTGTATAAAAAAACACCACTTATATTGTCAAAAAGACCAAGTGGATAGGAGGCCATGGCTGCGGTAACATTGACCGTATTTTCCACACCTAAAAATTTATCATCTGAGGCAATTGCCAAATGTTCTAACATTACATTTATGCCGTTACCAACTCCAAAAGTATAATCTGTTCCGATATTAAAAAGTGCTTGATGTGTCAAAAAGCCTAAATCCTTAGTTTTATAAATTAAAGCAGTTTCAAACCATAGACCAACTCCTACATCCCATTTCCCATCCAAGCCAAATCGGTGTTCTGGGATTTTTTCCACCTCAGGAATAAATTCTAAACCTTTAGAATTCGCAGATCGGTGATGATAAGAAAGAGCGATTTCTCCTTTTTTTGTTGGGTACTGAAATCGTCCACCAAACTCCGGGACTTTTTTATTGGTTCCCACAGCATCGAAACCTCTCGTTTTCTCATTTCCATATAAAGTCCACAACCAAATATTTGCATTATTCAAAAAATAATATCTTCCTAATGCACCATAAACTCCATTCGTCAATTGCAATGGATCTCGTGGATCTATTTGATTAAACCATTGAATTGGCCGAAGCAAAGATGCTGATCCAAAATCTATTTTTTGCAAACCTACTCGTAATTCAAACTGCTTCGCATTATATCTGGCCCAAATTCGATAAGGTTGAATATTGCCATCAAGACTTGAAGTGTCAAAAGGTGAAAACAAAATATCTCCATTAATATTTGCTGATGCTTCAAAATCAAAAAACTTAGTTTGAGTTGAATCTATTGGAATCAAATAACTTGCCTCTGGAATATATCTTGCACCTAAAAACCCTTCCAGTTGGTTGTCAGGTGAATAGCTTCCTACCATTATAAACTGCCCCTCAAACTCTACCTTTTGTTGACTATAAGAGTAAAAAGATATTGCGAAGAACAATATGAGAAGTGTAATTCTTTTCCAAAAAAAATTCATAATTTTTTATGGTTAGCTGTTTCAAAGAAGTAAGATAATAATTGTCTTTTAGAAACTCTTGCGGTGGTTATGTTTTTCGACAAACCAAAATTACAGGATGACAGATGAACCAAAGGTGACAAAAATCACCTTTTTACTTAACAAAAGTCATCATTTCCCCTCTCGTTTCTTCTCAATTTGTGATCAAAATAATTGTTCACTAAAAAAAATAAATTATGAATGTTTTAGCTCCAGTTTCTACTATTATGACTAAAGATGTTATTAGTGTTGGCGAAAGAGATCGTCTAACTTTGGTTAGAGATATTTTTAAAGAACACGCTATTCACCACCTTCCAGTAACGAAGGCAGGTAAAGTCGTCGGTATCCTTAGTAGAGAAGATTTATTACTTTTTATGAAAGGCTTGGGTGAAAATACTTTGGAAAAAATCATCAATGAAACACGCCTTAATAATTACAATGTTGAAGTTATCATGACTCGTGGCGTAGGTAAATTAGAACCTACTGATCGAATCAATGTTGCGTTAGATATTTTCGCTAAAAATTTATTTAGAGCATTACCTGTTGTTGAAGATGATAAATTAGTTGGAATCGTTACCACTTTTGATATTATCAGAACGCTTAATGAGGAAACTTCTAACGTTAGTTCATAACTCCTTTTTAAATTTTTAAACTTCAAAATATGAGGAATATATTAGTGCCTATAGATTTTTCACAATGTTCCAGGGATGCGTTTTTGTATGCTAAAGGATTGGCTGATACATTGGGTTTCTCAATTAAATTGGTACATGTATATATTGGTAATTTGAATACTGATGCATCTATAAATCTCAATTCTGTAAAAAGTCGAGAAGAAGCAATTCTCAAAAAGATGCAAGATTTTGTCAAAGTTAATCTTGAAAAAAGCAACAATTCCAATGTTTTGACTCAGCAAAAAATTGAGACTGAAGCCATCGTTGGATTAAGTGCAACTCATGAAATTGTAGAGTTAACTAAAGACGAAGATGATATTGCTATGGTTGTCATTGGTACAACTGGAGATGGTAATATGATGGAAAGAATGTTTGGAAGCGTTTCTTCTTCTGTAGCTCAACGTTCTCATTGCCCAGTAATTCTAGTTCCTAAAGGATCTGAATTTAAAAAATATGAAAATGTGCTTTATGCCAGCAATTATGAATCGGCTGATGAAAATCTGCTTGATCAAATTGTTGATTTTGGGAAGATATTTAATGCTACCATGCACTTTGTACATGTAGAAGAAAATGATAATTATGAAACTGTAGAAGACACCATTTTTTATAAACTTTTTGAAAAGGGTGATCCTTCATTTTCATTTAACATCGTCAACATTAAGAATCGTTCTGTTTTGTCAGGATTGAATCAGTATGCGGATGAAAATAATGTAGACCTCATCGTTTTAGTTAATCGCCAACGGAACTATCTAGAAAATATCTTCCAGTTGAGCCTTACTAAAAGAATGGCAAAAGCCTCTAAACTTCCGGTGATGGTTTTTCATTTATTAAACGAGTAGTTTTCGAGTTTGGAGTTGACCTAATTTTTTCTAAAAAATTACTCAGCTCCAGTTTTTTAAATAAGCAATGTGGATCCTTCCTATGAGTGAACTCTGGGAAGGATTTTTTAAAACCCAAAATAACCTCTTTATAAAAATTAAAATCAATCGTTATGAATACAGAAACTCCTTTAAGAGATCTTATGACGAAAGACTTGACCGTCATCAAATCAGATACTCCTTTCAATAAAATCAAGTCCATTTTTGATTCTAATTCGTTTCATCATCTTCCGGTGGTAGATGAGATGGCAATGATTAAAGGTATTATTAGTAAGCAGGACTTCACTAATTTAGCTTTGCAACTATCCAAAGAAACTGGTGGAAAAACGTACTCAGAAAAAACTTATAACAACATATTTGCAAAAGACATCATGACTAAAAATCCTGTCTTTTTAAATCCTGACGATAGCGTTGGATTAGCTGCTGACTTATTTTTAGAAAATGTTTACCATGCCATTCCAATCATGGAAGATGGTGTTTTGGTAGGGATAATTACAACACATGATTTAATAGCTTTTGCATTTTATAAAGCACCAGTTGGTGATGGAGAATCAGATTAAAGAAAGTATATCACGCAAAGTTCGCTAAGAACGCAAAGAGCTAATTATCAACCCTTTGCATTATATTTAAGTGTACTTTGCGTGATACCTTTTTTTTAGTACGTTATAAGGCTTTATTTTAATGCATTCTTAAACAACTTCAATAATATCATCTCCATAAAAAAACCTACATCTGAAAAGATGTAGGTTTGAGAAACAATTAATTATTGTTTCAAACACTATCCTAATTAAAAATTATGATTCTACTGGTACTTCTGCAAAGTCAAGACTTAAAACTGGTGCTTCACAATGATTGACCAAAGCCTCAACATTACTTCCAGAGAAAATTCGTTTTAGAGGATGTCGATTTTGATTAGATACAGCAATTAAATCTGCATTCACTTCTTCTGCGAAATGTCTAATCCCTACATCTACTGACAAGTCTCTATAAAAATGTGTTTTACAATTATATCCTTCACATAATTCCTTAAAATCATTCATTGCTTCCTTCATTAATAAAGAAGGCTGACCAAACCAACCTGAAGTATTAATTGACAAAAGGTGAATTGTCTCAGGCGTAAACCATTTGATAAAATTTAAAAACCTCTGGAAAGGTTCCTTTTCATTTGCATTAAAATTAGAGGCAAAGACTACATTCTTAAATGCATATTCCTTGAGTGGATTTTTTATTACAAAAACAGGAACGTGTAATTTTCGAATTGCTTTTTGAGTATTAGAACCAATGAAATATTCTTGTTTTCCACTTACTCCATGAGATCCCATAATTACAAAATCTGTTTTATTTTCAGTTACTTGATTTTGCAGTTCTTCTAAAAATTTCCCTCCTGAGATAATCGTTTGTAATTTTATTCCTTCTCGATCAGCTCTTTCCCTCCACTCACTTAACAATACATTTACATTTTCGATTAATTGTTTTTTATCAGGCAACTTATCCTTTTCTTCATCGGATAATTCAGTCCAATCATCTGGAAGGTCAATACACGCAAAAAGATGTAAGGTCGCATCAAAAAATTCAGCGAAAGCAAATCCCAAATCCATTGCGTATCCTGCACAAGCAGAAAAATCAGTAGGTACTAAAATGTTCTTCATGTTTTCGAGTTTTTATTTTAACTCAAAATAGGCATTTTGGTATCGTTCGTGATTGATATTCCTCATACAAAAAAGGTGATTTTTGTCACCTTTTTTGTATGAAATGAATCTAGAGTATGTTTAAAATGGGTATAAATCCTTCGCAGGAATTTTTACTCGTTTAAAATATTCGCAAGTTTCAAAAACTATTTCTTGCTTCAAGATTTCATCAAATTCTAATCGCGTTGGGTTTATTTGATACTGTTCCACATCCTCATAAGAGACATCTTTTACAGTAGTAATTTTCTCCAAATCACTTACCTCTCCAGGGAGATTAGCCATCTTTAATTCAAGGTTGGTATCCTCATCTAGCGAAAGAATAATTACTTCGTAGTCACCATCTTTTAATTTCAAGTTCATCACTTGATGGCCTTTGTACGACTTTAAAATATTCTCATCACTCAATAAAAAAAGCGTATCTGATAAACGAATAGAAGCAAAAACGGTATCATTTTGAATTTTATTAATTGTACAATCTCCTAAATCTTTTACAAGTAATAATTCGCCAGATTTCATCAAATTAGGATCCGATTCAATTCGATCCTCAGTAACAGAAAAGTCATACCAATGTGTTTTGTAAATAATATTTTTATCGATCACCACTAAACTACTGTCCGATTCGCAAAAAAATGTTCCTCTGAATTGAGGAGAAAACGAAGTGATTTCAGAAATTCCCTTTGGTTGTGGAGTTTTAAAAACTACGGCAGGCTCACAAGAAGCAATCAATAAGATTACTGTAAAGGCTAAACCGATCATTAATTTTTTCATGATATCTTTTTTTGGATTTGATTGAATTTTAATTCCTCTTAGGCATAGGATTAAAGACATACTTCCACCCTTTCAGAGCTTGTATTATCCTTGTTTTCATAGACGTTGTACTTGCATTACTGCTTGAAACCTTTATGTAGCGTAAACTATTTTCGTCTCAATTTCAAGTTGGTGATTTCTAAATCCTTATTATTTGATAAATGTCATCTTCTCAATTGATTTTTATCAACGATTTAAATTCGAACTAGGGTTATTTTTATAAGAAAAAAAAGATGAAAATTTATAATGCCAAACAATTAAAGGATTTACAAATAGAATTCAATGAGGCTTTTCCTTATTTGAAAATAGAATTCTTTAATAAGCCTCACGAAGATGGGAATGGATCGAATGAAGAAGACATTTTAGATAATGAGCTTACCGTTGGGGAAGTGCGAGATAATGACGTTAGTGGCTTTATACCGATCGATGGAAAGCTCCCAGTTGGCATTTTTGAAAAGTTATTTCAAAATAATTTCGGTTTATACGTCCAAGTTTATCGAAAATCTCATGGCAAGTGGTTACAGACTTGGGTAACCGATATTTGGACTTTGGAAGAGCAAAACAATCGTGGAAAGATTTTGGGTGATAGAGATAATTTGCTCGCAAAATAAAAGAATTGTATTCAGATATACTTTAACTTCTTAGGTGATTTTCATTGGCAGAAAATCACCTATCTTTTTTTTTAAATCATCATATTACTAGTTCCATAAAAAATGCTGCTCTCTAAGAGAGCAACATTGTGATTCACTTCTGACTATTCGTTTTTGCATTTATCTTATGTGTTCAATAACTTTTTTTCATCATATGCATAATTCAACATATCAAACGTAGTAAGCATTCCTACTACTTTATTCTCATCATCTACAATTGGCAAAGCATGAAATAAATTCTCTTTAAAGATCCCTAGCGCAACCGTGATTGGATCGTCTGGATGCAGTTTAGCTACTTGCTTGGTCATCACATCTTTAACTAACATTGACATCATAAATTTCCGATTAGCTACATCAGCTTTCGAATTTTTAAAGACAGAAAAAGTTGTCAACATCTTATTATAATCATGTCGACTAATGATACCAACCAATTGTTCATCCTCATCTACAACAGGAATATGATGAAAAGAATTAGTTTCAAAAATTTCTTTTGCTACCATCATTAAGTCATTTGGACGAATGGTGACAACATCTGTAGTCATTAAATTCTTAATTGGCGTATTCATCTTCTTAATTTTTTTATTTAGAAATAGACACATCATTAAAAGCATATTGCATCAAATCATAAGGTGTAACGATGCCTACCAACTCATTTCCATCTACAACTGGAAGTGCTCGAAATTTATTTGCCTTAAATATATCTGCAGCTAAACCAAGTGTATCTTCCGGATCGACGGTCATTGGATCTTTGGTCATCATTTGCGTGACTTGATAATTATTATACCAGTCATTAGAAAAATTTTGTCCTGTAGTGACGAAGGAAACATGATAAGCAGTTTTCCATAAATCCTCTAAACTGATAATTCCGATCAACTCTCTTTCTTCATTTACTACCAATAAATGGTGAAAGTCATTTTTGTCAAATATTGATTTAACTTCTCCGAAAGAAGTTTCAGGAGCTACCGTTACTAAATCAGTAGTCATAATATTTTTAATAATTTTTTCCGTATTCATTTTGTTAAAGTTTAATTATATCGTTTTAAAAAACGGGGAGAAGTTTCTCAGAAGAGAATCTACTCCCCCAACACGTGCACGTTGTATCTTAAAGGCCAGCGTAATAATGTTTAGAGCTAATAAAATCTCCAAACCCAGCCAAGTATTCTAAATATGCTTGTCTCAAAAAAGTAGCTGTCATCGCCAAATTCTCTCCTTCCATTTCTTCAACTGCTTGATTAAAAACTATAATCGCTTCTTGTAATTTTTTCTTTTGATTATCCAGTACTTTCAATTCCTCTGCATTCAAGTCGAATAACTCCGCATTCACTTTTGCTTTTTCAACTATCTTCCATTGCTCGTTCATATCTTTTACGATATCTTCAAATTCGCAATAATCCAACAAACAAAGCATTTGATCAATGGCCACTTCTTCCGCCAAATCTAATGATGCTTCAAACTCCCAAACATCATCTAAATAATAATCTATGTCATATTGACCTCGCAACTCCATCATTTGATATCTGACATGATCTAAAAAAATGTAGGCATCTTTTGGTTGCATGGCATCTATTGAAAAATAGGCATCAGATAACCACGCATCTGTCATTCGAAATGCTTCTTGCCAATCATCATTCCCTGGATTTAAGTCTTTATATTTTCGATTAACTTTTTGCCAAGAATGATTTAAAAAAAAGACTGACCTTTTTGCATTGTCCATCTCGCCTTGACGTACATAATAAAGTACAGGAATGTAAGCTTTATCAAACTCTGCCATATCATGTAACAATACATCTACATTTTCATCCTCACAAGAACTTGATAATGAAAAAAGGAAAACAAAAAGCAACAAACTCATCACAGAAAAATTCTTACTTTGCATTTTTCCTTTTCGAAAAATTTTGCCGATTGTAGTGATTTTATTTATGTTTTTCATCTTTTCTCAATTAGTCTTTAATAATATTCTAAAGTTAATAAGGATAGAAAAGATGGGTAATGACTAAAATCAAACGAGGTGGTGATTTTCATCACCACCTCGTTTAATTTGACAATATATTACGTTTTTCCATGAGCAATTTTCCCTTAGAAAAAACAACAAATAATTACTTGGAAGTTATGTCCCTAAGAATCAAAAGTGGCACAGGACTATCAAAAACTTCCTTTGCCGTTACACTTTGATGGAATAGATTTGACCAGAAACCTCGATCTCTTCGAATCATGCAAAGCATGTCTGAATTTTCTTCAAAGACAAAAAGATTGATCACTCCATTCACATCATTTGATCCAGAAATTCGATGAAATGTATGCGGAATATCACCTAAAGAAAAATCAATTCCAGGATCATAACCGACTACCATTTTTTCTTTTTCCAAATGCAAAACTTTGATATGAGACTTATATGCTTTCGCCAATTCCAAAAGAGGCTTAAGTACTTCATCTTCTGCCACTATTCCTGAATCTACTGCAAAAGTTATATCCTTAATTGGCCGATAGGTAAAATTATTTGGAATCGCTAAAATTGGAATATGCGTTTGTTTCATCACGCCTGAAGTCTTACTGCCTAAAAATATTTCTTTCAGTCCACTTGCACCTTGAGTTCCCATCACGATCATATCAAAATCTTCATTATTGGCAAGACTACAAATCGTATCAACTGCGCCTCCATCAATCGCTCGACCTTTCAAAATCGTTTTTCCAAAAACTAATTCTTTAAAAGAGCGAATGTTATCAGCAAGATCACGCTCGGCATCTTCTTTTAGATATTCTCTTACTAGGGTAGCTGAACCTATAATGGTAGCCATCTCATAAACATGGAGTAATTCTATCTCAGCTTCAAAATAATTACCAATGTTAATGGCATATCGAAGTGCATTATTCGCATGTTCAGAAAAATCTGTAGGAACTAATATTTTTTTCATTTTCTCGAGTTTTTTTTAAACATCATCCTTAGACAAAACCTGTAAAAATCCGAAAGTTTTTTACAGGTTTTGTCTAAGAATTTTATCTGTTAGTGCATCACCATCAAAGGAATTGATGGATTCATAATAATTTCATTGGTCTTACTTGTATGTAATAACCGTTGCCAAAATTTTCGTTTAGGTTTCACCAATATCATCCAATCCATATCATGCTCTTTGGCATAAGTTTCCAGACCATGTGCAACCGTATCGCTCGTAATTGAATCCATTTGAAATTGTAGCCATGGAGCTTTTAATTGAAATGCTTTTTCTAACAAGAAATGACCGATATGATTTTCTGGATTTTTTGGTGGTGTTTCTTTTTTATCATAAACATGAACCAAATGAATTTTTGAATTCAATTTATTAGAAAAATCACCAATTTTCTTCAATACATTTTCATCAGCAGATTCATATTCACTTGCATACATCAATTTTTTAACTGGTCGAAAATTAAGGCCACCTCCAGACGGAATAAGTAAAACAGGACAAGCTGCCCGTTGTGCCACATAAAGTGAAACTTTTCCAAATACTTTTTCTAAAATCCCAGTCGAACCTGTTGCTCCCATCACAATCATATCGTACTCACCAGTTTTCGACATTTCAACTAAGGTGTCTGCAGCAAATCCGATAACTAATTTTTTCTCCACCATGTTCGCAACGACAACCTCTTCGATATTTTTTGAATAATGCTCGTCAACGAATTCATCGAGTCGTTCTTCGCTCGCCTTTTGTATTTCGTCATCAGAAGGAATATAAAATTCGTTGAGATGATTAGCAGACGGATGGTAAATATGTACCACCGTAACCATTGCTTCTAAATTCTCCGCTAATTCCATCGCATACAAAAATGCACAGGAAGCATTTTTTGAAAAATCTGTAGGAACTAATATCTTTTTCATATTTCGAGTTTTATTTTTTTTGAAAAAAGTCTAAATGATTCATTTGGGCAAATGAATTAATGCATTACCATTAAAGGTATATGAGGATCCATGAGGATCTCATTAGTTTTACTGGTATGTAAAAGTCGTTGCCAAAGCCTACGCTGAGGTTTAACTAAGACCATCCAATCCATTTCTTTTTCGGTTGCATATTCTGTCAAACCATGAGCCACCGAATCGCTACTAACTGCATCCATAGTAAATTTCATGTTAGGCACTTTTTGTTGAAATGTTTTTTCAACCAAAGACGACCTTAATCCATCTGGTTTTTTCTCAATATCTTCATAAACATGTACGAGGTGTACATTTGCTTTCAATTTATTAGAAAAATCTTCTAATCGACTCAAAGCTTGTTCATTAACCATTTCATATTCTATCGCATACATTATTTCTTGAATAGGTTCAAAACGAACACCGGAAGGAATTAAGAGAACAGGACAAGCTGATGATTTTGCCACATGAAGGGATACTTTTCCAAATACCATTTCTAACACTCCTGTAGAACCAGTAGCTCCCATCACGATCATATCATATTCACCTGTTTTTGACATCTTCACCAACTTTTCAGCAGCAAATCCTAATTCTAATTTTTGCTCCACTTGATCAGCTATTGCTACTTCATTTTTGTTATCCGAGTTTATATTTTTGACAAATTTATTTAGTCGTTCTCGACTTACTTTTTCCAACTCATTATCTGCCACAATCATATACTCATTCATATGATTTACTGAAGGATGGTAGACATGCACTACTGTTATTGTAGCATTTAATTGCTCCGCCAATGCTAATGCATAGTTGTAAGCACATTCTGCATTTTTTGAAAAATCTGTAGGAACTAGGATTTTTTTCATTTTTTCGTTTTTAAACCATTGATAATCAGAAACCTAAGCCTCATTTTTTTTACTTTTATTTGTAAAAGGCTATTTTGTAATCACAAAATGAATAGATTACTTTTTTTTTATCTTGATGAAAATCATTAGCATTTGGTGATTTTTGTCACCTTTATCGCAAATGGAATTTGAGTACTTTGTTTTGAGAAACTCATCACTTAAATCTATAAACGTTCATTATGAAGAAAATTTTAGTTATAGAAGATAATTTAGATGTTAGAGAAAATTTAGCCGAGATTTTAGAGCTCTCTAATTATGAAGCTATTACAGCTGAAAATGGTAAAGTTGGAGTTCAAAAAGCTCTAACCGACACTCCTGATCTAATTCTTTGTGATGTTATGATGCCTGAATTAGATGGCTATGGGGTTTTGAATATTTTGGGAAAAAAACCAAAAACGGCAGAAATCCCGTTCATCTTTTTAACTGCAAAAGCGGAACGAAGTGACTTTCGAAAGGGGATGAATTTAGGTGCAGATGATTATATCACTAAACCTTTTGATCAATCTGAATTATTAGATGTGATCGAAAGAAGAATTAAAAAAAGTGATCGAATTAAGAAAGCATTTGATGGAACTAATCAAGGATTGACTGCCTTCATTAATGAGGCTCGTGGACAACAAGAGTTAGAAAAATTAACCGAGGAGCGTACAACCAAAGAATACAAAAAGAAAGAAAAAATTTACCAAGAAGGGGAACGTCCTAAGCAACTGTACTTCATCGTATCAGGAAAAGTGAAAACTTATAAAACAAACGAATGGGGAAAGGAGTACATCACAGGTGTTCATGAAGCTGGTGAATTTTTGGGATATTTATCCATGATAAAAGAGTCGCCTCATTCTGAATCGGCTGCTGCAATGGAAAAAACTGTCCTTAGTCAAATTCCTAGAGATGATTTTTTTAGAATGCTTCATTACAATCAAAATTTTGCTGCTCGTTTTATTAAAATGTTAGCAAAAAACATGGAAGAGCAGGAGGAAAAATTATTAAGTCTTGCATATAATTCTATTCGAAAAAGAGTAGCTGAAGCTTTGGTTGATTTAGCTAAACATAAAAATGGAGAACCTTCCATTACTATTCTAAGAGAGGATTTAGCAAGTATTGTAGGGACTGCCAAAGAGAGTGTAATTCGTACTTTGACTGACTTTAAAAATGAAAAACTAGTAGATATTGATTATAGTAATATTATCATTTTGGAGTTGGAAAAATTGCGAGAATTGCCTGCTTAATTAAAACTTATACTTAACTATATAGAATTTTATAGACCTTCTAGATTGAAAATCTGGAAGGTCTTTTTTTTAGTAAAATAATTCAAAACAGTCTATAAAAAAAGAAACCCAACTCCAATTAAAAAACTGAAGTTGGGAAAAATAAATGCTCCAAATTACTTTTTTATTATTTTTTATGCAACATTAGGAAGGTCAGCTTTTGGAGAGCTTTTAAGAGAAGAATCAATTGCTGAAGTTTTCTCTTCCTTATCTTTAGAAAATGTTACACCCATCATTATCGAAAGGAATATAGGAAGTGCTAAAACTGCAATCACCCAATATCCTGAAAACCCTGCAATTATCACTACCCCCATCATCAGGTAAAATCTTAGAATCACAGCTCCTATGCTTAAGTTAAATGTTTTTAAATTATTCATGATATACTTTGTTTTGTTTGAAAATAATACCATAAAAATAAGGTGAGATGGGGAAGAAAAAGATGACTTTTATCAATTTACTAATTGATTTTTATCACCTTTTTTAGTGACACATAATTTGTTCTCCTAGCAAATTTAGGTAATACCAATTGTCAGGTATGTCTACATTTAAACCTCTGATGATAAAGAGTAAAGCAAAAACAATCAACATGACTGGGTAAGCTTTTTTGAAAAAATTACGCAAGGAAACCTTAACTATACTGCCAGAAATAGCTGCCACAATCATCAAAGGAATTGTTCCTAATCCAAACGCAATCATCCATATAAAACCTCCTCCTATCGTTCCAGAAGAGATCGCCCCCGCCAAAGCAATGTACACTAATCCACAGGGCAACAAACCATTCATAAGACCAATAAAGAAAAGAGATCGGAAAGATTTTTTTTGTAAAAAGATACTTAACCTGCTTTTTACAAAAAAGAAAATTCGGCTTGTCCATTTCCATTTCAACAAAGTGCTTTCTAAATTGAATGAAAAAATTCCAGCCATTAAAAATATTATTCCTAGAAAAAGAGCTATGAATTGTTGGAATCCAGCTAGGGAAAAACTAGCTCCTAGAATTCCAAATATAATTCCTAAAAATCCATAGGTTAATATCCTACCTGAATTATATAACAATACACTTCCGATAAGATGAGATTTCTTTTGTGAAGGGTAAGGCAAGGCAGCTGCAATTGGTCCACACATCCCGATACAATGCAGGCTTCCAAATAAACCAATAGTGAATGCTGCCCAAAAACCTATCATTAGATTTGAATAGTTGCTTCTTTATAATAAGGTGTTTTATCTCCTTCCCAATTCACTTTTATTTTCCAAACACCGCTTTGCATCCCAGCGGTAGGAATTCGTAATTCATGCTCTGCATCGATTTTAATTTCTGTATTAAAATCTTTAGAACTATCTGAAGGTCGATAAAGCAAGATGTCTCCTTTTACTTCTGCCAGTTCTTTTGGAAATGAAAAACGGAGATATTTTTCTTCTTTGTTTTGAAAAATCCCTAAATCATTTTTCAACGCAGCTGCATTATTTAGTTTGTCTAAATGCGATTGATACTGAAGATCTTTTTCATAGTAATTATCAACAACAAGATTTCTATCTACTAGTGTACTTTGGTATACCAAATAAATCATGGTGACCATAAATGTGATATAAAACAAAGTGATTCCTGTTCCCCAATTGAAATTGAATTTCATAATCTTATTTTTTAAGTACTTCGAAGCTCCCGCTTCGAAAAAAGTTTAAAAAAATTGTGCCCTAAGCTAAAGCTTCGGAGTACGTTACTCAGGTCCTAAAAAATTAGTCGTCAACTCATCTATCACTATACCTTTAGAAAGAACTTCAACTTTGAATTCAGTCGAATATCCTTTTAATTCATCCTTTGGCATTTCAATAAAAACAACACCTTTAGTTACATCATTCTTTTTCGTCATAGGCTGTGGCCCGACTGTTTTTATTTTCCCTTTTCCATTTTTTAATCTGAACTCGATAGGGAAAACTTTAGATGTTTTATTGATAATTTGGTAGTTGTATAAATTACTCAAAGTCGTCTCATCTACCTCTTGATATAATGTCCCAGGAGATTTTAACAACAATACATCTACATCATTTCTATTGGCCAATAAAAACCCTTGCAATACTAATAGTGCCACTAATACCGCTGAGTAAGCCATCACTCGATAAGTGAAAATTTTCTTTCTCCCTTCCTTAATTCCTTTCTCTGAATCGTATCGAATTAAGCCAAGCGGTCTATCTACTTTTTCCATTATCTCATCACAAGCATCAATGCAGGCGGTGCAATTGACGCATTCAAGTTGTGTTCCATTACGAATATCAATTCCTGTTGGACACACTTTTACACACATTTTACAATCAATACAATCCCCTAATTGAGTTTCTATTTTTTCGACAGGACTTGCTACACTTGCCTGAATTGATTGCAATGGATTGTTTTTAGGTTTAGCCTTCTTCTTTACTTTTCCACGAGGTTCCCCACGTACATAGTCATAGGCAACGACTACAGAATTTTCATCTAATAATACACTCTGTAACCTACCATAAGGACAAACAGCAATACAAACTTGCTCGCGCATAAAAGCAAATACAGCATAGAAAACTGCTGAAAAAACCAGCATGGCCATGAAACCTCCCATGTGCTGTTGAATAGGTTCTGAGATGATTTTCCCTACCTCATCTACACCTATTATGTACGACAAAAAAGTATTCGCAATTAAAATAGCGATAAGATAGAATATTACATGTTTTAATGTTTTCTTAAATATCTTTTGAGAAGTCCAAGGTGCTTTATCCAGTCGTCGTTGAGCATTGGCATCACCTTCAATAGCATATTCTATTTTCCGAAAAACCATTTCCATAAAAATAGTCTGGGGACAAACCCATCCGCAAAATAGCCTTCCAAAGATAACTGTAAATAATACAATGAAAACAATAAAGGTGAGCATCGCAATGACGAATAAATACAAGTCTTGGGGTGCGAAGTGAATTCCAAAAACAATAAAATTACGTGTCAATACATTGAACATCATGAATGGTTCGCCGTCCAATTTAATGAATGGCATACCAAAAAGGACAATTAACAAAATCCAACTTAGATATGTTCGATAGTTTGTAAACTTACCTTTCGGTTTTTTGGGATACAACCAAATTCGCTTACCATCTTTATCAACTGTTGCTATCGTGTCACGATAAGCTTCTGTATCTTTAATTGGTTCTGAAGCACTCATTTCTCAAAAATTATATAGATAGAGATAGAGCGAATTATGTGAATAATTCGCTCTATAAAGTTTTAATAAAAATTATTCTGTTCCGACTTCGGTTTCCCCTTCTTGAGGAGTCTCGCTAGTGGCACCTTCTCCATAAATCTCTCCTTCAGGAGGTCTCGCGTTAGGAGGGTTCGTTCCTTGCAAAGTCATAATATAACTTGCCAATTCTTGGATTTCTTCAGCGCTTATCGCTTCTTTCCAAGCAACCATTGGTTTTCCTGGAACACCTTCCGATATAGTTCTGAAGATATCATTAATACTACCTCCGTGAATCCAATATTTATCGGTCAAGTTTTGACCAAGGTTTTCAATCCCTTCTCCTTTCATACCATGACATGCTGCACAGTAACTTTTAAAATTTGCTTGTCCTGCAGCTAGTCGATCTGTATCAGTCAAAGCAGTAACTGTTTCGGCAGATAAGTTAGCAGCTTTTTCTGCTTTTTGAGCTGCGTTATAAGCTGCAATAGCTCTTTCAGCTTCAATTACTTCTTGCTCGTATTCTTCTATTTGGAGTTTTCCAATATCAGAAAAATGGTAAATCCCGATGTATACAAAAGCAAAAACAATAGTAGCATAAAACATTCCTACCCACCATGGTGGAAGATTGTTATCTAACTCTTGAATTCCATCATAATTATGATTCAATAAAACATCAGATTCTTTTTCTAAAGAAACACCACCATCTAATTGTTGATAAATGTAACTAAGGAAACTTTCTTTTTTAGCTTTTGCAACTGCTACTTCATGGCTCAATCCTTGGGCTTCAAACTTACTAGCAGTTTGTGCTCTCCAGATCGTTTTAGTTGCAGTCCACAATAAATACAATGCACTTGCTATAACCGCAACTCCCATAATCATAACGATATTTTCAATCGCCCAATCTAATTTACTTGTTCCTTCCGCTCCTTCTTCTGCAGCCCAAATTGGAGTCGTTAGCAACAAAGTCAAAAGCGTAGAATATATTTTTAACTTGTTCATATCAAATCATTTTCAGTTTTTAAAGAATCGTTTTCGTCTAATGGAAGGTTTGCCATTTTATCCATAAAATCCTTTTTAGCTATGACAGCTCGGATACTAACAATGACAAAAACTGTCGTAAATATGAGCAAAGGAATTATTGCCATCCAATCAATATCACCTGCTCTTTCTAGAATATATTTATACATTTTTTCTTATTTTTTATTTGAATATTCACAAGGTGACTAAGAGTCACCTTGTGAATTAGAGATTATTTATTTAGGTCGAATATCTGTTCCTAGTCTTTGTAAGTATGCAATCAATGCAATGATCTCTTTATTCTCCAAACCTTCCATATTACCACTTGGACCTTTCAATCCTTCTGCAATTTCGGCAGCTTGTTTTCTTAAATCTTGCAATGCAACTTCATCATAACCTTCAGGATATGGCGTATTCAACATTTGTAATACCCGAATTTTTCTAGGTAAATCTGACACATCCAAATCATTCTCATACATCCATGGATAAGGAGGCATGATACTTCCTGGAGATGTACTCGTTGGATCTTTCATATGTAAATAATGCCAACTATCATCATATTTACCACCTACTCTATGTAAATCTGGTCCGGTTCTTTTTGATCCCCAAAGGAAAGGACGATCGTAAATAAACTCCCCAGACTTAGAGTATCCAGCATCACCTTGTACATCATATCGCTCTACCTCCCATCGGAAAGGTCTAACCATTTGAGAGTGACAACCGACACAACCTTCTCGGATGTATAAATCACGACCTTCCAATTCTAGTGGTGTATATGGTTGAACAGAAGCGATTTTTGGAACGTTTTCGTCAACTAATACCATTGGGAAAAATTCTACTAATCCTCCAATCAAAATTGCAATTGTAGAGAAGAATAATAAAGTGATCGGCTTACGCTCAATTTTTCTATGCCAATGTTCTCCTTTATGGCTTTTGTATTTTACAAGAGCAGGAGCTTCAGCAGGCTCGTTTGCGATTAAGTTACCGCTAACAATAGTCTTACGTAAATTATAAATCATTACAAAAACTCCTAAAAGGTAAATTGTTCCACCAAGTGCTCGCATATAATACATTGGCAAAATTGCAGTTACTGTTTCAAGGAAGTTTCCATATTGTAAATAACCTTCTGGCACGAAATCTTTCCACATAAAGTGTTGAGTCCAACCTGCCCAGTACAATGGAATTGCATAGAACAATGTACCTAATGTAGAAATCCAGAAGTGAGTATTCGCTAATTTTACTGAGTAAAGTTTTGTATCATAAATACGTGGGATCAACCAGTACAGTACCCCAAATGTCATCATCCCGTTCCATCCTAAAGTACCAATATGAACGTGTCCAACTGTCCAGTCAGTAAAGTGACTAATTGCATTTACACTTTTGATAGAAAGCATTGGCCCTTCAAAAGTTGCCATACCGTAGGCAGTTACTGCTACCACTAAAAACTTCAAAATAGGATCTGTTCGAACTCTATCCCAAGCTCCTCTCAATGTCAATAAACCATTCAACATACCACCCCAAGATGGAGCAATCAACATAATGGAAAATACTGTTCCCAACGATTGAGCCCAATCAGGTAAAGATGTAAATAACAAGTGGTGAGGTCCAGCCCAGATATAAATAAATATCAAAGCCCAAAAGTGAATAATCGATAACCGATAAGAAAAGACAGGTCGATTAGCTGCTTTTGGTAAGAAGTAATACATCAATCCTAAATAAGGTGTAGTCAAGAAGAATGCTACCGCATTATGACCATACCACCATTGAACCAAGGCTCCTTGAACTCCTGCTAAAACAGGGTAACTTTCCCAAAAGTTAATCGGAATAACTATGTTATTTCCAATATGTAGAACTGTTACGGTCACCCAGGTTGCGATGTAAAACCAAATAGCAACATACAAGTGATTTTCTCTTCGCTTTAGAATAGTTCCAAACATGTTAATACCAAAAACTATCCATACCAATGCGATCATAATATCGATTGGTAATAGTAATTCGGCATATTCATTACTACTGGTCATACCTAAGGGAAGAGTAATTGCAGCAGCAACAATGATCAGCTGCCATCCCCAAAAGTGAATTTTACTCAACAGATCGGAAAACATCCGAGCTTTAAGTAATCGTTGAAGGGAGTAATAAACTCCCATAAAAATTCCGTTCCCCACAAATGCAAAAATCACCGCATTGGTATGCAGTGGTCGAATACGTCCGAATGTGACTTCGGCAGTCGCAAAGTTTAAGGAAGGAAAAACAAGTTGGAGAGCAGCCCAAAGGCCTACCGTCATTCCAATTACGCCCCAAAAAGCAGCAGCTAGGGCGAAGTTACGTACCGATTTGTTGTCGTAACTGAATTGTTCAATCTGATTCATTTAATCTCGTTTTTTTTCGTTTTTGTCATCAAATAAAATTCGAATCGATGGTGTATAATCATCCTCATATTGTCCTGATTTTACGGCCCAAAAAAAAGCGGCTAAAAAGCCGACTGCGACCAAAAGACTTACAAGAATGAGTAGAAATATTATTTTCATATCGTGTTATAAAATTATGGTTCAAATGTAGTGGGAAGATGATTTTTATCAAGTGACATTTGTCAATCTTGATGGTGATTTTCGTCACCTAAATCTAATTTCCAAGCTAAAAATGTCCCTGAAAAGACGCCAAACAAAACAATCGTTATCGAACTTGCTGGCATCAAAATAGCTGCGATCAAAGGAGACAATTCTCCTTGAACGGCATAACTCAATCCAATTATATTATAAATAATAGCTAGCCCATAAGCCATGTAAACTAAGCGCAGACACCCTCGCATATATCTAACAAATCGAGGAAGTTGCGTAAAGGATTTTGCATCTAATATGGCATCACACGCTGGGGTAAAATTATTAGTATCTTCTGCAATCACTACTCCCACATCACTTTGCTGCAAAGCTCCTGCATCATTTAGTCCATCACCAAACATAAGTACCTTTTCATCTTGCGATTGAAGGTTTTTGGTAAAATTTAATTTGTCTTTTGGACTTTGGAAATAGTGTAGATTTTTTCCAAAATGAGGCTCTAGTTCTTTCCGTGTTTTTTCATTATCACCTGACAACAAGTGAATTGTACTTTTATTTTTATAAAAATTTAATATCGTTTCAAAGCCTTGCCGATACTGGTTTTTTATAGTAAAGAAGCCTTTTGTTTTTCCATCAATTTGAAGAAAAACATTAGCTAATTTATTTGGCTCATTTTGAGTAAATTCTGCAGACCCTAATTTTATAACTTGCCTGTTTATAGTACCTCTCAACCCTTTTCCTTCTATTTCTAAAATTTTTCTCGGGACGAGAGCATCTTCGTTATTGATCTCGGCTTTCTCTCTTAGGAACCCCAAAATTCTTTGACTCAAGGGATGAGATGATTGCGAAACCATCCAAATAACATTTTGCTTTTCTGCCTCTGTTAGTTCATCTCCTTCATATCTAATTGTATCATCACTCTCCTCTTGAGAAGAATTAGTTTTTGTTAAAGTGAGGGTTCCTGTTTTATCAAAAATCACAGCTGTAACTTGCTGAAATTGCTCAATCACTTTTGTATTTTTTAGATAAAAACCATATTTACCTAAAATCCGAATCGCATTCCCAAAAGTAAAAGGAATCGACAATGCCACCGCACATGGACAGGCAATAATCAGTACTGAAGTAAACGCATTTACCGCAATTCCAACATCAATTGTCATCCAATAAAACAACGTTAAAAATGCAATAGTGAGAATAACGTAGGTGAAATATTTTCCTACTTTATCTGCTAAAAATTGAGTTTTATTCTGCTGAGTCACCCCTTCTTTTGAAAAGACCGCATCATTCCACAACTGAGTCAAATAACTTTGAGAAACAGTTTTAGTAATTTGAATTTCCACAGCTTCTCCAAGTTGTTTTCCTCCTGCAAAAATTTGATCGCCTTTTTCTTTATCTACTGCATCAGATTCACCAGTAACAAAACTATAATCAATAGAACCTTGTCCTTGCATCAATATTCCATCTGCAGGAATCAGTTCCTTATTTTTCACAATAATTATATCTCCTCGTTTAAGATTTTGGATAGGGGTAGTTTCTCCATTTTTCAATAAAGCTGCTACTGGGAAATATGATTTGTAATCACGTTCGAAGGAAAGGTGGTTAAATGTAATTTGTTGAAACCATTTTCCAATCAAAAGGAAAAAAACCAGACCTGCTAACGAATCCAAATAACCTGCTCCTGCCCCACTTAAAATTTCAAAAACACTTCTTCCAAACAAAGTCAATATTCCAATCGAAATCGGCACATCAATATTTAAATTACGCTGTTGCAAACTCAACCACGCAGATTTTAAATAATCTTTTCCACTAAAAAACACAATCGGAATAGCTAAGAGAATATTGATCCAACCAAATAACTTTTGAAATCCAGCTGCATTGATTTCATCAAGTCCCAGATATTCTGGAAAACTCAATAACATTACATTTCCAAAACCAAAACCTGCAACTCCTAGCTGATAAATTAATTTTTTATCAACTTTTTTCCGCTGTGATTTATCTAAATCACCCAAATTAATTTCAGGTGTATATCCAATTGAAACAAGCAGTTCTGCCAACTGCCGCATCGATACTTTTGAATTATCAAAAGTTAGATAAATTTCTTTTTTGACAAAATTGATTTTGGAATCAAGAATGCCTTCATTGAATTTGAATAAATTTTCGAGTAACCAAACACAGGATGCACAATGAATGGACGGAAGGTAAAAAGTAATTTTCGTTGTGGTATCTTCTTGATAATCAACCAGTTGAGATTGAATTAGCTCATCATCAAGCCAGGCGAACTGAGCTTGCTTTTTGCCTTTGAGAGAAACACCAGCCTGCTCATCTATATCATAATATTGACATAGATCATTTTCATTGAGAATTTCATAAACCATTTTGCAGCCTTGACAACAAAAAGGTTTGTCATGCAACAATATATTTGCATTTCCGCAATCCTCCCCACAATGGTAGCAGTTTGATGAGATAGACTTTTCTGAATTTTCTTTTATTGGAGCAATGTTATTCATTGAATCACATTTATTTTTCAACAAATTTAAATGTGTCAAATGTGGTAAAAGGTGAGATTAATCACAGAGAATGGTGACTTTTATCACCACTTTATTAAATACTTTTTTATTGTAAAAAAAAAATCCCGAACTCTCAAATCGAGAGCTCGGGATTATTCACAAGTCTTAAAATCTTAGAAGTAAACTTAAATATCTTTTGGTTTCGTAATTTCAATACTCTCAATGTGAGTTTTATTATTTGAAATGTAAACTCGAAACTTTTCATTATTCGTAGTTAATAGTTCTGCGATGAAATAGTAGGATGTCCCACTTTGGTTCGCTCCATAATGTTTTACTAAAAATTTCTTAGCTGTATATTTTTGACAAAAATCTAATAAGATATTCTCAGCTTCTTCTTTCAGATAAAAATCAGATTCTTTCAGTATTGTAATCGAAACCTCTTCTCCCAAGTACTCTGCTAACCCTGGAACATTTCCTTCTCTAAATTTTACCACAATATCTTTTTGTAGTTCTGTTAATCCATTTTTTGCTCCTCCGAAAATGTTTTGTCCTCCTACATTTGAATTTGGATTAAAACCCCAATAAGCAAAAAGGCCAGCAATGACAAGAATCAATAAAATCAGAAAATTTCTTTTATTTCTCATAGCGTAATGAGTTTTGGTTATTAATTTAAATTCTAAAAATAAGAAAATGGTAGAACTAAATTTTAGATTCACTCTTCCTCTTTTCAAACTACTTTAAACAAAGAAAAATTATATCTTCATTACTTGAACTGATTAATTTCATTACAATTGGTGATTTTCATCAATCTTAAACCATTTTGTCATTCTTAATTTTAAACTAAAAAATGAGTGCCAACAATTCTTCTCCAGCTCCTTTAGAGGATCAACTCCACAATCCCAATGGGAATAACTTCTTAAAAGAATATCAAAAATACCTTGGTGAATTTGTCTATGGAGCAGTAGATGGAAGTGTCACCACTTTTGCAGTTGTGGCGGGTTCAGTTGGTGCAGGTTTGGATGTTTCGGTGATTTTAATTTTGGGATTTGCTAATCTTTTGGCTGATGGTTTTTCTATGTCAGTTGGAGCTTATTTAGCAGCAAAATCTGAAAAAGATAATTATGAAAAACATAAAAACATTGAGTATTGGGAAATAGAAAATCTGCCAGAAACTGAAAAAGAAGAGATCCGAGAAATTTATATGAATAAGGGATTTGAAGGAGAAACATTAGAAAAAATTGTCGAAACCATAACTTCAGATAAAGATCGTTGGGTGAATGAAATGATGAAAGATGAACTCAATATGATGCCTTCAGATAAATCACCACTCGCTGTCGGAACGGTCACATACTTCTCATTTGTTTTGGTGGGATTGATTCCTTTGATGCTTTATCTGTGGGATTATATAGTAGGATTTTCGGGTGATTTATTTTTATTTACTTGCTTATTTACCTCCTTGGCATTTATTGTAGTGGGTATTTTTAAATCTTATGTAACCGAAACGAGTTATCGAAAAAGTATTGCAGAAACATTATTACTTGGAGTGTTGGCAGCATCAGTTGCCTATTTTGTGGGAGATATTCTAGAGGGGATTATTATTTAAATCTCAACTTGAGTTCTAGTTTATAATTATTCTTGTTCTAAAGGAATTTTTACAGTAAAAGTAGTGCCTTCATTTTCTTTACTTTCAAAATCTATTGTTCCATACATCACTTCTAAATATTCACAGACAATATTTAATCCTAAGCCAGTTCCTTGAATATTAATTACATTCGATCCTCTAAAAAATCTAGTAAAAAGATGTTTTTGTTCAGTCAAAGGGATACCAACTCCCTCATCTGTTATTTCAATAACCAACTGATTATCAACAACTTCCATCCTACAAAAAATCTTCCCGTCATCTTTTGAATACTTAATTGCATTAGAAAAAAGATTTAATAGTATATGGTTTAATAATTTTTTGTCTAGAAATACTTCTTGATCAACACTTAGGATTTTTTTTACAATTTGTTGATTAGGCTTCAATAATCCTTTGTGCATATCGATAAACTCTTCACAAAATTCCTTAATCATAAATAGCTCAGGTCTACTTGGAATTTTACCTTCGGCCAACTTGGTCAATGAAAGAATATCATCTAAAATTTCGGTCAAATGATTTACTGAAAACATAACTCTCTCAAAATGTCTTTCGGTCTTTTCGATCGTTCCATTTTTCAGATGCTTCTCAATTAAAGATGTGGAGGATAGAATAGTACTCAATGGCGTTCTGAATTCATGCGAAGCCATCGAAACAAAGTTGGTTTTCAAATAATTCAATTCTTTTTCTCTCTCTAGTGCTTGCCGAATTTCCAATTCGTTATTTCTTAAAGCCGCTTCTACTTTTTCTCTTTCTTTAATTTCGTTTTCTAGACGAGTATTGGTTTCCAATAATTCATTCACCGCAGCAGAGAGATCCTTTGTCTTGATTTCGACTTTTTCTTCCAACTCCCGATTCAACTCCATTATCTTTTCTTCATGCTCTTTGCGAATAGTTAAATCATGGATGATTCCTGCAAAACATTTTTGATTTTGCATAAAAAATTCATTGACACTTAAACTACAAGGAAATAAAGTACCATCTTTTTTCTTTCCAACTACATCGCGTCCAATTCCAATTATTTTGGCTTTACCAGTTTTATGATATTTTTGAAGGTAGGCATCATGTTTTTTACTATCTGGAGTAGGCATCAAAAGACTTACGTTTTGACCTAATAATTCATTTATCTCATAACCAAATAACTTTGCCCCGGCAGGATTAATCTTAGAAATCACTCCACGTGAGTCAATAATAATCAAGCAGTCCACAGCTGTTTCGAATATAGCACGAAGTTGTTGGGAATCTATTGACATGCTTAGATTTAAATCTCTCACGAGTTATTATTTTTGTTGATTCTTTAAATAGGCTAATTTTATGCTAGATACATTCAAGAAATAGTTAACTTGAATATGTAAAAATATTATTTGTGTAAAAATTGAAAAGTGACAAAAATCACCATGACGTGGTGATTTTTGTCACTTTATTTAGTCCAGTCTATAAATCATCTCTTAAACTCGACTACCGCGCTTAGGCTCCATACTTTCTTTATACTTGATGATTTGTTTTCTGATTTTTGAAAATGCTAAAGGAATAGCTTTCTCAAAAGTATCAGAATGACTCTTTGAAAAAAGAACCTGACCTGGCACGTGAATCTTAACTTCAAATTCTTTATCTGAATTAGGATCTGCCCCATCTTTTAATTTGAAATATACATCTGCTTCTGAAAATCGGAGATTAAGTTCATCCAATTTATTTATTTTCTCAGCAATTTGATCTTTGAAGTAATCATTAATTGAAAATGTTGAATGATAATTTACTTTCATTTTTTATTTGTTTTGTTTTATTAATTCTTTTGATAAAAATTTTCTACTGTTTTTAAATCAAAGGGCAACTGAAGTTCACAATTGCCCTTTGTCCATTAAAGGCTATTTTGAGAAAAATCTACTCATTTTATTTACTAAGATGCTTTCATCTTAGTGTTCACTCCTAACCATCGATAAATAAAGCACTCACCTGTAAAAGCAGTTGTTAATAATACTACTGCAAGAACCGCAAATCCCATCGCAACCAATCCAAAAATCCATGCAGCATAGTATGCATAAAAGATTCCCATCACTAAGAGGATTCTAATGATCCTGTCCATTAACCCTACATTGCTTTTCATGATTTTGGTTTTTTTATTAAAAAAAAAGATGCTTTAACTATAGAGAGCGCCAAGCACATCATTACTAGTTATAATCCCTACTAATTCATTTTCATCAATTACCGGTAATGCGTGAATATGATGCTTTGAAAAAATACTTAACGCTTCATTTATCGTCGCATCAGATGAAATCACTTGCGGATTGGGAGTCATTAAATCTCGAATATCAAACATCATATTTAATGTTTCTTCATCCGATTGCCTAAGCATTGGTAGCTTGAGCGCAAGTGACTTTAGCATATCATTTGAACTAATGATACCTATAACTTCTTGCCTAGAGTTTACAATAGGTAAATGATGAAATGTCATCTCAGAAAATATTCGAAGCGTGTGAGTAAATGAATTAGTCACATGTCCAACTAAAATATTCCTAGACATTAAGTCCGATACCTTTTTAGTTTTTATATCTTCCGTAAACATATTGTTAGGATTTATTTTCTTGAAATTTAGTAAATGATTCCGCTCTATCATTTTGTTGTTTCAAAGTCCACTCATCAGTCGCCGTAGTTTGCAACCATAGATTTCCAGACTTATAAAACACTTGAGCACTCAATCCATATTGTTCTAATAAATTAGATTCTAACTCACTTATTTTTTGATCATCTCCTATACTTAAATCCCCAGTATTGTGAATTTTTCGAATTGATCCAATACTTTCCTCTGAACCCCATTTTATAGAATCAGGAGACCCCTCCTTAGCTGTATGAGCCTCTTTATAAAACTCAAGCATTAAGAATGGAAATTTTTTATTGAATTCCTTTTGAACTTCTCTGATAGTTTTTGAATCTGTGATAATCATTTTCTAATTGTTTTATTTCTTTTGATGTGATAAATTTACAAATACCTTGATCTTTAGACATTGACCTTTGTCACTCTAAATGGTGATTTTAATCATCTTGTCATTCACAAAAAAATCCGCTAAACAAAAAATTGCTTAGCGGATGAATGCTTTTGTAGCACAAACTACATCATGAAAGTATTTTTATTTTTCGTTTAAAATCAACAAAGGAACTTCTGTTTTCATGGCCATTGTTTTAGTAAAACTTTTATGGAAAAGTCTTTCGAAAAAATTTCTTTTTGGCTTGAACATCACCATTGTTGAAATATTATGATTATCAATAAATACATTTAGATCATCTACCATGTTTTCAGTAAAAATGCAATGAAATGAAATGTCAATCGAAGGGGCATTTTCAGCAAAAAAGGTTTCCATCTCTGCTATTTTTCCTTCTAAATTTTCTTTCTTATCGTTCAAGTGAACCACAATTACTTTAGTCTGGAATGGTTCAAACAACTTACTTGCTTTCCAAATTTCAAATGGATCCGCTGCTGAAAAATCAGTCGCATAACCAATCACCATTTCATCTCTAAATCTGGCTTTCTCAGGAATCACTAAAACGGGGCAAGTGGCATATTTTAAAACATCCGCAGTTGTACTTCCCAAAAATTTATCCCACATACTATTCTCACCTTGCGTCCCCATGATGATCAAGTCCACATTATCTCGAACTGCAACTTCAACAATTTTAGTATCAGGAATTCCCACTTCAATATCAGTTTCGATATCTGGAGAAAACCCTAACCTATTGCTAACTTGCTCAGTTGTTTCACTCATTTTGGTTCTTGCCATCTTAATCTTTTCTTCTGTTGCTACCGCTGTAAATGAAGGATAATCTAATGGAGGAGTATCAAAAATAGTTACGTGAAGAATTTCAACTGTTGCATCAATTTTATCAGCCATAAAAAAAGCATAATTCAATGCATTTACAGAACATGGAGAGAAATCAATAGGAACTAAAATTTTTGTTTTCTTTTTCATCTTAGTAATTTTTTAAAGTATTTATCTTCTTGCTTTAAAAATAAAATCATCTAAAAAAAAAGAAGGTGATGATTATCACCAGATGTTATGATCTTTATCACTTTTCATAAAGTAGGAATGAACTTTTAACAGTCAATTTTGTCCTAAAAAAAATCCCGAACTTTCGATTTGAAAATTCAGGATTTTTTATGTTTTATTTTTTATTTTTTTAACCATTGATGTTTTTTCATTCCATTTTATTGGGGATTTCAACAAAAAAAGTAGTTCCTTTTCCTTCTTCACTTTCAAACCAAATTTTTCCTCTCATCAAATCTAAATACCTTTTTACAATGGTCAGACCTAATCCAGTTCCTTGAATATTAGTCACATTATTTGCTCTAAAAAATCTCGTAAACATTAACTTTTGATCTTCTTCTGGAATTCCAACCCCATAGTCTTTGACTTTAATTGTCAATTTTTCGGGAGAGTAATGAGTGTGTAATTCAACATTTTTTCCTTCAGGAGAATATTTTATTCCATTGGACAAAAGATTGATAATGATGTTTTTCAGCAAATGCTCATCTGCATTAATATTTCTACCGCCTTCATGAAAATGAATAATGTTTTGATCCTTTTTTGAAATTAAGCTCATTTCATCAATCACATGTTGAATATATTCCTCTATCTCAATTTCTATTGGGCTATATCTTACCTTTCCTGATTCTAATTTTTCCAACGATAAAAAATCATTCAATATAGAAGTCAAATTTCTAACTGAGGATTCAATTCGCCGAACGTGTTTCATCCGTTTATCATGTTGATCCCCTTTTTCATACCGCCCAATCAAATTGGCAGAAGACAGAATGGAACTTAAAGGAGTTCGAAATTCGTGAGAAGCCATAGAAACAAATCTAGACTTTAGTGCACCCAATTGTTTTTCTTTTTCATACGATTCTCTAAGCTTAGATTCACTTGCTCGAAGTTCTTCCGTTCGTTCGATTACCTTTTTCTCTAAATTTTCGGAATGCATTAATATTTTATGTTCGTATTCCTTTCGTTGGGAAATGTCCGAAATAAAAGCTACGAAAACTGGTAACTCTCCTAGTTTTGAATATTGAAGATGTACATCTACTGGATAGGTTGTAGTGTCTTTTCGGATATGAACAGTTTCAAATGTTAATTCATTTACTATTCCCTTTTTCAATGGTTCGATCAATTGAAGAAATTCTTTTTCCTCATATTCAGGCTTAATATCGATAGGCGTCATTGACTTCATTTCCTCCAAAGTATGTCCAATATTTTGGCGTGCGCCTTTATTCACTTGAACAAATTTTAATGTCTTTGCATCAAAAATAAAAATCTCATTCAATGACTCCTCCACGATCTTGGAAATGTCATCACTTATTTTTTTTGCTTTTTTTAGACTTCTTAATGTTTCTTGCTGCAGGGTGTCATCGTTTACATAAGCTATAGCATATCGTTCTCCATCAAGATCCATGTGACTCAAACTAATTTCTACAGAAAACTGTGAACCATCTTTTCGTTGCCCATATAAATCAAGATTGGCTCCCATAGTTCTTGGGACAGGTTTTTTATGATATTTTTGTCGGTGTTCTGTATGGCGAGCTCGAAAAGAGTTAGGTATTAATATTTCGATAGGGTTTGAAACGAGTTCCCCCTTTTCGTAACCAAAAAGTTTTTCGGTAAAAGGATTTGATTGTACAATTTTCCCTTGTTTATTAACTACAAGAATACCAATCGTTGCTTCTTGAAACATTGCTTGTAGCATCTTCTGATTATCCATTTCCACTTTTTATTTGAAACACTTATTTATTGAGCAAAATAACGAGTAAATACTTTATAAAAAAATCTTTTGAGATATACTTGTTATTCAGAGTAAGTTTAAATAAACTCTTTTAGTCAAATGAGTAGGTTCTGATGACCTAATCCATTTGGTTCTAAGTTATTTCATTTACCATGATTGAAAATTTAAAACCAGGTTATTGACGAACAGAATAAAAACACATAGGCACATAGAAAAAATCTATGTGCCTATGCTTCTTGGTAAAAAAAATCGTAAAAATATTGTTACACTGGATCAATTTCTAAGTCATCATCTTCGACCAATGCATATGGAATTTTTAAAAGCAACGCTAATAAATCATGTGCAGTAATAATTCCAATCACTATTTCATCCTTTACAATCGGAAGTGCATGAATTTTATTTTCTAAAAATATATGAGCTGCGGTTTGCAATTCATCTGATGGAGATAAAAACTGGGGATGCTTAGTCATGAAATCTTTTGCTTCCAAAGCTGGCCAGGTGGATGGTCGTTTCTCCAATAACTTTTCCATTCGATACAAATCAAGCTTACTTATTATTCCTAATAGTTCTCCATAGTCATTTACAACTGGAAGATGATGGAAGCTTTTTTCATTAAAAAGATTCTTGATATCCTCCGCCAAAGTGTTTGGCCGAACGGTTACCAATTCTTTTTTTAAGATACTACTTATTGGATTACAAAAATTCATGACTCCTTTTTTTGATAAAAAAAATTAAGTGCTAACTTCTTTTTCTAAAATCAAATTGATGATATCAAATGTCGTTATAATTCCAACTAACGAATCATCATCCTTCACAATCGGGATAGCATGAAATCTATTTTTTTGAAATAACTCAAGTGCTTTTTCAATAGAATCTTCAGGCTGCAAACATTCCAAATCCTCTGTCATAATTTCTTCTGCCGTATAATTTTTTAATCGAACATCATTCATCAAATCTTGGTAAGAGTTATAATTCATACCCTTGAGAAAATGCAATAAATCAGACTTGCTAATCAATCCAACCAATTTATTAAAATTGACTACAGGCACGTGATGGATCTCATTAACATCCATTATGTCTCTAACAATTGCTACTTTATCTTCCGCTTGGACAACCATCAAATCAGTTGTCATAATACTTGAAATAGGAGCTTGAATATTCATTTATTTTATTTTTTAGAGTTTAAAAATCTATCTATTTAAAGCTACTTTCTTTTTAGTAGGAGCATTTAATATTTCTAAAATATCAAATGCCATTTCATCAACGCTATTAGCTGAGTTCGACAAAATCACAACTGCAGTATTAGTATCCTTGATGAATCCAATAAAAGATCGGAAACCACCAGTTCCTCCATTTGTCCAAACTACTGGTACATTACTTTCCGGAGTTAATTTGCTCGTATACCATCCATAGCCAATCGAAGTCGGTCTTCCATTTTTTCCAAAAATTAGATCTACTTTATTTTGTTGTACTTCAGCAAATGCATTTTCGAGATCTTTATTCGGAGGATTTAAGTTGGCATTTACAAAAATTAATAAATCGTTCATCGAAGTTTTTAATCCACCAGCAGGAGCCATAGCATCAAAATTCCACGGTGCAACTTGCTTCCCCTTTCGATTATGACCGGGAACAATAGGTAGTTCAGTATTCTGGGAAAAAGTCAATCGAGTATTTTTCATTCCCAATGGTTTCAATAATTCTTGGATCAAAAGTTCCTCATAAGAAAGTCCAGATATTTTGCTCATTGCATTTCCTAACAATGCAATTCCAAAATCAGAATGGATATATTTTGTCCCCGGCACATATTCTAACTTTAGACCTTGAAGCTTAGTAAAATATTTTTCGACTGTAAAATCTTTGAATTCATTATCTAATTTATTTTTTCCTAAAGCCTTCCATCTGAACCATCCTTTTGGTGAATGAGGTAGACCTGAAATATGAGTAGCCAAATCACAAAATGTAATACACTCTGGTTTAGCATGAGGATCTTCATAACAACGATATACTTGTCCTCCAACTGGATCATCATTTTGAATATTTGGAACCAAATTTACGTTAACACATTTCAGAGGATGATATGCTGGAATATTAGTATCAAGATCCAAGTATATTTGTACTGGATCATCTTGTTGGAATTTATTTTTGTCTGCTTGGAGTTGCATCAAGGTAGTAGTAAAAACAGAGGTTGTCGCTCCTATTTCAAAAATAGAATTTGCATCTAGAGCTCTCTTGTCCGTCTTACTCATTTTTCCATAAGTCTTTATCATTGTTTCGTCTTCGCGAATGATTCCGATAACAAGCCCATGATTTTTTCTTTTTTTTACATACTTTTCCCCCAATTTATCAACATGTTCCACAATCGTTTGCTGAGAAAAAACATTTCCAGAAAAAAATAGAAGCAAACTAATCATTAAGTTTTTTTTCAAAATATGTTTCATGTTTTATGTTTTTTACTTTCAAAAATAGGAGAAGACGAAAATAGGATTTGTGACTTTTGTCAGTAGTTATTAGTGATTTTCGTCATTGATAAATGTCAAGTATTACAATGACAGAAATCATTATTTAAAGAAATTGAAAATTATATTTTTGAATAAAAAATTATGGCAATAACTAACTCAATTGAATTTCATCATAAAGAACATCGAGAATGGATTAGTTCTTTGAATTTTTATCAAGATGAAATTCGGATTTTTCAAAAAGAATTAGAGAAGGTATTATTTGAGTACCCTGATTTGTATTCGATCATCGAACATGTCGATGAGTATCAACATATTCTTTCCAAAAAATTAAGTCAAGTAAGTAGCTTTCGGAGACAAATTATTTTACATGAAAGGCATTTGACCGATAGTAAATCTATCAATGATTTAGACTTATGGGGTCATACAGAAACCAGAGAGAAATTGGATGAATTCATTACCGAATTCGAAAGTTTAAAAGGTAATTTCCGAAGATTTGTTTCAAAGCATTTGCACGCTCGGAATTAAAAATGAAAGTGATATAAATCAATTATTAACATTGATAATTATCATTTCAAAACGACAAAACCAACTTTAACTTTACATCAAATAGTAAAAACTTATTCGTTAATCAAAATAATTTTATTATGTCTTTAATTAAATGGAATAAAAGAAACGCAATGTTTCCGAATGTCAATTCAATTTTTGATGATTTTTTTGCTGACGATGATTCTCTATTTCGTAGATGGAAAAATGTCTCAGCCTTTCCTTCTGTTAATGTAAAAGATGAAGAGGATTGTTTCTGTTTAGAAGTTGCAGCTCCTGGTTTGAAGAAAGATGATTTCAAAGTTGAAATCGATAAGGGAGTCTTAACGATTAAATCAGAAACTAAAAAAGAGGAAAAAGAAGAAACTGACAACTTCACACGACAAGAGTTTAGTTTTAGTTCTTTCTCTCGATCATTTTGGTTGCCAGAAAATGTAAAGAGCGATGAGGTTGAAGCAACTTACGAAAATGGAATTC
>CAZMBP010000007.1:0-59281 GCA_964564545.1 uncultured Saprospiraceae bacterium
ATTTTTATCACTTCTAAAATCCAAAAAAATGAAAATCAATATACCAATTCACATATTCTTAATCCTTTCTTTCTCTTTTACCGTTTCAGCGCAAGATTGCTTACAAGAAGGAATCACCTTTTCTACTCAAAAACAGATTGATAATTTTCCTACTAATTATCCTGATTGTACCAAGATTAAAGGAGATGTTCGTATCGAAGAACGTAAATCTAATGCTATAACCAACCTTAATAGTTTATCTCAAATTACATCTATTGAAGGCAATTTAATAGTGTCCAATAATAAGGAATTAAACTCTCTAAAAGGTCTTAATAATTTAACTAATATCGGAGGACAGTTAGGGATATGGGGAAACTCCTCTTTGGTAAATTTAACTGGTCTAGAAAACTTAAATTCTATAAACGGACACTTAACTATTTCTAAAAATAACTCCCTTTGGAATCTTGAAGGTCTGAATAAACTTATCACCATTGGAGGATTTTTTAGAGTAAAGGAAAATAACTCTATTACAAGTTTGAGTGGACTTGATCAACTGTTTTCGATTGGCAAAGACTTATGGGTACATAGCAATGATAATCTGAAAAGTATAGAGGGACTTGAAAATTTAACCTCCATCAAAGGGAATTTATTGGTTACCGAGAATAAAATCCTAAAGAATCTAAATGGCTTAAATAATCTAGTTTTTATAGGAAAATCATTGAAAATCAGGAACAATGATTCTCTAGTTAGTCTGAGTGTACTAAACAATGTGTCTTCAATCGGAGGAAGAATTGAAATCACAAATAATGCTTCCTTGGTTTACAAGAATGAGTTGGACAAATTATCTTCTTCAAGTAAAGAGGAAATTAAAAGTGCAAAAGAAAATTTAATTACAAATAAAAATGTGAAATATGCTAACGATGATCCGAAATGGGAATTTGGAGTAGTAGCAGGATTTGCTTCTGTAAAAATGAGTAATCCACACAATGGTATATTAAATATCTTCGGCCCCCAGATAACAATCAGACAATCTGATAAAGAAGGATTTCGTATAGGTGGTACCGCTAAATATAATATCAATGACCGATTTCAATCCATTGGAGGATTTGGAATAGTACACGCCAAAGGCAACGCAAATATAAAAAAGGTCGATTCAGAAGGATTTAGATCACCTATAATCAGAACTACTATTAATGAAGAAGTTATTCAGAATTATACCCTATTACAAATACCAGTTTATTTACGATTTCATTTGTTTGGTAAACGTAAAGCAATATCAGATAACTTTAATATATTTTTTGATTTTGGAGGTAGCTTTGATTTACCATTAATCAATAAGTCTTCTTTTATTATCAATGAAGGTGTTTCAACAACAGTAAACACTTATGTTGCTACAGGTTGGTTTTCCTCTGAATTAGTAGACTCAGAAACAACAACAGTAAATATGCAGAAACAAGGTGACCTTAAACTACAATCATTCTTTAATGGATATTTTGCTTTTGGATTTTTAGTAGGTGATAGAGCCTCGATAGCTTTTTCTTATTCTGGAATAAATACACAAGGTATTCAAGATAGAAGTGTGAAATTCAATTCAAGCCTTAATTCGGTTGCCGTAACAGTATTTTTTTAAACTTCAAAAAGCAAAATGATGAAAAAAATTAGCATATCAATAATTATCCTACTTTCTATTTTTAATATTTCCTCAGCGCAATATGATTCCCCAAAATGGGAGTTTGGTGGAGAAGGGGGATATGCTTGGGTTGGATATCCTGGACAAGGTCTAAATATTGATCTATTTGAAACTACCACACAAACAACTAAGCGTAAGAATTTTGGGGGATTTCATGCCTTAGTTTTAGTAAAATACAATCTGATTGGGCGAATTCAATTCCTAGGTGGACTAGGAGTAGTTAGAGCGAAAGGTGAAATTGAAAAAAGTAAAACAACTGAAGGATTTATTTTTAGTGGATCAACATCCTTAGATGAAAGGATTATTCAAAAATTTACTTTAATAGAAATCCCAACTTATTTTCGGTTGCATCTACTTAATGAGCGTAGATCAGTAAAGAATGAAATTAATATTTTCCTTGATCTTGGAACAAGTCTAAAAGCTCCAATTAAATCAGATTTATCTTTTTCAAAAAGTGAAAGACCTGGTACTGACTATGAGGGGGAACTTCAAGTTGAATCATATTTTGGTGTGTATAGTGCCCTTGGAATTTTAATCAATAATAAATGTTCAATTGCGATTACCTCCTCTGGAATTAATAGCAAAGCCAAAGATTATGATTTTATAAAATACTGGTCAAGATTGAAATCAATTTCTTTAGCTGTATTCTTCTAATCAAAAAACAACAATTGTAACTTCTAGAAAGCTTAACTATCCACATCCCAGTTTATTAAATGAGGAATCTTTTTTATTAGCATATTTTTGAACCAGTACTTATTCTTAAAAAATCAGATTAAAAATATAGCCTGAGATAATGATACATATTGTCACCACTCCAAAGAAAATTCCTATAAGTTTTAAGCTCATTACTTTTTTGAGCAACATCGCTTCTGGAATTGACAAACCAACTACACCCATCATAAAAGCAATGGCTGTTCCGAGTGGAATTCCTTTACTAACTAATACTTGAACAATTGGTAACACTCCTGAAGCATTTGAATACATTGGAACAGCGAGGATGGTTGCAATAGGAACAGCAAGGGGATTTTCTTTATTCATATATTGTTCAAAAAATCCTTCAGGAATGTATCCATGCATCAGAGCACCTATTCCAATTCCAACAATGACATAGGGAATTACACCTTTTAATATATTAAGTACTTCTGCCCAAATGATTGGGAGCCGTTGACGAAATGGAGTTTGTTCAGCTTCAAAAACTTCACTTTCTTTTTGTGAATTGGCCAAAACCTTTTTAACCCATGGCGTAAGAAATCTTTCCAACTTAAATTTTGAAAGAATTATTCCTGCAGTCATTCCTAATAGAACTCCACTTACTACATAAATGATGGTCATCTTTAAACCAAAAAGTCCAACGAAAAGTCCGATGGCAACTTCATTGACTAGGGGAGATGTAATTAAAAAAGCAAAGGTGACTCCCAATGGAATACCACCTCGAACAAATCCAATAAATAAGGGAACGGAAGAACAAGAACAAAAAGGAGTAACCACTCCAAATGCTGAAGCCATCAGATATTCTGCTCCATATAATTTATTTCGAGAAAGAAAATTTCGAACCTTTTCGACAGGGAAATAACTATTGACTATCCCCATAAAAAAGATAACCAAAAAAAGTAAGAGTAAAATTTTGATACTGTCGTAAAAAAAGAAATTTAAAGCTTCTGCTAAATGTTCTTCTTTGGCCAAACCAAATTGCTCATACACCAACCAATCTGCAAACTGTTGTACCCAATCGAACATAATCGTTTTATTGTAACATTTCTTTTAATTCATTGACGGTAGGAACTCGTCCTTTTATTTTTATTTCTCCGTCAATAACAACAGCGGGTGTTGACATGACATTGTATTCCATTATTTTCATGATGTCTTCCACCTTCTCAATAGTTACATTAGTTAGCCCGAGTTCTTCGACGGCTTTTTCTACAGATGAGGTAGTTTGTTTACACTTTGGACAACCTGTTCCAAGAATTTTTACATTTTTCATTTTACTTCTTTATGTTATGTTTTAAAGATCAAAAGAAGTCTTATTTCTTTACCCAAATATTGACTTTGATCAACCTGATAAATGACATTTGTCACTTTTGTTTTTGATCTTCTCCACTACATTTATGGTCACTAAAATCTAAAGCAAAGTAAAGTGGAAGCCAATAAATGAATTAAAAAACCTTCGTCCTGAAAATTGATTTTAATCAATGCTCAGGATGATGATTATCATTTCTATTTCTTTCTTTCTCCTCTATATTCAGCCTACCTTATATCCATTACCCTCTAGCTTACTATTCATTCTGATCTATTGTAGTTTAATCTAGAATTTATGGTTTCATTAATTCAGTCTAAAAGTCATTGTCCTAGTAAGTTTTAAAATATCTTTTTACAAATAATTAAAACCACTCTTATGAATATTTTGGATAAAAAAATAAAAAAAATCTTAGCATCAATAATTATCCTATTTTCTATTATAAATACTTCCTTCGCACAATATGGTGATCCAAAATGGGAGTTTGGAGGAGAAGTGGGATTTGCTTGGGTTGGATATCCTGGAGAAGGTCTAAATCTTGATTTAAATTTATATGAGACAACATCCTCAAAACATTATATAAAGCGTGAGAATCGGAGAGGATTTCGTGCCTTAGTTTCAGCAAAATACAATTTGATTGGACGAATTCAAATCTTAGGTGGTGTTGGAGTTGTAAGAGCCAAAGGTGAAATTGGAAAAGGAAATTCTCCAAATGCTACAGATGAAAGGATCATGCAAGAATTTACTTTAATAGAAATGCCAACTTATTTTCGTTTGCACCTACTTAATAAGCGTAGATCAACAAAGAATAAAATTAATATTTTCCTTGATCTTGGGACAAGTTTAAAAGCACCAATAAAATCAGATTTATCTTTTTCAAAAAGAGAAAATTCTGCTAACCCTGAGGGTGAACTTCAAGTTGAATCATATTTTCATGTCTATAGTGCCATAGGTATTTTAGCAAATAATAGGACAAGTATTGCTATTACTTCTTCTGGAATTAATAGTCAAGCCAAAGATGATAGTTCTATTAAATATTGGTCAAGATTGAAATCAATTTCAGTTGCAGTTTTCTTCTAATTACCATCAAAAAACAACATCATCCTGCACATTGATTTTAATCAATGCGCAGGATGATGATAGTCATGACTACTTCATTCCTTCTCCACTATATTTAGCCCATTAAATATTAATAAACCCTCTGACTTGACTAGTCTTTTTATTGTAATGTAGTTTAATCTAGGATTTATGGTTTCATTAATTTATTCAAAAAAGTCATTGTCATAGTAAGTTTTAAAATATCTTTTTTTAAATAATTAAAACCTCTCATGAGAATAATTTGCATTAAAATAATACTTCTACTTTTTTCTTGGATATCAATTCAGGCTCAACCAGGGTTTTATTTTTCTGTTAAAAATGGGTTTGGTTTCAATCCAGATTTGGAATTAAATAATCAACCCATAAAAAACACTAATGCATTCAGTTTAGACCTAGAAGGAACATATAAATTCAAGGTTATAAGTAAGGTACATTTTGAAATTGGTTTATCTGGTCGTGCTATTTTTTTATCAGGAGAGATTGAAGATATTAATTTCAACTCCAAAACTCTACGATTATTAGTTCCTATAAAAATAGGATACCAATTAAATGACAATTGGGGATTGTCCTCTGGTTTAACTTTTCAAAACAATAAAGATTTTGTCAATATCGATTTTAGAGAACCTTACTTCTGGAGAGTTAATTATACTTTAGGGAGTAGATACCTCATTAGAAAAAGATGGTTTTTGGTCGGAGAATATAATTATGGATTAAGAGGAGTTTCAGATCCTTATTTAGTAAATGATCCAAAAAATGTATTTCTAGTTGGAGTGGCAATACGGATTTAAAAATAATTTAATTATGAAAAATATAATTTTCTTTTTATTGATTTTTTCCGTTTGGAGTTGTTCCAAATTCGAAGAAGATTTGAGTCAAGTCGGTATCCTAGAAATTGATCAACCTCTTGAAGAAATAGTAACAGACCTCCCAATAATTAATATTACTGTTGAAGAGTATGAATTTGACGATATGTATAATCGATTTACAGAGGATATTGAAATTGAAGGAAGGTTTAATCTTTATCGCAATCATCAACAAGTTATTAATAATGAAGAAATTGAATTAGAATTCAAAGGGAATTATTCAAGACAATACTCATTGAAATCATTGGGGGTGAAATTTGAAGAGAAATTTGATAATAGTAATCGCACCCTTATCAATCCTACAGAAATACTTCCTCATCATAATCTTGATGAAATTAGAGCAATACGGTTAAGAAATTCAGGTAATGACTTTTCTAAATCAATGCTAAAAGATTTAAGCTATACTCAATTAGCTATTCAAGCTGGATTGGATTTGGATTTGACTTATGGAGAAGCATCTTTAGTCTTTATTAATAATAAATTTTATGGATTATTAAACTTAAGAACAGAAGCCAATACCAATGGAATGGCAGGACTTTATGATGTGAAGAAAAGTAAAGTGACATTAGCAAAAATGGAAACCGCCACTTTAATAAAAAAAGACGGGGATTTTGAAAGAATTGATGCTTTAGTTGAAGCAGTAAATAATAAGGATATTGAGTATTTGAAAACTGAAATCGATCTTAATAATTTTATCGATTATATGGTGTTTGAGTCTTTTATAGCTAATGAAGATTGGCCTGAAACTAATGTTAGATTTCATGCTATTAATGATTCCAAGTTTAGGTTTATCTTGTTCGATTTAGATGTGGCTAATGATTTACTCATTAATAAATCACCGATTTCTTTTATTGATAAACCTAAAGAAAACTTCATGACTGATTTGTTTTTTGTGTTTTACGAAGACGAAAATTTCAAGAAACAATTTTGGAATAGGTATACATTTTTAATGAAAAGAGAATCTCTTTCTTCATCTAAATTTGAATCTCATGTTTTGTTCAATTTTCAAAGTATAAAAAATGTAATGCCCTTGCAGATTGAAAAACATCAATCACCAAAAACTATGATAGAATGGTATTTGGAAGTGGAGAAACTTATAACCCATTTCAATCGTCGAGAAGAAGTCATAAAGAAAATAATTGGGAATGATTATTATGAAGGGTAATTAAATGTACTAACATTTTGGCTGTCCGTAAATACTATTAAGTTCTTCTTACTTTTCCTATCGAAATAAGATAAAAATCATAAATAATAATTGATAAAAATCATCCATTATTACGCAGGATATTCATAAAATGCATTTTTAACTAAAAAATAATTATTATGATAAATATAAGTAATAAAAAATTAGTTCAAGATTATTGGGAAGCCATAAGTGGTAAAGAAAAAACTCCAGCTTCTTAGTGAAGCTTATGTGAGTGATACAGAATTAAAAGGGCATATTGCTTTTTTTGAGTCAGTCTTTCCCAAGTATGAATTGCTTGCTGATGATTTTATTTGTGAAGACGATAAAGTTGTTGTTCGTGCTCGTTTTAAAGGTGTACATAAGGGAAGCCAAATGGGAATTCCTCCTACTGGAAAAACAGTTGAAGTACCTTTTTCCATTATTTATCAGATTGTTGATAGTAAAATTAACAAGAATTGGATGTTCATGGATCAGATGAATTTGATGAAACAACTTGGGGCATATCCAGCGGATAATTAATTAGTCTTCTTCCATTAGCGGTTTCGTTAATAAAAGTAAACCACTTATAGACCTCTGTAAGTGGTTTACTTTTTTTGAAGACAAAAGCTTTCAAGAAAGGAAAATCCGGCTAAAGGATTACTAAATTACCTAATTCAAACATAAACAACTTTTAGAGAAGTTATTTGACCCTAATGAAGTCTTTGAAGCGAGGCCAATAATAATGAAATAAAGTTGTGATAATCTAAAAAATAAAAGAAAAAATTCTATCTTTTCATTTCCAATCATTACGATTGATTTTTTGCTCCACAATTACTTTTCAAATTAAATTCATCGGGTTAAGCTAATAGTTTTTCCAAGATAATTACATTAATAGCTATTCGATCCCAGAGGCTAATAATAGTTGTATTTATTTTAGCGATTTATAAAAAATGAATGATGTCCAAAACAAGAATTGAGGTTGATCTACTGGGTGAAATGGAAATCAGTAATGATAACTATTTCGGCATCCACACTCAACGTGCTATTGATAATTTTAAAATTTCAAATTCAAAAGTTGGAGATTCTGCCATTTTTGTCAAAGGCTTAATTTTGACAAAAAAAGCTTGTGCTTTTGCCAATAAAGATATTGGTGCGATTCCTTCTGAAAAGGCAGATATGATTATTAAAGCCTGTGATGAAATCTTAAACAATTTGCCAAAATACACTCCCTTTTTTCCGACAGATACCTTTCAGGGTGGAGCCGGAACTTCCGTAAATATGAATGCGAATGAAGTGATCGCCAATGTTGGCTTGGAACTTAATGGTCACCCAAAAGGAAGTTATGATATTCTAAATCCTAACGATCATGTGAATAAATCACAATCTACCAATGATGCTTATCCGACTGGATTTCGGGTGGCAATCTATTATTACATGAATCAACTTTTGGAAAAAATAAATCACTTGACCATAAGTTTGGATAAAAAATCTGCAGAGTTTTCTCAAGTCTTGAAGATGGGAAGAACGCAACTGCAAGATGCCGTCCCAATGTCGTTGGGTGATGAGTTTGGTGCTTGGGCAACTAATTTAAAAGAAGAAACTAAGAACTTGAAAAATTGTCGAGATTTAATTTTGGAAGTAAACTTAGGAGCAACCGCCATTGGAACAGGTGTGAATGCTCCCAAAGGTTTTTCTGAAATTTCGATTGGAAAATTAGCTGGTCTTACTCATGCTAGTTTTGTCAAAGCAGAAAACTTAATTGAAGCAACTTCTGATACTGGAGCCTATGTGATGATCTCTGGTGGATTAAAAAGGACAGCAGTTAAGTTATCCAAAATATGCAACGATCTTCGATTATTATCCTCCGGGCCAAGGTGTGGATTTAATGAAATCAACCTTCCCGAAATGCAAGCAGGTTCATCCATTATGCCTGCCAAAGTGAATCCCGTAATTCCCGAAGTAGTCAATCAAGTTTGCTTTAAAATTATTGGAAATGATGTGACAATTTCATTTGCAGCAGAAGCGGGGCAATTGCAATTAAATGTGATGGAACCAGTTTTAGCACAAAGCCTTTTTGAGTCAATTGAATTACTTTCAAACGCATGTGTTACCCTTGCTGATAAATGCATCGACGGCATCACCGCCAATGATGAACATACCAAACAAATGGTTTTGAACTCTATCGGACTCATTACTTTTTTGAATCCATACATCGGTCATCATCAAGGCGACTTGATTGGAAAAGAAGCTGCAGCTACAGGTAAAACTGTTCAGGAATTAGTTTTGGAAAAAGGACTTTTGTCTAAGGAGGAACTTGATCGAATTTTGAGTATTGATAATTTAATGCATCCAGAGTACAAAGCTCAATTATATAAATAGGAAAACAATATGAATTTATTTTTTAGAAAAAGTATGATCGCAGCCACCGGTTTATTTCTGTGTATATTTTTGATCGTACATCTTTCCGCAAATTGCATTTTACTTTTACCAGAAGAAATGGCAAGAGGAATGTATAACTCTTACTCCACTTTATTGCGTGAAAATCCATTAATTAAATTGGTAGCTTACGCATTGTACCTGTCTATTATTTTACATGTGGTTTATGCATTATTAGTAACACTTCGAAATAGAAATGCCAAACCAGAAAAGTATGCTGTCAATCATACTCAAGAAAATAGTTCTTGGGCTTCGCAAAATATGGGTTTGATAGGGACATTTATTTTAATATTTATTGTAGTCCATTTAGCTAATTTTTGGGCAAGAATAAAATTAGGAATGGGAGAGGGAGTTGGTGTTGATGAATTGGGAAACAAAGATGTTTACGAAGTGACGAGTAGTTTATTTCACAATATTTATTATGTGATATTTTATTCATTGCTGATGATTCCTTTAGGATTTCATTTGCATCATGGATTGAAAAGTGCTTTTAAAACACTCGGTTTTTATCATAAAAAAGGATTACAGATTTTATCAAAAGTGGCTTTGGTTTATGCATTGGTGGTTTCCATTTTGTTTGGGATCATTCCATTTATTGTTTATTTCAAATAGGAATTCAAATATGACTTTAGACGCAAAAATTCCAGAAGGAAGACTAGAAGAAAAATGGCGAAATTATCAAGTAAAAAGTAAATTGATAAATCCAGCCAATAAGAAAAAATTGAACATCATCGTCGTAGGATCAGGATTGTCAGGTGCAGGTGCAGCAGCAACTCTTGGTGAGTTAGGATATGATGTACAATGTTTTTGCTATCAAGATTCCGCTCGACGTGCACACTCTGTTGCAGCACAGGGTGGAATTAATGCTGCCAAAAATTATCAGCATGATGGCGATAGTGTTTGGCGAATGTTTTATGATACACTTAAGGGTGGAGACTTTCGCTCCAGAGAAGCGAACACTTATCGACTTGCCGAACTTTCCGCTCCCTTGATTGATCATTACACTCAACAAGGTGTGCCGTTTGCCAGAGAGTACGGAGGTGTTTTAGTGAATCGAAGTTTCGGAGGAGTCCAAGTACAAAGAACATTTTATGCTAGAGGACAAACTGGACAGCAACTTTTATTAGCAGCTTACTCGCAATTATATAAAATGGTTCGAGCAAAAAAAGTGACGATGTTTCCTCGAACGGAAATGTTAGACTTGGTGGTCGTAGATGGAAAAGCAAAAGGAATCATTGCAAGAGATTTGGTGACGGGTGAAATAAAACGTTTTGCTGCAGATGCAGTTGTTTTGGCAACGGGAGGTTATTCGAGAGTTTTTAGATTATCCACTTTGGCGATTGGTTGTAATGGAAGCGCACTTTGGAAAGCACATAAAAGAGGCGCATTTTTCGCAGCGCCGAGTTTCACTCAAATCCATCCTACAGCGTTGCCTCAGTCAAGCGAAGCACAATCTAAATTGACGTTGATGTCTGAGTCGTTGAGAAATGATGGACGTATTTGGGTGCCAAAACAAAAAGATGATCCTCGGAAAGCGAACGATATTCCAGAGGATGAAAGAGATTATTATTTGGAAAGACGTTATCCTAGTTTTGGAAATTTGGCACCACGTGATATTGCCTCCCGAGCAGCTAAGGAAAGAATAGATGCAGGCTATGGCGTGGGCAGGTTAAAGAATGCGGTCTATCTTGATTTTAAACATGCCATTGAAAGATTTGGAGAGGACACCATAAAAGATAGGTATGGTAATCTTTTTAAAATGTATAAAAAAATTACTGGTGTGGATGCTTATAAACAACCTATGCAAATTTCTCCTGCAGCACATTTTTCTATGGGAGGTCTTTGGGTGGACTATGAATTGATGACGACGATTCCTGGGTTGTATGCAGTAGGAGAATGTAATTTTTCAGATCATGGTGCTAATCGATTGGGAGCTAATTCATTATTGCAAGCTAGTGTTGATGGATATTTTATTTTGCCAAATACTATCAATAATTATCTCGCATCGGAATTGCAAAGTGAACATGTAACAACTGATCATCCTGAATTTTCCAAAGTAGAAAAAGAAGTAAAGGATTATATCAATCAAATATTATCAATCAATGGAACCAAAACGGTAGACCATTTTCACAGAGAATTAGGTAAAGTAATGTGGCAAGAATGTGCGATGAGTCGAAATAAAAATGGTTTAGAAAAAGCACTTCAACAAATCAAATCAATACGGGATGAATTTTGGAAAGAAGTAAAAATCACCGGTGATGCTAACGAGATGAATACTGAATTAGAAAAAGGACTTCGCTTGGCTGACTTTATCGAACTTGGAATTTTGATGTGTACTGATGCCTGGCAAAGAGAAGAATCTTGTGGAGCACATTTTCGAGAAGAGTATCAAACTGAAGAAGGGGAAGCCGTTCGTGTAGATGAAGATTACTCTTATGTGTCTGCTTGGGAATATGTGAATGGTGAGTTTAACCTACACAAAGAAGAATTAAAATTTGAATTTGTAAAACCTTCTGTGAGAAGTTATAAATAAAAAAAAATGAAAGTAACATTTCGAATTTGGAGACAAAATAGTGCTAGAGAAAAAGGAGCATTTAAAGATTACGAAGTAAATGACTTGACAGAGGATATGTCATTCTTAGAAGCTCTAGATCATTTGAATGAGATCTTGGTTTTAAAAAATGAAAAAGTGGTCGCTTATGAATATGATTGCAGGGAAGGAATTTGTGGTCAATGTGGAGTTTTTATAAATGGTCGAGCACATGGTCCTCATGAAAATATGACTACCTGCCAATTGCACATGCGTAGTTTTAAAGATGGTGAAACAATTACAATTGAACCTTGGCGAGCCGATGCATTTCCAATCATAAAGGACTTGGTGGTGGATCGTTCTTCATTTGATAGAATCATTGAGCATGGTGCTTATATTAGTGCAAAAACAGGAACGGCTCCCGAAGCAAATTCTATTTTGATTGGAAAAGAAATTTCTGATCGAGCGATGGATGCGGCAGCTTGCATAGGTTGTGGTGCGTGTGTCGCCACTTGCAAGAATTCCTCTGCAGCCTTGTTTACCTCAGCAAAAATCAATCACCTTAATTCATTACCACAAGGTAAATTGGAACAGCATCAAAGAGTTTTGGATATGACTGCTCAAATGGAAGAAGAAGGGTTTGGTCATTGTTCATTTACGGGTGCTTGCGAGGTGGAATGTCCTGAAGGGATTTCTATTGTAAATATTGCAGAGATGAATGCGAGGTATATGAAAGCAAAAATATTTGGTTAGTTTTATTTTTAATTGAACGTTGGATGAATTTTATGACGTGTTACGATTTCTTATGTGTCCCTGTATGTGTTTTTCTAAAACAAGAAACTTAAAAATTCATAATCAGGTCATAAAAAGTCAGCGTTAAAAAATCAAAATACACACAAGGATTTAAACCTTTTCTGAGACCAATAAATAATCTGAAATGTCGAAGAAAGATTTCTTTAATAAAATTTTGGCAACACCAAAAGATTGGAAAGATCATTTAATAGGCTCTTCTCAAAATGGAGAAGAGTATAAAAATACGCCGATTAAATTTGGTACCTTTCAAGGCGTTTTTACACCCACGCTATTGACGATTCTTGGTGTAATTATGTTTATTCGAGCACCATGGGTAGTGGGTAATGCAGGAGTATTAGGTGCCATTGGAATTATATCTTTAGCTACCGCAATTACTTTTTTTACAGCTTTATCCATGTCTTCAATCGTTACCAATATACGGATAAAAGCAGGAGGTGCATTTTCAATTATTTCCCAATCACTTGGAATTGAAGCAGGAGGTGCAATAGGCATTCCTTTATATATCGCACAAGCCTTAGCAGTAGCGATGTATGTGTTTGGTTTTCGGGAAGGATGGCAATGGATCTATCCTGATCATCCTGCAATCATAATAGATTTATTGACTTTTCTTTTAATATTTATTATTGCAAATATAAGTACTGACTTTGCTTTTAAAATTCAATATTTGATTCTTGCCATTATTGCTTTGTCTTTAATATCAATGGGTTTAGGATTTATCAATAATCCAATTAATACAGACATTCAACTTTTTGGAAATTACGAAGGCTCACCTGAAAATAATTTTAGTGGCTCAAATTTTTGGATAGTATTTGCGGTATATTTTCCCGCCGTAACAGGGATTATGGCAGGGGCAAATATGTCAGGAGATTTAAAGGAACCTAGAAATAGTATTCCAAAAGGAACCCTAGTTGCGGTTGGTTTGAGTTACCTTATTTATATTGGGATTGTAATTTTGGCAGCGTTCTTAGCTACACCAAAAGAACTTTTAGAAAACTATAATATCCTAATTGATAAATCATTTTTTGCGCCATTGGTGGTAGCTGGTTTGTTGGGTGCTACCTTTTCCTCGGCGTTATCTTCTTTGGTAGGTGCACCAAGAATTTTACAAGCCTTAGGGCAAAATCATATTTTAGTTTATAATGATAAATTAGCTAAAACAGATCTTAGAGGAGAGCCAAAGTTTTCCTTCTACTTTACTTGTATTGTGATTTTGTTATCTCTATTAATGAGAGATTTGAATGCTATTGCTCCTATATTGACTATGTTCTTTTTGATCACTTATGCGATGATAAATGTGGTGGTTTTAATTGAGCAAGGATTAGGACAAATCAGTTTTCGACCTACCTTAAAGGTTCCAATGATTATTCCTTTGTTGGGAGCAGTTGGTTGCTTTTTTGTGATGTTTATTATTAATTCTACTGTTGGATTAATTGCCATAGGTCTTGTTTTGGCTATGTACGTTTATCTGACACAGAGAATAAATTTGGATAATCGCGAAGGGGATACCCGAAGTGGAATGTTCAATTCCTTAGCCGAATGGTCAGCTAAAGTGGTTAGTAGATTACCGGAAGCCAACGAGCGATCTTGGCAACCTAATCTTCTTGTTCCTGCTCGAGATGTAAATGATGTTGTTCGTTCATATAGAACCATTTATAATTTAGCTCGACCAAAAGGTTCGGTGAAAATCCTAGGATTTTTGACTGGCAAGTCAAGAAGGAAAATGAAAAAAAGGTTACCAGATTTATGTGCTTATTTTAGGGAACAAAACATCTCTGCCAATAGCGCAATTATAGAATGTGAAGATTATCAAACAAGTGTTTTAAATTCCATCCAAAGTTTAAAGGCTTCATTTTTTACACCTAATGTTTTATTTCTAAGTCTTACTGAATTTCGAGACGAAGATAAAAATGTAGCTATATTGTTACAAAAGTCAAAAAAATATGGATTTGGTTCTTACCTCTTTATGCCTTATCGAAAAGTGGGTCTAGGATTAGAAAAAACAATTAATCTTTGGATAGACCTACGCAATGTAAATCGAGAATTAAAGTTTAAAGTAGAAAATTTCAATTTGAGTTTATTAACGGCTTATCTACTTCAACGTAATTGGAACGCTAAACTTAAAATATTTGGTATCCTAAAAAGTGAAGAAGAAAACTTAGATAAAGAAAAACGATGGGCAGCCAAGTACATGAATAGACTAATGATACTTGCTCGAATGATTCACAGCGCAGAAATTATTTTTGTAAAAGATGATTATGAAAATAAAGTGGAGGAACTCCCTTATGCAGATTTGAATATCTTTTCACTTAATTCAGATGCTATCGATATGAATAAAATCCGTCAACAATCAGAATTATTTGAAACATCATTACTGTTTACATTAGATAGCGGAAGTGAAAATGCTTTAGCATAAAATTGTCAAGCCAAGTTAGCTAAGAACGCAAAGACCAGATTATTCCTTCTTTGTGTTCCTAACTAACTTGGCTTGACAATTTTTAAATATCCTCAAATTCTTTTAACCTATTTTAAGTTTCCTTTTTGGAACTAGTTGAGAAGATTTTTCCATTTCATAAATTTTCTTCCAAGCATACGCTGCAGCACCTACTAAACCTAAATTAGATTTATGTTCAGATTTGAGTACTTTGATTTTTCCAATATAAGAAACGAATAAATTATTTTGCAGGCTAGTAGTAGTTGCTTGCATAAATACTTTACCCATTTTAGTTAATTCTCCTGTCAGAATAATTGCTTCAGGTTCTAAGAATGCCACCATCTCAGCTAATTTATTTCCAAGAATTTTTCCTGTGAATTTAAGCGCTTGAATAGCAATAGCATCCTTTTTTTGAGCAGCATGAATTATATCATCTAGTCGCATTTTTTTAAAGGAAATTTTTCGTAAAGGAGATTTTTCAATCATTTCGCACATCAATTTGAATACGGTTCTTTTGACTCCTTCTTCAGATACATAAGTTTCTAAGCAACCTTTATTTCCACAGGAGCAATGTCTGCCATTTGGATCAACATTGATATGACCAATTTCACCTGTATGTCCATGAGCACCACTCAATAAATGACCATCAGAAATAATTCCACTTCCTAAGCATGATCCTAAAGTTATCACCACGAAATTATCCATTCCTTTAGCTTTACCAAACTGTCTCTCTCCAATTCCTGCAGCATTTGCATCATTAATTAAAAAAGTTGGGAGCTTAAATAATTTTCTAACTGATTTGGCTATAGGCACCGATTTACCCCAATTAAAATTAGGAGCATTTTCCATCATTTCGTTTTCGATATTTACATGAGGTGCTGCGATACCTACTCCAATTAATTTGATAGGAACCTTAGTGTCGTGAATTAATTTTTCGGTACGGATACGAAGTTGATGAATGAAAAAATGAAAAGAATTATTCGCACCAGTCATGAAAACTGACTGGGAAATAATTTCTCCTTTTCGATTGATAAGTCCTATTGTAGATCTGGTTCCACAAATATGAACTCCAAGAATAGTTTTGATTGGATTAGGCATATGAGTTTAATTTGAAATGAATTGATTTCCTCAATTTACACCCAATTTCATTTTGTTGCATTGATAAAAATCATCACTTTCTGTTGATCAAAATCAATAGGTTATGATGACTTCTATAATGATGGTTTGATTATTCCTTTATTTTTTTTCACGAATACTTATAGCTAAACCACCACCTTCAGCATGGATAAATTTATTTTTAGATAAATGATTTACACTAATGTTTTTAATACTAAAAGCAGTTGGATTATCTTTCCAATGAGCATTATGAGCATCAAGATAAATCATTGCCTCATATTGTTTTCCTTTCTCTAAGAAACTAAAATCAATTTCAATTTCTCTTCGATTTTCGTCTGTAATACTTCCTACGAACCAATTTCCAGTTTTTCGATCTTGACGAGCGATGGTTACAAAATCTCCGACTTCACCATTGAGAACTTTTGTCTGTTCCCAATCAACTCCAACGTCTCTGATAAATTGAAAAGCAGGATGTCCTTCATAATTTTCAGGCAAATCGCAAGCCATCTGAACAGGACTGTATAGTACAACATACAATGCCAATTGATGGGCAAGTGTAGTATTTATTTGGTTGTTTTCTTTTTGAGGCAAACCGATTTCAAAAACGCCTGGGGTAAAATCTATTGGTCCCGCTAACATTCTTGTAAATGCTACAATTGATAAATGCTCTGGTGGATTTCCACCATCAACTGCCCAGGCATTGAACTCTTGTCCTCGCAATCCTTCTCTAGAAATAGCATTTGGAAAAGTACGTCTTAGGCCGGTTGCTTTTATAGGTTCATGTGCATTAACAGCAACGTAATATTTAGCGGCAGTTTCTAAAACTTTTCGGTAGTGGTTGACCATCCATTGGCCATGATGAAATTCTCCTTTAGGAATTATTTTACCTACATAGCCAGTCTTGACAGAATGGATTCCTAATCTTTGCATTAATCCGTAGGCAGCTTCTAATTGTTTTTCATAAGTCCGTGGTGCGGCTGAGGTTTCGTGATGCATAATGATTTCTACACCTTTTGATTTAGCATAACGAACTACCTCCTCTAAATCATAATCAGGGTAGGGGGTGACAAAGTCAAAAACTCCTTCTCGATCATCAAACCCAATCCAATGTTCCCAACCTGTATTCCAACCTTCTACCAGAACACCTTTAATGTTATTTTTTGAAGCAAAATCAATGTAGCGTTTTGCGTTTTCGGTAGTAGCTCCATGTTTACCACTTTTCAAATCCCAAGTCGAAATTCCCAAATGCATTTCCCACCAAATTCCAACATATTTTAAGGGAGAAAACCAATCTACATTTCCTAGTTGATTAGGTTCATTGAGATTAAGAATAAGTTTGGAATCAATTAGTTCTGTTGCCTTATCTGTAATCTGAATAGTTCGCCAAGGTGTTTTAAAAGGAAGATTTCTTTTTACTTTATATTTAGTTCTTTCTGAGCCAACCAAATCACTAACCATCGTGAAATTATCAATATCTAACTTCAGAGTCATGCCTGAATAATCAGTCAAATTGGCTTCATGAAAACTTAAATGAATGCCGTCCTTAGTTCGCATTGTAACAGGTGTATTGACTGCATTTTTTGGGATATGACTTTGGGCTAAATTTGGATGATGCTGTTTTGAAAGAGCATTGATTTCTGAAAAAGGAGTGGTATTATAAACATGTTCATAAATGTCCCAGTCTCCAGGAATCCACCAACAAGTATGATCTCCAGTTAATTGAAATTCTGTATTTTCATTGGTGATAAAAACATCATGAGTACCATTGTGTTCCAACAATTCATAACGCAAACCTATACCATCATTGTAGGCTCTAAAATAGATATTTAATTTTCGCTGAAGATCATTTTCTTCTTGTAAATATATTACTATTTCATTGTAATGATTTTTGACAAACCGTTGTTCACCCCAAGGCATTTCCCAAGTTTCATCTAATGATTTGTTTGTAGTTTTTAAAACTATAAAACCACTATCCATGGAAGGTTGATCTTCGAAATCAAATCCCAAAGTGGAATTTTCGATAACTATTTTTTCCTTAAATTTCACATTATAATATGGTGTACCTTCGGTATCTAAGAAAAATTCCAAAGCGATATTATTCTCAGGAGACAATACCTCCTGTTTGGTAGTCATCCTAATTGGCACTTCTTTCTCAAAAATAAAAACTCTGTATTCCCACGGTTTTAGTTCCAAGGTTTTCTTAGGTGAAAGAACAATTTTTTCGTTGGAAAAATATTCATGATAAATGCCTGCGTGTCTCTTTCTTTTTAATTTAACTGATTGAGCTTTATCAGATAAATTAATAATTGTAAGTACTTTGTTATTATTTTTTGTTCGAATAAAAGCTATAATGTTTTCTGATTCGGTCAGCGCAATTTTTAAAATTTCTCCACCTGCTGCTCCATTCCATAATGCTTCGTTTTCGGTTTTCAATTTGATCAGGTCAGAGTAGAACGGCACTAAGGATTTATCTGTCCAATCAATTTCATCTTTCTCAAAAAATCGTAATCTTTTATTTAAACCTGCTTCTTGACCAGAGTAAATTAAAGGAATGCCTGGAACAGTAAAACTCAAAACTGCAAATGCTTTGTGCCCTTTACCTAATCTTTCTTTAACCGTTCCAGCCCAACTATTTTCATCATGGTTGGTAATGAATTGCATAGGGTAAGTACCATCAGGATAGTTGGCTTTTATTTTGTCAAAATATTCAAAAATCGCAGAAACATTATCTCGACCTTTTGCTATTTTATTTATGATAAAATGAAAGGGCCAACCATAGTTTGCATTGAAGGATTTGTTGAGTAACCAAAACTGATCAGAATTTTCTGCAAGCATCCATATTGGCTTGATCTTATCCAATTCTTCTCTGGCTTCCTCCCAAAAATCTACCTCTACTTCTCCAGCCACATCAGCTCGAAATCCATCCATTCCAATTTCATTTATCCAAAAGGCCATTGAACCAATCATAGCCTTTCGCATCTCAGATGAATCGAAATCTAAATCTGCAACATCTTCCCAGTCATAAGGAGCAAGGATATTTCCATCTTCATCTTGCTTATACCATTCGGGGTTTTCTTTAGCCCAAATATTATCCCAAGCTGAATGATTCGCTACCCAATCTAAGACCACCTTAAATCCAAGCTTCTTGGCTTTTTTTATTAAGGCTTTAAAATCCTTCATTGTACCAAATTCAGGATTAATTTCTGTATAGTTTTTTATGGAATAATAAGATCCTAATTCACCTTTTCGATGTTTTATTCCAATAGGTTGGATTGGCATAAACCATAAAATATCAATGCCCATTTTTCGTAAGCGAGGAAGATGTTTTGCAAAAGCGTTGAAGGTTCCTTCCTTGGTGTATTGTCGAATATTGACTTCGTAAATAGTTGCTTTTTTAGCCCAGTCAGGTTCGATGGTTTGACTTACTTCTAGCGTTTTAGGTATGTTTTTAAATGAAGGTTTTTTATAATAATAAAAAATGTCTTGGTTACCTTTTTCTCTACCAATAATGCTTCCATTTTCATTCCTAAAAACAAATGCTAAGGCAGTAACATTTCCACCTGTTGTAGGAATATCGTAAAGATCAGCTATCCGAAAATGGAATTCATATAAGTTATCACCAACCTTTTTCATTTTTAGTTCTTCCTTATTTTCATGCCAATCAGCTGCTATGTTTTTCCAATCACGAGCATGAGTACTTAGGTTGGTAATTAGACCGGTGTGAACATAAATATCCTTTTTATAATTCTCCAATTCTCCATTACCTTTTGATGCATCAAAGGTTAAAACGATATCTTTATCGAATGAAGGTTTGTCAATAGATAATGAAATTATTTGGGCTGTAATAGATGTATTTGCCATAAGGAAAAGGAATAGAATATTGATTACTAAAGTCTTCATATTAAAAAAAGTCAAAGGTAATTTATTTAGCTTTAAGAATTAAAACTCCCAGGTTAAAAATAATTATTTATCATTTTTTTTTATTTAAGAGAAGGTCAGTACTTCAAAGTATTATTTATTCTTATTTTGCACCGGTATTTTATCTCCATGACTTTATAATTTTTATCATTATGAATCAGTACCTAGGGCTAGATGTAGGAGGAACAAAAACTCATATTGCACTTTTTTCCTTGAATGAAAGTATGCAATTAAATATAATTAGAGAAAAGAAATATCGAACTCAAGAGGCAAATAGCTTGGAGGAGATGCTATTAGATTTTTATCCTAAAATGGACAATGTAAAAGCGATATGTATTGCTTTAGCTGGACCTGTAATTGGTGATGAAGCAAAACTGACTAATGTCTCGTGGAAAGTGGAGAAGAAAAAATTAATAGCAACCACCAGTATTAATTCTATTTATTTATTAAATGATTTAGAAGCCTCTGCATTTGGTATTCCATTTATGGAGGAATCGCAATTGCTTTCAATTTTTAAGGCTGAAAAAAAAATAGCAGGTAATGCTGCTATAATTGCTCCCGGAACAGGATTAGGGGAAGCTGGAATGTATTGGGATGGTCAGAATTATCATCCTTTTGCTACGGAGGGAGGGCATTGTGATTTTTCGCCTAGAGATAATAAAGATGTAAGTTTGCTTATGTTTCTTCAGCATAAATATGGACACGTAAGTTGGGAGAGATTAGTATCTGGACTGGGGATTGTGAATATTTTTGACTTCCTCAGGACTTCCTCAGAATATAATCTAGACAAGGAAGTTGAATCTAGATTACTAGAAGGTGATGTAGCTGCTAATGTTAGTAATGCTGCATTGAAAGAAGAACCTATCGCTGTTGAAACCATGAAATTATTTGTGAGATATTTAGCGATTGAGTCTGCTAATTTGGCTTTGAAATTTAAATCTACTGGTGGCTTATATATTGGTGGTGGAATTGTTCCAAAAATTTGGAATGACAATTACCAAGAAATGTTTTTAAAATATTTTTTTGGTGTAGGGCGCCTCGAACCATTATTGAGATGTGTAGATGTTACTATTATTTTGAATCCTATGTCTGTTTTATTTGGAGCGGTACATTATGCATATAATCAAGATGCTCGAAATGATTAAAAATATCGTTCTTCGAGAAATCAAGTGGAAGTATTAAATAATGAAGTTGTTTGAAAACCCTATCTATAGGATTTAAATGAAAACTATTTTACTTTGAAAGTCTATTGAGGAATTTCGACTATGAATGTACTCCCCTTATCAATTTGGCTTTCGAAAGTTATGGTTCCGTTCATTATATCCAAATAGCGTTTGACGATGGTAAGACCAATTCCTGTACCTTGAATATTGGATACATTGGAAGCTCGGAAAAAGCGACTGAACATTAATTCTTGCTGGTCATCAGGAATACCAATTCCTCTATCTTTAACTTTAAAGAGAAGGCTTGATTTTTTTCTTTCCACATATAAATCTATATCTTCTTCATTTGGTGAATATTTTATTGCATTTGATAATAGGTTAATTAAAATATTTTTTACCAAGTGTTGGTCAATATTAACTTTATCTCCACCAGAATGAAAATAATTAATAGATTGGTTTTCAGCAGTAAGTAAATTCATTTCTTCAAGCACATCTTGAATAAATTCACTTAAATCTATCGGTTTAAGATTAAGATTAACTTTTCCTGATTCCAATTTTTCCAAAGAAAGAAAGTCATTAAGAATAGAGGTCAGATTTTTGACAGCTGATTTAATATTGTTTAAATGCTTCGGGTATCTATCCAGGTTTCCACGCTTAAGATGCATATCGACAAGATTAGAAGAAGAAAGTATAGTAGTAAGAGGGGTTCGAAATTCATGGGAAGCCATTGATACAAATCTTGATTTGAGTTCACCAAGTTCTTGCTCAGCTTTTAAAGCTTTTTCTAATTTGATTTGGTTTTCTCTAAGCGCAATTTCTGTAGTTTTAAGAAGAGTGATGTCTTGCAAAATTCCTCGTCGAATTATTGGTTTGCCTTCTGAATTTTTTATTATTATACTAGTTTTAGAAAATACGTATTTAGTCTTACCTGTTGCTGTAATAATTCTATATTCAGCTGATAATAAATCATTATTATCTTTTGCTTCTGATAACTGAGATGTAAAATAATCAATATCATCTGGGTGAATAAACTCAGTAAATTCCTTATAAGTTATAGGAGTATCTGAGTTTAAATCAAAAATTTTGAACATTTGTTTGGAGCCCCGTATTTTATTGTTAATCAGGTCGTATTCCATATATCCTAGTTTCGCTACCTTTTTTGCTTCCAATAGTTTTGTCTGGCTTTCTGCTAAATCATTTGTTCGAGCTATTACTTTCTGTTCCAAATGATCAGAATATTCTAGAAGTTGAAGCTCCTTTTCTTTCAATAAGGCTTCATTTTTCTTTTGTTCGGTCATATCTAAAAAAGTAGCAATAGTACAAATAGGTACACCATTTCCATTTCGTACGAGACTTGTGGTAAGAAATATATCAAAAGGTGTCCCATCTACTTTTTTCGCTTTATCGTATCCTGTCCAAGTACCTGTCTCTTTCATGATTCTCATAATCTCTTTCACTTTTTCTGGAGAGGTTCCTAAATCAATGTTGGACATACCAATAACATCCTCATTTTTTTTAAAACCCCATAACTCAATAAAAGCTGAGTTAGCATAAGTTATATTCCCTTCCAAATCTGCAAAACAAATAGGAACGGTTGCAGAAGAAATAGCTTCACTTTTTATTTTTAATTCTTTGCTTTTTTCAATGCGTTGCGTAATATCATTTACCAAGGCAATAACCACTTTATTTTCACCTTCCACCGCATAACTAAGTGAAACTTCAACAGGAAATTGTTTACCGTCTTTTCGTAAAGCAAATAAATCTTTTCCTTCTCCCATATATCGAGGAATTGGATTTTCATGATAGGACTTGCGATGTTCTAAATGTTTTGAATGGAATTTACCAGGAATAAGAATTTCAATTTGTTGACCAATTAATTCATCTGTTTCGTAACCAAACATCTTTACTGCATGGGGATTACATCGAATAATAGCACCTATGTTATTTACCATGATAATACCAACTGTGGCATTTTCGAAAAGTACCCGAAGAAGAGAATCTTGATTATCTGGTTTTTTTTGAGGTGGAGAATCCATATTGAATATTTTTTAATTCTTGGTTAGTTTGAGCGTAATAATTTTTCAATGGTATCCTGTAAAATTTCTATCTTGAAGGGTTTAACCAGAAACGAATCTGCACCAGAATGAATCCCTTTTTCAATTTCTCTTTTTTGTGAACTTGAAGTAATAAAAACGAATGGAATTTTTACTGTTTTGAGTTCTGTTTTAAGAAATTCAAGGACTTGATAACCATTCATCTTAGGCATATGAACATCACATAAAATAAGATCGGGTTTTTCAACCTGGATCGAGTGAATTCCTTCCAAACCGTTAGTGGCAGTATCAACTTCGAAATTTGAGAGCTCAAGAAGTTCTTCAAGATTCTCTCTGATATTCGGGTTATCTTCAATAATTAGTATTTTTCTCATTCAGTTAATTTGAAAACAATTATATAGATGCCACGACTTTTTTAACCATTGTAACTTCTAGCATTATTTTGGAAAAATTAATTCAATTTTCCTTAAAGAATTAGTGGAAATACATCCTGCTAAATACTTCTTAAGCTATGGCGTCATTAACAACTTTTTGAGCTTCCTCCTGTAATTGCTGTAAATGTTCTTTTCCCTTAAAACTTTCAGCATAAATTTTATAAATATTTTCTGTACCAGATGGCCGAGCTGCAAACCATCCATTAGCGGTTTCTACTTTTAAGCCTCCAATAGCAGCACCATTACCCGGAGCATTGGTAAGGATATTTGTAATTTTTTCTCCTGCAAGTTCAGAAGATGAAATCTGTTCTGGAGATAGTTTCTTCAGTTTGTCTTTCTGTTCTGGAGTCGCAGGTGCATCAATACGATCATATACTGGTTCTCCAAATTCTTTAGTAAATTCTTGATAGATTTCAGCTGGATCTTTACCAGTACTCGCTGTAATTTCACCAGCCAGTAAGGCAGCAATAATACCGTCCTTATCTGTAGACCAAACCTTGCCCTGCATATTTAAAAATGAGGCTCCAGCGCTTTCTTCTCCTCCAAATCCAAGACTTCCATCATAGAGTCCATCTACAAACCATTTGAAACCTACAGGTACTTCTACTAGTTTACGACCTAATTTATTGGCTACACGATCAATCATTTGACTGCTAACTAGGGTTTTTCCAATACCTGTTGCTGAGTCCCATTGAGGTCTATTCTGAAATAGATAATCGATGGCAACTGCTAAATAATGATTGGGTTGCATCAGTCCTGCGCTTTGGGTCACAATACCGTGTCGGTCATGATCCGTATCACAAGCAAAAGCTACCGGAAATTTATCCTTCAATTGTATCAGCCTTTGCATGGCATAGCTAGAGGAAGGATCCATTCTAATTTTACCGTCCCAATCCAATGACATAAAACTAAAAGTATGGTCTACTGAATCATCCACCACAGTAAGGTTTAGATTATAGCGGTCAGCAATTCTTTGCCAGTACTTTACTCCAGCTCCACCGAGAGGATCTACGCCCATTTTTATTCCCGACTCTCTAAGCAAATTGGTATCTATTACTTGATCTAAATCAGCAGTATATGCATCAAGAAAATCATATCGTTTAGTAGTGGAAGCACTCAATGCTCTCGAGATTGGAATTCGTTTAACCTCTTGCAGCTTATTTTCTAATATCTCATTTGCTCTAGATTCAATCCAAGAAGTTACAGATCCCTCTGCAGGCCCACCATTTGTCATATTGTACTTGAAACCACCATCTCCAGGAGGGTTATGAGAAGGAGTAATAACGATTCCGTCAGCCAAGCCAGTTTTTCTTTCTTTATTATACTCTAATATTGCATGACTTACAGCCGGTGTTGGGGTATAATCATCATCATTGGTAGCAATCATTGTTACCACGCCATTCGCGGCTAGTACTTCTAATGCAGTAACTTGTGCAGGAGTTGACAAAGCATGAGAATCAATCCCCATAAAAACAGGCCCAGTTATTCCTTGTTTTTCCCGATAATTACAAATAGCCTGTGTTGTTGCTAGAATATGCTGTTCATTAAAAGAGTTATTTAGCGAAGATCCTCTATGGCCTGAAGTTCCGAAGGCAACTCTTTGTTCCCGTTTAGACGGATCTGGCTCTTGCGTAAAGTAATTTGTAATGAGTTGTGGAATGTTAACCAACTGTTCATTGGATGCTGTTTTTCCAGCGAGTGGATGATTTGACATAAGTTATATTTTTAGCGAAAAAAACTGATAAGTTTTTTGTTCAATTTATGAATGATTTCTAGAGGTGAATATATAAAAGTAAAATAGCAACTCATAGTCTTTGGGTAGGATTCAAGAGAAATTTTGATTTTCTCTGAACTTTGATGTAAAGGGATTAAGTTTTTAAACGTATATTATGAATTTGATTTTTGAAAGCATGTATATAATCCTAAATTTTATTATTAATTGGTTTTTATAAAAATTTAGAAATGAAAAAAGAAATGCCTAATCTTCGAAATTTCAAAGATTAGGCATTTTCAGAAATAAATAATTTTGATTCTGTCTAATCTCTTATTTTTACAAACTTCTCTGTAGCGAACTTCACTTTAGCTTGAGGAATATAGATAGAATAAAATCCTGCGGTTAAGTTGGAAATATCAATTACCGGTGTATTAGCTCCAATAAATAAACTAGCTTGATCTTTTTTCACTAAGGTACCTCTTGCATCATATATTAAAATTTCCACCACCATTTCATGTTGACTAGTAATTTTTGCAATGATAAAATCCTTAGCAGGGTTTGGAACCAGAGCATCTAATTTTGGTTTAATTGAATTTTTAGGTGCTTGTGCAGCCAAAGAACTTATTGGAGTTGGATTAATCAAAGTTGAGGTGCAAGGAATCTCAACAATATATTTACGGGCGTTATAAAAGTTACTCCAACTCCATGCGCCATTCCAACTGTGCATCACAACGAAGTCCCAGTCCTCAGAATTTTCATTACAAAAATTGCAAATATCAAAGTTGGTAAATCCATTCGAAGACCCATCAACCCATTCCAAAGTTCCTTCTGTATCATAATCATTTAATCCTATATAAACTAATCCTCCGATTTGATCTCCGATAAAATCATTTTCTTCTTGTGAACTAATGACTGCTAAGTTTCCTCCAATTGATTCAGCTATTACTTGAGCATCTGAAGGTCTTTCAACATCATTAGAAATGAAATAACTACTGTTTTCAAATTCTCCGAGGAAAGTAAATTCAGGCAAATTATCTGGGCAACCACTATTATTACTTGGAATTACATTGACTATGACGATACATTGAGTTTGGTTTCCGCAGGCATCTGTGATAGAATAAATTAAGGTGTATTTTCCAATTGGTTTTGATTCCCCGATTTCTGGTCCACTTACTTGGGTTATAATTATTCCTCCATCAGGACAATTAGAATTTGCGGTCACTTCATCAAAAGAAATAATGGCTTCATTCGTTCCTGCATTGACTTCTATAAATTGTTCAGGTGGACAATTTATAGATAATGAACTTCCTGTATTTCCACCACAAGGAATTTCCATTACATATTTTCTACTATTAAAAAAATTAGAAAAACTCCATGCACCATCCCATGGAGCCATGATGATAAAGTCCATGTCGTCAGAATTTTCATTACAAAAATTACATGGATTTATATTGTCAAAAATGAAGTCTTCATTGTTATACCATTCTAAATTTCCTTCGGTGTCATAATCATTCAAACCGATATAAACCATCTCTGAAATGTTTTGCTGGATAAAATCATTTTCCGCTTGTGAACCAATACTCGTTAAATATCCTCCATGAGAAATAGCAATTTGTTGTGCATCAGGTGCTCTCGAATTATCATTTGATAAATAATATTTACTGTTTTCAAATTCTCCCAAAGTTGTAAATCCTATTATTTCATCTGGGCAATCTCCTGGTATGACTTCTTCTTCAACCGTTATTAAAAAACTGCAATTTTTAATGTTTCCACAAGAGTCGGTTGCTTCAAAAGTTATGTTGTATTCTCCAGCTTCAAAGGCAGTTCCAGATGGTGCACCACTAATTTGTTCTAATATTATATTTCCTCCAGCGCAAGTTGTATTTACTAAAGGATTAGGAAAATCAACTATTATGTTTGTTGCTCCATTTGACAACGATATATTTATATCATCTGGACAATTTATAGAAATCTCTGAGGAAGATGCTCCTCCACAAGGAATCTCCATAATGAATTTTCTACTATTCCATACACTAGAAAAACTCCATGCACCATCCCACGGAGCCATGATGACAAAATCTAAATCATCATTATTTTCATTGCAAAAACTACATGGGTTTATATTGTTATAAATTAATGTTTCTCCATTTTCCCAAGCTAAATTTCCCTCTACCTCAAAATCATTTAAGCCAAGGTAAACCATTTCGGAAATGTTCTGTTGAATAAAATCATTTTCTTCCTGCGAAGAAATTGAAGCTAAAAAACCTCCATAAGTTTCAGCTAATGTTTGTGCTGCGATTGGTTGTGAAAAGTCATTAGAAATATAATACTTGCTATCTCCAAATTCTCCAAGGGTGGTGAAACCATCAATTATATCGGGACAATTTCCGCTTATAGGAGGTATGGTAACTCCATTGGTAACATTAATAGTATAATTGCAAATATCTCCAGCAAAACCATCTACCATTAAGTAATAATTATTTCCCACCGTCAAACCCTCCATAATTAAGGTGCCTGTGGAATTGGGTAATACCTCGTAAAGACAATTAGAAACAGGTGTCCAAGGAATACCACATCCTTCATAAACCTGGGCTTGAAGACCTGTACCGCTCGCTGTACCCAAACAAGTTTCTGCAAAAATATCAAGTGTTATATCAGTAGTACCTGCTGTGAATGCAATCCATTGATTATTGGAAACAACCCCACAAAAGGTGGAAGGTTGATCTTGATCATTGATACTAACTAAAGTATTGGAATACCCATCTAGATCATAGATTTGGATAGCATCATTACAGGAGGAGCCTGATCCGGGAGGCAAGCAACTTGCTTCTATTTCGGCTTGGGTGTTACAAATTGAGGCGTTATCAGAAATAAAGGCAATACCACCCGTTGATAAAAACTCACAGATATTAGTTTCATTGCAAATCTCAAGTAATAGATTATTGTAAATGGTTAATTCAGAAATAGAATTGGCGTTAATATTTTTGATTCCTTCAATGCTAGTTAAATTGTGATTAGAGGAAATAATGAGGTTCCCTGAAATTGATGTTATATTTTCTAAACCTTGCAGATCAGTAAGATTTGTATTTCCACCTATTTGCATGGTGCCACCTATTGAGGTTATATTTTGCAACACAGTTAAATCTTCCAGAGACTCATTTGCGGTAATTGATAATTTTCCATCTATAGAGTTCAAATTTTCAAGTCCTTCCAAACTTGTTAATCCTGCATTTTGATAAACTATTAAATCTCCGACAGAAGATAAATTACTGAACCCTTGAAGGTTTAATAAATCAAGTGCAACTAAATTTAACTCTCCATCTATTTGTTGAAGATTACTAAACCCCGAAATATTATTTAAGAAATTGCTACCCGTTAATCTTAGATTACTTTCAACAGTTGTTAAACTATTAAAACCTGTTATTTCTTCCAAATCATCATTGTTATAAAATAACAAAGTTCCATTTACTAGCTGAATAGTATTGAATCCTGTAAAACTCAGAAGATTGAAATTCAATCTGATATCAATTGTGTTTACAGACATGAGATTTTCAAAACCAGTAATAATTGTTAAGCTATCATTTCCTTTTATGTTTAAATCACCACCTAGCTCAGTTAAATTTTCCATACCACTTATGGTTTCCAATTCTTCACAATCTTCAATTACTAGGTCTCCTCCAATACTTATGATTTGATCTAGACTATCTAGGTTAATAACAGATCCGGTGATAGTTACATTTCCTTCAATTTCTGTACAATTTGGATATTGGTTTGGGAAGTTATCAACTTCAGCTTGGGTAGAAAAAATAATGTCACTAGGGCAAGCAGGAAGACAGTTAGCGAGTATTTCTATATCGGAATTACATCCAATAGCGTTATTGGAAATATTTATAGTTCCTCCGCTGGATATATAATTACAAATTGAAGTTTCATTACAAATGGCAAGTAACGAATTCATCGCAATTGACAATTGAGAAATGGTATTTGCATCAATATTTGCGATACCTTCCACACTTATTAGTTTTGAGTTAGAACCTATAACAATTTCACCGTCTATTTCAGTTATACTTTCTAAACCTTGTAGATTTATTAATTCAGTATTAGCTGCGATGATCAGACGACCACCGAATGAAGTTAGGTTTTGAAGACCTGACAAATTAGTTAAGTTCTCATTTGCTGTAATGATCAATTCACCTGATAAGGATGTCAAATTTTCAAAACCATTTAAATTTGTAATTACATTGTTATTATTTATTCTAAATGTATTGCCTACAGAAACTAAGTTGTTGAATACATAGAAATTTGATATGGCAAGCTCATTTAAATCCAATTGACCACCGACTACTTCAAGGTTACTAAATCCTGAAATATCAGCCAAGGCGCTATTCATGGCAAATCTAAAATCACCTATTACGTTTTCTAAACTAGAAAACCCTGAAATATCTGTCAATGAAATATTCTCTCCAAAAATCATATCTGCATTTCCCGTAACCAAACTATTGAACCCTGTGATATTTGAAAGCTCAGGGTTTTGAGCAATAAGAATTCTACCGGTAGAAGTTAAATTATTTAATCCAGGAATGGTAATTAAACTGTCGTTCAACCTGATAAATAATTCATTACCGATAGAAGTGAGGTTGTTAAAAGAAGGAAAAAATTTGAGACTCTTATTATTTCTTAGATTAAAATCTCCACCTATGGAAATAAGATTTTCTAAGCCGTCAATATTTTCCAATACTAAGCAAGTATCAATTTCCAAACTACCACCTATTGAACTTATTTGAATTAAGCTGTCTAGGTTCTCGACTGATCCCTTGATTTTTACATTTCCGACAACCTCAGTACAGTTTGGATATTGAGTAGGGAAATTATCCACATCTAGTTGTGTTGAAAATGTAATACCTAAAGGCAGGCAAGTTTGAGAAAATGAAGGATTAGAGAAAAAAAGGATAAGAATAAGAAGGATATTAAAGCTTTTCATAGTATTAAAATTACTTGTTGTTGGTGTAAATGATATATTTTTTGTTTTTGGAAAGTGATGCAAGTTCCGAAATATATTTTTCTTTTTTTAATAGTGTTTTTTATCATGTGTTTAATCCGTGTTTTATATTAAAAGCTTCATTTTTTTAAAAAAGTATAAAAGTTATCTTTGCCGAAAAAATACGATTTATGAAAAAATTAAACGATACTATTTCTTTTCCTTGCGGTGCTTCGATGAAAAATAGATTTATGTTAGCTCCATTGACTAATTCTCAAAGCCATGAGGATGGATCATTATCTGAAGATGAGTTTAAGTGGTTGACGATGAGAGCCAAGGGACAATTTGGATTAGTTATGACTTGTGCTAGCCATGTTCAAGCGGTGGGGAAAGGTTTTCCAGGGCAATTAGGGATTTTTGATGATAAACATATAGAAGGACATACTCGATTAGCTAAAGAAATAAAATCGCATGGAAGTTTGGCAGTCATCCAATTACATCATGCAGGAATGAGATCAGAACCAAATTTGATTGAAGGAGCTCCGGTTGCACCTTCCGCAGTTGAACGAAAAGGAGCGAGAGGGTTAGAGATTGGAGAGGTGAAACAACTAAGAGATGATTTTATTGCAGCAGCAATAAGAGCAAAGCAAAGTGGATATGATGGTGTAGAAATTCATGGAGCACATGGATATATCGTTGCGCAGTTTTTAAGTCAAAGTATCAACCAAAGAAATGATGAGTATGGAGGTTCTTTAGAAAATCGAGCACGGTTATTATTTGAAATAATTGACGGTGTTAGAGAATCTTGCGGCAGCAATTTTTTATTAGGCGTTCGACTTTCTCCTGAAAGATTTGGAATGCAATTAAGTGAAATGAAAACACTTTGTCAGCAACTTATTGATGGAGGGGAAATTGACTTTTTAGATGTTTCACTTTGGGATAGTTTTAAATATCCAGAAGAAGAAGAGCATCGTGGAAAAACATTGTTACAACATTTTAACGAGTTAGATTTTAAGGAGGTGAAATTTACTGTTGCAGGAAAAATTCATACAGCAAAGCAGGTAACTGAAATTTTAGAGTCAAAAGTTGATTTTGTTACTGTTGGAAGATCAGGAATTTTGCACCATGATTTCCCAACCAAGGTGATGAATGATGCTAACTTTACAACTATATCACTTCCTGTGACTGCTGAATATTTAAAAAGCCAAGGACTAAGTGAAACGTTTATCAAGTATATGAGTAATTGGAAAGGATTTGTTCAGTTGTAAATGTATTGTTATTCTTCCATTAAAATTATAATTATGAAAATGACCAAAACTTTGATAACAGTTTTTTTTCTGTTAATATTTTTCTCTGTTAATGGGCAAGAAGGAATCAATTATTTAGAATTCCCTAAAAATACTATCGCTGCAACTCCAAGCATTAGGCTTTTTGGAGAAAACGGATATTTAATCTATTATAAAAGATTAATCAAGTCGGACGAAAAAATATTACAGCAATTAAGAATAGGTGTTGATTTTTATTCTGTGATTAAAGATAATGATGAATCCGGTAATTTCTACAAAACCTATTTTGGATTGGAGACGCTAAAAAAAATAAATAAGTTTAGTTTAAGTTATGGTCCTGAAGTTTCAATTGGATATAATTCTGCAACAAATAGGCATATTGAACCAAGTCCAAATTCCATATTTCAACAAAATATTACATCACCAGGAAGTGACATGGATATAGATAAAGGTAGCTATATTTTGATTTCTGGAATTGGGTTTATTGGTATAAAGTACCACTTTTCAAAACACTTTTCCATCGGTTATGAAAGTGCTATAGGTCTTGCATATTTCAGATCTACAGATAAATTAGTTACAGGGGAAAAGGCGACAATTAATGGATTTTTAAATGATATTGATCCTAGTAGATTTTTTACCATTGAATATTCATTTTAATAATTAGAAAAAAAATATCTTTACTTTCATTTTGAATAAACCCGATTTTCTTGCTCTGCCACTCTAATAAAAGTAGTCCGTTTAGTCAACTCTTTTAAACGATTTGCTCCCACATAAGTACAAGTACTTCGAAGCCCTCCCAAAATATCTTTTAAGGTGTTTTCAATACTTCCACGATAAGGAACTTGTACAGTTTTACCTTCACTAGCTCGATACTCAGCAACGCCACCACTATGTTTATTCATAGCAGTTTCAGAACTCATACCATAAAATTGTTTGAATTTATTTCCTCCTTCTTCTATGAGCTCACCTCCGTTTTCATCATGGCCAGCGAACATTCCACCCATCATTACAAAGTCTGCACCAGCACCAAATGCTTTGGCAACATCTCCTGGAGTAGCACATCCACCATCACTAATAATTTGTCCACCCAATCCATGTGCTGCATCTGCACATTCAATTATTGCTGACAATTGAGGATAACCTACACCTGTTTTTACTCGAGTCGTGCAAACCGATCCTGGTCCAATTCCAACTTTAATTACATCTGCACCAGCGAGTAAAAGTTCTTCCACCATTTCACCAGTAACTACATTTCCGGCGATGATAACTTTGTTAGGATATTGAGCTCTTGTTTGCTTGACGAATTCTACAAAATGTTCTGAATAGCCATTAGCTACATCAATACATATAAATTTTAATTCAGAACAATGATCAATTATCGTTTTTAATTTTTCAGAATCTTTTTTAGAAGTACCAGTACTAACTGCTATAAAATTTTTTATTCCTTCTTCATCCTTTTGGATAAATTCTTTCCATTGCTCTGGAGAATAATGTTTATGGATAGTAGTAAATAATTTGTGATGACCAATTGCTTTTGCCATTTCAAAAGTACCTACCGTATCCATATTAGCGGCCATAATTGGAATGCCTTCCCAAATAATATCACTATGTAAAAAACTAAATTTTCTAATCAAGGAAACTTGAGACCTACTTTTTAATGTGGATCTTTTTGGCCGGATCATTACATCTTTGAATCCTAATTTTATATCATTTTCAATTCTCATGGTAAGTATTTTTTAAAAGTGAGGAAGTTCTTTTATAATGAAAGTAAACAAACCATCAAATGTAGGAAATAAAGAAATGAGTTTAAAACCTAATTTGAAAAAACAAAGGTACTTCTTGAAAAAATAAAAAAGTAAAAACCTATCTTTCAAAATTAACAAATTTTAGTAACCGTTTCAAAACCAATAAAATGAGAAAATCTAAGCTCCTGATTATTCCTTTTAGTATTCTTTCTTTTTTTCTTATTACTTTATTTTCCTGTTCTGATGCTCAACACCAAGATGGAAAAAACAATACTTCTACATCTGATAGAATTAATATTTCTTATCCAACAGATCATTATGATGAAGTCCTCGATGGGCGACTAATTTTACTCATAGCCAAAGAAATTGAAAAAGAACCTCGGTTCCAATTGAGAGATGATTCCAAAACTTGCCAAGGTTTTGGAATGGATGTTACTGATTGGAAAACTGGAGATGCCATTCAGTTTGATGAGAAAGCATTTGGTTATCCTATTCAAAATATGAATGATTTGCCTGAAGGTGAATATTTCGTCCAAGTCCTTTTTCACAAATATGAAACTTTCAATCGAGCAGATGGACATGTGGTGAAATTACCAATGGACAGGGGAGAAGGTCAGCAATGGAATAGAGCTCCTGGTAATTTATATTCTACTCCTCAAAAAATAAATATTAAAAATGGCCAATTACCAAAATTGGCGATCAACCTAGATCAAAAAATACCTCCCATTCCAGAACCGGAAGACACCAAATATATTAAGCACATAAAATTTAAAAGTAAGATGTTGAGTGAGTTTTGGGGAAGAGATATGTATTTAGGAGCCCATGTTTTGTTACCTGAAGGTTGGGATGAAAATCCTAATGTGAAATATCCACTTGCCATTTTTCATGGACATTTTCCAAGTGACTTTGGAGGATTTAGCCCAACACCTCCTGACCCTAATTTAAAACCAGAATATAGTGAGCGATTTAAAGTAGATGGTTATAATAAATTTGTCGAACAAGAAGCATACGACTTTTATAAAACATGGACTGGACCAAATTTTCCAAGAGTTATTGCCATTGAAATTCAACATCCAACTCCCTATTATGATGATTCATATGCTGTAAATAGTGAAGCGCAAGGACCTTATGGCGACGCTATCACTTATGAATTAATTCCATATATCGAAGAACAATTTAGAGGAATAGGAGAGGGGTGGTCTCGATTTGTTTATGGTGGGAGTACAGGCGGTTGGGAAGCCTTAGCAGTTCAAGTGAAGTACCCAAAGGAATATGGAATGTGTTTCGCAGCATGTCCTGACCCGATAGATTTTAGAGCTTATTGTTTGGTTAATATTTATGAAGATGAGAATGCCTATTATCAAGAAGGACCATTTCGCAAGACCCTAGTGGCTGGACATAGAGATTACTTAGGAAATGTCGATGCTACTCTAAAAGACATGAATTATCGAGAATTGGTATTAGGTTCACGAGGTCGTTCGGGACAACAATGGGATATTTGGGAAGCAACTTATTCACCTATTGATGAGGATGGATATCCTAAAAGAATTTGGGATAGAATTACAGGGAAGATCGATAAAAAGGTGGCTGCTTATTGGAAAGAGAATTATGATTTGGCTTATATCTTAAAACGAGATTGGGAAAAACACGGTAAAGATTGGGAAAATAAAATTCATCTTTACTGTGGTGATATGGATAATTATTATCTCAACAATGCTGTATATTTAGCAGAAGAGATTTTATCCGAAACATCAGCACCTTATTATAATGGAGAAGTTGATTACGGTGATCGAGCAGAACATTGTTGGAATGGAGATCATGAAAATGGGAATCATATCAGTCGACTTCGTTATAATCAAATGTTTATAAAGAAATATACAGAAAAGGTGAAGTCTATTGCTCCAAAGGGTGCGGATTTAAAGAGTTGGAGATATTGATCCTAATTAAATGGATATAGAAAAACCCTGGCTATAATAGTCAGGGTTTTCGTTTCGAGAGGGTGTTAGTCACAATTATTGCCAATCAGGCATTTCTGCATTTTCAAATAATAATACTCGATTATTCAAATTATCAAGATCCATTTTATAAATATTTTTAATTGAAATTCCATCATTATTAGTATTGGTAAAAATAACAGAAGCACCATCTGGAGAAAATCTAGGATCTAGGTCATTGGTACCTGGTACTTTTTCAATAGATATGTCTGAATAATTATTATTATTGTTTAAATCTAAAAGCTGAAGTTTTGCATCTAATTGTTTCCCATCCTGCCCTTCAAAACCTGAAACGTCATGAGAGAAAAGAACCTTGTTGCCATCTACCGAAAAAACTCCCCCACCTGTTCTTCCAGCAATATTAGCAAATATTTTTTCTTCATCAGAGCCATCTAAATTCATTATAAATATATCACCATCATAGGTGTTGGACGCACTCGTTCTGACTACCAATTTAGGTTGAGGATCATCTGTCCAATCACAATAGGAATAAGATAAATTACTGCCAATTTCTTTGATAAGTTGTAAACCAGAACCATCTGGAGAAATTTTATATAATTGATTAAAATGCGTATAGACCAAACTTGCACCATTTGGTGACCAACAAAAACTCATATAATTTTCATCAAAAGATTCTATGGAAATTGTTTGTGTCACTTTTTGAATATCAGTACCATCAGGATTCATAGTATATAAATGATTTTCAAATCCATCAAGAGAAATGAAAGCAATTTTGGTTTTTAGGGGATTAAACCTTGGTCGCCAAACTGAACTCTGAGAATTTGTTAATTGAACCTCATTACCATTTTGATCTCCTGAAAATATTTGATAAATACCATTTACCCTTCTAACAAAAAGGATACGGTTTTCAGGAAATGGTATAGTTTGGAATTGCCATACTGGGCTATAGACTGGATCGTTTACACCATCTTTAACAATAACTTGCCAAAAATATTGTGTCCCATAATTAAGTCCATTTAATTGGAATGAATCAATTTCTAAATCAGAAACTATAGTCTCAAATTGAGAGGTATTATCAGAAAATAATTGGATGTCATAGGATAACAAATCTTCTTCATTATCATCCATAGCTGTCCAATGCAAACTTACAGAAAGATCAATGTTTTCAGAATAGTTTTCTGGAGATTCATTTTGAGGGGGATCAGGAGGGAAGTTAGTAACATACTTTTCTTGTAAAAAGATGGTAACTTGGGTTGTTGAATTTTCATTTATTATTATAGTTTCTCTCCCTTTAATGTATCCATTCTTTTCTAAAACTAGATCGTATTCTCCAACTAATATTTCGTCCATAACAAACTTTCCCTCTTCATCTGTTACTACAGAATTTGATGTAGGGGCTGTAGAAATTGCTACTCCAGGAATGATGCCTTGGGTTGTTGCATCAAGAACAACTCCCTCTAGTGAGCCATAGATGACAGGTTGGATGGGTTCATCATTACAAGCTAATAATTGCATCATTATTAATGCAATAAAAATTAATGGTATATTTTTCATTTGACTTCTGTTTTCTAAAAGTAAAAATTCAGTCCTACAATTCCTTTTAATATGTAATCATTATATTTTCCACCTTCAACGTTTTCGATATTGTCCTGAAATAAATGATGATATTGTATTCCTACTTTTAGGGCTGTAATATTAGTAAAACTGTATTCTAAATTTCCTCCTACCTTTGCTGTAAAAAAGCTGTCTTGATCATCAACACTAAGTAAAACACCTCCTCCAACTTCAATGTTAGGACATAACTTATCGATAGGTAATATTCTATACTTAATATTTAATTCACAATTGTAATAATCTGAATCGTAATGCTTTTCAGAGGCATAATTATTATAGCCTCCAATTGCTTGCCAGCTAAGCCTTCCCTTGATCGTACTTCCGAATCCTATTTCTACTCCAGGTCGAATTAAAGGATTAGCCAAATCACCTTTGAGTCTTGTAGAAACAAAATTTCCTATTAGCCAAAAATCAGAGCGGTATTCTTTTTGTTCTCGACCTAGAAGATCTATATTTTCAAATTTATTTTTCTCTGCTTTGTACATGATGATTCTTCTGTCAGTTGAGATATCTTTAATATCATCAGCAATAAAAAACTTGTCAATTATTCCTTCCATTACTAGGTTGTAAACTGCTTTTTCAATAGCTTCTGTCACAGCTAATTCGATTGGTTCATTATAAGTAAAACCTGTTTCAGCCTCCAGTAATTTTTGGAAACTTACAAATCTAAAAAGACCCGCATCTACTTTTTGAGAAAGTATTGTTTTAGAAGTATATACTGTTTTTATCACTTCTCCAGTTTTGGTTGAGATGGCGCGCAAATATATAGTTACTCTATCTTGACGATACTGTGATGAGCCACCTGCTCCAAAATATCGAGCACCAGCTCCACCAGTCATTACATTAGAGTCATATGAAATGATCCCACCTTCTAAAATAATTCCCGCATAATAGAGGGGAGGTAGGGGTTGATCTCTTCTGCCATCCCTCTGGCTTTGAGTACTTTTTAAAATCTTCCTTTCATTTAATAAATTAGAAATATTTTCCCTTTCCAATGGTGTAAACCAATTAGAATCTTCTAGGGCTTTCATTAATATTGTGGTTGCCCCTTGGGTAACAGCAGTTGACCAATTTGATCCATTTTCAGAGGGTTTGTATTGCCCTGTTTGATCTCTAAAATTGTAAACAGCTACCACAACCGGTTTGGAGGTTTTAGGTAATGATTGTAGGGTAGAAGTCATGGGAGTAAATTCCCCAGGCCTAGCATCTTTAATTTTAGTAGGTTGATTGAGGTAAGCACCACATGATGAAAATAATAACGCTAGGAGTAGTAAGGGAATTTTAGACTTTGTTAAAGTAATAAATGTTTTCATTGGGTATTATTTAATGGAATTCGATAAATTAAAAATCGTTTCTAAAAAATATCGGATTATTCAATTCGTCAGGTTTTGGGATATAGTATTTTTGTTTCTTTTTTGATTAATTTCAAAACAGTCTCTTAGAAATATGGAACAATGATTTGAGTTTCACTTCCTGTTGAAGCATCAAAAATTGTGATAGATAATCCATCACCAATATCGATAATATTGATATCAAAATTACCAATAGAATAACTTCCTTCTTCTAATCCTTCTGATCCAAATTGAGAACTTAATAAGGAACGAGAAAGCTGATTCAATAACTGTCGATTTAAACTTTCAGTAAAACTATTTAATGGATCGCCAGAGGTAGGCCCTATTATTATTTCCTCTTTGGAAGGATCTTTAGTATTATCTTGGGAGGAAGCAGAACTGAGTAACCAGTTATAATTAAAGGTATCCCCTCCAAAAGCTGGATTGGTTGGTTTATAAACAAAGTCCTGAGCACTTGATTTAGCATAAAATAAAGAAAGAACAAGGATAAGTGAATATTTTAAAATTGTTTTCATGGTTTTTTATTTTATAAAATTATATAAAAATAGAATTTGAAACATTGGATATTATAACAATATAATTACATGGAATTAATTTAATCCATTTCCCATTAAATCACCATTGCTATATAAATTATTAAGACTAGGATTATTTTTCAGAATATTTAAAGTTATATCAAATCCATATTTGGCTTGATCTTGTATTTTGTTGTATCTAGTTTGTAGAAATTGCCTCATGACTAAATTATTGTTAATAAAAATTAATACCTGTGTAGATCTAGACCGCCCAGGTTTTTCCACTATTTTGATCATAGCATTCGTTTCTACCTCAGATGCTATCCAGTATTTATTAAACAGTTTATAAAAATCATGTCCGTTTTTTGATTGGGTAGCATTTACAATTAAACCAGTACCGATAAATGGTTTTTTTTCTTCGTTATTGATTTGCATATAAGAAATCAGTACCGTGTCATGAAATATTTTCAAGGTGATATCATAGATGGCTTTTGGATGAAATGGAACAGTAACTTTTCCTATTTCTAACTGTGCTAAAGAATCTAAGATGAATTTATTTTTTTGTCGACTTCTAAAAGAATTTTTATGCCTTTGTTGAATTGACAAAGCATAGTTTAGGTGGAAAGTTTTTGAGCTTAGATTTTCTATTTTTCCAGTAACTATTAATTGGTCATTGGAGTTTATAGGATTTATAAAAATTCTTATTTCTTCATTAGTTGGTACGTTTTCTTGAGCATTTATTAAGAATGAAAAACAGAAAAATATAAGAGTACAGGAAATTTCAATTAAATGTCTCATTTGGTTATTTATTTGAAAATGTCATGGTTTAGAAAAATAGAAATAGGCTTAATGATGGATCACTTTGATTGTTGCGTTTTGTCCTTTCTGAATAATGGTCATTCCTATACTATTTAGATTATTAAGTGTTTGATCTATGCTATTATTATCACCTTTTTGAATTAAGTTCATATCCATATTTGAACTATTAGTAATCTTTTGTTTGATCTTATTATCATTCCCATCTTGAAAAGTAGATAATCTTAAATTCTTACCATCTACGGATAAATCCAGATTATTATTAACACCATTTTGAGTGGCTACAATTTCACCATTTGAACTGATCTGGTTAATTTTTAAAATATTTTGAAAACCGTTTTGAATTAAAATAGCTTGGTTAGGAAGGTCATATTGAAAAATACGACTTTGATTAATTTGAGCTTGATTATAATTACCTCGTTGAAATAATTGTACTTCACTATTTATGGTATTATTTGCTTTTTCTAAAACTAATTCATCCGTGGCTTCATTTAAAATTGGAATATCAATTTGTGCAGAGCTACTAATACTGAAAAGCATCAAGCCTACAAATAAGATTAATAAAAACCTTAAAGTTCTCAAGTGGTAAAAAGAAAAATTGTATAATTTTTTCATTTGATTTGGTTTAAGATTAATTTATTTATATTCTAAAATTACAAAAAATGCAATATGTCCTTGTCAGTAAAAAGACGTAGTTTTTAAAATGAGCTAAAAGGCGTAGGAATAAGTTTTAACACCTAAGACTTTATGCTTATACTTTTCTAGCCTCACAAAAAAAGAGAAAAGACTGAGGTTTAATTCTGCCTTTTCTCCTTTTGAATTACTAACTGAGTTAACACTATATTATCTAGTGTTTTATATTACGTTAATTGTATTTGAAAATCCATGATGAAGGACAGCACTTTTATTTTCAGTCTCTTAGACTATCATTTTGGATTATATTAGTATTACTCAGATTACCAACTTTAGTAAACTTAATACATCTTGGCAAAATTGTTTCCAAGGTCATCGACAATGAAAAAATGATTATTTTTTTATTGTTCTCGATTTTATGTAAAATTCTGACTGCTTTAAGAAAGCAGTCAGAATTCAAATATTTAAAACTAGTAGTTACCTTGGTTAACTGTATTTGTATTGCCGTTTCCGACTTGAGTAGAATAACTAGTATGGTTATTACCGTCTTGAGTGATGGTAGCAGTATTCAAAACTCCCCTCTGGTAATTATAACTAAAATGATTATTACCAGTCTGCATTGTTGTAGCTGTATTCAAAAAGCCTTCCTGATGATCCTTAGCCCAGTTATTATTTCCAATCTGATCAATATCACTATTGTTTAAACCTGAAGGTGTTGTATAGACTCCTTGCCAAGTAATAGCAGTATTATTATTACCTACCTGATCTTGAGTGGTAGTATTCCCATTAGAGTTACCAGGGGCACCTGACCATCCTTGGAAATTATAAGCCTTATTTTTTATACCATCTTGATTTTGGGTATTTGTGTTATTATTTCCCCATTGTTCACTTCTCGCATAATTTCCTGGACCACCATTTTGACTGATCTGTAATTGAGTATTAGAATTACCATTGCCATATTGACGATTCTCTTGTGTATTATTGTCATAATATTGCTGTTGGTTATTAGAGTTACCATTACCATCTTGACGACTTGATTGATAATTATCTTCTGCCCAACCTACACCTTGTTGTTGATAATTGGTATTCCAATTTCCCATTTGAGTGTTGTATTGTTCATTGCGATCTCCATTCTGCAATTGATCAGAGGTATTATTTAATCCGACCTGGTAAGATCGAGCTAAATTTTTATAACCACTAGGAGCACCAAGGGAACCTAATTGATCTATATTAGAAGTATTATTTGTACCTAATTGATCAACATCAGCAGTATTCTCATTACCATCTTGGTCTATATCAGATAAATTGTTTATACCTGTTTGATCAACAGTTGCCGTGTTGTCTTTTCCTACAGATAAAACTGTACTCTTATTACCTTGAGCCGTAGCAAAAAATGTAAATAGTAACATCGATAATGTAAGGATTAAAAACTTTTTCATAATTAAGATTTTTTAAGGTTTAAATAATTAGTTAAAGGGGTTTAAAAAAAAATTATTAATTGTTATTGTAGTGAACACTAGGAACTTAATATAGAGCATACCTATACAACCTTAGAATATGTTCACACATTCAATTTTTTGAATAGTTTTTGATTAGTAGAAACTGAAAAGCTAAATGAAGTGATTAATTATAGACACGTTGATTTTAGCTAAGTAATTTGGAGTGACCTACATTTAAAATTAAATTTTAGTAGGTTTTTTTTGAGACGAATTGATTTTTGTTTTGGTTTTTTGATTTTGGAAAATTTACTTTTGATTTGTAAATGATTAATTAATTATAATTCAAATGTCTAATTTATTAATTTGTAAAGAATGGCGTAAAAAGCGTAAATTAAAAAAACAAGTCTTTTTACTTAGTTCTAAGCATAAAAACCTAGAAAATTGAATTACTGTTTCTGACTTTCCCTTTGATTTTTGTATAAATTATTATAATAATACCTAACCAATCCTGCAGTATTCTTTACATCAAGCTTTAACAACAAATTCCTTCTATGCGTATCTACAGTTCTTCTACTAATAAATAGCATCGATGCAATTTCTTTATTGGTGTATTCTTTAGAAATATATTCTAATATTTCCTTCTCACGACAAGTAAGTGCTGTTTTGCCAATATTTTCGCTAGAAGGTTTAGGAATAGGATTAGCTAAATGTTGAAATATAATAGATGAAACTTCCTTAGGGAAATATGATTCTCCCGACATAACTACTTTAATGGCATTTTGTAATTCAATTAATGAAGTACTTTTCAATAAATAAGAAGAAACACCTAACTTGATCATTTCTACTACCTTATTTATCTCTAAATCTCTAGTGAGTATTATAATTTTAAGATCAGGTTTAATGGTTTGGATTTTTTTTATGAATGAGGAAGGGTCTAGATTAATAATGTTAGTATCCATGATTAAAACATCAATGATTTGATCTTCAACTACATTAATTGCAGCTTCAATATTATCACTAACTTTAACTTTCTCAATGAGAGGAGCTTCAATTAATAATTTTGAAATGCCTTTTCTAAACATCTCATTACGGTCAAGGATGAGGATTTTTAATTTGTTCATTTGGTGTATAGATTAAAGGGATTTTGAAATAGGATTAATTTTCTATTTGTATTAATTGGGTTTAAAAAGTTTGTTTAGTATTTAAGAAAACTATTAAGTATCTAAATACAGTTATAGTTTATACAACAATACAAGAGATAAAAAAATTAACTTATTGTTTGGATAAGGTAGGTTGCTAAGAAGTAGTGAGTTGCAGTTTTGGCAATGGATTGTTTCTAAGTAAAAATAAATATAGAGTAAATCGAGAAGGTTTATTAAATAACCGTTTATTCAGAATTTATTTTTATACCAACTTCAAAGTCAACGAATTAAAAGGTTTATTACGAAAATATCTTTTATGACTAAATTTACTGTGAGTTTGAGTCGATTCGATATATAAGATATTATCTTGTTAAAATAATGTCTATATATGCATACAATTTATGCAATATAATTATTAATTGAAAGTGGGATGAAATTTTTTTAGTAAAAAACTTATTAACATTATTCTAATATGATGTAGTCATAATGATATTTTATTTTTAAAAAATAATTTTTTTTAATGCACACAATTGATTTAAATTGCGACATGGGGGAATTAAAACCCAATCAAGAAAAAAACTTCGATGAAGAAATTATGCCTTTCATTTCTTCCTGTAATATTGCTTGTGGATTCCATAGTGGTAATCCTACCCTCATCGAAAATACCATAAAAGCAGCAATTGAAAATCAAGTTAAAATTGGTGCACATCCATCCTATAATGATCGAGAAAATTTTGGACGAGTTTCATTGAATGTTGAAAGTTCAATATTAATGGCTGAACTCAAATATCAAATTTATGCTATCAAAGGAATGGTTGAAAGTTTTGGTCAACAGCTAAACCATATAAAGCCACATGGAGCATTATACAATGATATGGTGGCCAATGAAAAGCTAGCAGAGGAAGTTGTCCAACTCATAAAATCAATTGATCCAAATTTGAAAATTATGACTTTGGCTCATTCGCATGTCATTGATATTTGCAGAAAAAATGAAATGCAATATATCCAAGAAGGTTTTGCTGATCGTCGATATGAAAAAATAAATCAACTGAGAAGTCGTCAACTAGAAGGAGCTGTTTTAGAAAACCCAAATGATGTATTAGAACAAATCCAAAATTTTATTGATGGAAAAGTACAGCTTTATAATTCTGAATATTTTCCCATTCAGGTTCAATCTATATGTTTACATAGTGATACTAAAGGTGCGGTAAAATTGAGTCGAATGATTCATGATTTTTTAAAGGAAAAAAATATTACCATTGCCTAATCCAATTCTAGATATAAAAAATTTCAATAACGATTTTCTAATTTTAAAATCGGAAAATCAATCTTATTTAGCGGAAATCGGAAAATCTATTTTTGATAAAAATTTAGATTTTGTAGATCAGGTAATTGTTACCGAGGTAGAGATTTGTCTTAAGTTAAATCAAAATTTTCATGAGTCGAAAATCAAACTATTGCAAGATTTTGAATTAGAGAAAAAATCAAAAAAGACTTCTTACAAATTACCCATTTATTTTAGTGATCATGAGGATTGGGAAAATGTTGAATCGGTAACTGGTTTTTCCAAAGCAGAAATTATTGAAAAATTGATTAAAACGGAGCTCACCATTTCTATGTTTGGTTTCCTTCCTGGGTTTATGTATTTGAGTGGACTTGATCAATCCTTGCATGTTCCTCGAAAAACGATTCCTTCCAAATATGTAAAAGCGAACTCTCTTGCGCTAGGTGGAAAATATGTTGGATTATATTCTATCGATAGTCCTGGAGGATGGCATGTGATTGGAGAAATTCCAATTTCAATTTTAAACACTTCACAGCTTCCACCAGTAGATATGAATTTGGGAGATCAAATAAAATTACATCCAATTAAGAAAGAAGAATTCGAAACCCTTTTGAAAAAAAATATTTCACTAAAAGAATATAATGGGTAGTTTAGAAATTGTAAAGGCTGGCATGATGACAAGTATCCAAGACTTGGGAAGGAAAGGTTTAGCTTATTTTGCAATTCCAACTTCTGGAGTGATGGATCAAAATGCCGCTAAAATAGCTTTGCTGCTTTTAAATAAAAAAGAAGATAGCCCACTCATCGAATGTACGTCAAGTGCTCCTGAAATTAAATTTAATAACGATACACGAATCGTCATTACAGGTGCTGATTTCAATTGGAAGTTAAATAATGAAAAAATAAATCGCAATGCAATTATTGCCATAAAAAAAGACGATATCCTTAAAGGTCAATTTGCTAAAGATGGATTACGTGGATATATCGCCATTGATGGAGAGTTAGAAATTGAAAAAATCTACGATTCATTTTCTACTTATACAAATGCAAAAATTGGTGGATTTGAAGGACGACTTTTACGAAAAGGAGATGTGCTAAAATGGAAAGATGCTAATTTCCCTTTTTCCGAAAAAAAAATAGTTCCTATCAAAGAAGGGCCTGAATTTAATTTTTTGACTAAAAAATCTGTAGAACTACTCACTTTAAATATTTATAAAATCGGGATTGACAGCAATAGGATGGGAGTGCGGTTAGAAGGAACAAAATTAGAAAGTCCAAGTTATCAATTAGAAAATAGTTTGCCAGTTTTGCCAGGATTTATTCAACTGCCTCCAAGTGGAAAACCGATTATAGTTTTGCAAGATGGTCAGACGACGGGTGGCTATCCTCGCATTGCATATGTTCAAGAACAGTATTTACCAGAACTAAATCAAATCCCTTTAGGAGGTGAATTTCAATTTAAATTAATCTAAAATTTTCATAGTTTAAATTGAATTAATTTTTAAATTTAGTCTTTTCAATAACAATAGTTTTACAAAAAAAAATAACAATTCAAAAAATGGGAATCAACTTTAAACTTTATACTCTTTCATTTGTGTTTTTATTTTTCGCCTCTTCTGTTTTTGCTCAACATAACAAGAAATTAGAAGGTCGTTGGGATTTAGTTATTTCAAAAGATGGAGATCAATTACCTTCATGGTTAGAGATGAAAAAGTCTGGCTATAAGACTTTGGTTGGAAGATTTGTTTATGCATTTGGAAGTGCACGTCCAGTTTCTCATATCAAAGTAAAGGATGGGAAATTCAGTTTTTCAATTCCTCCACAATGGGAGGAGGGTAAAAGTAATATGGATTTTGATGGAAAACTTGTCGGTGAAAAACTGGAAGGTACAATGAAATATACTGATGGTAAAATATACAATTGGACTGCGTCTCGCGCTCCCAAATTAGAGTCACTAGAGAATCCAATTTGGGGAGCACCTCGAGCAATTTTTAATCATAAAAATTTAGATGACTGGCATGCTTCTGGTGAAAATCAATGGACAGTTGAAAATGGGATTTTGACCAGTAAAAAGGCAGGAGCCAATTTAATTACCGATGAGAAGTTTTCAGATTTCAAATTACATATTGAATTTCGTTATCCAAAAGGGAGCAATAGCGGAATTTATCTTCGAGGTCGATACGAGGTACAAATTGCCGACAATAAAGGAAATGCAGCTTCAGATATTATGTTTGGTGGAGTCTATGGATTTTTAACACCAAACGTAATGGTGGCCAAATCTCCAGGAGAATGGCAAGCATTTGATATCACTTTGATTGGTCGAAGAGTAACCATTGTAGCTAATGGAAAAACGATTATCAACGATCAAATTATTCCTGGGATTACTGGAGGAGCATTGGATAGTCGAGAAGGTGAACCTGGTGCATTTATGTTGCAGGGAGATCATGGTCCGATTGAATATCGAAATATTGTAGTGACTCCGTTGATGGAAAAATAATAATGAGTATTGTTTCTATGCCCTTCTAAGTTTTCCGAATTTAGAAGGGCTTTTTCTTTTATTCATTTATGTTTAGTCTAAAGGCTTACAAAAATAAACATCAAAAACTAAAATTACTTTCGTAATATGAGCCATCAAAATTAGATTCAAAACATCTCAATAAAAATAAATATGAAGAAACTTATTTCTACTATTTTCTTAGCACTTTTATTTTTTCAAAATTTTGCGCAACAAGGTTTAAATCATTATTCAAGAGTAAAAATCGACTTGGCTAATCATTCCATTCTTGATGTTGCCAGACTAGGCCTTGAAGCAGATCACGGTGATTATGCTAAAGGGAAACATTTAATCAATGATTTTTCGAATCAAGAAATAGAGTTACTTCGGCAAAACGAAATTCCTTTTGAAATTTTAATCGAAGATGTCAAAGCATATTATGTTGCTCGAAATCAAGATGGCCATCAACATGATCATAATGTACAACATAGAACTTTAGGAAATTGTGATGATGATTCAGGAATTCAATATGCTTATGAAACGCCTGTCAATTATGAAGATGGTTCTATGGGAGGCTATATGACTTATGATGAATTGTTGGCGACGCTAGATGAGATGGTCTCTCTTTATCCGAACTTAATCTCAGCCAGGGCACCTATTGGAAATATCCTAACGCATGAAGGGCGACCGATTTATTGGCTTCGACTTTCCGATAATCCAAATGTAGATGAGTATGAACCTGAAGTACTTTATACCGCTTTACATCATGCGCGTGAACCTAATAGTATGGCTCAAATGGTTTTTTACCTTTGGTATCTTTTGGAAAATTATGACGATGATCCTGAAGTGAAATATTTGGTAGACAATACAGCTATGTATTTTGTTCCATGCATTAACCCTGATGGATATATCCATAATGAAAATCTTGATCCCAATGGTGGAGGTCTTTGGAGAAAAAATAAATATTCAGAAAATGGAAATCTTATTGGAGTTGATCTAAATCGAAATTATGGTTACCAATGGGGAATCGATGATAATGGTTCTTCACCAAATCCAAATAGTAATGTCTACAGAGGAACAGCTCCTTTTTCAGAACCTGAAACTCAAGCCATTCGAGATTTTTGTAATGAGCACCAATTCAAAATTACTTTGAATTATCATTCCTATGGAAACTTACTTATTTACCCTTGGGGATATAGTGATCAGGTAACTGATGAGCATGATACTTTCTCTGCTATGGCAACTGCCTTGACTCGTGAAAATGATTTTTTTGCAGGAACTGGAACACAAACTGTTGGCTATGCTGTGAATGGAAATAGTGATGATTGGATGTATGGTGAAACAGATTCTAAGCCTGCGATTTATTCTATGACCCCAGAAATTGGAGATGGGAATTTTGGGTTTTGGCCATCTCAAGATGATATTGATCGATTAAATAAATCAACCCTGCGTCAGAATTTGACCACAGCACATTTAGTATTAAATTATGGAGAGGCTGAGGAAATAAATCCTTCCGTAAATTTAACCTCAAAGATTGGTTCACTAGAAATGTCACTAAAAAAATATGGACTTGAAACTGGAAATCAAACGCTTAAAGTTTCAGGTGTTGGAAATGTGACGATTAATTCGACTAATTCTTTCACTTGGGCCTTGGCTCATTTAGACGAAGAAGTAGTCAATTTTGATTATACCATTTCGGATGATGCAGTCAATAATGAGGAACTGAAATTCGCTATAGAAATTGATAACGGATTATACATTGCTCATGATACCATTGTAAAAACATTTTTATCTGGAGATGTGGCTGTTGGAATTTCTGACATGGGAGATGGAATTGATAATTGGATTGTGGCTGGAGATTGGGCGGTGACTGCTGAGGATTTTTATTCTAGTTCTACAAGTTATACTGATTCACCTTTTGAAGATTATGCGCCTAGTCAAATTAGTACAATGACATTACAAGATCCGATTGATTTGACGGATGCAGAAGTTGCCATTTTAAATTTTTACGCTAAATGGGAAATCGAAACCAACTATGATTTAGCCCAAGTCATGGGATCGACTGATGGAATTAATTTTACACCCCTTTGTGGAAAGTATACCACTCCTGGAACAAATGCTCAAGATTTTCAGGAACCCGTTTATGAAGGAAATCAAACAGATTGGGTGATGGAGGAAATCAATTTAGAAGATTATGTTGGAGAAATGCTTTGGTTGCGTTTTAGGTTAAAAGCTGATGGTGGGGTAGAAGGAGATGGATTTTATTTTGATGATTTGACGGTTAATATTATTACAGAATCTACTTCTATAGAAAATGAAAAAGACATTGTCTCAAGTTTACAAGTTTTTCCGAATCCATTTAGTGAAGCTGTCAAGGTTAATTTAAATTTAAGTGAGCAAGCTGAAAAACTAGAATTGAGAATGGTGAATGCTTTAGGACAAACTGTTTTAAATGAAAGCCACAAAAACTTACCTGCAGGAAATCATTTATTTGAAATCGAAAATTCCTTTACCTTGGAAGGAGTTTACTTTTTACAAATATTTATAAATGAAGTAAATGTAGGAGGCCAAAAAGTAATTAAGTTAAAATAATTTGATATGAAATACTTGCCATTCGTTTTTGTAATTGTATTGTTATTTGTTTTTTCAATATCTTGCAGCGATGGAAAAGAAATGATGAATTCAGTTTCAAAAAATGAAATCGTAGCCACCCTCCGAGGAAAAGTAAAACCTCAACAAGTAGAAGCAGCTTTTAAGAAATATAAAATGAAATCGATCAAGGCAATTGATAAAAGTACAAATACTTGGTTGTTTGCTTTTGATAAAACATTAATTGATCCAGACCAATTTTTAAGTTCCTTGCAGGATTCGCAATTTATTAAATCTGCAAAGTTTGGATTAAAATCAAAAAAATAGTTTTTAACCATTTAACCAAAAAACGGTTCTCCATTAATTTGAAGAACCGTTTTCTTTTTTTGTAACAATATATTTACAAAAATGGTTATCGCATGATATTTATTTTAAAACTCATTTGCTCATCTTCAATGTCGACCACTAAGAAATATAATCCAGTCGTAATTTCTTTCCCATTCAAATTTAAGTTTTCAATATGAAATCCTTCAGATTGTTTTCCACTTGCTTGAGGGAAATCCATAATCTTTTGACCCAAAACAGAATGCAAAGCAACTCTCATTTCGCTGGATTTTTCCAATTCAAATCTTAAAGTCAGATAGTCATTTGCAGGGTTAGGGAAAACGCTAATATTAAAATTGTTTTCCAAATCTTCATCTCCCACCAGGATGGTTTCAAAAACTGCAATTAATGTATCCGTTTGAGTTAAATTGATCCATGCTTTCCTTGTGGTGTCATTTGGAGTAATCATATTTTCAGCTGTACTAATCCAATGACTGAATTTATATTCATCTTCAAATTCATCAAAGACCTTTGCTTTAATTTTATTATCCATTCCTCCAAAATAATCTCCAGTCCAAGGGAATGATTCGATATCAAGGGTATTAAAATCAATCTCTCCAATTCCATCAGGTTGAGTCAGTAAAGTAATATTAAAAGGACCTGTAAGTTCATCATAACAACCGATTGCTCCATCATCCAATAACTCACATCTTGCTAAAATGAAATCCTTTAAATCTTGCACATTAGATTCCCACTCATTTAAAGTTCCTCCCCAACGCTGAATCTGTCTAGGCATTTCAGGTTCAATAACAGCCAACATACTATCTAAAGTATTAATCATATTATCGCAATTGAAAACAGTATTCATCAAGTCCGCATATCTCGAATAATACAACTGCTTAAACGTTGGATTTTCATCTAATAATTTTAAAAATATTTTTTCATGTTTTCCAACATCTCCATCAGAAGGAATGTAATTTCCGCTAGCAATATCATTATATAAATTTTGACAGATTCCATCCCAATCATTATCACAACAATAACCATCTTCCATAATTGTTTGAATGAAATATGGATCATCAGCTGGATAAGGACTACTTCCATTCATAATCGTTGTGCATTCGGCAGGAGGCGTTGTTGTTCCATTACCACCTTGTCCATTACCGAAGAAATCATCCATGTAATCAGATATGTCTTCTAAATCACAAGGTTCTGCATCAGGGGAAATATTTGGAACACCACTATAATTAATATAATAATCAAAAGTGGCATCTAAGTCCCAAAGGATGTATCCCCATTTTTTATGTTGTCCAGCAGTATCTAAACCTCTCCACCAGCCTGTATTATAATTTAACCAATCTGACGCCACCACATTCAAATTCATCACCATATAGTCAATTAAACTAACCATGTTTATACTGTCTTCAGCGATTTGATAATTAGCTGAATCGCTCATGTCATTTTCCAAAATAAAATCTCTCAATGCCATCCAATCAGTAGCAGCCTTTAGTCCTCCATATTCAATTTCAGTATCTCCCCAAGTAGATAAATATTGAATATCATATTTTCCTTGGTCATAGTATTCATCAGTATAATCATGATCTACTGGTCGTTCTCTCATTCCATAAACTCCCCAGTATTGTCCATTTAGAAAAAGAATTACTCTTTCAGCTGCTCGTGTATCTAGTTCCATTCCAGCATCTAAAGCTAAGGTTTGCACATATTCATCCCGTATATGAGCACTTCCTTGGTGAGCATTATCATTGATAGCTGGATAGTTATCATCTCCAGAATTTCGGAACATAAATTTTTGATATTCATCTCGATCTGAATAGTTGAACAAAGGAGCATTTACTGCTTTGGAATATCCCATTTCATCTCTTGAAACCCAATCTAAACTTCTATGTGGTAAAACCCAAGAATCCTGACCATGTCGATTTAAACTACCAAAAGAGGTTGCTTCTCTTTCTTTATCCAAGTTGAAATATTCCAAGGAACCAATCGGAATAACTGGTCCATTTCCTCCAGCTAAATCAAGTACCGAATCCGCTGCTACAGAGAATACTGCTAGGGTGAAATCTTCGTCAATAAAATAGGTGTTGAAATCCATTTTTCCAGTTAAAATTGTTGAATCATTACTGAATGACTGAGCTTTGATTACTTGGGTAAAAACAACCGGAATGGGGGCTGAATAGACAGGAGAAGTTTCAGTTGGATTCGTTCCATCAGTTGTATATCGTAAAGTTGAATTAGGTTCATTGTTGGTTATAGAAACCATTTGTAAACCAGAATAATAACCAGCCTCCAAATCAATACTTGGAGTTTGAGTATAACCTTGAAATTGTAGGCTCATATTATTGGATGTACCCAAGGTAGGTTCGGTACTCACTACCCAATCTGATCCTCCATCAATTGCACGACATCTTGAATGTTCTACTAAAGTTAATTCCATGGGAAACATTTCCACAATAGTTCCGGTTGGATCAGAAAGCAAAACAACTTCATTATCCTTAGTTTGAGCTAATTTAAAATTGGTGTGGAAATTTGTTCCATCTGATTCATCTCTTCCCGAACACCAAAAAACTAAATGCCCATTCCCTGGAATCATTGTACCTGCTGGGATGGCCCATTTCTGCGGTTTCAACTCTTTATCAGAAAGATGCCAACCAGTTAAGTCAACTGGATCTGAACTTGAATTATATATCTCGATCCAGTCTTCAGTTCTGTTATAATTGTCAAGAAAGTTTTCAAGATTGGAAGCGGAGTATTCGTTGATGTGGATTTGTCCAAAAGAATTTAAAACCCAAAATAAAAATAAAAGGGAAGCATAGATTTTTTTCATGTAATAGTAATTTGAAACTTCGTGGGAAGTTTTGTTCGATATTTTGTTAGCTAGATTTTTATAGAAAGAGTAGTAGCTAAAAGTAAATAAATACTTGATGGAAATTTAATTTTTATAAATCAATGACTAGTATTAGACAATGGATGGCAAATAAAAATATCGTTTGTCGGGAATTAACAAACGATATTAATGAAATTTTATAAAACATATTTCTCAAACAAATCCTCAAGAACAGCTTCTGGATCTTCACAAATTCCAGTATGTACTTTTGAATGTTGAATAATCGTACTTCTAGAGGCAGTCAACCAACGGAAACGGCCTGCCAAATCTAGTTGAGCAATCTTACCACCTCGTTTATCTCCTTGGCAAATCAAATCCCAACTTTTTAAATAATTTGAGAATTCTTCTAAATCAGAACCTTTGGAAAAAGCTAAAAGACGGTCTTTATCCAAATGATATTTTACCCCCAAATATTTTTTTCTTTTGGAATATAAAATTACTCCAACATTAATGAATTCCTCTCGCTCTACTCTTGGGACAAAGCGAATAAATGCATATTCAAAAACTTCACTTCCTTGCATCATTTGCTTCTTTGGTTAATAAATCGAGATTAGATATTTTGGTTTTGATAAAAGTGGAATACACTTTTCTTTTTTCCTCAGGAGAAATTGAGTCAGATTCTTCAGTCAAGAAATCATCAGGTACTAGGTCAACAATTTGGTCTATCATTTCATCTGTTAATAATGATTTAATTTCGACAGCTGCTGATTCTATTTTACTAGCTCGCTCCAACATTACATGATCTTTGATTAAAGGAAATGTTCCTTTAGCATGTTTCTCCCAGTTATTCCAATTATGATGAAAATAAAAACTTGCGCCATGGTCTATCAACCATAATTCTTTGTTCCAATTTAACATATTGGTATTGCGAGCCGTCCGATCCATATTTGTAATGATACTATCGAGTAAAACAACTTTGGATGCAGAGATAGCATCTCCAGTAGAGATGATAGGATCATAAGTTATCGCTCCTGAAAGATAATGCAATCCTAAATTAAGCCCAACACTAAATTTGAGGAGGTCTTGAATTTCTTCATCTGGTTCAGACTGACCAAATGAATTATCTAAATTCATAAAGACTAATTCAGGCATTTTAAGTCCAATAGCTCTGGCTAATTCTCCTCCGATCAATTCAGCGATTAAAGCTTTTTTCCCTTGTCCTGCTCCTCGAAATTTTATCACATAAAGAAAACCATCATCGGCCTCCACAATCGCTGGTAGTGATCCACCTTCACGAAGAGGAGTAACATAGCGAGTAACATTTACAGTTCTAATTTCTATTTTATTCATTCTTTTTTTTCATTTAAAAAAAATACAAGGTAAAAAATCAGGTTGGATTCAAAGACATTTTTATTCAACTACTTTAAAAAGAAAAAAGTTTATTTATCTTAAAGCCGAATTTTAAAAACGAAAAATTATACGATGCAAATAAAAGAAAATACTAAAGAATACGACGTCATCATTGTCGGTTCTGGAGCTGGAGGAGGAATGGCTACGAAGATTCTTTCAGAAGCTGGATTGTCCGTTGCCCTTGTTGAAGCAGGACCTTACTTTGATCCTAAAGATCCAGTTACTCAAACTCAAATGAAGTATCCTTGGGAGTCACCACGAAGAGGTGCAAGTACCAAGCGAGCGTTTGGAGATTTTGATATGTCTTGGGGTGATTGGAAAGTTGATGGAGAACCTTATACTCAAAAAGATGGATCTAATTTTATGTGGTGGCGTTCTCGAATGCTAGGAGGCCGAACCAATCATTGGGGAAGAATTTCACTTCGTTTTGGACCTGATGATTTCAAGCATAAGGATATTGATGGCCTTGGTGAAAACTGGCCAATTAGTTACGATGACATCAAACCTTATTATGATCGATTAGATAAAATGGTGGGTGTTTTTGGTTCCAAGGAAAAACGTAGAAATGATCCTGATGGGTTTTTCCTCCCTGCTCCAAAGCCTCGATTGCATGAACTGTATTATATCAAAGGGGCTAAAAAAGCAGGAGTTGATGTGATGCCTTCTCGGTTATCCATTTTGACAAAAAAATTAAATAATGAGCGGGGAGTGTGTTTCTACTGCGCCCAATGTAATCGGTCATGTAACGCATACGCTGATTTTTCTTCTAGTTCTGTTTTTATTATACCAGCGGTAAATGGAGGAGGGCAAGTTGATTTGTATGTCAACAGTATGGTTCGAACAGTTACTACTAATGATGAGGGAGAAGCAACAGGCGTTTCTTTTATCAATAAGGAAGATCGAAAAGAATATAAATTGAAAGGTCGATCTGTAGTTCTTGGTGCATCGGCTTGCAGTACCGCTAGAATATTGTTGAACTCTAAAAGTAAGCAACATCCAAATGGTTTAGGGAATAGTAGTGATAATGTTGGACGTTATTTGCACGACTCTACCGGTGGAGGAAGATCAGCTTTTATTCCAGCTTTGATGAATCGAAAAACGGATTATAATGAAGATGGAGTGGGAGGAATGCATGTATATTCTCCATGGTGGTTGGCTGATGAAAAATTAGATTTCCCAAGAGGATATCATATTGAAGTTTGGGGTGGGCTTGGACAGCCAGCCTATGGATTTGGATTTAATGTTTCTGATTTGAATAAACACATTGGAGGCACAGTAGGTGGATATGGTGATAAATTGAGAGAGGATGCGAAACGATTTAGAGGAGCAGTAGTTGGAATGGCTGGGCGAGGAGAGTCAATTGCTATGAGAGATAATCGATGTGAATTAGATCCAGATGTTGTTGATCAATTTGGAATTCCTGTTTTACAATTCAATTATAAATGGTCCGATTACGAAAGAAATCAAGCTAAGCACATGCAAGATACTTTCGAAGAAATCATTCATGGAATGGGCGGAATTCCTTTGGGAGACAAACCTACCAAAGAACAAGATTATGGACTTTTAGCACCTGGCCAAATTATCCATGAAGTTGGAACTACTCGAATGGGGAACGATCCAAAAACTTCTGTGACTAATAAGTTTTGCCAATTGCATGATGCTGATAATGTCTTCGTTGTGGACGCAGGTCCATTTACAAGTCAAGCTGATAAAAATTGTACGTGGACTATTATGGCATTGGCTATGCGAACATCTGAGTTTATAGTTGAGCAATACAAAAAGAAAAATATTCAATAAAATGGTAGATTGTAACGTGGTGGTCTGCTTTAGCTGACCTGAAAAAATTAAACGCTGAATTCTTTCAGGTCAGCTAAAGCAGACCACCACGTTATAATCTACCACCCAATATTCAAAAAAAAAAGAAAAATGAAAAGAAGAGATTCACTTAAATATATGTTAGTTGGAACTATTGCAGGAGCAACGGTTACTTCTACAACTAGTTGTAATACTGAAAATGGAGAAGTTGTTAAAGAGGAGGTGAAAAAGACTGAAGAAAAACTCTACGGAAGAGTGCCTTCTGAAATTGAGCATGATGAAAAAGTAAATGCTGCAAGTTATTTTAATGAGCATGAAATGTTAACCATTGCTACGCTGTGTGATATTATTTTGCCAGCGACTCCAACAGCAGGTTCAGCAACAGAAGCAAAGGTTCCTGAGTTCATCGAGTTTATGGCAAAGGATTTACCATCTTATTTTCAATTGCCTTTTAGAGGAGGTTTGATGTGGTTGGACACGGAGGCAAATAATAGATTTGATAAACAGTTTATAGATTGTACTCCAGAACAAGAAATTGCAATTATAGATGATATTGCTTACCCAGATCTTGAAGGCAAAAAACCTGACATGGCTCCTGGGATTAAGTTTTTTAATTCCATTAGAAACTTAACGATGACTGGATATTATACTACCAGAATGGGTTGGGATGATTTGGGAGTGACTAGTAATTTTGCTAATGTATGGGATGGAGTACCTGAAGAAGTTTTGGCAAATCATGATGTAGATTATGATCCTGAATGGTTAGCAAAGTGTACAGATCAAAGTAAAAGAAATGATATTGCAGAGTGGGATGATGAAGGAAACTTGTTGACGTAAATTTTTTGAATATTAAATATCAAAAAAGCTTCTTCGCTACATTTGATATCAAATAAAATCCTTATGCTATAATTAGCAATACCTTTGAAAAAATAATTATGAGATTTAGCTATTTAATTTATTTTTTTCTGCTTTTAATTTTTTCACTTAGTTGTAATGATGATAATACAGATGATCCAATAGATAATCCTGTTGTAATAAATGAAAATTTTTTCAAAGCATTTTCCTGTTCGATTCCCGATCAAGACGTGGCAATAGATACGTTGAATAATAGAATCTATATTTCAGAGTTAGGTTTTGATGGAAAAATTTATTGCTATGATTATGAAAATTATGAATTGATTAGTCAAACTACTGTTCCTGACTTTTATGGAACTGATTATGGATTTACATTTGGCTTTCATAATGAATCACCTGAATTATTTGTAGGCTCAACGAAAGTAATTTGGATTCTTGATGGAGAAACATTAGTTGTAAAAGACTCCATAAATGTATATGATAACTCTGATGATCGAAAAGTTGGAAGTTTAGAATTTCATGCTCCTAATTTGATTTTTTTAGGAGGTTGTAATACTGGGTTTCCAGGCGATAGAATAAAAGTATATGATCGTACAACCAAGGCAAAAATTGAAGAAGGAGAACAACCCTCAGGTTGTTTTAGAATTAGATCTTTCCAAAATTCTACGAATGATTCAATTGGAATTCTTGGTTTGAAATATCAAACTTCTTCTGAAAAAATAACCTTAGATATTTTTAATAATGAAGGTGTATTTTTAGAAAGTATAGTTAACTATTCTCCTCAAGCTGACTTGACTGCTTCATTATTTAAGACAAGTGATTTGGCTCCTTATTTTATTAGTTCTGATGAAGGGAATATTTTTCTCAAACAAGATCTGAAATTTTCCAACACTTTGGGAGGAGATTTTACGGACATTTTAATGACTAGGTCTGGAGATAAAATATTAGGCATGACTAAAGATACTCTACTTCAAACTTTTGAATATCCTTCCTTGAACTTGATTGATGAAACTTCTTTAGAGAATATCGCATTCAGGCTGTTCTTTGATAATCAAAAAGTAATTTTAGTTTATTATGTTTTTGGATCAATGGGAGAAGATGACGCTATCTATATTTCAAAATTAGATATCTAGGAAATGGAAATCTTTGATCTAGTAATTTTTTATTACTAACTATTTCATGGATTGAAAAAAGGAAGGTAGATAATCTATCTTCTTTTTTTTATTCAATCAGTCGAATAAAAATCCTTATTTATCGACTTATAAATATTTCAAAATAAAAACTCCTATACATTAGCCATCCTTAACATCAATTATCAAAGACAAAATATTAAAATTGAAATAGATCTGTTTATATGAAAACATTTTTTGAAACGAATTTCAAAATATTAGTTACAACCGTAATTTTATTGACTATTTTTCTTTCTTGCAATAATTCGATTAACAATAAAAAACCTAGAACTTCCTCGATGAATTCGAAAAATTCAATGGTAGCTATTGAAACTGTAAATTTTAAAAGTTACAATAAAAGAACTAAAGAGTTTATTCCGAATAGAGAGTCTCATTTAAAATATAACTCCCAAGGAGGTACGATTGAAGCAAATTATTTTCGAGTATATTCAAAGGAGAAAAGTATTTGGAGTAATCACCAAGCCAAGTATTCTGCCAATATTATGACAGAATATACTGTCAAACGAGGAGATTATAAACGTAAAACCAAATATCAATTTGACTTTGATGGAAAAGTATTAAGCACCATTAATCTTGATTGGAAAGATGGAAATTTTATTCCTTCTAGTCGAGAAATATTTGAATATAAAGACAGTTTATTAGTCACTCATAAATTTTGTTCATCAATGGAAGATGAATGCAAAGAGTCTTCCCGATATAAACATGAGTATGATTCCTTGGGAAGAAAAGTTACTACTTTTTTGATTCCAAATGCTGATAAAGATACTGTCAGATATTTTTATGAAGGTACCTCAGGAATTCCAGTAAAAGTTACAAAGTTTCCAAATGAATATGATATTCTAATTGAGAGTGGAAAAGTAACTGAAATTAAAAAAAGCTATTTTGATCACTACAGCCAAAAAATGGCAATAGAAAAGACGACTACCATAAAATACGATACAAATGATAGAGTGATTTTAATTAAAGAAAAGACGGAGCATGAAACAGAGAATTCAGAATATAAATATGATGATCAAGGTAATCTTACTGAAATGAAATATTCTACAAGGAGTAGAATGGGGATTAATCAAACGAAGTGGGTATTTGACTCATATCAAGAATATTCAAATTTTGTCACCCCTGCTTGGTTTGCAGAAACAGGTCTCTTTTGGTTTAAACCAAAATTTAACCTTGATAGATTTATTGGTCAACTCTCACTTGAAAATTTCGAGGCAAAAGTCATCACCTCCAAAAAATCGTTTCCTTCAGGTTATACTGAGTACTGGTCAAATGGTCAAGATAAAAACCAAGATAAATTAAAAGTTGACTGGGTTCCTTATCAAAAAGTTGAATATAAATTGACTGAGCTTTAAAATGATCTAAAAAAAAATAATTAATAAAAATTACTCATGAAAAAATCATCACTTATTTTTAAAATTGGTTCTAACCTTCAAATTCAAAGTGCTTTAATTTGGGCAGCAGTAATTCTATTGTGTAGTTATGTAACGAGGGATCAAACGGCGACCATGATATTAGTTACCGCAGGAGGATTTCATTCCGTTTTATTGTCCAATTATTTCAAAAAAAAATAAAATAGTAGTTCAG
>CAZMBP010000008.1:0-58773 GCA_964564545.1 uncultured Saprospiraceae bacterium
TAGTAAGTTATTTTTTCCTCTCAAAAAAAGTCAATTTAAGTATTTTCAAAGGTATAATTTATGAAGTTTTCTAAGTAGATATTTACTCTAGTTTTAGGGACAAACTATTTTAGGTTTTTTATAAGATGTTAAAGTACAAGACATGACATATTCTAATGATTACTTGAATTTAATACTTTATATTTAAAAACAGTAAATTATTTTAAGTCACCTTATATATTTTCTTTGCAAAAATGAAGACTTCTTAAACAGAAAAAAGATCCTAAAAAATCAAAACCCTGATTCACAATAGTTGTAAATCAGGGTTTTGATTAAACGTAAATCGAACTGTTTTAATTATTCCGTGACTGCTGTCTTATTTTTTCTCCAAAGAAAAAAACCTAAAACAACTCCTAATGTCATCAACATTACCGCAATTAATTCTGCCTGTGTCCAATTGAATGGCAACCAATCATATCGATCATTCACTCTATATCCTTCAATCCAATACCTTTCTAGTCCATTGAAAATTAAGTAGATACAAAATAGCACTCCTGGAATTGTAATCTTCTTTCTGATCGCCCATAAGATTCCAAAAATGGCAAACGAAGCAGCAATTTCCCAAATTGGTGTCGCAAAAACAGGCTCAGCTAATTCCATATTATACTGCCAAGGATAACCTTCAATCTTAATTCCATCCATATTTACATTATGAGGATAAGTGGATGACCACACCCAATCTGGTGCCCATGATAACCAACCTGGAGCTTCGCTATAATCATATTCAGCCGTTTTTACAGGTATTCCCCAATCTCCATCTCCAGATAATTGACAGCCCATTCGACCTACTCCGTAAGATAATATTAACCCTGGTGCAACTGCATCCGCGAAATGAGGAACGGAAATTTTCTTCCATTTAATATATGAAATAACTCCAATCGCTCCTCCGATCAAACCTCCATAAATGGCCAATCCGCTTCCTGAAAAAAGTTCTCCAATTGGATCTGCAAAAAATTGTTTTGGCGTTTCGATAAGTGCAAAAATCTTAGCGCCGAGTAAACCAGTAATAGCTGCTACGACTGTGATATCACCAGTTCGATCGCTTGGAAAAATCTTTACTACCTTCTCCTGTGGTTTTTCCAATTTCTCACTATTCTGTTCCCAATATTTATATCCAGCGAAAAGTAATAACCCTACGATTCCCCCAACTGCACTTCCTGTTGTTGAAAAAACAGTACCTGGCATATCATTTTTAACGACGTCAAAATTTTGAGTAATGTACAATAGCTTATATCCTACAACAAATCCAATCAACCCATTTATCGCCACATCGATAGGTTTGACAGGTTCTCCAATTATTACCTTTTGAGGAGTAAATGTGAAAATACCTTGTTTCTCTTTTCGTCTCAATTCAGAATATAAATTCCAAGCTGCAGACAAAAATGCTAGCGCCATAAATAATCCAAATGTTTGAAAAATCGAAGTCCAATTGTCTGGATCTGTTCCGATTAAATCATGGAGTAAGTAGGAAAGATTTGGGTACATATTTTTTCTTTTAAAATAATAATTTTAATCACTTGAATATCAACGTATTAAGTTCTCTTTCAGTTGGTCAAATGATTTGGCAAAAATAGATAGGTTGGATAGAAATCAAAGGATTTTGAGTGTTTATTTTTTTGCAAAAAAAAGACAATCAAATAAATCACATTTGATTGTCTTTTTTGTGCTACGAAACTCCTGCTTGGAGGTACTTATTAATAATCAAAAATTGCTTCTGGAATATCTGCCAACATGGCTTCTACATTTCCTTCTTCATTGATATTTTGCAATTGAACTGTAGCAATTTTATTGATCAAATCTGCTTGAAAAGGCAATTCCACTTTTATATAATTATCAGTAAATCCAGTCATCTTCGTTTCGTCTCGATGCACTTCGAAAAGTATATCTCGATATCGACCTAAATATTGTTTGTAGAAGTTTTCCTTTTTCTTTGCTGATAAGTTTCGGAGCATCTCATTTCGCTTTCTTCTTTTTTCCATCGGAACCACATCTTCCATTTCTATAGCAGGTGTGTTAGGTCTTTCGGAATAAGTGAAAACGTGTAAATATGAAATATCTAAACTTTCCAAAAAGTTAATCGTCTCTAAAAAATCTTCATCTGTCTCCCCTGGAAATCCAACAATCACATCTACTCCGATACAACAATGTGGCATCAAAGATTTTATTTTTGCTACTCGCTGAGCATATAATTCTCGTTTGTAGCGACGACGCATCATTCTGAGTTGTTTGTCATTTCCACTTTGCAAAGGCATATGAAAATGTGGAACAAAACGTTCAGAATTTGCTACAAATTCGATGACTTCATCTGTACACAAATTAGGTTCAATCGATGAAATTCTAAATCTTTCGATCTCTTCCACTTTGTCCAACTCCTTGATTAAGTCGATAAACATCGCTTCTTTCTTTGGACGCACACCTTCGATCACTTCCGTTCCATTTCCAAAATCTCCTAGATTCACTCCTGTCAAAACGATTTCTTTCGTTCCTGCTTCTCCAATCTTTTTAGCATTAGAAATTACGTTTTCGACTGTATCACTTCGGCTTTTTCCACGTGCTAAAGGAATCGTACAAAAAGTACATTTATAATTACATCCATCTTGTACTTTCAAGAATGATCGAGTTCGATCTCCAAATGAAAAGGCATTGACAAATTGATTGGCTTCTTTCACATCACTTGCTCGAACCATTCCTTTATCAGTCGCCTTGCTCAGATCATCAATAAAATCTAATATTCGAAATTTTTCAGCAGCTCCTAAAACTAAATCTACTCCCGGAATTTCTGAAATTTCTTTTGGCTTCAATTGAGCGTAGCAACCAATGACTACCACAAATGCTTCAGGTGAAAATCGCAATGCTCGACGAACTATTTGTCGACATTTTTTATCTGCAAATTCAGTTACTGAGCAAGTATTGATGACGTAAATATTTGCGCCTTCTTCAAATTTCACTTCCGAATAACCTCGATCTTCGAAAGTTCGACCAATCGCCGAAGTTTCGGAATAATTGAGTTTACAACCTAGTGTATAAAATGCTACTGTTCGTGGCGTCGCCATTTTTAGAATTTATTTTTTTTAAAAGTGGTGCAAAGTTACTGCTTTTTGAAAATATTCAAACTTCTAAGGAAGCTGTTTTTTGAACCACAAAACGTCCAAAAGGTTCACAAAAGCTATTTTTTAAATCTTCATTAGTGCTTCTTTTCTGCCTATTATTGATAAAAAATCCAAAATGATATTTTTTTACATTTCTTTTTCACCTCCCTTAACAACCTTTGTTTTTCGCTAATGTCTTTGAGAATAGGATAAAACTACCCACGCTTATCTTGCAAAAACTTTCAAAATAAACACTTCAAGAAAATTGCTCAACTGTAACCTATTACTTTTTGAAAAGTAATCAAGTTAATCGTTCTCACTTACTATTCGTCAATACTAAATATACACCTAATGAAAAATCTATTACTAACTGCTTTTGCAGTAACCTTTCTATTTTCACCTTTTTCTCAAGCCCAAGTCGATTCTTTAGCAACACCAAATAAAAAAGAATTAGCAGCATTTAAAACACAAACTGAAATCAAAGTCAATGGAGAGATAGATGAAGTAGATTGGATCAACGCAGCAATTGGTACAGGTTTTACTCAACTTAATCCTTCGCCAGGAGAAAAAGCAAGTGACAAAACAGAAATAAAAGTCATGTACGATAATCAGGCTATTTATATTTCTGCAAAAATGTACACAGATCCTGCAAAGATTTCGAAGCAATTAACTGAAAGAGATGCGTTGAATAATTGCGATTGGTTTGGAATTCTTTTGTCTCCTTATCAAGATGGAATCAATGGTTTAGAGTTTATTATTTCAAGTGCGGGGGTTCAGTTCGATGCTCAACTTTCCACCTTTGGAGAAGATGAAGCTTGGGATGCAGTTTGGAGAGGAGAAACAAAAATTACCGATGATGGTTGGGTAGCAGAAGTGGCTATCCCTTATTCTGCCATTCGGTTTCCAGACAAATCAGAACAAGAATGGGATGTCAATTTTTTCCGTTTCACTAATAGTACGCAAGAAAAAGTTTTTTGGAGTGAAATCAAACCTACCGTAAATGGTTTTGTCAATCAGTCTGGAAAATTAACAGGCATCTCTGGAATCGAACCTCCTATTCGATTACAAGCAACTCCATTTTTAGCTACTTATACTCAACATTATAATGATAAAGCTGAGGTTGATCCACAATCTGGCTGGGGAAGATCATTTAATGCTGGAATGGATATTAAGTATGGATTGAGTGATGCTTTTACTTTAGATATGACTCTAATTCCAGATTTTGGAGAAGCAGTTTCAGATAATCAGGTTTTAAATCTAACACAGTTCGAAGTACGATTTAATGAAAATCGTCAATTTTTTACTGAAGGAACAGAGTTATTTAACAAAGGAGGATTATTTTATTCTCGCCGAATTGGTGGTTCACCAATGTACTCTGCCTCAGATTTTTTGCATGATGGAGAGGAAGTTAAAAACGAGCCTGGGGAAACTCAATTATATAATGCTACTAAAATTTCAGGAAGGACAACCAAAGGTACGGGTATTGGTTTTTTCAATGCTATCTCAGGAGCAACCAATGCTACTTTGCAAGCAGAAGATGGAAGCGAACGACAAGTAGAAACTAATCCGTTGACTAATTATAATGTGATTGCCATAGACCAAAATCTAAAAAACAACTCTTTCGTCACTTTGATCAATACCAATGTTGAAAGAAACGGATCTGCTTATGATGCCAATGCAACTGGTTTGATTTTTAACTTAAGAAATAAAAAAGAATCCTACCGAGTCAGAGGAGATGTAAAAGTAAGTCAACAATTCTTCTCAGATAACAATGCTTATACGAAGCATATCAATAATTTATTTATTACTGATGAAGACTTAACAAAACTAACGGACGATCCTGATAAGAAAATTTTACTAGGTCATGCTTATAATATTGGTGTCTCTAAAATTAGTGGAAACTTTAATTTTGGAACTGGTTATGGCGTGGAAAGTCATACTTACGATATCAACGACCTTGGTTTTCTTTATAATAATAATGAACAGAGCACAGATTTTTGGGTGGAGTATGGTCATTATAAACCATTTGGAAAATTCAATCGAATGGGAGGAGGAATGTGGACTGGCATAGAACGACTTTATACTCCAAACAAATTTGCAGAATGGGGAATCAATCCATACTGGTGGATGCAAACAAAAGGATTTTGGCAAATAAATTTCTTTGGTTATACAGAACCTTTTAGAAATGGTCGAGATTATTTCGAACCTCGAACACCTGGCCGATATGTGAAAACGCCAAAAATGTGGAATACAGGAGTAAATATAGTTTCTGATCGACGGAAGAAATTCGTTTGGCACCTAAATACCAATGGTGGAAAAACGATAGACTTATATCAAGCAAACTGGTGGAGTTTGAGTACGATGGGAGAATGGCGAGCAACTGATCGATTTAACATTAGTTTAGATACTCGAAATATTTTTGACCTTAATGATGTCGGTTATGTTGACAATTTTGAAGGAGAACATGGTGACGAAATAATTCTTGGAAAACGTGATCAAAGAACAGTAATTAATACTCTGAGAGCAGGTTATAGTTTTTCTAAAAATATGACTTTGAGTTTTAGACTTAGACACTATTGGTCATCTGTAAAATATAATTCATTCCACAATATTTCAGAAGATGGTGATCTCATTCCTACTGCTTATGACGAGTTCAATGATTTAAGTTTTAACTTTTTTAATATTGATATGGTTTATCGTTGGAGATTTGCACCTGGAAGTGATATCTTTTTTATTTGGAAAAATGCTATTAGCGATGTGAGTGATCAGGCAAATTTAATACAATACGATTATAGAAAAGGAACAAATCGGTTAGGTCAATTCCCACAAAGCAATAGCTTCTCATTGAAGGTGGTTTACTTCCTTGATTATTTATCATTGACTAAATAAATAATAGAAACCTATAAATAAAGAACGCCCGCTAACAATTCATATGTTAGTGGGCGTTCACAGTTAATTATTAACAGTTAACCGTTATTTAAGTAGCCTAAGGAGATATTCTCCATATCCACTTTTAATATATTTTTGTCCAAGTTTTTCTAATTGCTCATCATCGATGAATCCCATGTTCCATGCAATTTCTTCGATACAACCAATTTTCAAACCTTGTCGATCTTCGATTACTTCAATGAATTGTCCAGCTTGAACAAGTGACTTGTGCGTACCTGTATCTAACCAAGCAACACCTCGACTCAAAACTCCTACTTGCAACAATCCTTTTTCCAAATAATATTTATTAACATCAGTAATTTCATATTCTCCCCGTGGACTTGGTTTTAAATTTTTCGCTACTTCAACTACTGAGTTGTCGTAAAAATACAAACCTGGAACTGCATAATTTGATTTTGGATTATCAGGCTTTTCTTCAATCGAGAGTGCTTTAAAGTTGTCATCAAACTCAACCACACCATATCTTTCAGGGTCAGCAACTTGATAAGCAAAAACAACTCCGCCTGTCGGGTCCGCACTTGCTTGTAATAATTCTTTCAAACCATTTCCATAAAAAATATTATCTCCTAATACTAGTGCAACACTATCGTCTCCGATGAAATCTTCTCCCAAGACGAATGCTTGCGCTAAACCATTTGGTTCATACTGAGGGATGTAAGTAAATTTACAACCGATCTCACTTCCGTCTTTTAATAATTTTTCAAAATTAGGTAAGTCATGCGGAGTAGAAATAATGGCAATATCTCGAATACCCGCTTGCATCAAAATCGACAATGGATAATAAATCATCGGTTTGTCATACACAGGCATTAATTGTTTACTAACCGCGAGGGTCAATGGATAAAGCCGAGTGCCTAATCCACCTGCAAGGATAATTCCTTTCATATTAAAATTTTTCAGTTTAAAGGATTAATTAAATGATAAACTATTTTATGGCGCGGCTATTAAGTATGTTTTTCCATTATATCTAACTTAATAATCGATACAAAGTTTCACGCAAAAATAGTCTCATTTTAATGAAAGGAGGAAATAATAAAAGGAATATTGAAGGAAAGGTTTTTTTGAGAACGATAGATAGCAGTATTCAGTTGTTCATTTTCCATTACGAACTGAATACTGCTAAGTTATTAACCAGTTGTTAACTCCATTTCTTGGAAAACCTTCTTGATTCTAAGCACTAATTCAGAAGGCTTAAATGGCTTCGAAATAAAATCTGTTGCCCCCAATCTGAAGGCTTCCAAAACTGTATCATCATTTCCTAAAGCAGAAATCATGATGATTGGGATATCGCTTCTTAGCTTTTTTCGAACAAAAGAGGTTAATTCCAAACCTGAAACGTGAGGCATCTTAATATCAGCCACAATTAAATCTGGAGATTCTGTTTTGATTTTTCCTAATGCTTCTTTCCCATCTTTCGCCAAAACAATTGTAAAACCTTGTTTTTTTAATCGAAATTCTAAAGAAGTCAATAAGATTTCCTCATCTTCACAAACTAAAATTTTCATGGGCAATCGGTCTTTTAAATATTGAAATAAAATAAATGTTAAATCTTAGGAAATGTAAATATATGTATAAAATTTGATATTTGTTTAAATTTTATTTATCACCTCTTTCACCAACACTATTTGCAAAATGCTTTTAGACTTTTTACAATCCAATTTAAATTTATCAGAAGAAGTATCTTCCGCATTGCACACTTCTTGGAATTACGAGAAACAACTCAATCGAGGTGATTTTTTGATTCAAACTAATCAAGTTGAACAATATTTATATTTTATTGAAAAGGGAACTGTTGGTATTTTTTATCCTCATGAAGATCAAAATCAATGCGTTGGTTTTGGATATTCACCTTCGCTGATTTGCTCTATCCCTTCTTTCGTCAAAAAACGTCCATCCGAATATTTTATCCAAACATTAAGTAAGACCAAAGTCATCGGTATTTCTCGAAATGAATTTTACCGACACATGGAAAGTTTTCCAGAACTAGAACGACTGTGGAGAATGATGATGGAGGAAGCTCTTTTAGGAAGAATTGAAAGAGAAATTGACTTACTCACTATTGCTCCACAAACTCGTATACAGAGGTTACTCAATCGAAGTCCACACATTTTTCAAATCATTCCACTCAAATATATTGCTTCCTATTTACGAATGACTCCTGAAACATTAAGTCGAAATATGAAAAATATAAAATCTTGATTTCAATCAAGGTTTGGTATTTTTAGACGATATAAATTTGTAGAAAAAAAGAAATGACAACACAAGATTTAATTTTTCAATTACAAAAAGACATTCAACAAATCATTGAAACTACCGAGCAGGAAGTTTTAAACTTAGATGTGGAAATAGTTCAATGGAAAGAGAATGCAGATTCATGGAGCGTACTTGAATGCTACGAACATCTTAATATCTACAACCGATATTATAATACTGAATTAGAAAAAGCTCTTTCTCATTCCTCTTCTCCTCAAAATTTTAAGCCTGGTTGGCTTGGATATTATTTTGTAAAAATGATTGCGCCAACTAATGAAAAAGCAATTAAAACTATGAAGCATGTTGACCCAAAAGGTTCGACTTTATCTTTTCAAGTAGTTGAAGAATTTTTAGGGCATCAACGAAAATTATTACAGCTTTTGAATTTGGCTAAAAACAAAAATTTAAATTCGAGAAAAGTTCGAGTGGAGTTTTTTAAACTTTTAAAAATAAAAATTGGAGATGGTTTCCGATTTGTAGTGGCTCATGAGCAGAGACATTTGCAACAGGTTTTGAGAACAAAAAAGAAGGCTACTTCTTTTTTAAAATCAGCCTAACTTAAGTCAGGTATTGGATCCCTTAAAGGGATCCAATACCTAAGAACTATTTCTTTTTGGGAACCCATGCCCAGATCATTTCCGTAACGACCACTTCTTCGCCGGTACTATCAATTAATTTTACAGCGATATTCACATCACCTTTTTCGGTTTTTCGAATCAATTTAATTTGTTCAGAGGTGAGTGTTGCAATTGCTTTTTGAGCGCCTGTTGAACGCTTGATAAATTTTACGCCAAGGTTTTTCATCAAGGGTAATTTGTCATCAGGAACATTCATTCCGAGCACCATTCCGCTCGCAGTCTCTGCCAACAAAACGGATGCTGCGGCATGAACTTGGGAAATATGATTTTGCACTTTCTTTCGGTTTGGAATATTTACAATCACTTCTTTGCAAGTCATTTTTTCAAAATCCAAACCTGCTGTACCGACAAACGGAACTACTTTTCCAATAGCTTTATTTCGTAGCCAACGCTGAGAAAATGTGGGAAATGATTTTAATTTGTGGAGTGTTCGGTTGAGTCGATTGTTGAATTCCATTTTGAGTTTTTATTTAAAATGTAATTGCAATTTATCATTTTAAATAAATGATTCGATTAAACTTTTTTAACAAAAAAACGCTTTCCCTCAATGTAGAAGGAAAGCGTTTTTGATTTATTCGCGAAGTTGGTAAAAGTCAAACCAACAACTCAAATAAAGTCGGATTATCTGTCAAAGTTTGAAATTTGATTTCATGTTTTTTCATTCGTCCAATCAAACCATCATAATCTTTTGGGTCTTTTAATTCTATTCCTATCAATGCTGGGCCAGCATTTCGATTTGTTTTTTTAGTGTATTCGAAATGAGTGATATCATCATTTTCGCCCAAGACATTATTTAAAAATTCTCGAAGCGCTCCAGCTCGTTGTGGAAATCGAATTAAGAAATAATGCTTCAATCCCTCGTACAAAAGTGATCGTTCTTTGATTTCTTCCGTTCGAGTAATATCATTGTTTCCTCCGCTCACCACACAAACCACATTCTTACCTTTTATTTTTTCTTTGTAAAAATCTAAAGCAGCAATAGTCAACGCACCTGCAGGTTCTGCTACAATTGCTTCCTCATTATACAACTGTAAGATGGTTGAACATACTTTTCCCTCTGGCACTAAAATCATATCATCAATGATATTTTTGCAAAATTGAAAAGTGGTCTCTCCTACCCTTTGCACCGCTGCACCATCCACGAATGGATCAATTTTTTCAAGCCGAACTAACTCACCTTTTTCCAAAGATTGATACATTGCAGCTGCTCCGCTTGGTTCGACTCCGATGATTTTTGTTTTAGGTGAAATCTGTTTTAAACAACTTCCTAACCCTGAAGCTAAACCTCCACCACCAATTGCCACAAAAACATAATCGATATTTTCAGCACAGTCTTCCAATATTTCTAAACCAACTGTTGCTTGTCCTTCAATTACTTTTTCATCATTGAATGGATGCACAAAAACTTTATTATTTTCTTCGGAATCTGCCAAGGCCATTTTGTATGATGCATCAAAAGTATCACCTCCTAAAACTATATCTACTCGTTCTTTTCCAAAACGTCGCACTTTGTCGATCTTTTGTTTTGGAGTAGTTCCCGGCATATAGATCTTTCCATTCACTCCTAATTTTTGGCAAGCTAAAGCAACACCTTGTGCATGATTTCCAGCACTCGCGCAGACGACCCCATTCTCAATATCCTTTTTGGGTAGGGAAGCCATTTTGTTGTATGCACCACGAATTTTGTAGGAACGCACGACTTGTAAATCTTCTCTTTTCAGAAAAATATTACAATCGTAATTTTCGGAAAGGTTAAAATTTCGCATCAGCGGAGTGTGGTCGACTACTCCTTTTAGTCTCACTTTCGCTTTGTAAATTTTTTCTATGGAAATGAATTTATTCTTGTGGGCAGGAACTTTCATGGTGATTATTTTGGCCACAGACTTGCGCTGACTTTACTGACTTTCCCCATTGTGTAACTTTGAAAATCAGTTAAGTCTATGCTAGTCTGTGGCTATTTTTTTTAAACTTCAACTTTTGCATTTTCAGGACGTAGTGCCCGAACAGCTTTTCCAGTTTGCCACATTTCTGACTCACGTAATTCTTTCAATTCTTCTTCCAATTTCACTCGGTAATCAGCTTGGCTATTTGAATCAATTGAGGCTTGAGCTTCACGTCCAGTTTCAACTTCTTCATATAATTCTTCAAAAACTGGCTTCACCGCATCTCTGAATTTTTTCCACCAATCCAATGCTCCCCGTTGTGCAGTTGTCGAACAATTCGCGTACATCCAATCCATTCCATTTTCTGCAACTAATGGATAAAGTGATTGAGTTGCTTCCTCCACAGTTTCGTTAAATGCTTCAGAAGGTGAGTGACCTTTGCTTCTCAATAAATCATATTGAGCTGCAAATAAACCTTGAATTGCTCCCATCAAACTTCCTCTTTCACCTGTCAAATCAGAGTAAACTTCTTTTTTGAAATCAGTCTCGAAAAGGTAACCTGAACCGATTCCAATTCCTAAAGCAACAACTCTTTCTTTTGCTCGACCAGTTGCATCTTGGAAAATTGCGTAACTAGAATTTAATCCACGACCTGCTACAAACATTCTTCGTAAACTTGTTCCTGAACCTTTTGGTGCTACTAAAATTACATCAACATCCGCAGGGGGAACGATTCCTGTTCGCTCTTTATATGTAACTGCAAATCCATGTGAAAAATACAATGCTTTCCCTGGAGTCAAATATGGTTTAATGGTTTCCCAACAAGAAATTTGCGCAGCATCAGATAATAAATATTGAATAACAGTTCCTCGCTCACACGCTTCTTCGATTGAGAAAAGTGTTTCGCCTGGAACAAATCCATCGTCGATTGCTTTGTCCCAAGATTGGGAAGGAGAACGTTGACCAACGATTACGTTGAATCCGTTATCTCTCAAGTTCAATGCTTGACCTGGACCTTGAACACCATAGCCAATGATGGCAATAGTTTCATCTTTTAAAACTTCTTGTGCTTTTGCTAAAGGAAATTCTTCTCGAGTTGCGACGTTTTCTTCAACGCCTCCAAAATTCATTTTTGCCATGACTATGATTTTTTTTGTAAAATTTTTTACTTGTTTATTAAATGTGTTTGATTAAAAAATGTCTTTCGATTTTGAAAAACAAATCATTGTAACAATATATTTACAACTTAAAAATTGACTAATTAAAATGTGTGCTTTCTATTGATTTCAAATAAGTATTGAGCATTTCCATTGGTTTAATAATGGCGATTCTTCCTGATCTGACGAATTCGTAAATGCCGATTTTTTCGAGTTCATGAAGAAGCGCTTCTGTTTCTTCTGCATGTCCTGTTTTTTCGATGACTGTAAATTCAGGTTCGATTTCTAGGATTCTTGCATTGTGTTTTCGGATGAGTTTTTCCAAACTATTTCCATTGGTGAAGGCGCTGGTTGGCACTTTGTACAATGCTACTTCTTGGTGAATAATTTCTGTTTCATCGTAGAAGAATGCTTTGATGACATCTACTTGTTTGTCAATTTGAGCTACTAATTTTCGAACTTGTTCTTCTTCTAAATTTACTACAATAGTGAATCTATGAATGCCTTTGATAGATGCTTTCGATGTAGTTAGACTTTCGATATTAATGTGTCGTCTGGTGAAAACGGAAACGATACGGGAGATTAATCCTGTTTTGTTTTCGCTGAAGACTGTTATGGTGAATTCTTTCATAATACTGTTATGTAGTGGTCTGCTTTAGCTGACCTAGATTTTTTTATAGTTTTATTTTGGAGTCGCTTTGCTCCTTTTTTTTATGGTCAGCTAAAGCAGACCACTACGTGTTATTCTAATCTTATTTCTCCGACACTTGCTCCTGTTTGTATCATTGGGAAAATATTTTCTTCCTTTTCTACTCGTACATGAAGTAGATATGGGCCATCATGTTTTAGCATGGTCTCAATTGATTTTTCTAAATCTTTTGGATCTGAAACTACACTTCCTGGTACTCCAAAACCTTCTGCTATTTTTATGAAATCTGGATTTTGTAATGCAACTGAAGAGTATCTTTTTTCAAAAAATAATTGTTGCCATTGGCGAACCATTCCTAAATATTCATTATCGAGTAAAACTATTTTTACCCCAACATTCCATTGTGCGCACATTCCTAATTCTTGGATCGTCATTTGAAAACCACCATCTCCGACAAAACAAATTACTTCTCGTTTTGGATGAGCTAATTTTGCTCCGAATGCTGCTGGCAATCCATATCCCATAGTTCCTGCTCCACCTGACGAAACCCATTGATTCGTATCTTCATATTCGTAATAGCGAGCGGCAGACATTTGGTGTTGCCCAACATCGGTAGCTACGATGGCTTTTCCCTTCGTTTGATCAGAAACCATTCGAACGACTTGTCCCATTTTTATCTTCCCTTCCGCATTCGCTTTTAAATCTCGCTTGATGACTTTTTCATTTTCTAATTTTGCACAAGCTTTAAATTCTTTAAGCCACTTGGTGTATTTTTTTTCTTTTACTAATGGTAAAAGTTTTTTCAATACTTGTTTGGCATCTCCTAAAACTGGCACATCAGCCTTGACATTTTTATTGATCTCAGAAGGGTCAATCTCGATGTGAATTACCTTTGCTTGCTTTGCATATTTTTCCAAATTACCCGTTACTCGATCATCGAAACGCATTCCAATTGCAATCAAAACATCGCACTCATTCGTTTTTACATTTGGCCCATAATTTCCATGCATACCTAGCATTCCCATGTGTAATGGATGCGAATTTGGAATACTTGAAAGTCCGTGAATAGTACATCCCAACGGAATTCCTGTTTTTTCAACAAACGCCTTAAACTCTTTTTGAGCGTGAGCAATTTGAATTCCATGACCTGCGAGAATAAATGGCTTTTTTGCTTTGTTAATTAAATCTGCCGCAGCTGTCAAGGAAGCTTTTTCCACCTTCGGCATTGGGTGATATGATCGAACTGCTGGGTTTTTCATGTATGTAAAATCCAATTCGTCCAATTGTGCATCTTTTGTTATATCAATTACAACTGGGCCTGGTCGTCCTGAATTGGCGATATAAAATGCTTTGGCAAAAACAGCTGGAATTTCCTCAGCTTTTGTTATTTGATAATTCCATTTTGTAACTGTAGTCGTACATCCGATCACATCTATTTCTTGAAATGCATCACTCCCTAAAACTTGACTATACACTTGACCTGTGATACAAACCAATGGTGTCGAATCCATAAATGCATCTCCAATTCCAGTTATCAAGTTCGTTGCCCCTGGACCAGAAGTTGCCATACAAACTCCAATCTTTCGAGTTACTCTAGCATAACCTTCTGCTGCATGAATAGCTCCTTGCTCATGGCGAGGTAAAATATGTTGCAACTGATCTTGGTAACCATATAATGCATCATAAACTGGCATGATCGCTCCTCCAGGATATCCAAAAATGGTATCCACGCCCTCTTCTAATAAACATTTTAAAACTGCTTCCGCACCTGTCATTCTAACTGGCTTGGTTACTTTTGTTTTTTTCGCTCTAGAGGATTTACGAGTCTTTGTATTCTTTTGCACTTGATTCATATTTATTCTTTTGTATTTCGAAGCTCCTGCTTCGATTTATTTTAATCCCCGAAGCAGGAGCTTCGGAGTACTTTTAACATTCATCTGTAACACAACCTTCACTTGCTGAAGAAACTGTTGCAGCATATTTTCTTAAAATTCCACTAGTTGATCGAGGGGCAAGTGGTTTCCAATTTTTTCTCCTATTTTCAATTTCTTCTTCTGTCAAATCCACATCCAATTTATTATTGATCGCATCAATTGTAATCGAATCTCCGTCTTCTAATAATCCAATCACTCCTCCAACTTGGGCTTCTGGAGTGACGTGTCCAACTACAAATCCATGCGTTCCTCCTGAGAATCTTGCGTCAGTAATTAATGCAACTGAGTTACCTAAACCTGCCCCCATTATCGCAGAAGTTGGTTTCAGCATTTCAGGCATCCCTGGACCACCCTTAGGCCCTATATACCTAATCACAATAACTTCGCCTGAATTTATTTTACCGGCAACAATTGCGGCATTTGCTTCTGCTTCTGAATTAAAAACTCGAGCTGTTCCTTTAAATATCTCACCTTCCTTTCCTGTAATTTTTGCTACTGAACCACCTGATGCGATATTTCCATAAAGTATTTGCAAGTGCCCTGTTGGCTTGACTGGATTGTCGAAAGATTTGATGACTTTTTGATCAGAAGGAAGAGAAGGAACTTCTGCTAAATTTTCAGCAAGTGTTTTTCCCGTTACGGTTAAACAATCACCATGCAACATTCCTTTTTCTAATAATAATTTTAAAACGGCTGGAACACCTCCAACTTTGTGCAAGTCTTCCATCAAGTATTTCCCACTTGGTTTAAGATCTGCGAGGAAAGGAGTTTTATCACTAATGCGTTGAAAGTCATCAATAGTAATGTCAATTTTCACCGCTTTTGCCATCCCGATTAAATGCAGAACCGCATTCGTCGAGCCACCTAAAACGGTGATAAGTGTAATCGCATTTTCGAATGCTTCTTTCGTCATGATATCGCGAGGCAAGATGTTTTTTTCCATCAAATTCCGAATCGCTTTTCCAACTCTTGCACATTCTTCTTTTTTATTGGGACTCACAGCTGGGTTCGATGAATTATATGGCAAACTCATTCCCATTGCTTCGATTGCTGATGCCATCGTGTTAGCGGTGTACATTCCTCCGCAAGCACCTGGTCCAGGGCAAGCTTTCTGAATGACACTCTTATAATCTTCTTCAGTAATTGTTCCTGCAACTTTTTGTCCTAATGCTTCGAACGCCGATACGATGTCCAGTTTCTTACCAGCATGACACCCTGGTTGAATTGTTCCTCCGTAAACCAAAATCGCTGGACGATTTAATCTACCTAAAGCCATCATCGCTCCTGGCATATTTTTATCACATCCTACAACTGCAACTACTGCATCATACCATTGTGCCGATGCAACCGTTTCAATTGAGTCGGCAATGATGTCTCGCGAAGGCAATGAAAACCGCATTCCATCTGTCCCCATCGAAATTCCATCACTCACTCCTATTGTATGAAAAATTAAACCGATTAAGTCTGACTCATTGACTCCGACTTTTATATCTTTCGCTAAATCATTCAAGTGCATGTTGCAGGGATTCCCTTCCCAGCCTGTACTGACAATTCCGACTTGTGCTTTCTTTAAATCTTCATGTGTCAATCCGATAGCATGAAGCATTGCCTGAGCGGCAGGTTGAGTTGGATCTTGTGTAATCCTTTTACTGTATTTGTTGAGTTCCGTTTTTACCATAATTATCAAAAGTATTGCGTACTAGCTTGTATACGAAATTTTTTAATTCAAGTTTTACAATGTGTATTTTTTACAAAAAAAACATAAGCCCTTGATTACCAATGCCTTACAATAATCAAAAACCAATCTCCAACATTATAAATTAATTTCATTCTAATTTTAAATTGGATATATAAACAAAAAAGCCTTCCCGAATGCTCGGAAAGGCTTTTTATATTTTGTAAATGTTTTGTTACATCACATAGTGCCTTTCCTGAAAATCGCTAATAATCACGATGACAGAAATAATAATGACACTAATAATGATAGTTGAAAACATAAAATTTATTTTGATTGAGACGCCAAGATGTAATTGTTTTTTTGAAAAAGCAAATTTTATAAAAAAAAGAGTTTTTGATTTCTCTCTTTTTTACAACGTGTAATTACATTGTTATAAAACTAAAAATCAAATGCTTGCCATACAACTTCGTCAGGAAGTGGTGCTTCTAACTTCACTACATCGTTGGTTACAGGATGACGAAATTCCAATTTCCAAGCATGCAAATGAATTGAACGATCTTTATTTCCTCGTTTAAATCCATAACGTTCGTCTCCTTTAATTGGACAATCTATCTTTGCGAGTTGCGCCCTAATTTGATGATGACGACCTGTAACTAAATTAATTTCAAGCAAATGATAGTTATCAATTGAAGCAATCACTTTATAAGTTAACTCGGCTTTTTTACTATTTGGTTTTTCTTCATCATGTGCAAATGCACGATTCTTTTTTTGACTTTTCAGCAAATAGTGAATAAGTGTTCCTTCTTTTTCAGGTGGATGATTTTTGACGACTGCGAGATATGTTTTTTTAATCGTTCGATTTTGAAATTGCTCATTTAGTTTCGCCAAACATTTTTTGTTTTTTGCTATCAATACAATTCCAGAGGCTGGTCGGTCGAGCCGATGAATAAGATGGAGATGGGATTTGGTATAGATTTCAGCTATGTCTAGCAATGCCTTATCACCTGAACGATCGGATTGCGTAGGTAATCCTGAAGGCTTATTCAGCGCGATGAGTTGGTTGTTTTTGTAGAGAACACTTTCGGTGATTTGCATATTTTTATTTTTGAAAAAATTATTTGAATGTTTTTTGTTTTTTTGCCGCAGATTTGGCTGATCAATATGATTCTTAAGATTCCCTCATAATTTACATTTCGAAATTGATGAGCTACGATGGAAGGATCCTAAAAAATCAATTTGATCAGCCAAATCTGTGGCAAAAATTATAGCCCAAAAAGCTCTTGAACGATTAACCCATTTTTCATTCTAGGCTCAAACCAAGTAGATTTTGGAGGCATAACTCCTCCAGCATCAGCAGTTGTCAAGAGATCCGACATTTGTGCAGGATAAAGACAAAATGCAACTCTTGCTTCTGACTTTAAAGTTTTAGCTCGAACTGTTTCTATTCCGACTGTTCCCGAAACATATTTAATTCGAGTATCCGTTTTTACGTCTTCAATCCCGATAATATTTTTTAATACCTTTTCATCCAAAAGACTTGCGTCGAGTACAATTTCTTGGTCCTTATATTCTTTTAAAATTTCTGGTCTCCATTTGAGCAAGAACCATTCTTTGTTTAAAAACATAACGATCTCATGCTTTCGCTTTGGCTTCATTGGTTTATCAATTATCTCAATATCAAAAATTTGAGATAATTCTGCCATTAACTGAGTTAAAGTGATATCTCCTGAAGCATCGACAATTCGATTATAATCAAATATTTCTAATTGATCTTCCGGGAAAAAAGCAGTCAAAATACTTTCGTACGGATTTACTTTTTTCTTTTTCTTCATTCGCGTATACAACAAAGCAGTTGCTGCACAACGATGATGGCCATCAGCAATGTAAGTCTCAGGAATTTTCTTTTCAAAAAGCTGTTGAATCTTTTCAATCGTATTTCCATCATTCACTTCCCAAAGAATGTGCGTTGAATTTTCTTTTTCAAAATGAATCGTATAATAAGGATCATTTTCCTCAATATGTTTTTCAAATAATTCATTCAGTTTTTTGACTTTTGGATAAACCAACAAAACTGGTTTTACGATTGCTTTGCGATTCATCATCAAATACATTTGTCGTTGCTCGGTGGCAGCTAATGTATTTTCATGCTTTTTTATATTTCCTCTGAGATATTCATTGATGTCTGCACATGCGACTAAGCCTGTGTGAATTCGAGTAGAAGACTTAATACGATAGATATATACTGACTCCTGAGATGCTTTATTATAAAAGCCACTTTCTTTGTAAGAAACATATTCTTCTTTTACTGTTCCGAAAAAAGAATCATTGGAAGCGATGTAATCTGTATTGGGATAGATCGCTTGAAATGGTCGAATCTTCATTAATTGATTATCTGTTTTTCAGTTCTATTTTTCGAAAAATAAAACTGGGTTTGGTTCAAAATGGTTAGGTAAAATTTTCGAGCGGCAATTTAAGCATTTCTAGTTTCTCAAAATAGCAATTTAATGGTTAATGAAGAGTTTTCTCATAAAAATGAAAGTTAGTAGAAATACCTCCTAATGGAGGTATTTTATCACATAGGCAAATAGGCCATATAAATAATTTTTCACGCAAAAAAATTCAAAACTATGTTTTCTATGTGCCTATGTGGTCATCAAATATTCCTGCAAAAAGCTCTAATAGTTAATGTAAAAAATGAACGCTCCCAAATGTAATTACACACTTGGGAGCGTTCATCATTAATCGTTAAACATTAACCGTTATTTAATCATATTGATAAATGATTTTGTAAACCAGTTGGAATCTGCTTTGATTAAAGTATCGAGTAATGAGTCAGCCTTATTAGAAAATAATTTGATATCTTTTATCACTTTGCAAAACTCATCGGAATCATTACAATGGCCATTAACTGCAGAAATTTCATCGAGTATTTTGATGACCGGTTCGAGTTCTTTCTTTTTTCTTTGAATGACAATTTTTTTAATCACCTCCCACATGTCTTTTTCTGCTACAAAAAATTCTTTCCGTTCACCTGATTTTAGTTTCTTATAAACTAATCCCCAATCCATTAATTGTCTAATATTCATATTCGTATTTCCCATCGAGATAGTCAATTTTTCTTTGATATCCATTGCACAAAGTGGTTCGGGTGCGATGAGTAGCAATGCGTGAATTTGTGCCATTGTTCGATTTATTCCCCAATTAGAACCAAGGGTTCCCCATGATTGAATAAACTTATCTCTGCCGTCTTGTAATTCCATTTTATAATAAATATGAAGATTTTGAAAATATAAAACTATCTAAGTTTGGAGTACTTATTTTACTTTCAAAAGTTACTGAAAGTTACTGCTTATAATAGATAAATCAAATTTAGGGTAGGATTGTTTAGATTTTTTGAAAAAAGATAGACGAAATTACTTTTGAGTGGTTATTAAGTTATTTGTTATTGGGTTATTGATGCTCAATATGAGTTCTAATTTTTTCTAAATAACCCCTAACAAATAACTTATATAACTATAAACTAACCACCAACCATTGCCCTCATTATTTCAGCACACATAATCGCTCCGTAAGTTCCAATTGCATATCCTAGAACTGCCAACAATGCTCCCACAGGAGCTAGTGAAGGACTAAATGCTGATGCCACAACTGGCGCTGAGGCAGCTCCTCCAACATTGGCTTGACTTCCAACTGCGACGAAAAAGAATGGTGCTCGAATCAATTTTGCTACTAAAATTAAAAGTGTTACATGAATTAACATCCAAATAATTCCGATGCCAAATAATCCTAGATTTGCCCATACTTTTCCTAAATTCATATGCATTCCAATCGTTGCAACTAAGATATAAATGAAAATTGATCCCCAACGAGATGCTCCAATTCCTTCTAATTTTCGAGCAGGTGTAAATGATAAAAGTAAACCTACAGTTGTCGAGATAACAATTAACCAAAAGAAGCCTGACATCACAGAACTTAATCCATTTTCGACAAGACTACCTGCTGAAAGGAGTTCATTTCCAGCATCATCTGTTCCAATAACTACTTTTGATGCTTCATTCATTCCACTAAAAAATGGAGAAATTATATCTGCTCCCCAATGCGAAATTCCAACTGCTCCAAATGCAACTGCCAGCATGACAAACAAAGTTGTAGTTGTTGGCATTTGTGCAATACTCGCACTATATTCTGCTACTCTCTTTTTCAAATCTTCAATAGCTGAAGTATCTGCTTTTAACCAAGCATCGACTCGTTCGGTAATATTTGCGCCGTACAAAAGGAATCCCATCCATATATTTGCAACCACAATATCGACTACAAGCATGATGGCGAATACTTCATTTGGGACCTCGTAAATAATTTTCATCGCATTCTGGTTTGCTCCTCCTCCAATCCAACTTCCCGCAACTGTTGAAAGTCCATTTGCAATTTCAATTGAATTTTCACCTAAGACACTTGGGAATAAATTAATCGCTGCAAAAAGTGCAATAGGCCCACCAATTACAATTCCTAAGGTTGCCACTAAAAACATCACTATCGCTTTCCACCCTAAATTTAAGATCGCTTTGAAATCAATACTTACACAAAGCAAAACCAAACTGGCTGGCAATAAATATCTTGAAGCAACGAAGTATAATTGTGAATGTCGAGTGTAAGATTTTATTACTTTATCATCTATTTTATTATGTTCTAAAAGCAATTTAATATCATCAAAAGAGCCTGAATTAAAGACCGCTTGAACACTTTCAAAACTTGCTTTCATTTTTAGTGGAAGATCTAAAGTTAAATCTTCGACATATTTCAATAATGAACTGTCAAACCAATCTGAAGCAATCAATCCTAATGGATAGTATAAAATAGCGGGTACAAAATAACACAATAGCAAAGCAGGAACGAATTTGTAGAATTTTTTCCAACCGGGAGAATCCAAACTATGCGTGTAAAAAATAGCTGCTAAAACGGCTAATAAAATACCGAGCACAACAGCATCATTCGTAAAAAGTGGTTCCATGATTTTCGTTTCGTTTTGAAAATAAAATTAGGTCAAAGGATAAAGATAGATTTTTTTTGGAAAATAAAAGGGCTGTTAGACGAGGTGGTCCAACAGCCCTAATTGATTTTTTTTTAAACTTAGCTTTGCGAACTTTGTGAGAGTGCTCTGAGTAGAGCTTAAGTTCGTAAAGCGAAATAAATTTTAAGAAAAAATCCGCTTTACGAAAACTTGCATTGCTCTTTGCCAACTCGCAGCTTTCGCAAAGCTAGTCAGTCTTATTTCATTTTCACCAATCGTTTCGTTTTCTGACCATAGTCAGTTTGGATGCGATAGTAATAACTTCCAGAAGGTAAGTCGTGTCCTTCCATTCGGATTTGATGAGTTCCTTCGTTGAATTTTTGGTTAGTTAAAACTTTTAATTCGTTTCCGATTACATCAAACAAACTGATTTTCACCCAGCCAGATCTTACCGTAAATTCGATATTGGTTGATTGATCGAATGGATTAGGATAAGCTCTCAATTCTAACTCTCCTTCTTTCAAAATATCATTGGCACTTACCGAATCACAATTTTCTAAAATTGGTAAATGTTGAAAATCATCGTACAATAAATCTTTTACAGTTTGTTCTTCTACATCAAACCAATCCATCAAAACAGATCCATAAACTGATCTAAAATCAAATTGCATTGGAACTCCTTCTTGGTTATCCACGTCTGGTGAAATTTCAGGATTGTCTCCCAAGATGGCTGGATTAACACATGATCCGAAAAGCATCATTGGAGCAGCAGTTCCATGATCTGTTCCTAAACTATCATTTGATCGAATTCGCCTTCCGAACTCTGAGTAAACCATTCCGACTACTCTTTGATCCAAACCTAATTGTTCCAAATCATCTTGGAATGCACAAATAGCTTTTGACAAACTACTCAATAAATTAGCATGATCCCCTACTGTTGTATCTGAACCATCTACCTGCGATGCATGTGTATCAAAACCTCCTAAATTGACAACATAAACTTTTGTTTTCAAACCACCAGCAATTAATTTGGCCACAATTTTTAGTTTGCTTGACAAATTATCATCGTCTGCATATTTGGTGGAAAGATTAGTTCCATTATCATTAGCCGTTTGAATCGTATCATTATAAGCATTCGTCTGAACGATGCTATCGATTAAAAAATTGACTTGATCTCCGTAACATGAATTTGGTAAAGTACCATTTACAGGTGTTGCCAAAGCCGATAAATTATCAGGATCAACTAACGCCATGCTGAAATTTCCACCTGAACCTTCACAAGTTTGAGTGACTTGTGAACCAACTGTAATCGCAAATGGATCTGGAAATTCAGCATTAGGATAGCCTGTTGGAAAACCAGCATGCATTGATTCGAAATATCTTCCTAACCAACCTGTTGTCAAATATTCATTAGCAGCCGAACCTGATGTCCAGATATCCGTCGAACGGAAATGTGAACGATTTTGATTTGGATATCCTGCACTTTGAATGATGTTTAGTTTTCCATCATCAAATACATTTTTCAAATCTCCCATCACAGGATGAAAACCTAAAGTATCAGTCAAATCCAAAATTGAATTTTCGGGTACAATTACATTTTCTCTAACTTGAACGAGATTAGAATATTGATCTTTTGGAATCAACATATTCAATCCATCATTTCCTCCATCCAATTGAACCAAAACCAAAACTTTATCTGAATCCGTGTTTAACATATTAAACATCGGATTATTTAAGGCGGAAACATTTACTCCTCCTAACAAAACAGGAACAGATGCCGCAGAACTTCTTTTTATAAATGTCCTTCTTTTCATAAGAACTTAATTTTTAAGATTTTTTAAAATAAAATTTGAAAACGCTTTTTAGAAACCACAAAACGTGCACACATTGTTACATGAGATAAATCTCAGGCATTTTTAGCATCGTTTTAATCAAACCTTTCAGCTTATTTTCAATGGCTGGTTCAAGGCTTGTGTTTCCTGTACTGTAATCTAAATATTCATCTTGCCACTCAGGATTCGTGATTCCATGCAAATCTTTTAAAGAATCCAGTTGCTCCTGAGCTAGAGGTTGAGCGAATAAAATACTGGCAATCTCAGTAATCAAATCATCAGGATCAGCTGGATTATCCAATAAGGCGACAAAGTTGAGTACATTAAGTTTCACTTGAAATCCAGACACATTAAATCCTTCGGACAATGCATCAGAATAATTCATTCGCACAGGTAGGGTAACTGCGTTTATCCAAATTTTATAATATTGCGGAGCTTGATAATAAGCTTTCCATCCAGCAACACTTGGGTGAGCATACATGACCATTTCGAGCGGGGCCATAGCAGTAAAAATCCTTCTTAAAATATTATATTCTTGTAAAATATCAGGGTTAAGTTCCAACTCAAATGTATTGATCATTTTAAAAATATAATCAATCGGATGAGTAATCATACACCCTCGAACTGACATGTCATAAAAATGTTCGCTCGATAAAAGTGCCATGATTGTTTGTTGAACATCATAGTTATCAGCGATTAACATTTGCGCCATTGGTTCAATAATATTCACTTCGACATCACTATTAATATCAAAATGAACAAACCAACGATATAATTTTCGAGAAATAAATCGAGCTACTTCATCTTGTTGGAAAATGATATCAATGACCGTTTTATATTCATCAGCACCAGCATCAGTAATGACTACATTATTGAATCGGTGGGACAATTGTTTTTCACCTGTATCATGCCGATTAGAATTAAAACCTGCTTGCACTTGTGTCAAATCATCTATATCAAAATGCCTCCACCCTGTCAAGGCACGAGCAATTTGAACGACATCATCTTCTGTATAATTAGTGTAATCTCCAGGTCCAGCAGCATCACCTTTTCCAATGGTAAAAAGTTCTAACAACTCTCTTGCATAATTTTCATTAGGCGCATTTTTAGAATTTTGTGTCCCATTCAAATATTGCAACATCGAAGGATCAATGGTGATTTTTTCTACAAATTCTTTAAAATTCCCCAGCGCATTTTCCCTCAATAAATTCATGTAGGTGTATTGAAATCTCGAATCATTAGTATCCGCCACCACAAAATGATTATGCCAAAACAAAAGCATTTTTTCACGAATATTCATTCCTGAATCTCGAAAAGCTTTAAATGACCACCCTTGTAAAGATCTCCTTCGACCTCCATTCAAACCTGCGATTTGGAAATTGGTTGGTTCATCTACCCAAGACTCGCCATTCGGAACATTTGGATCATTTTCGAAATTATAATAAATCGGATCAGCTGGAAGTGGTTGATTCTCAAAAAGCATACTTATAGTTGCATCCAAACCATCTGAAGTGGCTTGTTTAATTTGAGCATAAGTTGGGCCGAAGGTTGTTCGACGAAGCAAATGTGCAGCTTGTTCATATCCCCAAATCCCTGAATAGGGATTGAAAGTATTTGTCACCATTGCAGTTGCTGTAGTAGATTTGGAAACAGATTTTTTCTGTTTTCCCATTAATAATGCGAGTGAAGCTCTTCGATTCATATGCATTGATTTTTGGTTTTGAAAAAATGAGAAGTACCTTTTGAGCGGTGTACCTCAAGAGAAAAATTACATTAGATTTGGGAAAAAAAGGGATTTCGATTCTGGAATCAAAAATTAGACTTACTAATTTAAGAAAGGTTTAACGTAAATATAAAAAATTTCAAACCTTACTAGTCTAACTCATTATTGGAAAAAAGTGTACCAAGGATTCAAAAAAACAAAAGCGTTTTACAAAACTAATTGCAAAACGCTTTAGATATTCTTTTTTGAACAAACTAAACAGCTTCTCCGATCAATCTCAATCCTTCAATCGTCAAATCCATATTGACTTTCTCAAAGTCATTTTCTAATTCAGATAAAATTTTAGACAAGCCGCCAGTTGCCACAGCAATATATTGCTCGCCAACTTCTGCCCGAATGCAAGCTAATTGATGTCTAACCAAACCTACATATCCAAGCAAAATTCCTGATTGAATAGCTGTAACAGTATTTTTCCCAATGGCAGATTTTGGAAATTCAAGTGGCACTTCTGGAAGTTGTGCGGTATTACCAAAAAGTGATTGAATCGCAGTTTGCAATCCTGGAGCAATATTTACACCTTTCAAATGACCTTCCTTCGAAACTACTGTAAAGGTCAAAGCTGTTCCAAAATCGACAATAATACAATCTTTTTCAAACAACTGATTTGCAGCAATTGCATTGGCAACCAAGTCGGTTCCAATTTCATCAGGACGATCTATTTGCAACTTTAATTTTGGAAAAATAGTAGAATTAACAACCACCGGAGGAGCTCCAAAAAGCTCTGAAAGTATCTCTTCAAATACATCTCGCAAACTAGGAACGACACTACTTAAAACGCACTTGTCAATTTGATTAGCAACAATATTTGCTTCCCAAAATTCATTGACAATTTTCATTTTATAAAAAAGAGTAGACTCTTCAGGTAAGGTTACAAAACGAAAAATTTGTTTCCATTCAACCCCATCATGAAGCGCTAAAACTATATTTGAATTTCCAATATCAACAGCTAAAAGCATGGTTTATTTTTTTTGACGTTGGACGTTCGCTTCGCTTATCGTTTGACGTTGAACGGACCGTAAAACGTCCAACGATAAGCAAAGCGAACGTCCAACGTTTTTTATTCTTCTTCCACCAATTCTAGTTCGATGGTTCTCTTTTCTAAATCAGTTGAAGTAATTCTAGCTCTCACCTTCTGTCCCATTTTCAAAACATTTCCAGTTCGAGTTCCAATCGCTTTCAATCGACCACTTCCTATCTCGTAAGATTCTGAGAAGTTTTCAAAACCAATCAATCCTTCTGCATTGCTATGATCGATTTGAACAAAAATTCCACGATCAATCATACCTGAAATATGTGCGTCGAAAACTTCGCCAATATGCTTGCTCGAGTATTCAACTTGCTTGTATTTTACTGACTCTCTTTCCGCTTCGGCAGCCTTCTTTTCTTGAGTGGAAATGTGTTGACATTTTGTCTCCAACTCACCTTTATCTGATCGGAAAGTTTCTCCTAAATTTTTCTCTAATAATCTATGCGCCAACACATCTGAGTATCTTCGAATCGGAGAAGTAAAGTGTGAATAATTTTCAAAAGCTAATCCATAGTGGCCAATATTTTCGGTGGTATAAATTGCTTTTGCCATCGAACGAATCGCAATTGGTTGCAACATTCGAAGTGCTTCATTTTCTTCAGCCGCTTTGTCGAGAGCGAGGAAACTTTCAGCAATTTGCTTAGGCGTTTGCATTTCCATTTTGAAACCTAACTCGGCCGCAAACCTAGCAAATTCAGCAATTTTATCAGGATCTGGCTCATCATGAACTCGATAAACGAAAGGAATTTCTCCTCCTCCATCTTTACCTTTTTTGACAATGTAAGTCGCTACTTCTTTATTCGCCAAGAGCATAAATTCTTCAATTAATTTATGAGCATCTTTTCGAACCTTCACAAAAACATCGATCGGAGTTCCTTCTTCATCCAACTTAAATTTCACCTCTGGAGATTCAAAACTGATTGCTCCGTTTTGGAACTTTTTCTTCTGTAATCTCTTCGCTAATTTATTTAAATCTAATAACTCTTCTGCATATTCGCCTTCTCCATTTTCCAAAATTTCTTGGGCTTCTTCATAGGTAAATCTTCGGTCAGAGTGAATCAAAGTTTTTCCAAACCAGCGATTCTCAATTCTTCCTTTTGCACTAAAAGTAAAGACTGCGCTGAAAGTACATTTATCTTCATTTGGTCGAAGCGAACAAAGTTCATTGGAAATTTTTTCAGGCAACATTGGCAACACACGATCCACTAAATAAACTGAAGTACTTCTCTTCAAAGCTTCCTTGTCCAATGCTGTATTTGGGCGAACATAATGAGTGACATCTGCAATGTGGACACCAATTTCTTTTCGTCCATCTTCCAAAATTCGGTATGATAATGCATCATCAAAATCCTTTGCAGTATCTGGATCAATCGTAAAAGTAGTCACATCCCGCATGTCTCTTCGTCGGGCAATTTCTGCTTCGGACAATTCATCCGTTAATGCTTCGGACTCTCTTTTTACAGCTTCCGAAAATTCTAATTCAAAACCTTTGTTGATCAAAATTGACTTCATCGCAATTTCGCTTCCACCTTCTTCACCCAACACACTTGTCACGACTCCAACTGATCTAAAATTGAAGCTCTCGCCCCATTTTGTAATTTTCACGACAACTACATCATCATCTTCTGCCCCCTTCAAATCATCCAATCCAACTTGAATTTCCAAGTCTTCGTATTGATACATGCTTGGCGTCAAAAGTGCATAATTTTCATAAATTCGAATCACTCCTAAAAAGTGTTCCGTTGCTCGTTCTATCACTTTCACAATTTCCCCTTCTGGTTTTCTACGACCTCGGGGTAAGTGAACCGACACTTGAACTTGATCACCTTGCATTGCTCCATTGGTATGTCTTGGTGCAACATATACGTCATTCTCCAATCCGTCAATCACCACATAAGCAGCTCCGCTTCGAGTCAAATCAGCTTTTCCTACATGTAATTTTCTTCGTGATTTTATTTTTCCACCTGAAGTATCAGCAAATCTATCAAGACGAAAACGTCCTGGTTCGATTTCAAATAATTTTCCATCCTTCGCCAATTTCTGCATCGCATCATTTACTGCATCAGGACTGTTGGCCAAATTAAGTTTTTTGATAATTTGCTTTGCGGTGAGTCGTTTCTTAGGAAAGTTTTTTAGGTATTTAAAAATTTGATGTTTTAGTTCTGCAGCTGAGGGCTTCTGCCCCATTCTTATTTTTTTTAATCTTTTCTTTTTCTTAGTCATAATAGTTTTTGTACAAAAAATATCGGTTTTAAAGCAATCAATATTGCCTCTCTTTTACGTTAAATTTTTTTTTTTAAGTTAAAATTGAAATTGTCCCATTTGGGTTTAATTCTAGGATTGAATCGAGACTTGTGGCAGGGTCATAGGCGAGATCATCACTTGCTGAAACCACTCCAACTACACTCGCAATCGTCCAATCCTCTTTAATTGTGGTTACAGTTCTAAGTAACGCATCTCCCTTCACTTGAGTTCCCGCAACCATCTTTTTTTCTATTAAATTTCCTTTTTTGTCAAAAGTGATCATAAAAAATTCGTAGTTCATCAAACCTGCTTTCCACAAAACAATGGCATGAAAATCTTTGGTTCGTGGAATTCGAAAACATGGAATATACTCTGTAAACTCATCTATTCCTTCATCAATCGGAACTATGAATTCTTCAATCAATTGTTTGGACAAAGGTTTATTCTCTTTGCTAAAAATAGATTGAGTGTCTTCTGTTAAATCAACAGGCAATTCCGTTTCTGGGAATGCATTCAAAAAGTCTTGAAAAGATAATTTAGCTATTTTGCTCATAAACAATTTTAAAGTCAAAAAATAGAATGTACAAAGTTAACCCAACTCCATCAATACTTATTAGAAATGAGGAATATTTATTTTGCTCTGATTTTAAGAATTATTCTATGTAAACTGAGGCTTTGACACCTAATTTTGATTTATTCTAAATAAAATAAACAAGCTATTCTAGAGTGAACATCTGTTGGGAAAATCCCTTTAAATGAATAGATTTGTTTACTTTTCATAAAATTGATATTATTTATTTTTTTTATGGAAAAAACGAAGAACTAATTGACCCATTTCTAATAAAATACATGGGCAAAACCTTTAAAACAAATTTATATGAGTTGGTTAACCAATTTTCTATTTTCTTCCATCGGGCGAAAACTTATCATGAGTTTGACTGGAATTTTCTTGATTCTATTTCTATTTGTTCATTTGATTGGTAATTTCCAATTACTGGTTGATGATGGTGGAGAATCATTTAATCTCTACGCCAAAATGATGACTACAAATCCTTTAATTAAAGTGATTTCATATGGAAATTACTTTTTCATTATTCTTCATGCAATAATGGGAATTATGCTTTGGCTACAAAACAAAAGTGCTAGAGGATCAAAGTATGCAGTAACTACTACTGTTAATACATCTTACTCAAGTCGGAATATGGCTTGGTTCGGGATCATCATCTTTGTTTTTATCGTGCTTCACATGATTGCCTTTTGGGGAACAATGCATTTCGGAACTTTACCACTTGAAACATATGGTACAGAAACTGATGTGAAAAATCTTTATGTAATTGTCCAAGATGCATTTAGCAAACTAGGCGTTGTTATTTTTTATGTGGTTTGTATGGTTGTAATTGCACTCCACCTTAACCATGGTTTTCAGAGTGCTTTCCAAACATTAGGATTAAATCATAAAAAATATACACCCATTATAAAAGGTTTGGGTGCAGCTTACTCCATTCTTATTCCTTTGGGGTTTGCTATTATTCCTGTTTTTATGTTTTTATTTAGAAATGTAAATTGATTAGCGTAAGCGTTATAAACATTTACAACTATCAATTCCCTAAAAAATAGGAATTTCATTTCGCTTAACATTTATCAAAAAAAAATTATGGAACTTAAATCAAATATACCCGAAGGTGATATCGCAACTAAGTGGGAAAATTATCGAGGAACGATGAACCTAGTTGCACCTAATAATAAACGAAGACTTGAAATTATTGTCGTGGGAACTGGTTTGGCTGGAGCTTCTGCTGCTGCAACATTTGGAGAGTTAGGTTATAAAGTGAAGTGTTTTACATTTCATGATAGTCCTCGTCGAGCGCATAGTATTGCTGCTCAAGGTGGTATCAATGCCGCTAAAAATTATCAAAATGATGGTGACTCTGTTTACCGATTATTTTATGATACAGTCAAAGGTGGTGATTACCGAAGTCGTGAGGCAAACGTTCACCGATTGGCTGAAGTAAGTCGAAATATTATAGATCAATGTGTTGCTCAAGGTGTGCCTTTTGCTAGAGAGTATGGTGGACTTTTGGCCAATCGATCTTTTGGAGGAGTTCAAGTATCAAGAACTTTTTATGCAAGAGGTCAAACGGGACAACAACTTTTACTAGGTGCTTACCAAGCATTGTCCCGACAAATTTCCTTAGGAAATGTCGAAATGTACAACCGACATGAGATGTTGGATTTGGTAAAAATAGATGGCAAAGCACGAGGTATTATTGCTCGTAATTTGTTGACTGGAAAAACAGAAAGATTCGCAGCTCATTGTGTTGTTTTAGCAACAGGTGGATATGGAAATGTTTTTTACCTTTCTACCAATGCCATGGGTTGTAATGTAACTGCCGCTTGGCGATCTGTAAAGAAAGGAGCCTTAATGGCAAATCCTTGTTACACTCAAATTCACCCAACTTGTATTCCAGTTTCTGGAGAGTACCAATCGAAGTTGACATTGATGTCAGAATCATTGAGAAATGATGGTCGAGTATGGGTACCAAATAAAATAGAAGATGCTGAGGCAATTCAACGTGGTGAAAAAACTGCATTGGATATTCCTGAAGAAGATAGAGATTACTACTTAGAAAGACGTTATCCTGCATTCGGAAATTTAGTACCTCGTGATGTTGCGTCACGTGCTGCAAAAGTAGCTTGTGATGAAGGTAAAGGGGTGAGTAAAACTGGTTTGGCTGTATTCTTAGATTTTGCTGCAGCAATTCAACGATATGGAAAATCAGCTGCTATCTCTCAAGGAATTAAAACACCAAGTGCAGATAAAATTATAGAATTAGGTGAAGCTGTTATCAAAGAAAAATATGGTAACCTTTTCCAGATGTATGAAAAAATCACAGCAGAGAATCCATATAAAACTCCAATGAAAATTTTCCCAGCTGTTCACTATACTATGGGTGGTGTTTGGGTGGATTATCATTTGGAAACAAATGTTCCTGGACTATTTTGCTTGGGAGAAGCAAATTTCTCAGATCACGGAGCAAACCGTCTAGGAGCTTCCGCTTTGATGCAAGGATTGGCCGACGGATATTTTGTTATCCCGTATACTGTTGGACCATTTTTATCAAAAGAAATTAGAACACCTCAAATAAGTGCTGATGCTCCAGAATTTTTGGCAGCGGAAAAAGAAACTAATGAAAGATTGGAACGCTTGATTAAAATTCAAGGAAATCAATCTGTAGAAAGTTTCCACCGTCGTCTTGGAAAGATCATGTGGGAATACTGTGGAATGTCACGGAATGCAGAAGGCCTGAAAAAAGGTCGTCAAATGATTCGAGACTTACGAGCAGAATTTTACAATGATGTTTTTGTTCCAGGAGAAGTAAATGAATTTAACCCTGAGTTGGAAAAAGCTAGTCGAGTGGCTGACTTTTTAGAATTAGGTGAAGTTATGATGATGGATGCTTTGGATCGAAACGAAAGTTGTGGTGGTCACTTCCGAGAAGAGTATGCATCTCCGGAAGGTGAAGCAAAACGTAACGATGAAGATTATGTTTACGTTGCTGCTTGGGAATGGGATGAGATCGAACCAAAAGTTCACAAAGAACATTTGGAGTTCAAAGACATTGAGTTAAAAACTAGATCTTATAAATAACCCCAGCGGGACTTTTTAATTAAAAAACTAACGAATTACAATTCGTTCAAAAATAAATTTAATATGAAAATTCATTTAAAAGTTTGGAGACAAAGAAATGAAGAATCAAAAGGTTACCTCGAAGATCATACAGTAGAAGCTGACGAGCATATGTCATTTTTAGAAATGATGGATGTCTTAAATGAAGAATTGGTATCCAAAAAGGAAACTCCAGTTGCCTTCGAACATGACTGTCGAGAAGGAATTTGTGGAGCATGTAGTATGGTTATCAATGGCCAACCTCATGGCCCTGATTCAGGAACAACTACTTGCCAATTGCACATGCGATCTTTCAAAGATGGCGATACGGTTGTTATTGAACCATGGAGAGCAGAGGCTTTTCCAATAATCAAAGACCTAGTTGTTGATCGATCTTCTTTCGATCGAATCATTCAAGCAGGTGGATACGTTTCTGTAAATACAGGTCAAGCACAAGATGGAAATGCTATTCCAATTGAAAAAGCTAGAGCAGCATTTGCAATGGATGCAGCAGAGTGTATCGGTTGTGGAGCATGTGTCGCGGCTTGTCCGAATGCAAGTGCAATGTTATTTACTTCTGCAAAAGTAGCTCACTTAGGTACTATGCCTCAAGGAGAAGTTGAACAATCAACTCGTGTTCAATCAATGGTAAAACAAATGGATTTGGAAGGTTTCGGAATGTGCTCAAATACAGGTGCATGCGAAGCTGAATGTCCGAAAGGAATTTCAATTACTAATATCGCTATGATGAATCGCCAATATTTTGGGTCGGTTTTAGGCTCTGAGAAGAGTGTATAATTTTAGTTTTTGAAAAAATAAAAAAGCGCATCGAGTTAATCTTGATGCGCTTTTTTTATGGAAGTTGTTTAAAAAGAAAAGAGCCATTATTCATATAACAGCTCTCTTCATATATACTTTTCAAAATCAATAATATTAAATAATCTCTTTAAATTTTCGGCTCACCTCTTTTGAGATAGTGAAGTAAAAAGTACTCCCCTCCCCTTCATTCGACTCAACTCCAATATTGCCAAAATGCTGCTCCACTACTTTTTTACAAAGAGACAAACCTATTCCAGTCCCTACATATTGACTCATTTCATGTAATCTTTCAAACAGTTGAAAGATGCGTTTTTGATTTTTTTCTGCAATTCCAATTCCATTATCTTTCACTTTAAAAAGAAATTCATTTTCTCGATCTTCATATGAAATTACAATTTTGGGAATCACATTTTTCTCTACATATTTTAATGCATTCGTAATTAGGTTTTGAAAAAGCTGTTTCAGTTTAATTCGATCTCCATCAATCGTTGGTAATTTTTCTGGAATCATCACCACCGCACCTTGGTAATCTATCGAAGCTTTTAATTCCTTCAAGACTTCAGTTAACATAAAATCAATATTAATTGAACGAATATTTAGCTTGGTAGAATCCACTTTTGAAAAGGCACGCAAATCTTGGATTAAATGACGCATGTTACTAGTTGAACTAGTGATAAAATGCATGTATTCATTTTGTGCCGATGTTGCATTATCTTTTAGACTTTTTTGCAGAAGTTGAGTGTAGCTTTGAATCGTTCTCAAGGGTGCCTGCATATCATGTGAAGCAATGGCTGCAAAATTTTCTAATTGATTATTTGACTCAATATATTTTGTTAATTCTGCATTTTTCAAATTCAACTCTATGACATTATTTTTGATAATTTCCTCCTGTTCTTTTCGATCCGTAATATCTTTTAAAACAAACATAATCTGGCAAGAGGTCGCTTGGGGCAATAAAAATGCAATCATTTCACAAGTTAATTGCTCGTCATTTTTTGTAGAGAAAACCCACTCTGTTTCATAGGTTCCTCTCTTTTTTGTTTTCTTTATTATTTGTTCAAACGCTTGTGAAGACTTCATTCCATTGGTTTGATATTCAGGTGAAAACTCTTCCAATGATGTAGCTATAACCGTTCTAGTATCAGTTGAAAGATAAGTTGCCAATCTTAAATTGCAACGTAAAACTTTGTTGTCATTACAATCAAAAATCATAATTCCATCAAAAGCATTATCAAATAAAGCATTATTATTTCGCTCACTTTCGATAATTTTCCGTTGTGATTCCATGAGGTCAGTAATATCAGTAACGTGAGTCAGAATACCTGTAACATCATTTTTCTTATTTAGCAGCGGTAACTTATCTACTTTTGACCAAGTCTTTTTTCCTTCTTTATCTTTTACTGAAAATGTAATTCCCAAAATGGGTTGTTTCGTTCTTGCAATTTGTAAATCTTCTAAGTGAGATTTTCGAGCGTCCTCATCTGGCACAAATTCAGATAGATTTTTACCTTCAATATTTTCAACTGTACTATTCAATGCTCGGGTCATCGCTTCATTACATTTGACAAAATTATTTTCCAAATCCTTTAAGCCAAATTGCAATGGCATCGAATTTAATATTTGCTCTTGCTCATAATATAATTTTTCCCATTTGAGTCTGTTATAATAATCCTCTGTGATGTCTTTTATAAAAAAAATAACTCTAGATTCAGATTTTTTAGCAACAGATACTGTTGTCATTTCTGCTACGAAAGTACTTCCATCAAATCTATGCGCTAAAAAAACACAACAACAACTACCTTCTTTTTTTGCGTCTCGAATGATTCCTTTAATAAAAGGATTAATACCAAGTTGATTTAATGTACCATCACTTTTTGCATAGAATCTTTTCCAATCAGACTCCAAAAATTCAATCTTACTTGATACGCGAAACATCTCTAAGACAACCTCATTACATTCCACAAAATTTTTATTTACAAGATCAAAATAGATAATTGACTCACATGCATTATTGAATATGGTTTCATATTTTTCAGTACTATGATTCAAGATATTAGTACTTTCCAACTCTCGAGTGATTTCATGTAAAATGACAAATGCATCTCCACTTTCTTCTCCTGTTGGTACAATGTTTAATTGTGCAAATACAGGTTCTCCATTTTTTTTGGCAAACTCTCCAGTAGAATAAATTACTTCTCCATTAGTTACTTTTTCCAGATGCTCACTTCCAATGAGTTCATGAACATCAACATCAGGATAAAGAGATGAGTATCGAGGCATCAAATCAAATCGATTCAATGCTAATAATTCTTCCTTTGAAAAACCTAATAATTTGAGAATTGATTGATTACAATCCTTGATAGTTTCGGTTTCATAATTATAAATTAAAACCGCATCAAACATATTTTGGAAAAGAGTAGAAAAAATAGCGAGAGAATAAGTTGTACTTGTTAAAGAGGATTCTGTTAGGGACATGTTTTTGGAGAATTTAGAAACGATAAAAAAAACACCTATCAGTAATTATTTTTACTGAATAGTTTAGTTGTAGTATGTGAACGGGCGCCGTCTCTAATTATACCAAATTGAGTATAAGTTAGCGTCTTAACAAATTCAAAAACTATTCCGCATTAATATATCATTCATATAAGATTAATTGAAATGTATTGCTCGTCTTGTTTTAACAAAAAAAAGAGTCATTCTATCTAGTAGAATGACTCTCGTAAATTAAATTATCATTGGATTTTTTTATTTCAAAAAATCTAAACTCTTATTCACAAATGCGCTCAATTCAGCTCCTTGTAACATTCCTTGATTCAATCTCGCTAAGTCATATAAATGATTGACGAAATCTTCTTTCTTCTCTTCGCTTCGCATTTTTAATAATTTTTCAGCAACCAATGGATGGTTCGTATTCACTACTACATTATAACTATCAGGGAATCCTTCCATGCCCATTCCTTGCAATGATTGCATCTCTTTCATTCTTCGCATAAACTCAGGCCGGGTAATTTGAACAGGCAAATCATCTGGCGACAATGCTTTCATTGTGATCGTAGCACCTGCTTGAGTTACTTTTGATTCGAACAAAGTTTTCACTTTTTCTTGCTCTTTTTCACTCAAAACAGATTCAGTTGCCTCATCTTTTTGCACTAAATTATCAGCAGTATCTGAATCCACCCGAACAAAAGTTACATCACCTAACTTAGATTCCATGTGCTGCATAAAATGATTATCAATCACATTATCAAATTGTAATACGGTGTAACCTTTATTTTTAGCAGCTTCAATATATGTATCAGTCCCAGCAGGATTATTAGTGTAAACCATCACTAATTTATTGTGCTTGTCTGTTTGTGCGTCTTTGATCTTTTCTTTGAATTCTTCAATGGTATGCAGTTTTCCATCCACATCTTTTAACAAAACAAATTTCTTCGCTTTGTCATGGAATTTTTCTTCAGACAACATTCCATATTTTACAAATACACCCAAGTCATTCCATTTTGATTCGAAGTCTTCTCTTTTCTTTTTAAATAGGCTTGCTAATTTATCAGCTACTTTTTTAGTGATGTAGCCTGTGATTTTTTTCACATTCGCATCGCTTTGCAAATAACTTCTAGAAACATTCAAAGGAATATCTGGTGAGTCAATCACACCATGTAACAATGTCAAAAATTCAGGTACGATTTCTTTTACCTCGTCAGTAACATAAACTTGGTTAGAGTATAATTGAATTTTATTTTTTTGAACTTCAATTGAATTACCCAATTTTGGGAAATACAAAATCCCAGTTAAGTTAAATGGGAAATCAATATCCAAGTGAATCCAAAACATTGGTGGAGTCGAATAAGGATATAATTCATTGTAGAATTTTTTGTAATCCTCTTCTTTTAATTTATTCGCTTTCTTTTTCCAAATTGGGTTTGGATTGTTGATGATGTTATCAACTTCAGTTTTAATTTCTTTTTGATCCTCACCTTCTCCTTCAAATGAAGTTTCTGTTTTTGTTCCAAACTTAATTTCAACCGGAAGGAATTTACAGTACTTTGTCAAAAGACCTTCTATTCGGCCTTCATCTAAAAATTCTGTTGCATCATCACTAATATGTAAAATAATATCAGTCCCTCGATCTTTTCGATCATTGGTATCAATCGTGTATTCTGGATCACCTTCACAAGTCCAAGTCGTACCTTTTTTATTTCTTTTGTACGAACGAGTTCTCACTTCCACTTTGTCTGCTACCATAAATGCAGAATAAAATCCTAAACCAAAGTGTCCGATGATTGAACTTTCATTTTTATATTTTTCTAAAAATTCTGTCGCACTTGAAAATGCTACTTGGTTCAAATACTTCATTACCTCAGCTTCAGTCATCCCGATACCTTTATCTGCAATCGTGATTGTCTTGTTTTCTTTGTCAACAGAAACTTCAATCGTAGTGTCCCCGATATCACCTTTGACATCACCTCGGGCTGCAAGTGTTTTTAATTTAGAAGTTGCATCAACTGCATTCGAAACCAATTCTCTCAAAAATATCTCTTGGTCAGAATAGAGGAATTGTTTAATGATAGGAAAGATATTTTCCGTTTGTACTGAAATACTACCTTTTTGCATGTCTTGTTTTTTATTTTTTTAAAGTAAATATTTTCTAAACCTGAGTTTTGAAAAAGAACTCCTGATTATTTAAAGTTTATCGTTCTTAGACAATTTCTCAATCGATTTTAAACAAATTTTGAAAAAAAATCATCGTTTAAAATATACAATTTATCCTTTCCCAAACGATGTGCCATTGGCCAAAATCTGCCATATTGACGGAGAAACAAGACAGTTATACCCCTTGCAAACATTGACATTTTTGCAAAAAGGTCAAAAGTGCAGTTTCTCAACTTCAAATAACTAAATATATATATATATGATTCTTTCCCGTGTCACAATTTTGATTTTGGAAAAAATAAATTGGCAAGTGTTGGCTTCAAAATTGCAAAAAGAATATTCGTAACTAATAACGTACTCTTTCAAAAAGTTGAAGAGGAATATTGTAAAGTTGATTTGATATTTTTTTTTAGAAAAATGTATCAAAATACTTTTTGAAAAAATACTTATCGGTAGTAATACAGAAAGGAGAATATTGAAATTTTCAACAAATATTTTATGAAAAATTATTTCAAAAATATTTCAGTAAAAAAACTTAACTGGCACAGTTGTTGAAAATAAATATATGTCTTTGGGAAACAAAATGAGCGAGTAAATTATCACTCAGTTTTTCAAATTCAAAACCTCCATTTCTAAGTTCCTCCCATAAGTTTAAAAAAATGTGAATTGAATCATCAGCATTTTTGCTGGTTTGAGAATAAAGAAATAGGGTCAGAAATGACTTTATAAAGGGTGAGTGAGACCGATTTATTGGGGGGTAATATCGGTCTCATTACTCACTCCTTAAAAAAAAAATTAGTTCCCAAATGAGGGAATTCATAAGAAAAAAAGATTTTTACTAAAATTCCTCCCAGATACCCCCGAATCGGAAAGAACACTAAGAACACTATCAAATACGAAGGAATAATATGTAAAGATCTTTGAGGTCAGAAGTGACCTTAAACTAAGTGAGTGGAACCAGCTTATTGGGGGGTAAGGTCGGTTCTTAACTCACTTTTTTTTGTCTACTCGCGAAGCTAAAGCTTCGCTTCCAATAGAATTTTGTAATCCAATGAAACGTAAAAGAGCGTCCAAGTTTAACTTGAGACGCTCTTTTCATTTTTACGTTGGACGTTCGCTGCGCTTGACGTTCGACGTTTCACGTTGCTCCGATAAGCGAAGCGAACGTAAAACGTTTTTTAGTTTCTTCCTTTTACATTTACTTCAATTCTTTTATCTTGATTGGCTAATTGCCATGCTGTATGAAAAACTAATTTTCCAATAATTGCCATTTTATCAAAATTAATTTTTTCAATCGTATCTGAAGTTCGGTGATAATCCGCATGTGTCCCATTGAAATAAAAAATCGCAGGAATACCTTTTTCTGCAAAATTATAATGATCTGATCGGTAGTAATATCTATTCGGATCATCGTCTTCATTATAAGTGTAATCCAAAACTAGGTTGGTGTATTTTTTATTAGCGTTTTCGTTGATTTCATGCAACTCTGTACTCAATCGATCAGAACCAATTACGTAAACATAATTTGGATTATCTGCATATTTTTTATCTACTCGACCAACCATATCAACATTTACATTAGCAACAGTATTTGCTATTGGAAAGATTGGATGTTCTGCATAAAATTGAGAACCTAACAATCCTTTTTCTTCACCTGTCACCAACATGCACAATATACTTCGTCGAGGCCCTTGTCCTTGTTTTTTTGCTTCCACTAGTGCTTGAGTCACTTCTAAAACTGTACTTGTTCCAGAGCCATTATCATCTGCTCCGTTGTAAACATCATCTCCTCTTTTACCTAAATGATCATAGTGTGCAGTCACTACCACCACTTCATCTTTCAATTTTGGATCACTTCCTTCTATGAATCCTAAAACATTATTTCCAACTAAAGTTTTGATGTTTTTCTTTTGAACCAATTTCATGTTTGTTTTAAGGGTAACACTTTTTGACTTTCCTTTTTTCTTAATTTTATTTCTTGCCTTGATTACCTTTCTAGCTTTCTTTCCCATAATTGCTTTTGCAATATTGGTAGAAATATAAGCACTATTAGCATACGTCGTCGAAGGATCAGCCTGCTTACCAAGTGTCATTTTTGCACCAACTAAAAACCTTCGATTCTCGCTGATTTCTTTTTGCAAATTATTTTCGATGAACAAAACTGTTTTCACTCCTTTTTCATAAGCTTTTTTCAGTTTCATTTCCCAGTTCGTAGTCCACTCTGAAGGTTTAGGGGTTCCGGTCACTCGAGAGTTTCCTTTTTTATCCATTGGCTCACCTTTGTATATCATAATAGTTTTTCCCTTCAAATTCTTTTTACCGTAGTCACTATATTTTTTATCATCGATTCCATATCCCAAAAATACCACCTCATCAATTTGAGCCATTGGCATTTCTCCATTACGAGATGGAAAAGATAAGAAATCCCAAAGATGTCTGAATTTTTCGCCATTCACTTCTAGGCTTGCCTCCTCCCATTTCGTCCACGTGAACATTACATTTTGATAGTAAGAATTATCGTCACCAATTTTTGGCAACCCTAAAGATTTGAAATGATTAGCTATATATTCGGCAGCTTTCTGATTACCTTCTGTCCCAGTTTCTCTTCCTTCATATTCATCGGAAGCAAGAACAGATAAATGAGCTCGTAAATCATCTGCAGTAATTGTTGCAGCAAGGCTTGCAGGTATATCATCTATCGCTTCTAATGATGCTTGCCCCAAAATGGTGCTAGCTGAAAAAAGAAGAATTAATGCGAACCAAAAATTTTTCATAATAAATAATGATTAGTTGATTTTGAAAATTGAAGTTTTTTGAGTTTCAAAAAGAGATGCAAAATTAATATTTATCATCAATAAATAGAAGTCAATTTTGAAACGCTTAACTTGATAGGTTTTATTATAATGACATTGGATACAACACAATGTTGCGTGGATATTTTTTGGAAAAAAAATACCACTAAATTTCACAAAGAAACTTAGTGGTATCAAAAATTAGCTTTTTTTCCTTTTAGAAATCAACAACTTCAATATTTGGAATTGTTGCTTCGAACCAATTTAATGGTTTTTGATTTTTATCTCCTGTCCGAGTATCGCATTTAAAAAAGAGATAAAAAATTTGCATATCATCTCCAATGTTCTTTATTAACTTCTCTAATCTTTTCTCTCCTTCTTCAACTTTACTAAAAACATATTGTGCTCTCCAACTGTAAAAAGCTTCGTCATGATGTTCAATAATTTTCAATACTAATTCATCATCTATAAATTGAGTAGCAAAATTTCGAGCTAAGACACTATGATGCCGAGACCAATCTCGTGGTCTTTTGGTATCTTCTAAATGCTTGAAAGTATCATGTAGGAATGCCACCAAGCGAAGTTGCTGACGAGTGTGGATATTAATATTTAGTTGGTCGATATTTTTGAGAACTTCCGCTATGTGATAAATAATTTTACCCTCAGGATGACCATATCGAGGCATACCCCAAAATAGTCCTTCCTTAAAATCAGGATGGTTAATCAATTGATTTTCAATGTCTGTCTCGGGTTTTAGAAGTCCTTCGATGACATCAATTTGAAGAATATGCTTCTTCATAGAGGTAGTTATTTTTTCTTTAATAAAGTTTATTAGCAAACCAATATATGTTTTCCAAAAAATCAAGTTTATTGATATACGGAGTTTGGATCATTGTTGTTGTATTTGGTTAGCGGTATTTTGGAAAGGCGATTGGTTTGAAATGGGTGTTAATTTCCTGTTAAAGCAAATTAGTCTGTCAACAAACATAAGGCAATACCGTTATTTTTGCAATTATTCCTTTGAATAATTTACTTTTTAACCTAGTTATATATCTCATATATATTTAATCTACATAAAACGTCAATCATTATGAAAAATTTGTTTTCTCTTGTATTCGCTGGAATCATTGGTGGTATGATAACACTCGCTGGCGTTTACATGCTCAATACTTCTCAAGTAGAGAATATTCCAACTGTTGAAAACTATGTTCAACCTGTTTCCAATAATTTAAATATCAGAGCTGGTTCAGCGACAGCACCTTTTGATTTTGCTGACGCTGCAGAAAAAGCTACACCTTCTGTTGTTCATATTACTGCAACTAGTGGTCGAGGTCAACAAGACGAATCAGGAAGTCCGCTTGATTTCTTTTTCGGAAATCCTGGACAAGGTGGCCTTCGAGGTGGAACTGGCTCAGGTGTGATTTATAGTTCAGATGGATATATCATCACCAACAATCATGTAATTGAAGGCGCTAACAATATTGAGGTTACTCTTTCTAATAATCGAACTTACAAAGCTGAAGTTATTGGAACAGAAGCTCAAGCTGATTTAGCAGTTCTAAAAATTGATGCTCGTCGCCTTCCTACATTAAGACAAGCTGACTCTGATCGAGCTCGGATTGGCGAATGGGTTTTGGCTGTCGGTAACCCTTTTGACTTGAATTCAACTGTTACTGCTGGAATCATCAGCGCAAAAGGAAGAGATATTGGAATCATTAGAGGAAATACTTCCATCGAATCTTTTATCCAAACTGATGCTGCGGTAAATCCAGGAAATAGTGGTGGTGCTCTCATCGATGCTCAAGGAAGATTACTTGGAATAAATACAGCTATTGCCACTCAAACAGGAAGTTACTCAGGTTATTCTTTTGCTATTCCTGTAAATTTCATGGATAAAATTGCACAAGATATTATTGAATATGGCTCATACCAACGAGGGTTTTTAGGAGTCAATATTAGAAATTTAAATAATGACTTAGCAGATGAATTAGGATTGAACATTACACAAGGTGTTCTTGTTAGTAATATTGTAAAAGGTGGTGCAGCAGAATACGCTGGAATACTTGAAGATGATGTTATTATTAAAGTAAATGGAATAAAAGTTAACTCTGCTCCAAAATTACAAGAGTTAGTGGGAACTAAACGTCAAGGAGAAAAGGTTACTATTACTATAAATAGGAGTGGAAAAATTAAAGAAATTCCCGTAACTTTAAGAAAAGGGTAATAAAAAATTAAAATGTGACTTTTGATTTTTTGATAGTCTTAAAAGCAAAATCCTAGTAGTATAAAAAATATTATTTATTTTAATCTTTAGGATTTTATTAACACTTTTTTTGAAACAATTTTTAGATAAAAGTGGTTAGTATATTAGTAAAAAGATAATAATCTAATTTAGATATATAAAGAAACTTGTTTAAAGTTGGTTTTTCGTTTTGTTTTGATGCGTCTGTCCTGTTCTTCAGGACGGACGTTTTTTTTTGCCTTCTATTCATAAGATATTGTTAACTCAAATACATGAAAACAATATTTTCATAGTACTTTAATATTCTTTATTTTAAGGGAATGAACGCATTCCTACAATCTCTCGACGACGCTATTTGTCTCTTCTATCCTCGCCTTTGTTTGGCTTGCGGAAAGCGACATTTACCTCCTAGGCAAGTACTTTGCATTACTTGCGAATTTCGTTTACCTCGAACTGATTTTCATCTATTCAAAGAAAATGATTTTACCAAAAAACTTTGGGGACGTGTGGATATTTACACAGCAACCTCACTATTTTATTTTTTGAAAAAAGGGAAAACGCAAAACCTAATTCATAATTTAAAATACAAAGGGAAAAAAGAGGTCGGAATTATTTTGGGAAAAATGTTGGGTAGAACTTTACTCAAATCTGAACTATATCAAAACATAGATTTGATTATTCCGATTCCTTTGCACATTAAAAAAGAAATCCGAAGAGGTTTTAATCAAAGTGATGTTTTTGCTCAAGGGCTCTCAGAAGCAATGGAAATTCCTTGGTCAAAAGATGTACTCGAAAGAAAATTCTTCACCGAAACTCAAACGCAAAAATCTCGAATCGAACGTTTCCAAAATGTGATCAAAGCTTTTCATATCAAACAACCTGAAAAAATTAAAAATAAACATATCCTTTTGGTTGATGATGTTCTGACGACAGGAGCAACACTTGAAGCTGGTGCGATAAAAATATTAGAAGTAGAAAATACAAAGGTGAGTATGGCAACGATTGCCTTCGCTAAAAATGACTAGTTCAGTTTTTCAGTAGGCAATTTTCAGTAAGCAGACTGCCTACTGAAAACTGCTTAATAAATCATCCTTCAAGAATTTGAGCAGCGTGATCTTTCGATTTTACTTTTGTAATTACTTGCTCGATTTTTCCTTTTCCATCTATCACAAAAGTTGTTCGGTGCAATCCATCAAACTCTCTTCCCATAAATTTCTTAGGCCCCCAAACGTTAAATGCTTTCGTTACATCCAATGTTTCATCAGCTAAAAGTGGAAATGGAAAATCAAATTTCTTAATAAAATTCTGATGTTTCTTTTGACTATCGGGACTGACGCCAAGTAACTCATAACCTTTCTCCTGAAGCATCGAATAATTATCTCTCAAATTACACGCTTCAACTGTACAGGTAGGAGTATTATCTTTTGGGTAAAAAAAGAGGATTAACTTTTTCCCTTTAAAATCTTTGAGTGCGATCTTTTCTCCGTTTTCGTTTACTCCTGAAAAGTTAGGTGCTTTATCGCCTGGTTTTAAATGTGTCATATATCTGTTTTGTTCTTTTTTTTTAAATTTCTTTCGGTTAAGAAACATTTTGAAATGAAAAATGTTTTTAAAAATCACCTCGTAAATTCTCTTTCATAAACTCTTTCATTCCCTCGATCATCTGTCACTTCAATTCGAAGTAAATGTTTTCCTTTTTCAATACTTCCATCAAAGCGATGAATCAACAAATCATTTTTCCCATCATAATCTACTAAAATCCATTTTCCATCAACTGTAACTTTGTAAGAAAAAGGATCAATATTTCGAGCTGTTTTAAAATTCTCTTTTACTTTAAAAGTCATTTTTGAAGCACCTCGCATATTTGATTTGAATCGAATGGGTTGAATTGTAGGAGCTTTGGTATCAACCATTATACAGTAGTTTCCAAGGTCTCGAACTTTGGCGGTCAATTTTCCTTCCTTCCACTTTCCTCCACAATTTTGAGGTGATTTTGATTTTCCACAATAAGCAATAAATGCTTTGTCTCGCAAATTTTCAGGAAGACCTGAAGCTTCTATTCCTATATCAAAGTATCGATGTACAGGGGTTTTATAATCATGAACTTGATGAACGGTTGAAAAGACACCTTCGGATTCATCGATGGATGTATTATATTTCAAATACAAATTTTCATAGAGTGTTCCTTTTTTTAGAAAAAGAGAAAGTGCCCCTGTTTCGATTTGATTGTCTTCATCGTAAGGCAAAATATAATTAAATATCTTAGACGGCGGATCTTTTACCTCTCCCCTTTTTACCCAAAATTGCAACGTGGATCGATTTCCGGCAACATCCTTAATGACCATTTTAATTTTACTGGCCTTGCCTTCCTTCAATGTAATCATTCCTGCATCAGATTGTGTTCCATAAATTGATAACTCATTTCCAGGCAATTCGTAGCATCGATTGAAGTAACTTTTTTTCACAATTTGCTCTTCGTAATCCAAATGTGCATTTATGTATCGAGTCTCATCGAAAGAAAAAGTTTCCATTTTAAAATCATAAATCGGTTGATCGTCTTGGAACATTTCTAGTGAGTAAATTCCATTCCAATTCGAGGCTCCATTTTGATTATCATAAGTTTTCAATGCCAGCCCAATTCGCCATGCTCCAATCGTCAACGTGTCTTTTCGAACGGAATATTTTTTCCCATTTTTCAGTAAATCAATGGTTTTTGTTTTTTGAGTTTCGCGTTTATCATTGAGATTATAAATTTTTAATTGATGAATTCGAGGAGGAATATTATCCGTAACATTGATTCCAAAAAGTAATGGATTAATTGGTTTTTCTGTTTTTGTATCTCTGATTTCAAAATGCAAATGTGGTCCAAACGAACGCCCAGACATTCCTAATTTTCCAACCTTGTCTCCTTTTTTAAATGTAAATTGATTTGGTTTTGGAAAAAGTTCTACCGCGAATGATTCTTTTTCCCTTTGCATTCTTTTTACATATGCTTCGACCTCCTTGTCGAACTCGTGCATATGCGCATATACAGTTGTATATCCATTTGGGTGATCAATATAAAGTACTTTTCCATATCCTCCTGATTGCATTTTGATCCGTGAAACATAACCATCAGCTGCAGCATAAAGTGATTGACCTATTTTTCCATCTCTTGCCTTAATGTCAATTCCAGCGTGTAGGTGATTTGGGCGTAACTCGCCAAATGTCCCAGATAATCGAATTGTTCCACTCACCGGCGAGCGAAAATAATTTTGAGGATATTCTTTGTCAGCCTCATAAGTATTAAATGTGTTGAAGGAAAATAAAAAGATAGTAACTAATATCAGTAAAAGGAATAAACGCATTTTATAGTGTTTTTTTGAAAACAAAAATAGAAAATAAAATTTTGATTTAAAGGGGGGATTTTCGAATTGGGCGTTGGACGTTGGACGTTTTACGTTTTACGTTTTACGTTTTACGTTTTACGTTTTACGTTTTACGTTTTACGTTTTACGGGCGTTAATATAATTTGGATAGTCTTTATTTTTTTGAAAAACGTAAAATGTCTAACGTTCAACATCTAACGAACCTAATTACCATTTTCGTTTTTTGAAAAAAACTCTCCCCAATTTCCTTGAGTGGTTTTTTCAAGTTTATTTCTTTCCATATAACCTAAAAATTCTTTCCGACTCGTAAATTCTCCACCCAAACTTTCAAGATGTCTCGTTCTCTGTTGACAATCTATCAACCAAAAATCTAATTCTTTTAATTTTTGAACTAAAGTAATAAAACCAAATTTCGATGCATTCGACACTTTAGCAAACATGGATTCTCCAAAGAATACTTTCCCTAAAGAAATTCCATACAATCCTCCAACCAACTCCTCCCCTTGCCAGACTTCCACAGAATGAGCAAATCCCATTCTATTCAATTTTGTATATGAATCGATCATTTCATCTGTAATCCAAGTTCCTCCCATTTGGCCTTTTCGATACTGTTGTTGGCAAGCGGTCATCACTTTTTCAAACTCAGTATCAAAAGTTACCGTGAATTTTTTTTGATTAAAATAAGGTCGCATACTTTTGGATATTTTCAACTTGTGTGGGTACAGAACAAATCGTGGATCTGGTGACCACCACAAAATTGGATCTTCTGGATTGAACCATGGGAATAACCCTATGCTGTATGCCAATAGCAACCGCTCGGTAGACAAGTCTCCACCGACAGCTAAAATTCCATCTTCATTCGCGAGTTCGGGAGGAGGAAAAGAAAGTTCATCTGTTAACCAAAATACAGGCATTTATTGTTGCGTAGTTTTTTTTTGAAGGGTAAATTTAGCAATTTCTACGTGGTGGCCAGCTTTAGCTGACCTAAAAAATTTTGAAAAAAAACTTTTATGATTATTTTTTCTAGGTCAGCTAAAGCAGACCACCACGTATTATTTAAAAATACTATTTTTGTCAAAAAAATATATGAATTGGACTCCTCACATCAATGGCTTTAAAGCTTATCTTTTGCTCGAACGTTCGCTCAGCGAAAATAGCATTGAAGCCTACTCATGTGATGTCGAAAAGTTAGAACGTTTTTTAATTAATAATAAATACGAACTATCGCCTGCAGAAGTAAAATTCAAAGAATTAGAAGCATTTATTTTTACTTTGAGTGATCTGGGTTTGGGAGCAACTTCCCAAGCAAGAATCATTTCTGGGATCAAGACTTTTTATAAATATTTATTGCTCGAAGATATTATCAATGAAGATCCAACTGAGTTGTTGGAAGCACCAAAGATCGCTCGAAAAATTCCAGAGGTACTTTCTTATGATGAAATTGCAGCGATTATTTCAGCAATTGATTTGAGTCATCCTCAAGGGCATCGAAATCGCGCGATGTTGGAAACGTTATATGCTTGTGGATTGCGGGTAAGTGAATTGGTTAATTTAAAATTATCAAATCTTTATCCTGATATTGGTTTTATAAAAGTGATTGGAAAAAATAACAAAGAACGAATTGTTCCAATTGGAGAGGAGGCGTTGCAACAGATTTATTTTTATGTCAATAATTATCGTAACCAATTAACCAAAATTCACCCTGAAGATGAAAATGTTGTTTTCCTCAATCGTCGAGGGAAACGTCTGACGCGAGTGATGATTTTTATGATTATCAAAGAGGCAGTTAAAAAAGCAGGAATTTCGAAAAAAGTAAGTCCACATACTTTTAGACATTCTTTCGCTACGCATTTAGTCGAAGGTGGTGCTGATTTGAAAGCGGTGCAAGATATGCTAGGTCATGAAAGTATTACAACGACAGAAATTTACACCCATTTGGATACTGAATATTTGAAGGAAACCATCATTTTATTTCACCCTAGAAATAAAAGGTAAGTCGGCTTTCCAAAGCCGATTATTAACAATTATTATCGTGTTTAACTAATCGGTTCAGGAGAACCGACCTACTTTAAGAATTAATTAACCACACATATATATACATAACTTCGCAATTCCGTTTATTTTTGCGAGACTTCTGAACAACAGACTTTTATGCAAAAATATTTTTCATCTTTTTTTGTCACTACAATTATCTTTTTGACTTTAATTGGTTGCGCCAATCAAGGCCAATTGACTGGTGGAAAAAAGGATACGATTCCTCCCATCCTTGATAAGTCGAAATCGACTCCTAACTATCAAACAAATTTTAAAAAGCAAACGATTGAACTAACTTTTAATGAGTGGTTACAATTAAAGGATATTTTTAAGCAAGTAGTCGTTTCGCCTCCTTTGCAGGAAAAGTTTGAGGTTTCTTTAAAAAAGAAAACAGTTCGATTTGAATTTGATGATGATGAAGTTTTGCGAGAGAATGCAACTTACACGATTAACTTTGGAATAGCAGTTCAGGATTTGACGGAACGAAATCCCGTGGAAGATTTACGTTTTGTTTTTTCTACGGGAGATTTTATTGATTCATTGGAAGTGACCGGGCAAGTGGTAGATGCTTTTGATAAAAAACCAACCAAGGATGTTTTGGTCATGTTATATGATAATTTGGCGGATACTGTGGTTCGAAAAGAGAAGCCTTTTTATTTTGCTAAAACAGATGAAGGAGGAAATTTTTCTATAAAAAATGTTCGCGCAGATACTTTTAAAGTCTTTGCTTTAATTGATGGAAATGTTAATTATTTATTTGATAATGAAAATGAAAAAATTGGCTTTCTTAAAGAACCAATTGTCGTAACTGACTCGACGAAGGTCGATCTTACCTTGCAGATGTTTCAGGAACAACCTCAGTTAAAACTTCAAGATGAAGAGAAAAAGAAATATGGCCGCATTGCTTTTGGTTTTAATCGAAAACCTTTAGAAGGAGAATATAAGCTTACTTTTGAAAATGTAGGGCAACGATCTTATCTGCAAACTCCAAAAGATTCCGTTTTGTTTTGGTATGATTTGCCGAAGGATACAAGTTGGAATGTATTTATTGCAAGGGATACTTTTCCTCCGGATACGATCAAAATACCTAAACTATCAAGGACTACTTTTTTCCAAAAAAATAAATTAGCGCCTGCAAGAAAAATTTCACCGAAATCAAAATTGGAAGTAAGAGCAAATAAAAATTTCTCCATTTTATTTAATCATCCTTTGGAAAACGTCGATACTAACTTTGTGGCAATTTTGGCAGATACTACTTTTCAGAGAGTTGTTCCACAAATTGAAATTGACTCAACTGACAAGCGGAACTTGTTAATCCAATATCCTTTTAAAGAAAAAACACCTTACCAATTAAAACTTCTTCCAGGTGCGTTGACTGATCTTTACGGTTTACAAAATGACACGATCATTCAAAATTTAGATATAAAAACAACGGCAGATTTTGGAGATATGACGTTGACTGTTGTCGATATGCAACCAGATAAAAAATATGTAATTGAATTGTTAGATAAATCAGATGCCATAGTTGAAATTATTCCAATGAGCGGTGATACGATTTTCAAAAAAATCTTTAAATCGATTCCATCTGGAAAATATTCTGTTCGAATGATTCAGGATACTAATGGAAATGGACGATGGGATACTGGAAATTATGATAACCTTTCACAACCTGAGCCATTATTCACAAGAGAACTAGAAGAGTTGCGAGCAGGTTGGGAATTAGATGCGACGGTCTCTGCTGATGAAAAAACTACTCCTCAGCAAGGAAGTAAATCAACAGGTCCACCTCCTTCTGACAAACCAAAATCGGATAAACCAAAGCCACAACGAGGAGGGAGAAATTAAAATTTAAGCGTGATGAACAAAAAATGATAAATGATAAACTCTGCTCATCAAAACTCATCACTAATTTTTTGAAAAAAAATACACATGATTTTAAGATCAGAAAAACTAGTCAAAATTTACGGTAGCCGAAAGGTGGTAAAGGAAGTTTCCATTGAAGTACATCAAGGAGAAATCGTTGGTTTGCTTGGTCCTAATGGTGCAGGAAAAACTACTACATTTTATATGGTAGTTGGATTTATTCAACCAAATTCTGGAAGTGTATTTTTATCAGATGAAAATATCACTCAATTGCCAATGTATAAACGAGCGCAAAAAGGAATTGGATATTTGCCACAGGAGCCTTCTGTTTTTCGGAAATTAAGTGTGGAGGATAATTTAAAAGCGGTTTTAGAAATGACAGATTTATCCAAAAGTGAGCAGGCTGAAAAATTAGAAAGTTTGATTGACGAATTCAGTTTGCACAAGGTTCGAAAAAATTCAGGAGACTCTCTTTCAGGTGGAGAACGTCGTCGAACTGAAATTGCCAGAGCATTGGCAACAAGCCCAAAATTTATTCTCTTGGATGAACCTTTCGCTGGAATTGATCCGATTGCAGTAGAAGATATTCAAAGTATTGTGGAGAAATTGAAGGATAAAAATATTGGTATTTTGATTACTGATCATAATGTACAAGAAACACTTTCGATAACCGATCGAGCATACTTGATGTTTGAGGGAAGTATTTTAAAAGCTGGAACTGCAGAGGAATTAGCTGCAGATGAAATGGTTAGAAAGGTTTATCTAGGTAAGAATTTTGAATTAAGGAAAAAACATGTGAAGTAAAATAGTAGACTCTATTCTTTTGACATTTTACGGTTAGTCGCTTTAACTACCTACTTTACTAACTTTTTCTTTCTGGAGATAAAACTTCTGATATCGGTGTTATCATTGGCAATGAAGCTCCCAATTTTTTTTTTTAGAAATCAATTTCTACCAACTCTTGTTTTTGATTATTAGTTTTAATTTTTTACAAAAGACAACGGCACTCAAATTTTTGAGTGCCGTTGTTTATGCCCAAAGTTTATACCTCACATTTTTTATACTTTTGTTCAAATCTCTTAAAAATTATTTTTTAACAATTATTTTCAATAAAAATTAAATGAACTCTTTCTCAAAATTAACGCTGATTATTTTTCTATTTTTCCACTCGTTTGCTATTTCCCAAACTATTACCTCTAAAAACATTTCAAACCATTTATCTTATAATAATACAGTTAGGCATATTGAAGTTTTTCCTGCTTCCCAAAAAATGTTTACCTGCGATAATTTAGGTAATGGAAAATTATGGGATTTAAAAAGCGAAACTATCATTAGTGAATTCTCTTCATCTGGTCCTTTCGCTATTAATGTTTCACCTGATTTTGAATTCTTTTATTCCGTAACTACAAATGGTGTTCTTCAAAAAATAAATACAAAAAGTAAAAAAATTATCGCAACGAAAGATTTAAAAGCAAGTGAAGTTTTAAATCTTTCTTTTTCTAAAAATGGAAAATGGTTGTTTGTAATTGCTCAAAATAAAATATGTAAAGTAACTACGAAAGACTTAAGTTTTACATCTGAAGACAATCTAGGTAAACCAGATGTTCTTGGGCAAAAGCAATTAACATTCTGTCCAGTCAATGAAATATATGCCACCCCAGATAAGTATGGCAAAAAATTCACTCATGTTTATAAAGCTATGACTCAGAATGAAATTGCTGTACTTCCATTTACTGGAAAAGATGTAGTAGGGCTAACATTTGATCCGAATGGTAAGTTTTTAGCCAAACAACCTTTTGCTGGGTTCTTAGAAATTTATGATGCCAAAACTGGTGACTTTTTATATCGAATGGATTGTGAAAAAGATTTTGTAAATAAGAAAAGTCCGTATAGATCAATTACCTATACAGATCAGTTTGGTAAATTTAGGCTAGGAACCTGCATGCCTCCCTCAGATGTGCTCTATGGAGAAAACGGTAAATTTATTTTCGAAGTGATAGGGCCTGTTGGACTCGTCTTCAAATGGGATCTTGAAAAAGGAACTTTGGTAAATGCCTACAAAAATAAATCTGGGCAAATTATGACCAATACACCTAAGCCAAAGGATATTTATTTTAAATCCGTAGATGCTAGAAAAAATATTATTTATGGAAATGATCGTAATGGAAGGCTATATAAATATAATTTAAAAACTGAAAAAGTTTCAGAAATTGGCCAACCTATATTAAAAGTTCAAAATGCAACTTACGATAAAACAAAAGAATCAATAAAGGTTTACACCAAAGATAATAATGGAAACATCCTAAAAATAAACACCAAAACTAAATCTCTAAAACAACAAGAACATTACTTTCCTAACTCTGATTATCTCGCTTTTGATCTCTCCGATGATGATCGATATGCGATCGAGGACTATAGTAAAAGAATGCTCTTTGATTCAAAAACTGGCGAAGCATACAAACTACCCTACTCTTCACATATAAGTGGAGGTGGATTTGAAGGAAAGACTACCTTTTCGAAAGATGAAAATTATTTTGTAGCTCAAACACATCAAGGAATTTATTATGGAAAATTAGTCGACCATTTAAAACCTGAATTACATGAAGAATTAAAACTTACGCATTGGAAATTTGCTGATGATAAAGAATCTATTATTTACTTAACTAATGCGACCAACCAATCAACTTTAAAGAAACTAAACCTTCTAACCAAAACAATTGAAGTTCTTTGGAATCAACAAGATCAATCTTTAGAAGCTTTATATTTTTCTTATTCCCCTGATAAGAAAAAAATCTCTATCAACCTTAGAAAAAAAAGAAATAGCAAACACAATGAAATAATAATTCTCGATCAGAGTCTAAAAAAGGAATTGTACAGGTGGAAAGAAGGAGGTATTTATTATGCTGATTGGTTGGATAATTCCACTCTTGTTAGCTACTCAGCTAAAGATTTTGCAGTACTAGATCTTAAAACTAAATCAACCATCAAACTTCAAGGAAAGGGAAAACACTACTGTACTTACACCAAGAAAAAACAAGCTACATTTAATCTGCAAGGTGATACCTTCGCTGGTATTTCATTGAAAAAAGGAAATCCACTTTTTATTTTTGACAATAATAAAAAAGAGTTTTGGCAATTGGATTCACCTTGCTTTCAAAATGTAAATACTATCGAAATGAATGAAGACGGAGAGGAGCTTTTAATTGTTTTTCAAGATAGTATTATCGCAAGATTAGATTTAAAAAATAGAAAAGTTATCGCTCAATATCGCTTTGCTGAATTAAATAATAAAATTATTTTGGTCGAGAATTAGACAGGCTCCACAAATTAAAATTCACTATTAAAAATATTAATTATTTCAAATATGACATCATTCAAATATTTACTCCTACTTCTTTTTTGTTCAAATATCTCATTTTGTCAAACTCCCGAATATTATAGTTTTGATTATGATGAAGATGAACGGATCGTGGCTTCTACCGAAGAAGAAAATACTAATTTGGATTTGGGAGAAGGAAAGTTTCTAACAAGATTAGAACACCTACATTACAATCTGGAAAAGACTATTATAAAACCATTTAACTTGACAGGATTTCCTAATGATTTAGCAAAACAAAAACCAACAAAAGTATTACCATCTCGTCCGTTTAAAGATAATGAATATTCTATTGTAAAAAATTTAGATAGAAAAAGTATCAAAAAAGTAATTCGGGAAATAAAACGCACACCTCAAGTTTTAAGTTATATCGGTAGAGATAACAAACAATTTCTAGCAGTACAAATGGGGAAGAAATGGATGTTAATCAAAGGAGATAATTTTAAAATGTCTAATATCGCTGGCTATCATTTTACTTGGGTAAAATTTAGAGATAAAACATACTTACAACTAGTATGTGAAAGAGATAAAAATGTAAGATCAAACCATGGAACCAAGGATGCGCTAAAATGGAAAAGTGGGAAAACATTAGCACTCCTTGATATAGAAAACCGTCACTTCGTTTTAGATTTTATTTTTTTGAATTACGATTATAGATATATCACGAAAGAAAAAATAGTAAAGGAAACGGTGAATGTCGATTCAAATGAAAAAGAAAAAATATTCATTAACCGAAATCGTTCCAATCAACAAAGTGTTGCTTATGATTTTCTTTTTGATGGAAGATATAATGCACTAAAATTAAATAAAAGGAGTTGTGAAAATAAGATAGTCATCACTAGTCGATTTGATAAAAAAAGTCTAAGTCAAAATAAAAATGAAATCAAATTAGGTTCGATGGTTATTACAGCCAACTCAGATAAAGATGAAGTAAAATTGGACGAAATAGTTATTACTATCACGCCACCTGATAGGCCATGCCATGAATTACTTATGGAAGGAAAATATATCTTAACTGATAATCATTTTAAGTTTTTCAAATAATCCTTGTGGCTATTCTGTATTAAAAATAGTACTTATAAATAAAATTAGCCCCCTACCAAAATTAATTGGTAGGGGGCTTTTTATAAATCGATTTTAAAAAACCAGATTTACGCCTCTTGCAATTCTGCCTGGTACGCTCTAACTAATTCTTTCTGAACATCTGGAGTTACCGCCATGTATTCACAAAATTTTCGAGTGAATTTTGCTCGCCCTTGAGTAATAGATCGTAAGGTCGAAGAGTATTGATACATTTCTGCAATCGGCACTTTGGCTTTGATTTTTTGATAATGACCGTCAGCATCCATCCCCATAATCATGGCACGTCGAGTTTGCAAATCACCCATCACGTCACCCATTACATCACCTGAACAAAGCACTTCCACTTCGTAAATTGGTTCGAGTAATTGTGGTCGAGCTTGGTTAAATGAATTTTTAAATGCATTCGTAGATGCCAGCATAAATGCCATATCATTAGAATCTACTGGGTGCATTTTTCCATCATAAATACATACTCGGATATCTTGGCAGTAGGAACCTGTAAGTGGCCCTTCTTCCATTTTTGACATTACACCTTTCTTGATTGCGTTAGAATATTTCGCATCTATCGAACCTCCAACAATACACCAAAGGAATGATAGTTTTCCACCCCAAGGCAATTCTTCTTCTTCCGTATTTCTCACATTCAATCCCGCAGGCGGTGGCATTCCTTCGTAGTATGGTTCAATGCGCATATGCACTTCTCCAAATTGTCCAGAACCTCCACTTTGTTTTTTATGTCGATAAACATCACTCGCTTCTTTGGTAATTGTTTCTCGATAAGAAATTTTTGGCCGAATGAATTCCATCGAAATATTATTCACTTTTTCGATTCGATACTTCGTGATGTCCAAGTGTAATTGACCTTGTCCGTGAATGATGGTTTGTTTTAAAGTAGCAGATTGCTCTACAATTAAAGTAGGGTCTTCCGCTGCTATATGGTGTAAAGCTTTGACTAATTTTTCCATATCCGCTTTGCTTGGTGGACTTACCGCAGTACGGATTCGAGGCTCTGGGAAATGAATAGGATCGATTCTTTTTGAAGAACCTTTTACTCCCAAAGTATCATTGGTCAAAGCTTCTTTTAATTTTACCGTAACACCAATGTCACCTGCACATAAATCATCAACCGCATCTCTTGTCTTTCCATTGGCTTCATATAATTGTCCGAAACGTTCTCCGTTTCGAGTTCGAACATTATGTAACTCTGTTCCTCCTTTTAATCTACCTGAGTAAACTTTGAAATATGAAACTGTACCTACTCGTGGTTCAGACATCGTTTTATAAATAAAACAAACTTGCTCGCCGTTTGAGTCACATTTTAAAGTTTCTCCATCTTCTAGTAATGCATCTGGTCGATCTGCAGGTGATGGAGCAATATCATTGATGAATCCCATAATTCTACCACTTCCCATATTTCGAGTAGCAGAGCAACAGAATACTGGGAAAATACTTTGGTTAGCCAAAGCGATCGTTAATCCTTTTGCCAAATCAGATTCATTTAGATTACCTTCTTCAAAGAATTTTTCCATTAATCCTTCCTCATTTTCTGCTGCAGCCTCAACTAATTGATTATGAATTTCTTGAGCTTTTTCCATTACGGATTCTGGGATAGGTTGTTTTTCAGGTTTGCCTCCTCCATCTGGGAAAACATACATCGTCATTCTCAAACAATCGACGATGGAATTAAATCCAATTCCAGTATGCATTGGAAATTGAACAGGAATTACCTTGTTGCCAAATCGTTGCTTGGCTTGTTCTAAAGTCGTATCATAGTCTGCCTTATCATGATCCAGTTGGTTGATCACAAACATAGCTGGTGTTTTATATTTTTCAATATATTCCCACATCAATTCTGTTCCTACTTCAACTCCTCCCTTGGCATTCAATAGCATCAAAGCAGTATCTGCCACTTTCAAACTTGAAATAACTTCTCCAACGAAGTCATCAAATCCTGGAGTGTCAATAATATTGATTTTACAATCTCTCCATTTCACATGCATCAACGAACTGAAAATTGAGTTACCTCTTTCCATTTCAATGAATGTATAATCAGATGTCGTGTTTTGATCTTCCACCGTACCTCTACGGTTAAGTGCACCTGATTCGAATAACATGGTTTCCGCAAAGGTGGTTTTACCGCACCCTGGATGTCCGAGCAGAACTACGTTCCGTAAATCTTTCGTATCGTAAGCCATAGGTAAATTGAGTTTTTGTAGGATAAAAAACTCTTTTGAAAAGGAAGGGTGAAAACTTAAACGGTAGCTTGATGGTGTGAAAAATTAATCAAGTTAGAATCGGTAAAAACAGGCGATTAGCATGCGCTAATCGCCTATTTCAATACCGGTATATTTGTTTAAATTTTTGGTTCATTTTCGAAAAGTGGTTTTTTATTCCGTGGTTAAAAAATAAAAAAATATAGTTTTGACTACTTATTAAAAGTAACCTGCTGAAATTAAGGAATAAAAACCAAACAGACAAAAATTTGTCATACAAAAACAATTATAAAATAAAATTCCATCATTACGGATGAATTAAAATAAAAAACAATGATTTTCATCATTATTAGAATTATAAAAACATGACTTTTATCACTTGTTGTTATGATCGTTTTGTACACCTCATCCCCTAACCCCTTCTCCTTTTTAGGAGAAGGGGAATGGCTACTCAAGATTTTTCTTTCGAAAAGATCTTTATAAATATTTACTTTAGACACTTACTTTCTGAATTTCACCATTCTTTTACATACTAATTTTGAGAACTATGAAATATAAAGACATCCTTGCTTTTGCTAGGTCGCTACGAAAAAATCAAACTCCTGCAGAAATTTTCTTTTGGAATGAAGTGAGAAACCGAAGGCTTTTTGGAAAAAAATTTAAACGCCAATTCATTATTCAGCATGCTGAAATTTTAGGAGAGAAAAAATATTACATTGCTGATTTTTTTTGCTACGAAAAATCATTAGTCGTGGAAATTGATGGTAAAATTCATTTGGAACAAAAGGAGCTTGATTTTATTCGAGAAGAAAATTTGAAAAAACAAGGATTCAAAGTGATCCGGTTTACCAACGAAGAAGTCCTCGATAATTGGCAAAATGTAAAACAAAAACTTGAGGCTGTCCTTTTTCAAGAATAATTATAATCTACTTTTACATCATAATCGTCAAAAAGATCTTTTCGAAAGAAAAATCCTGAGCAACGCCTCCCCTTCTCCCAAAAAGGAGAAGGGGCTGGGGGATGAGGTATCCAAGAAAAAAGCGAATTGCCCTTCGACAATTCGCTTTGTAATCATGGTTATGTTATTCCATTTTCAGGAACAACCCTTTTGTTTTTCGTTTTATGCTTTCAGTTTGGTTATTGTTTATTTAGAAAAAAGTAATTTTTATCCCATGTAACTAGCAGCTTGTCCCACCCAATCGTCCTTCTCTATTCTTCCAGGGAAAAACTGAATAGCATCTGTAATTAAACTAATTGACTCCTCATTCAACATGCTCACTTGCTCGAAAGTAAAAATACCAATATCATTTAATTTCATTTCGATAAAAGGTCCTATCCCTTCTATTTTTTTCAAATCATCTTTTTCAGAAACAGTTGCTCTAGGAATCTTTGTTCCAAGCAACTCTCCTATTTTCGCCTTTGCTCTTTCTCCTCTTTCTTGAGGAGACATTTCTCCAAAATCTTCTTCCAATAATTCTTCGTCTAATGTATCTGGAACCTCAATAACTGGAACATCACTCAAATCTAAAACTTCTTCACCTGTTTCAATATCAACTCCTGTTGAACTTCCTTCAACTACTACTTGATTAGCACTCAAGGCAGTTTTTTCAAGATTTACCATTTCCTCTTTCAAGTTGGCATTTTCCAAAACTAACTTTTCCAACTTTTCCTCAATCAAAGATAATCGATCATTTTGTAATTCATCAATCATTGCCGTTGAACCACCTAGTCCATTTCCATTATCATCAATATCTACAACTGTATTGGGATCCATGATAACACCACCTTCTCCAATTCCAGCTATTTGATTCGCATAATTAAGATTCTCTTCTTGCAGTCTTTCCATTTGCTCGCGAGCAGACCTTAACTCTGTTTGGTAGTGCATCCGCTCATTAGTCAAGCGAGTGATATCTTCTGACATTTCATTAGCACGCGCTTCAGAAACTTTCAAATCTTCTTCTTTTTTCTCAAACTGCTCTACCAATAGATCATATTGAGTTCGAAGTGATTTTAAATCAGTTTCTTTTTGTTCTAATTCTCTTTTCAACCTTCTAATTTTGCCAGCTCTTGACCAAGCTCCAAACAAAAGTCCTAACAAAAAAGATACTCCTAAAAAAACCAATACCGCAATACTATCTTCCGTATTCATTGCAGTAAAGAGGTCTGTCCAAAATGTTTTAAATTTTTCCATCATTATTTTGAGTGTTTCAGGTTATTCTATAATTAAGTTTATTCTTCGGTTTTTTGCTCGACCTTCTTTCGTTTTATTTGTTGCCATTGGTTCTTTTTCACCTTTCGATTCAATCTTGATTTCAGTTTGAATTCCTACTTGATTGACTATATAACCTTTAGCACTATTTGCTCTTCGATATCCCAAATCTTTGTTGTAAACATCTCCTCCTGTCTTATCTGTATGACCTATAATTTTTAAAGTTTTGTCAGGGTTCAACTCAAGATATGTTTTCATTGAATCTGCATAACTCAAAAAGGCATCTCCTGGATT